>JAEWOE010000005.1 GCA_023460995.1 Bacillota bacterium | reverse complement strand
ACTTAGAAATAAGAAATGAATGATCTTTGAAAACTGAGCAAAATGTCAATTTCAATTTAAGTTGGGATACAAAACAATTCAAAATTTAATTAGAAATAATTTTATTTTTTTTGGAGAGTTTGATCCTGGCTCAGGATGAACGCTGGCGGCATGCCTAAGACATGCAAGTCGAACGAAGTGAACTAATGAAGATGGAGTGCTTGCACAAAGTCAGATTTAAATTCACTTAGTGGCAGACGGGTGAGTAACACGTGGGTAATCTACCCTAAAGACTGGGACAACAGTTAGAAATGACTGCTAATACCGGATGATTCATATTTAGATAACTAGATATGCTAAAAGGAGCCTTTAAAGCTTCACTTTAGGATGAGCTTGCGGCGCATTAGCTAGTTGGTAGGGTAATGGCCTACCAAGGCAACGATGCGTATCCGAGCTGAGAGGCTGAACGGACACACTGGGACTGAGACACGGCCCAGACTCCTACGGGAGACAGCAGTTAGGAATATTCGTCAATGGGGGAAACCCTGAACGAGCAATGCCGCGTGAGTGATGAAGGTCTTATTGATCGTAAAACTCTGTTGTAAGAGACGAAACCACAGTATAGGAAATGATACTGTGCTGACGGTATCTTACCAGAAAGCCCCGGCTAACTACGTGCCAGCAGCCGCGGTAATACGTAGGGGGCGAGCGTTATCCGGATTTATTGGGTGTAAAGGGTGCGTAGGCGGTTTATTAAGTCTAAAATTAAAGCCTGGGGCTTAACCTCAGTTCGTTTTAGAAACTGGTAGACTTGAGTATGGTAGAGGTAAGTGGAATTTCTAGTGTAGCGGTTAAATGCGTAGATATTAGAAGGAACACCAGTGGCGAAGGCGGCTTACTGGGCCATTACTGACGCTGATGCACGAAAGCGTGGGGAGCAAATAGGATTAGATACCCTAGTAGTCCACGCTGTAAACGATGATTACTAAGTGTCGGGAAACCGGTGCTGAAGCTAACGCATTAAGTAATCCACCTGAGTAGTACGGTCGCAAGACTGAAACTCAAAGGAATTGACGGGCACCCGCACAAGCGGTGGAGCATGCTGTTTAATTCGAAGATACGCGAAGAACCTTACCTAGACTTGACATCCCCGGCAAAGCTATAGAAATATAGTGGAGGTTACCCGGGTGACAGGTGGTGCATGGTTGTCGTCAGCTCGTGTCGTGAGATGTTCGGTTAAGTCCGATAACGAGCGCAACCCTTATCTTTAGTTGCTAACATTTAGTTGAGAACTCTAAAGATACTGCCGGTGACAAACCGGAGGAAGGTGGGGATGACGTCAAATCATCATGCCCCTTACGTCTAGGGCAACAGGCGTGCTACAATGGCTGGTACAAAGAGAGGCAATACCGTGAGGTGGAGCAAATCTATAAAACCAGTCCCAGTTCGGATTGGAGTCTGCAACTCGACTCCATGAAGTTGGAATCGCTAGTAATCCTGGATCAGAATGCCAGGGTGAATACGTTCCCGGGTGTTGTACACACCGCCCGTCACGCTATGGGAGTTTGTAATACCCGAAGTTGGTAGCCTAACCTTTTAGGAGGGGGCCAACGAAGGTAGGACAAGTAACTGGAGTGAAGTCGTAACAAGGTATCCCTACCGGAAGGTGGGGATGGATCACCTCCTTTCTATGGAGAAAGATTTATACGAAAATACGAGTGTGTCTTAACTTAGATTAAATGACAATTTTGCTTAGTTTTGAGAGATTATTCTCTCAGTTAGAGAAGAAATTCTCTAAATAGTTCTTTGAAAACTTGATAATGTGGTAGTTTAACGCTCGCGAGGCGTTAGACATTAAAATAACTCACAAATTAGGAAAAATTTTTAAACAAACAAATGGTGATTAAATTGCTAAGGGCGTATGGTGAATGCCTTGGCACTAGAAGCTGATGAAGGACGCGACAAACAGCGAAATGCTTCGGGGAGTGGTAAGTACACTTTGATCCGGAGATCTCCGAATGGGGGAACCCACCTATGGTAATGCGTAGGTAATGTATACTGAATACATAGGTATATATAAGCAACCCGGTGAACTGAAACATCTTAGTAACCGGAGGAAAAGAAAGAAAAATCGATTCTCTTAGTAGTGGCGAGCGAAAAGGGAAGAGCCCAAACCAGTCTACGGACTGGGGTTGTAGGACTTTACATTAAGAGTTAGAAATTTATAGTATAGATGAACAAGTTGGGAAGCTTGACCGTAGTAGGTGATAGTCCTGTAGTCGAAATACTGTAAGCTCTGTAAGGTATCCTGAGTACGGCGAGACACGTGTAATCTTGTCGGAATCCGCGGGGACCATCCCGCAAGGCTAAATACTCTCTAGTGACCGATAGTGAACAAGTACCGTGAGGGAAAGGTGAAAAGAACCCCGGGAGGGGAGTGAAATAGATTCTGAAACCATACGCTTACAAAAAGTCAAAGCCCGTTAATGGGTGATGGCGTGCCTTTTGCAGAATGAACCGGCGAGTTAATTTATCATGCAAGGTTAAGTTGAAGAGACGGAGCCGAAGCGAAAGCGAGTCTGAATAGGGCGAATTAGTATGATGGATTAGACCCGAAACCGAGTGATCTAGCCATGAGCAGGATGAAGGTATCGTAACAGATACTGGAGGTCCGAACCGACGTACAAGGAAACGTGCGCGGATGACTTGTGGCTAGAGGTGAAATTCCAATCGAACTCGGATATAGCTGGTTCTCCCCGAAATAGGTTTAGGCCTAGCGTTGAGAAGAAGCACCTTGGAGGTAGAGCACTGAATATGAGATGGCGGCGTCTAGCTGTACTGATTATAATCAAACTCCGAATGCCAAGGAAAGTATACTCAGCAGTCAGTGCACGGGTGATAACGTCCGTGCGCAAAAGGAAAAGAATCCAGACCGCCAATTAAGGTCCCAAAATATATACTAAGTGGGAAAGGATGTGGAGTTGTCAAAACAGCTAGGAGGTTGGCTTAGAAGCAGCCATCCTTTAAAGAGTGCGTAATAGCTCACTAGTCGAGTGACACTGCGCCGAAGATGTACCGGGGCTAAGTATATTACCGAAATTGCGGATTTACTATTTTATAGTAAGTGGTAGGGGAGCGTTCTAACAGCGGAGAAGGTCGATCGTGAGGACGGCTGGAGCGGTTAGAAGTGAGAATGCCGGTATGAGTAGCGCAAGATGGGTGAGAATCCCATCCACCGTTTGCCTAAGGTTTCCTGGGGAAGGTTCGTCCTCCCAGGGTAAGTCAGGGACTAAGGCGAGGCCGAAAGGCGTAGTCGATGTACAACAGGTTTATATTCCTGTACCACCTATATAACTGATGGAATGACGGAGAAAGCTAGGAGGATCCAGTTAATGGATTCTGGTCTAAGCACAAAGTCTAGTATAAAGGAAAATCCGTATACGATACAGATGAAGTGTGATGGCGAAGGTCCCTCGGGACCGAAGTCCTCTGACGCTATGCTTCCAAGAAAAGTTTCTAGGGCTAATTATATAGGTGCCTGTACCGAGAACCAACACAGGTGGGCAAGGAGAGTATCCTAAGGTGAGCGAGAGAACTATGGTTAAGGAACTCGGCAAAATGACCCCGTAACTTCGGGATAAGGGGTGCTAGAGCAATCTAGCCGCAGTGAATAGGCCCAGGCGACTGTTTACCAAAAACACAGGTCTCTGCTAAATCGAAAGATGATGTATAGGGGCTGACGCCTGCCCAGTGCTGGAAGGTTAAGAGGAGAGCTTAGATGGACGCAAGTCGATATTCGAAGGTTTGAATTGAAGCCCCAGTGAACGGCGGCCGTAACTATAACGGTCCTAAGGTAGCGAAATTCCTTGTCGGGTAAGTTCCGACCCGCACGAAAGGTGTAACGATCTGGGCACTGTCTCGACCATAGACTCGGTGAAATTTTAATACCTGTGAAAATGCAGGTTACCCGCGACAGGACGGAAAGACCCCGTGGAGCTTTACTGCAGCTTGATATTGGAATTCGGTTCATTATGTAGAGAATAGGTGGGAGACTATGAGACTAAAACGCCAGTTTTAGTGGAGTCACCTTTGGAATACCACCCTTAATGAACTGGATTTCTAACCTGGTACCGTGAATCCGGTATAGGGACAGTGTCTGGTGGGCAGTTTGACTGGGGCGGTCGCCTCCCAAAGAGTAACGGAGGCGCTCAAAGATTCCCTCAGAATGGTTGGAAATCATTCGAAGAGTGTAAAGGTATAAGGGAGTTTGACTGCGAGACCTACAAGTCAAGCAGGTGCGAAAGCAGGACTTAGTGATCAGGCGATTCAGAATGGAATGGTCGTCGCTTAACGGATAAAAGTTACCCCGGGGATAACAGGCTGATACTACCCAATAGTTCACATAGACGGTAGTGTTTGGCACCTCGATGTCGGCTCGTCACATCCTGGAGGTGAAGTCGCTTCCAAGGGTTGGGCTGTTCGCCCATTAAAGTGGCACGCGAGCTGGGTTCAGAACGTCGTGAGACAGTTCGGTCCCTATCCGTCGTGGGCGTAGGAAAATTGAGGAGAGCTGTTCCTAGTACGAGAGGACCGGAACGGACATACCTCTGGTGTATCTGTTGTCACGCCAGTGGCAGTGCAGAGTAGCTATGTATGGAATGGATAACCGCTGAAAGCATATAAGCGGGAAGCCAACTTCAAGATGAGTTTTCCCATTTTTAATAAAGTAAGTTCCCTCAAAGACGATGAGGTTGATAGGTTAGAGGTGGAAGCATGGCAACATGTTGAGCTGACTAATACTAATAGAACGAGGATTTAATCCCATATTAATTTGTGATCCACATTATCATGTTTTCAGAGAATTATTTCTCTAATATTAAATTAGTAACAATAGCAAAGAGGATACACCTGTTCCCATCTCGAACACAGAAGTTAAGCTCTTTTACGCCGAAGATAGTGTAAGCGAAAATAGGTAGTTGCTAATTTTTTTTGGTTTATTTAACTATTTGATTTTTCAAATAGTTTTTTTATTGGTTATTTTTTTTGATTTTGGATATACTATTGTTAAATTATGGATATACTATTGTTTATAATAGAAGGGAACTATATGAAAGAAAATAATTATATAGATTTAATTTGCAATTTGATTGATAGCCAAAATATAGCTGTTGTAACAACAGTGGGAAGAAAAAAAATGCCACACTCTACTGCATTGACAAAGATAAAAAATAATGACTTTAAGACTATATATTTCACAACTGGTTTTGATACAGAAAAAGTACAAAATATAATAAAGAGAAAGATTGGATCTGTATATTTTTATAATGCACTTGAGTATGTTGGTGTTAGTCTAGAGGGACACTTCTCTATAACTACTTCTGAAGAAATAAATGTTTCGGAAGATATTTTTCCTCCAGGAATAAGAAATACTTCTAAGGTAGTCTTAAAATTTGATACTGAGGAAGCAAAACTATATTCAGGAATGGAAAAAGTAAATATAAAAGTATAAAAGAAGGTTAACTTCTTTTTTAGTTTTTACATCATAATTACAAATAATATTGTAATAGGTATTTTATTTTTGTTATAATTATAATGGTGATTGAAATGGAATATAAGATAACAACAAAAAGCGATATGGAAACAATCGCATTGGCTCAAAATTTTGAATCAGAAAAATTTCCAAATATGATTATTTGCTTAAATGGGGAATTAGGTAGTGGAAAAACTATGTTCGTAAAAGGGTTAGCTAATGCCTTAGGAATAGAGGAGACAATAACATCTCCTACTTTTACAATTATAAAGGAATATTCAGAGGGTGAGTTACCTTTATATCATATGGATGTTTATCGTTTAGATGGTAATTCTGATAGTATTGGAATAGAAGATTACTTTACTAAGGGTGGAGTAGTTGCTATTGAATGGGCAGATACAATAAAAGATATCTTGCCTAAAGAGCGATTAGACATAAAGTTTGTAGTTGCTGATGAAAACAAAAGAGTACTTATTCTTGAACCACATGGAAAGAAATATGAGGAGCTTTGTGAGGCAGTAATATGATGAGTTTATTTCTAGACACATCTAATTCAAAACTAATTGTTAGTGTTATAAATGAAGAACAAAATATGGTCAAAACTTTTTATAATGACGAATTGAAGTCTGATTTATCAGTTAGAATATTTGAAATTATTCAAAAGTGTATTGATGATGCAGAAATACTTCCAACTGATATAGATAAAATTTATATTGTTACAGGTCCTGGATCGTTTACAGGTGTAAGAATAGGCGTAACTATTGCGAAAACTTTTGCATGGGCTAAGAATAAAAAAATTATTCCGATTTCTAGTTTAGAAACATTAGCATCTACTAAGTTTGATACACCATATGTTGTGACAATGATAGATGCACGCAGGGATTGTGTTTATTCGGGAATATATGATAGTAATCTTGACTCTGTACTTTCAGATTCATATATAAGTTTGGAGAGTTTAAAAAATAATTTACCAAAAGATGGATTGTGTACTTTTGTTACTGATGATAATATTAATTTTTTTGATAATACAATTAAATCCAATATTGATGTGTTAAAAATAGTAAACAAACATAAAAATGATATCAGTATTAATCCACATGAAATAAATCCCAGATATTTAAAAATGACAGAAGCTGAAGCTAATTTATTAAAGAGTCAGAATAATGATTAAAGAAACAAGTGATGTTGAATTAATAAATTCTTTTTTAAAGCAATTTGATACATCAATATTAGATATTGGTGTTTACTCAAAATATTTAGTATATTATAAAGATAATGAAGCAGTAGGTTTTTTAAGTTATGATTTGATTTATGACAGAATAGAAATTGAATATATTTTTGTAAACCCTAAAAATAGAAGAATTAATATTGCATCGTTTTTAATGGATTATGTATTTACTGAAGCTATAAAAAATAATTGCTTTAATATCACTCTAGAAGTTAGAGAGTCAAATACTGGAGCAATTAAATTTTATAATACTAATGGATTTAAAGAAGTAGCAAAAAGAAATAATTATTATAATAATGAAAATGCAATATTAATGATAAGGGAGATGTAATAACATGAAAGACACATATATAATGGCATTTGAATCTAGTTGTGATGAAACAAGTGTTTCTATTATAAGAAATGGTTATGAAGAAATAGCAACAGTTGTTCTTTCACAAATGGATATTCATGCACAGTTTGGTGGAGTTGTTCCTGAGATAGCCAGCAGACATCATGTCGAAAATATTACTATGGTTATTGAGGAATGTTTAAAAAAAGCAAATATGCGTATTGAAGAAGTAGATGCTATAGCAGTTACTTATGGGCCTGGTTTAATTGGTTCTCTTCTTGTAGGTATGCAAGCGGCAAAAATGATTTCATACTTATATAATAAACCACTTGTTCCAGTTCATCATATAGCGGGACATATATATGCAAATAATTTAGTTGAACCTATGAAGTTCCCACTAATCGCACTAGTAGTAAGTGGTGGGCATACTGAAATAATTTTAATGAAAGAGGATTATTCTTTTGAGAAGTTAGGTGGAACTTTAGATGATGCTGTTGGTGAGGCGTATGATAAGGTAGCAAGAGTAATGGATTTGCCATATCCAGGTGGGCCACTTGTCGATAGAATTGCATTTGAAGGAAAGGATACCTATGATTTACCAACGCCTTTAGATGATGAAACATATAACTTTAGTTTTAGTGGACTTAAGAGTGCAGTAATTAATTTAGTGCATAATGAATGGCAAAGAGGAAATATGATCGATAATGCAAATTTAGCATGCTCATACCAGAATAGAGTAGTTAATATTTTAGTTAAGAAGACTATTAGAGCAATGAAAGAATATAATGTTAATAATTTGATTGTTGCTGGTGGAGTATCCGCAAATAGGGGATTACGTGCTAAATTGAATAGTGTTTGTGAAGCAGAAGGTTATCATTTAGTTGTTCCACAAATTAAGTATTGTACTGACAATGCTGCTATGATAGGAGCAGCTGGATATTTTGCTTATAAGTTGGGTCGAATATCTAATTTAAATTTAAATGCAAAAGCAACAGATGAATTAAAATAAAAGAATCACAAATTAAAGTGATTCTTTTTTTAGTGTTAATTTTTTGACTTTCTTTTTATCCTTACCTACTTCATCCCACATATCTTCATTTCCAAATATAATTTCTTCAGGTTCAAAGAATTGGATGTTTCCTTTTTTATCTGAATAAATATCTAGGAAATAAGCACCAATAATATTGGTTAGTCCTTTTTTCTGCTGAAATTGGGTTTTATCACAAAAACATGGAACTTCTATAGAATGTACATTTCTATGTAAGAAATAATAACTTTTATGGTAATGCCCAATTAGTAAAATTTTTGGCTTTTGCCCAGACTCTAATTCTTCTATTCTTGTTTGAGGTTTATAGGATAATGATTTACTAGAACCATCACCTGGGTGGTCAAGAGTAATTCTGACACCATTAACTTTAATTGTTGCAGAGTCCTGTCCTAAATATTCCATGTCGTTTCTACATTTCGGTATCCAGTATCCTAATGTTGCTCCACCATTTTTATAATGTGTTTCATCATGACTTCCTAGAATGAATTTTGTTGTAATTCCTTCAACTTCAGGATACATATCAACTACATATCCTGCCTGTTCATCGAATCCTCTTAAGAACATCTGTCTTCCTTGCTCTTTTCTTATTGATAGATAGTCACCATCTACCAAATCTCCACAATGAAGAACAGTATCAATATTTCTTCTATTTGCTTCTTCATATACTTTATTTAATAAATGTAATTGTTGATGAATATTTCCAAGATGAGTATCTGATACAATACATAATTTAGTATTTATCAAATCTTCATAATTAGGTTTAATATAATTGTTTGCACTTTTCTTCATCGTTATTTTTTGAATAATTATATCATTTTTTTCATTAGTCACTAATTCTATTTTTTTCCCTTGTACACGGCATAACTCAATTATGCCAATTCCTTCTTCATAAGAACAATCTAATATCTTAATAAATTCTTCTATAGGCATCCCATTTTTAATGATTCTATATACTTTTTCAACAAAAGTATTATCAATATCTTTTTTTAAACGTTCTTCTTTTTCCATACTACTTAATCTCCTTTGCTAATTTTAAAACTTTGGCTTTTGTATAATCATCTTTATTTGTAATATAGTATGGAGAAGCGACAGCATTTATAGATTCTATGAATCCCTTTTCATTTGTTTTTATATTTATATACCACACACCAATTGTATTACTGTGTCTTTTTTGAATCATTTCTTCTGTGGTAGCAGTTACGCTTGGTATAGTTATACAATGTACATCACGATAATTAAACTTTTCCATTTGTAATAAACCACCATATAATATAATATCTGGTTTATCTTCACTACGAAATGAATTAATTATTTGTTGTGGCCTATATGAAGTAGTATATGTTTTAGCTAAGTTCAAATTTAACATTAAAGCCTTCACTTTATCAATATATATGTTACAAGTGTTTGCGCCTAAGTATATCATATCTTCACGCGCTTCACTTATACGTTTTCCAATGTTTATTTTTTTCTTCTTTAAGTGAGTTTCATCTTTAACTCCTGTAATAAAATATGTTTTTATACCATCAATTTTCGGGTAATTTTCAGCAACATAATTTACCTGAATCCATGTATCATCTAGAAATAAAGTATGAGCATACTTATTATTTATTGGATATAAGCCTTCTGTAATATTTCCGCAATGAAGAACATTCTTGACACCCATTTTATTAGCATTTGTATAGATATCATTTAAAATAGATAACTGCTGTGACTTAGATCCAATTCTTGTATCAGAAATTACTACGAAACTTATTTCATGTTTATCATTAGTTTTAAAAGAGTATGAAGTCTCTTCTAAGGGGTCTTTTTCACCTTCATTAAACATATAAATATCATCGTCTTTTCGTTTTGTAATAATATTTATTCCTTCCTTACGTAGTTCTGCGACAAGATTTAAAATTTCATATTCATTTAAGTTTAACATTTTACATATATCATTAAGGCTGATTTCTTTCTTTGCCAATTCTTTTAACTTATCTAACAATTCAGTATTCATTTTTACTCCTCCACCTCATAAAAAAAAGAGGGCACTAAAAAGTACACTCTCTTTTATATAATTCACCAATAATTTTAGAATTAGAAACGTGTATCATACAACCACATCCGTTCTAAAAACATTCTATCATTAAAATAAATTATTTGCAACAAAAATATTATTGTTCTTCACTATAATATTTTTTTTCAAGACGATGGATGTTTTTGTTCGAACCAACGACAACAATTAAGTCACTTTTTTTAAGTATATACTCAGGATGTACTTCCGTTATTGTGTTATCATTGTTCTCAACAGCTATTATATTTAGATTAAAATGTTCTCTAATATTACAATTTTGAACTGTTTTACCGGCAACTTCTTCCGGAATTTTAAATTCTGCGACAGTTACATTTCCATTTAGAGTAATATAATCTAATGATTTTGATTTTAGTAATTTATTTGCTAATCTTATCGCCATATCTTTTTCAGGATAAATAACTTCAGCACCTAATTTTTCAAGTATTATACCTTGTTCATCACTTGTCGCTTTAGCAATAACTCTTGGGACTTCCATATTTATAACTGTTAAAGTGGTTAAAACACTAACGGCTACATCTTTTGATATGCAAACAATGACATTTTCACAGTTTTGAATACCAGTTTCTTCAAGTGTTTCTTTATCAAGTTCTTTTACTAAAAAGGCCTCATCAACAATATTTTTAATTGATTTAATTTTATTTTCATCATGATCTAATACTATTACTTCTTTCCCTGCTTCAGACAATTCTTTAGCAAGGCTCATACCAAAAGTTCCTAGACCTATTATTCCATATTCAATGGATGATTTTTGTTTTTTCATTATATATTAACCTATCATAATGTTCTCTTCTGGATAGCTAACATTAGATTTTCCTTTCTTTGACCATATTGCAAGTAGAGTAAGTGGTCCTATGCGACCAGCAAACATTGTTATAGCTAGAATTATTTTACTTATCGTAGCTAATTCTGGTGTAATTCCTGTTGATAAACCAACAGTGCCAAAAGCACTTATTGATTCAAATAAAATATTTGATAAATTAAAATTCGGTTCACTAATACTTAAGCAAAAAACAGTTATAAAAACTATACAGATACCTGAAAATAACATTACCATACTTTTATTAATAACATCGCTAGAAATTTTTCGTCTAAAAGATTCACAATCTTTATTCGAGCATATTGCTATACTACTTTTAAATAATGTATATATAGTTGTTGTTTTAATACCACCACCTGTTGAACTTGGTGACGCACCAATAAACATGAGAATCATGACAACTAATAGTGATGAAATTCCAAGCATACTAATTGGATATGTATTAAATCCTGCTGTTCTAGAAGAAATACTTAGAAATAATGATTCTAATAAAGTTAAATCTCCAGTTAACTTTATTAATAAAGTACCTACTATAATTAAAATAAATGTTGTCTTAATTACTATTTTAGAGTGTAATTGTAATTTATGAATATTCTTTTTTTCCAATACATCATTTATTACAATAAATCCTAATCCTCCTAAAACAATTAAAGAACAAGTAATTAGATTTATTAGAATATTATCTCTATAGTTTGATAAATTTTGAAAATCACCTAGTATATCAAACCCAGCATTATTGAATGCGGATATAGAATGAAATATACTAATCTCAATTGCTCTTAAAAAGTCATAATCTTTTATGAAAACGATAAAAGAACAAACTGCACCAATTAATTCAATAGTAAAAGTTATTTTAATAACTGTTTTAACGAATTTTACGACACCTTTTAGTGAATTTAAATTAAGAGAGTTCATTATAAGCATACGCTTTTTAATTCCTATTTTTTGACCAGAAATTATGATTAAACTCGTCGCAGCACAAACTACTCCTAATCCTCCTATTTGAATAAGTAAGGCAACAATTATTTTTCCAAACAAATTAAAGGAGTTAGCTAGATCAATTGATGCAAGTCCAGTTACACATATAGCACTTACGGTGGTAAAAAAAGCATCTACGAAAGATACATTTACACCGTCATTATGCGAAATAGGTAGCCATAATAAGATACTGCCAATAATAATACACAAAAGGAATCCCATTGTAATCAATTTATAAGGCCCATATTTTTTAAAAATGTCCATGGAAATCCTCCTCACGATATAGATTATAGCACAAATTTATATTTATTAAACAACAAACTTCTATTATTTATATAAATAGTTGAAATATATAAAAGAACTAACATTTTAAAAAACAGTATCTAATTATATAAGATATATATTTATTAAAAGTACTCTTAAAATATAACAAAAAAGGCAGATTAAATATAAACTTCTATTTTTTAAATATGTTCTAATATTGACTATAGCTTTAAATAGCAAATACGCGTGGAAATAATAAAATTAAGCAAGAGCAAAGTGATATACATATATACATAGATTGGAATATATTTATTTATGACATACTAGCATTTTTTACAAAATAGTGATATGCTTATGATAATAGAATAGGAGGATTTTATGGTTAGAGTTAATAACTTTGTTGATACTTCAGATTTCACAAAAGAAGAGTTATTAGATATAGCGAGTTTAGGATTACTAATTAAAGAAAATATTAAAGCTGGTTATCCACTAAATGTGTTATATCATAAAACTTTAGGAATGATTTTTGAACAACCATCAACAAGAACGCGTGTCTCGTTTGAGACAGCAATGACACAATTAGGTGGTCATGCTCAGTATTTAGCTCCAGGACAAATTCAACTTGGAAAACATGAATCTTTGTACGATACTGCTAAAGTGCTTTCACGTTTAGTAGATGTACTTATGGCTCGTGTTCAGAAGCATGAGACTATTGTTCAACTAGCTAAGAATGCAACAATCCCTGTAATCAATGGTATGAGTGATTATAATCATCCTACACAAGAAATGGGAGATATCATTACCATGTTAGAGCACTTACCAAAAGGTAAAAAAATTGAAGATTGCAAGGTAGTATTTGTGGGAGATGCTACTCAAGTTTGTGCGTCACTTATGATGATTATTACTAAATTAGGAGGACATTTTGTTCATTTCGGTCCAAAAGGATTTCAATTGAATAATGATTACCAACAAATTGCTTTAAAAAACTGCAAAATTTCAGGAGGTACATTTTTAGTTACTGATAATGAAGATGAAGCTATCACAGGTGCAGATTTTATTTATACGGATGTTTGGTATGGCTTATATGAGTCTGAATTACCAGAAGAGGAGAGAAAAGCAATTTTCTATCCTAAATATCAAGTTGATATGGAAATGATGAAAAAAGGTGGAGAAAATTCAAAATTTTTACATTGTTTACCAGCAACAAGAAATGAAGAAGTTACTGATGAAGTAATGGATTCAAATGTTTCTATAGCATTTGATCAAGCTGAAAACAGATTGACTGCTATGAGAGCGTTACTAGTTTATTTCATGGATAAGAAGGAGGAAACTACTAAGATTTGTAAAGCAAATTTAAATAAGTAGTAATGGAGGAAAGTCTATGAGTGGAAAGAAAAAATTTAAGTTAATTGATGCTATACTTGCAACTGTATGTATTACACTAGTTGCAGAAAGTGTTACACCTTCTGCAGCAATTGGTAATTCACAATACTTTTGGTGGATTTTATTAATATTAGCATTCTGCGTACCATATGGGCTTATTACGGCAGAACTTGGAAGTACTTTTCAAAGTGAAGGTGGTATGTATGATTGGGTAAAAAAAGCATTTGGTAAAAAATGGGCAGCTCGTGTTGCTTGGAACTATTGGGTTAACTTCCCATTATGGATTGCATCACTTGCAGTAGCTGTAACTGATGTGGTTATGGGTATATTTGAAATAGAATTATCACTTTTATGGCTAGTAATATTACAACTTGGTTATACATGGCTTGTTTCTTTCTTAGGAACACAAAGAATTGGCGAAAGCAAATGGATTGTAAACATTGGTACATTCTTTAAGATATTATTTATGGTTTCACTTGGTATTTTAGGTATATATGTATATGCTAAAACCGGTGAAAGTGCTAATCCAATCCAAAGTTTAAGTGATTTATTACCAAGTTTAGATTTGGCAGGTTTATCATTTATCTCTGTAATTATATTTAATTTTTTAGGTTTTGAAGTTGTAGCTACCTTTACTGATGATATGGAAAATCCTAAAAAAGAAATTCCTAAGGCTTTAATAATCGGTGGAGCCTTAATGGCATTATTTTATATATTACCAGCTACTGGTGTAAATATAGCAATGACTACTGAGCAAGCAGAAGCATCAGGAATAACTGAATCATTTACAATTTTACTTACTAGCTTAGGCGTAAATGCTGACTTAGTAAGAGTTATTGTTATTGCAGTAGGTTTAATGTTTATATATACAATGGTTGCTAATATCGTTTCTTGGTCATTTGGTGTTAACAGTGTTGCAAAATATTCTGCTGAAGATGGTGGACTTCCAAAATTATTTGCTAAGTCAAATAAGAATGGAACTCCATATATGGCTTCAATTATTAATGGTGTAGTAGCCACAGTAATTATTGTTGCAGGTATTGTTTTAGGACAATTAAGTGATACAGCATCTAATTTATTTTGGACATTCTTTAGTTTTAGTTTAGTAACATTATTAATTAGTTATATACCTCTATTTCCAGCATTCTTAAAACTAAGAAAAACAGATAAAACAGAAAGATCATATAAAGTTCCAGGTAATTCATTTATTTTAAATTTAATTACTTGGTTACCAATGGTAATGTTAATAGCAGGTATTATTTTTACATTATTTATTGACTTTACTCCAGATTCAATAAGTGCGAATATGCCACTTATTATTGGTGTATTAGTGTCAATTGTTATTCAAGAATTATTAGCATTTAGAGTGAAGAAAGAAGGTTAATTTTTGAAAAGGTTAGAAAGCATTCCAAAAGCTGATGGGTTTTGGATGCCGGCTGAGTTTGAAAGGCATACTGGTACATATATAATATGGCCTGAAAGACCTGATAACTGGAGAAATGGCGCTAAACCCGCACAGAAAGTATTTACTGAAGTAGCTAATATTATTGGTAAATATGAACCTACAACTGTATGCGTTTCTAAAGAGCAATATGATAATGCAAGAAATATGCTAGCAGATTATGTAAAAGTAATTGAAATGAGCAGTAATGATTCTTGGATTAGAGATTGTGGAGCTACATTTTTAATTAATAATCAAGGTGAAGTAAGAGCAGTAGATTGGCAATTTAACGCGTGGGGTGGATTTATAGATGGACTTTATTTTCCTTGGGATCAAGATGATAAGGTTGCAAAAAAAATGAGTGAACTAGAACAAGTAGATCGTTATCGTTTGGATGACTTTATACTTGAAGGTGGTTCAATTCATGTTGATGGCGATGGAACAGTTATGACTACTGAAGAATGTCTTCTTTCAGCAGGTCGTAATAGTAACATGACAAAAGAAGAAATAGGGAAAAAATTGTGTGACTATCTTGGATGTGAAAAAATATTATGGTTGCCATCGGGCATTTATAATGACGAAACAACAGGACATGTAGATAATATGTGTAACTTTGTTAAACCAGGTGTAGTAGTTCTTGCTTGGACCGATGATGAAAATGACCCACAATATCAGAGAAGTTATGATGCTTATCAGTATTTAAGTAATGAAACTGATGCGAAAGGACGCAAACTAGAAATTCATAAATTGCTTACTCCAACACCAATTTTAATAACTAAACCTGAAAGCATGGGAGTCGATGCTATTGATGGTACACTTCCTCGCCAAGAGGGCGACAGGTTAGCAGCTTCTTATGTAAATTATTATACTGGAAATGGATTTATTGCATTACCAGTATTTGATGATAAAGCTGATAGTAATGCAATTAAAGTGCTTCAACAATTATATCCTGATAGAGTAATAGAACCAATCTATGCAAGAGAAATCTTGTTAGGTGGTGGAAATATTCATTGTATAACTCAGCAAATTCCTGAAGGAAGAAATATACAGTGAGTAGAATAGTTATAGCTTTTGGTGGTAATGCCTTAGGAAACAACCCTAAAGAACAACAAACATTAATTAAAAAAGCTGTGAAAAATGTTGTTCCTTTAATTAAGGAAGGTCATGAGATAATTATTGGTCATGGGAATGGACCACAAGTTGGAATTATTAACTTAGCTTTTGAGGATTCATACCAAAATGAGGATATTCCTTATATGCCATTTCCAGAGTGCACTGCAATGAGTCAAGGTTATATAGGATATCATCTTCAAAAAGGACTAAGAGATGTTCTTGAAGAAGAAGGACTTGAAAAAAAGATAGTTACAATTATTACGCAAGTTGTAGTTGATAGAAATGATCAATCATTTAAAAATCCATCTAAACCAGTTGGTCCATTTTATAGTAAAAAAATGGCTGAAAGATTAATGGAAGAAAGTGGAGAAAAATATATTGAAGATGCGGGTCGTGGATATAGAAAAGTAGTAGCAAGTCCAAAACCAGTCGAAATAATTGAAATTGAAACAATTAAAGATCTACTTAGTACTGGACACATCGTTATCGCAGGTGGCGGTGGCGGAATTCCAATATATAAACAAAATGAAGCAAAAGGAGCTAATGCAGTTATTGATAAAGACCTACTTAGTTCATTAATGGCTATAGAACTTAAAGCGGATTTGTTAGTGATTCTTACTAATGTAAATCAAGCTGAGCTTAATTATGGCACAGAGCATGCTACAAAAGTTGGAAGCGTTTCAGTAACTCAAGCAAAACAGTATATTGATGAAGGTCATTTTGCAAAAGGAAGTATGCTTCCTAAAATGATGGCAGCCTTAAACTTTGTTGAAACATCAGGTAATAGAGCTGTTATAACATCATTAGATAACTTAAATAATGCTATTTTAGGGATAGAAGTAACAGAAATACATAATTAAAATAAAATAACAAGATCATCTAGATCTTGTTATTTTTGTTTCAATATACGACATAAAATAATACATAACTATAGAGACAATACCTAATATAACTATACCTCAAATAAATATAGATTAATTATAATATCATTTGATCTTATGATAAAATCTAAAATTATTGCTTTTTATTACAAGTTCATATTCTTTTATATTATTATCGAGATAATATAAAAGAAAACTACTATCTACACTAATTAAAAAGTAATCAGTATCTATTAGGTCTAAGAAGCGCCCATAATCTTCATATGATAGATATGATGTATCTTTATCATAGGAATCAAAAATATTATACGTGTAAAGATCTATTCCAAATGTTAATGCATAGTCATTCATAATAATGCTTAAACCCTCACTTGTATTGTCAACGTACAATTCTGGTCTAGCATCAGAATACACTTTATAACCACGAAATTCAAAATAATTTGCATCGGAAAAATATGCATATACAGTGGCATTAGGGTCATTCTTATCAAGATAATCACAAAAAGCATCAAATTCACCGTAACCACGCGATATAGCTCCTGTTTCTTCCATGTAGACATCTGACCTTAAACTGAACATACCAGGAGGTTGAGTATAAAAAATTTGTCCTATATAATAACCAGTTATAATGGAAATAATAACCACAGCATATAATTTATTAATAAAAAATAAATATTTCTTATAATTTTTTTTGAGCTTCATTTCCATATATAAATCACGCATTAAATATAAAAAACCAATTGTATAAAAAGGGACCCATTTTTTGGCAAAAAAAACTAAAATGGTTGTTCCAATGAACATATAAAATGTTGTGCTTCTAAGTTTTTTATTATAAAACATCAATAAGAAAGTAAAAATGGACGCAATAATAAAAATTGATTCCCAAGTAAATAGTGACATTGGTTGCTGCTCAAAAATATTAATTATATCAAATACTCCTGAAGAAAGTGCATCATATACATAAGTGATATTTTTTATGCCATATGGATTAACAAACATTATGGCAATCATTAAAAAAAACGGAATAATAGCTTTTTTTAGTTTTTCAATTTTTATATATGCTGGTTTAAGATATGATTTAAATGTAATATTCATGATGTATGGTAAAATAACAATAAAGTGCATAATCCAGTAGCTTGAATGAGAATTTATCTCTACAAGCATTAGGAATGGAATAAGATATAAATATAATACTTTATCTGATTTTATATAAGCTTCTATAAAGATTAATTCTAACATTATTAAACAAAAAGTTAACATTTCTGGACGTAAATTATGATAAATAAATATTTTGATAGTAATTGCAGCTATAAAAAATATCACATACTTTTTATCTGACTTATTAAATTCAAAAAATTTGAATATAATTAAAATCATTGTAATTAAAAATAAGATTTGAAGTATCCAAAGACCAAATGAATGAAACATATTATATATTCCAGCTACTAATGCGCAATATAGCCAATTTTGAATTACAATCCCGTAGTCTGGTGTTGATATAAAAGGATTGATGTGGGGAACCGCATGATTTTCTATTATATTACGACCTGTTGCAATTATATAATATAGATCTGTATCAATAAATTTTAATGATACATATAGTAAAAAACTGATTACTAATGCGAGGATTGAACCAACCCAAATTTTCGGTGATACATCTGATGAAAATTTAGTGTATACTCTAGACTTTTTAAAATTACTAAAAACTTTTTCAAACATACTATTTATATTCCTTTCAAATAACCAAAATATTTAGGCGTTATTTTTTTACTTAGTTATTTATTTAAGTATAGCATAAAAAGTTAAATTATAAAAAAATAATTAAATTTTTAATTTAATTATTTCTTAGTTATAAAATCAAATCTTCTTTGATTTGGATTTTATACTTCTATATAAAATTTTCTTTGTTTAATTATAATATTTTTAATTTTCACAAAATAGTTTATAATATTTTTATTTTAATTTTAGTTTAATTATGTGCCTATTTTATAAAAGTAATCAATTATAAAATATTAAATAAATATTCATCTAGATTTTGTTATTTTTGTTTCAATATATGATATAAAATAATACATAACTATAGAGACAATACCTAATATAACTATACCTGTTATAACTAAGTTAAGATTAAAAACTTGTGATCCATACATAATTAAGTACCCTATACCTTGTTTAGAGACTAAAAACTCGCCCATTATTATGCCTATTAGTGACATGCTTATGTTTATTTTTAGGGTACTTATTATGACATTTAAGCTACCTGGTAATATTAATTTGAAATATGTTTGTATTTTGGATGCCTTTAGTGATTTCATAAGTCTAAGTTTTATTGGATCAATATTTATAAACCCCTGATAAATATTGATAATGGTTATAATTGTAGAAATCAGTAATGCCATTATTATAATGGAATTTATCCCGGCACCAGCCCAAATTATTATAATTGGGCCTAATGCTACTTTAGGTAAACTATTTAAAATGGTTAAAAATGGATCTATTACTTTAGCAATAAATTTATTGCTCCAAAGAATAGAGGCAACTACTATTCCTATAATTGTACCTAGTATAAAACTTATTATAGTTTCATATAAAGTTATCCAAATATTTATGAATAGAATGTTACTTTCAAATAGACTAATTATTGTTTTAATAACGTTAAAAGGTGATGAAGTAATAAATGAATTGACAATATTATTATCAGCTAAGAACTGCCATAAAAAGATAAAAAATAGAACTATAGAAATTTGCGTTAATCTTACGAGGGAATTAAACCTTTTGTTCTTTTTTATAAATAGTCTATGTTCATCAGACATGGTAATCAATTTCTTTCCATATCATTTCGTAGTATTTAGCAAATTCCTTACTTTTTCTGTTGTTAATAGGCGTACTTTTATCAGTTAAGTCAATGTCAATAATACTTTTTATAGTTGCAGGTCTATTAGATAGAACTATAACTGTATCAGCCATTGATATAGCCTCAGCTAGATCATGTGTAACCATAATAACAGTTTTATTTTCTTGTTTAATTATCTTATACACATCATCTGAGACAGCAAGTCTTGTTTGATAATCTAGTGCCGAAAAAGGTTCATCCAATAATAATATATCAGGGTTTGTCGCAAGAGTTCTAATTAATGCTACTCTTTGAATGTTCTGAAGACACAACTAGGTAATAATCATAAAGGTACTTGTAATCACTAAACAACATTAATAGTTGTTTTTTTATGTAGATGAGTATTTTGCAACTAAGTCTTATTGTAAGCTTTAATTGTTAAAGTAGCTATCAAATAATTACAGTTCTCTTGTAAAAAGCATATATAATAAAATATTAAGATTATACATGTTATAATGTAGATATATATGATGGAGGAAAATTATGAAGAGGTATGAATTAACTGTAGCGGAAGACAATATTTTGAAAACTATTAATGAAGATTGGCTTGGTAGAAATAAAAAATTAATTAACTTAATGAAATTATTAAATAACTTAAATGAGAATTTTATTATATCTATTGATGGAGTTTGGGGCTCTGGGAAAACTTTTTTTGTGAAACAACTAAAATATATTTCCAACAATTTAGATAGCATTTCCTACTTTAAACAAAATAAAGATTATGATGCAATAAAAAACTTTTCCGAAAAACATTTAGTAGTATATTATAATGCCTGGGAAAATGACAATCATGAAACTCCTTTAGAGTCACTAATATATAATGTTTTAAATGAATATCCAAAATATAAAAATTTTATTTCAAATCCAACTAAAACTTTTGCCGCTGCAAAACCAATTTTGCAAAACCTAATAGAGATGGTAACGAAGGGAATTATAACTAAGGAATGCTTTGAACAACTCAAATCATTTGAGGATTTAGAAGAAAATGTTAATACAATTGAAGAGAAGAAAAAAGCACTTAATAAGTTATTTAATTTAATAATAGAAAATAACAAAAGAATACTATTAATAGTTGATGAGCTAGATAGATGTAAGCCAGATTACGCTGTAAAAATGTTAGAAACTTTAAAGCATTTTTATAATAACGATAGATTAACAATTCTTGTTGTTACTAATAATAATCAATTGAGTCATACTGTAAAACATTTTTATGGATATGGTTTTGATGGATACAGTTATTTGAATAAAATGTATGATACTGTAATAACACTTGAGATTGAGAATTTAGAAAACTATGTACAAAATCATTGTTCTATAATGGCTAAAACCCATCTTCCTGAAAACATGTCCTTTTTATTATTTAAGCATTTATTTTTTTCATATAGAGAATGTAATAAATATATGTCCATGTATAGAATTGTAGAACCATATATTAATTATAAGGATGCTTTTGGTAGAGATATCAATTCATTTGAAAGCAGTATGATTTTACCGATGACAATCGCATTAAAAATTAAAAATATAGATATATACAATAAATTTATCAATGGAGAAGGTGAGGAATTTATAAAAGAATTTATAAAATCAATTGATAATATAGAAAAACATAAGGAATATAAAGACTGGTTTATTGAAATTTTGAAAGTTCCTCAAAGTGAAACCCTAGAAGAAAGTTTTATAAGACAATATAAAAAAATATTTGAATCAAATGATAAATATCGTGAGTTTCCATATTTTGAAGCAATTTCTCTATTAGGAAATAAAATTAATTTTTCAAATTAATATAAATAATTCATTTCAATACAAGAGCTTATATAGAGGTATTTTTAAACATAATTTATATTATTAAGATAGTCATTTTAGATATATGAAACGAAGTTTTCTAATTTTATAATAATTCTAAGATTTAGTGACACAACTTTTTTGAAATACCTAAAAGACAATATTATAATAGCATAAACAAAAAGAAGAAATAATTGAAGGTGACAATGTGAATAATTTTGAAGAAAAAATATTTATTGGTAATAATACAATAATAAAAAGAGAATTAGAGGATATACTTAAATTGAATATGAGCATTATAAAAAGTAGTAGTTCTGAAATACTTATGCTAGGTTTAATTAATTATACTAGTTTTATTAATCTTGAAGTTATGAATTATATTAGTAATAATTTTAATACTGACTTAAGGCAATTTTTGAAATTTAAAAATATTATAATAAATATACGTGCAAGACTTAAAGAGGAAAATATTAGTTTTAAAGAAAGAAGTATCAAAATTGCACAATTCAATAAAGAAACTTATGAGGAATTTAAAAAGACAAATATTATTAGTGATATTTTAAACATTTCGGTGGAAAATTTGGGTATATACTATAAAGATAAAAAAATAATAGGGAATACATTTTTATATGATAAAAATTACAAATATTTAAAAACGGATGGTAGTTACGGTAAAGAGAAAATAATCGATTACGGTAATGAACAAGGACAATTAGTAGCAGAATTTTCAAAAATATTTAAAGTTTCTACTGGTGAAAAAATTGATACTAAAAAAATTGATATAGTGTGCAAAGACTTTGATGTTTTTTCTTTAAAGACGAAAATATTTAATGATAATATAGATAGAACTATTTGTTTGAAAATATTAGATATGATCAGCAATATTAACTATTACTTTATGATTATTGTTAATATATTAGAAAATAATTCTACTTTGAGATATAGAATAGCATATATAATTTGGTATACTGCATATAATGACTTAAGCAAGATTATAGATGTAAATTCTTCATTTGATAAACCACTTGAGGAAAAGAAATTCAGTGATATTTTAAATAATCAAAAAATTTATTTAAATCAAGATTTTAGAAATTGTATGTTTCATTATGATATTAAACATGTTATTACTAAAGAATATTATGATGAAAACAAACTTTTTTTAGGATTAGTAGAACAAATATTTAATTTCTCTGAATTAGAATATATAATAACGATTGAGGTTTTTTTAAAGAGATTATTGAAATTATTTGAAGAAACAATATTGAAATGTTGTAATTAGTTGACCTTTGATGTAAAAGATAAATACAATAATATAAAAAAAATAGCACATATTGATACAAAACGGAATAATCCGTTTTTTTATTTGTATAAAACAAGTGCTTTTTGATTGAAATAACGTTATATACTTTTTATATAGGGTGTACTTTACAAATTAAGAAATTTTAATTATAACGGCAATGATATATGCACCTCTATACATAAAATGTTGTTATTAAAATATAAACTATTATAAAATAAGCCATATATGATGTATATATATTGGTATTTGTGATTTGTATTTTATTGCGTCACACTTTGAATAATACATTTATTTATAAGCATTAATAGATTTAAATGCATAAAAATATATGGCAATAGAAACACATATAAAACGTAATTTAATCATTTGTTTTTACCTCACCTAATATTGCATTAATATGACTATTAAGTTGTTATTTAATAAGGTAATAATTATTTTTTATATACCTCCATTAGTTTAGAAAGAATTTTCATATACAATTGAAAAAAATGTCGAAAAATGATATAATCAAGTTGCGAAGAAGTTGAAGTCGTAAATTTTCAACTTCTTTTTTTGTTAATTTACGAAAGGAGTAAAAGCATGGATTATAGAAATTATGAGAAATTTGTAATTGACAAACTAAGTGAAAAATCACTATGGTCTGATAAATATAGTCTTAAAGTCAATGACAATAATAGAGGGCAGTCAAAGAGTATTTTTGTTGTAAATGGTGAACAAAAAATATTTATTGCTAAATTTTTCACATACACAAAGGATAATGAAATAGATATAGCAAGCGAAAAATGGGAAGAAATAAATAATATGAATGATTACATTTTATTTCTTGAATCCAACCCCAATTGTGCTACTAATGTAGAAATGATAATAGAACTTCTTCAATTAAGAAAAAGGTGCTTTGGCAGATATATATTAGCATCAAATATGACGACTAATATATTTCCAAAAATATTTTATTATGAGGAGGAAATTAAAATAAACAATACAATTTGTGGATTTATTGTTGAGAAAGCTATAAATGGAATTACATTAGAAGATTATATGAGAAGCATAGATAGAAAAAAAGAAGATATGTTAGACATAGGTATTAAATTTCTAGATATTATTTCCTTAAAAATGTGTGGGTACTTTGAACATAATTTTGTTCATAGGGACTTATCACCAGACAACATTATGATTAAATTTGGGATAGAAATAGATTATATAATTATAGATCCAGGTGTAGTTAAAATTGTTGGAAGTACATCTACAAAAAGCGGATTAGGTTTATGCAAGCGCTTGTACTCTTCACCAGAACAGTTTTTAGGAAATGCTTCTAAAGTTGATTTTACCAGCGACATTTATACATTGGGAATAGTAATATACGAATTAATAACTGGTATAAATCTTATTAATTTATATGATAACAATAATAAGATGCCACATAAAGAAATTAGTATGAAGATTGATAGGGATGTAGAAGATATGTTTTATTCATCAATAAAAATAGATAGTGATAAAGCTGGGAACCTCTATTTAATTATAAGAAAAATGCTACAATTTAAAAATGAGAATAGATATAATACTCCAGAAAGTTTTAGAGAATCAATAAGTGTATTAGTTGAAGGAGATGATTAAAATGACTAATTATATAGTCCAACATGGTTTTGGAAAAGGGCAAAAAATAAAAGATGCTATAAATAACCATTATGTAAATGGAGTCATATTTTCACCACGAGATGAGTCTATTGATTCCATTATAGATTATGTTAGTAAAAGTGATTTTTTAAATAAAGACAATGCTTTTTTAGACCCTCAGTTTTATTATTCTACATATAATAGCCAATTTTATGGCAATTTGGATAAAATGCTAAATTTTCCAAAGGACATAAGAAGAAAAGATTGGAGGATGCGAACGGATAAAATAATAAATTATCTTGAAGACTATGTTACTATTTCTAAAAATGTATCTAATTCGCTAATAACACCAGGTTTTTGTATAGATAATATTGGATGGGAATTTGACTATAGTCTAGATATATATAATCATTGTAGGAGCAAATATCCAGAATTTAAAAAATATTATTTTTCACTTGTTATTTCGTCAAAATTGTTTAATAGTAAAAATGATGTTGATGAAATATTAGATGACATAAAAGATAGTATTGACAGTAAAGATGGTATATATATAATTGTAGCACATGATAAAAGCGAACATAAGAATTATGATTATATGGATGTAGAAGCATTATCTAATTTACTTTATTTAATATATACTCTTAAGCAAAATAGTTTTTCAATTATCATTGGATATTCATTTTTAAATTCAATATTGTTTTCTATGCTTGAAGTTGATTATGTAGGAAGCGGTTGGTTTAACACTTTAAGAAAATTTTCAAAAAATAGATTTGACGATAGTGAAATATGGGGATCAAGGAAGAAACATTATACCAGTGTACCACTATTAAGTTATCTTACTGGAGAATTGGTTAAACAATTAAAAAATAAAATGGATGTAAGATTTATTCTTTCTAATACGATATATGACGAACCTTTTATGAGGGACTATGATATTTTATCACTTGTAGATTATGAACAACAATATTGGGCATCTATTAGCAACATAATAAATGAAATAAATAAACAAACTAGCATTAGTGATAAGATTAATTATGTAAAAAATTCTTTAAAAAATGCCATTGATTATTACGAAGTAATATTGAGACACTTTGAATCAGAAAAAGAATTGCACAACCTTATAAAAATATCAGCGGCTCATTTGCAAAATTGGTTGTTTGCCATTGATTTATTTGAAAAAAAAGCATCGATTATTTAATCAATGCTTTTTAATTTGATATTGTTTCTGAAGTCTTAACTAATGCCATAAGTTTAATATATGATTTTATTGAACTATTTTGTTTAGCCTTTATTAATATTTTTACTTTGTTGTTAGTAACACCAATTAAGCCTATATTGTTTGCGTTTATCATATCATAATGTTTCTCTTTTATTTTGGTTGCTATATCAAATGGAAAAACCATGTAACTATAATCTACATAATTTTTATTTAAACAAGACTGATAAAATGCTTTATTATAATCAGTTAACTTTGCTTCGTATCCAAGGACTTTTACTTTTGGGAAAATGAAGTTAATATTTCTAAAGTAATTGTTTTTTTCATCTTTATATATTAGATTAGACGACAAAAGTTGTCTAATTGAGTTATCAACTGTATTTATACTCAAACCTATTTCACTAATTATTTTTTGCTTTGTAATAGGTCTAGTATTTTTAATTTTCATAAATATTTTAGCATTCGCTGGCTTTGATAATATAGATGCTTGGTTATAATTAAATGGCATCTTTTTACTGTTTGATATTCCAACAATATCAATATTTCCCCATCTTAGTGGCAATTCTTTAATTGTTATAATATTGTTTTTCTTAAAATAATTACTAATAAATATTTCGACTAAATCTTTTTCATAATCAAAATAATTGTTCATAGAATCATCCCCATATTCTTATTACAAAAATATTATATCATATTTCGTATTTTAAATATATGTTTTTTACTAGTGTACATATATAATAATATAATTATTTTAAAAAGTTTATCATTTACTCATAAACAACACCATCAACTTGAATAATTATGTTGTCAACGATAAATTCGTTTTCTTGAACATCTACCCAACGATCAATTGCACTTGAAATTGAAGGTTCCTCTGGCGAAGCAAGCCCATAGTCTCCTGAATATATAGTTTCAGAATATTCTGCTCTTCCATCCTTATCCAATTCTAAAGTAAATTCATAAGTATTAGCTGCCCAACACCATCCTGATGTAAGAATTTTTCCTTTAATAATTACATTTTCAACTTTAACATCTTTTCTCAATCTTGCTTTTGCTTCTAATTTTGCAGAGCCTCTATATTCATAACGTGTTACTAGCCCCCTTTGGGATTGTTTTTCAAATTCATTAAGTTGTACATCTAAAATAATGTATTCTTCAAAGTTATCTTTATTCAAAGTTATAGCTACTGGTTCTTTTTTTCCTACGCATCCAGATAGTAGTATGCATAGCATCAATAAAATTATTGCATCAATCATTTTTTTCATATTAATACACTCCTTTATATCATTATACTACAAAAAAATAATTTGTAACACAAAATGTGTAACTTACTATTTGTAACACAAATATTTATAATTTAATTAAGGAGTTGATATTGTGGAAAAATTTGAATTACCTAATTTAGAAGAAGAACAAACAGTTTTAAAGACAATTAGAATTAAACTTCCTACATTGAAGAAAATTGACAAACTATCGAAAGATACTAATATATCGATAAATAGATTAATAAACGAATGTATTGAATTTGCTTTAAAAAATATAACAGAAAATGATTTAAATAATAAAAAATAAATTTTTATTATTTAAATTGTTTTAAAATCAAGGGACTTAATGGTCTCTTTTTTTATAATAAAATATGCGAATATTATATTTTAATAATTAAAGATAATAAGATAATAAATTACTATTCACATTATATTCCTATATTATTTTGAATTTTGAAATGATTTGATAAGGTTAAATTATTAGTATATAATATTTTTATTTATTATTGGAGGTATTTATGAAAGGAATACAAATAGCAGCATCATTATATTTTTTGTTATATTTATTTACTTGCTTACTCGATTTTATCGTATGGCTAAATTTTAATGAAGTACTTACTTCGATACTATCATTTATTAGTATTATAATTAAATTTCCTAAAGATAGAATAGACTTATTACTTACATATACAGAATTAGGAAATTATTTATTGATTGCTTGTGGAATACTATTTTTAAAGTCGCTATATGACCTGTTTTGTGGAGATGGTCTTACTTGGTAAAAAATGATATAATCATAGTGTATTAGGTATAAGATATTTTTTTGAAAATTTACTTAAATAATAGATTAAATCTATTATTTTGTCTTATTTATTTGCTTTTTATTTTTAAATTTAAGAGGTGACGTATGAATATTTTAGAAATTTTAAATGAGAATAATGTTTCAATGGATATTAGACACTATGGTGTTGACGATATGTCTACTAACATTAAGGTTAAACAATTATTAGAGAATAAAGATATCATTCTAAATCATTTTAAAACTAATGATATTAAAATTTTAAATAATTATATTGATTATGTTTTTTTAGAGAACATTATGAATTTTTATGAAATTATACCTTATATGATTGAAGATAAAGAAGCTTTTAGTAACTTTCTTGATAAATGTAAACAAGCTTATGAAGGATATAAAGTTAAAGATGTAGTTTTTTTTATAAATGAACATTATATAGATATTTATTCTTATGAAGATGCAGTGGAAAAAAATCTATATCTTGCACATGATTTAAAAGATTATACTTCCGATTTAATTGGATTACATTTCAATTCCTTTGATACAAATGTGATTGATTATGTAATAAATGAGGCTACTTATGATGTTATAGATAGCTTTGAAAAATGGCAAAAATATTTTATCAAGCATCCCAATGAGTTAGACAAATTATTTAGTGAAAATAACATAAATAAAGTATTTTATATGCGCTTTGAAGAAATTGCTAATATTTTAGAATCCATAAAATCGAATTTTAAATTTTCTAAAACAATATCAAATTCTATAGATATTATTTATAAAATTGTGAAAGATAATTATTTTTATCCAAAAGAAGATCTAGCTATTTGGCAAAGTTATTATATGATCAATGACTGTATGATATTTCTAAAAAAAATGAAATCTACGTACGTATATGAATTGGAAAAAGAATTAGTTAAACAAGAAGAAGTTTTTAATAATAATTTAGTCAAAAATGGTCATTCTAGTACATTTGAGTATGATATGAAACCATTTATTAATTTTTTTGAAAATAAAAATAATCCTTGGGAAATTAGAATTATATATTTAACACATTCCAAGGACAAACAAAACAAATTAGTAAGTTTTCTTGAACAAGGGGCAAAAAGCGAAACAAAAGCACTTACTGATGAACTTGCTAGAAGTAACCCAGGTACTGATGAATACTTTACAAGTTGGAGATTAAGAAATTTGTCTTTGTATTCTTTTGAAATAAAATCTCGATTAATGTCTATAATGCGTACTGATAAGAGCTTAAGTGAGTATATTTCTGATATATACGGAGAATTAAAATATATTTGCACTAATATTGATACAACTATGGAGCTAGAAGGATTGGATGAAAATATAGAAATGTTATCACAATATCTAACTGATCTATTTATTAATTTATTATCAGATGATGCATCATTAAAAATGACAACCAAAAATACTATTTATGGTTGTTCTATGTTTGTATGTGGTTTAATTGAAAAAACACTTCGTATTATCTATAAATATAATATGAGGAATATTTCATATATTCCAGACTCTAATATTACGCTTGGCAATTTATTAAATGAGTGTGATAACAATTCAAGTATTATATTAGATATACTTGGCAAAGAGCAAATTAAATGTCTTAGATATTATTTGCACAAAGTCGACTTTTATAGTGTGGGGGACAATATTAGAAATGATTTAGCCCATTTAAATGGGAGAACTATTAAAAAACTAAATTATGATTTAATTTTAGAATTATTATCATATTTCAATTCTATTTTAAATAGTTGTGTATTATATTATCAAAGAAAGATACTACAAGTAAGTAATCCTTAAATATGGAGGAAGCAGTGAGAAAATTTAATATAAGTAGAAATAACCATTTTGTCTCTCAAATGTATCTAGAAGCTTGGCAAAACAGTAATAATAAAGTAATGGTATACGATTTACTTGTCCCAGATGATAAAGTTCCAATATGGTCATCTAAATCCATACGTAGTGTTGCAAGTATTGATAGTTTATTTGTAAGACTAAATAATAATATCGAAACAGATGATATTGAAAAATGGTTCGCCACTGAATACGAATCACCTGCTAAAGAAGCTTTAAATAAGGCAATAAATGAAGAAAGAATTAGTGTTGATGAATGGCATAAATTAATTAATTTTGTTGCCTGCCATATTGTTAGAACTCCTGACTTTTTAGTAAAAATTTTGGAAACAGCTAAACGGGATTGTGCTCCTATTTTTGAAGAAGAGATTGAAAGTATTTCCCGTTTTTCTGAAGAGACAATAAAAGAGTCCATAAAAAATATGAAAATAGATATTAATATGGATTTATTCCCAATTAAATGTGTTGATGTTGGTGATGATGAAACTGGGTTAAATAGGTTAATTAAAGTAGAAACGATTTTTGGGAAACAGTTTTATTTATGGATTATGAAACATCTACTTGAAAAAACATCTAAAATTTTACACAAACATAAGTGGGGAATTATAACCATTAATGATAAAGTCATTTTACCTACTAGTGATAGTCCAGTAATTTGTCTTAACTATAATAATGAAAATGATTATAACTTTGGTGGTGGATGGGGAAAAGAAAATAGTAATATCATATTTCCTATTTCTCCAAACAAAATTCTATATACTCAGGTTGGCATAAAATGTAAGCCTAGGATGAAAGTTAATTATAAAATGAGTTTAGTATTCAAAAAAATTATAGTAGAACATTCATATAGAAAAGTAATATCTAACTTTAAAGATGAAGAAATTACAAAAATCAAACCTAGACATATAGATTTAAAAGAATTTATAAGAGAAAAGGAAATGTGGGATAATTTTCAAAAAGATTATTTAGAAAAAGAATCAGAATATATAAAATAAGAGTATTTACAAACACTCTTATTTTTTTATGGAATTCAATGCCTTTTTTCTTTCATCTAATTTGGTCTGTTTTAATTTTTCCACATGTTGTTTCTCTTTATCAGCCTCGTACTCTAGATATTTTTTATATTCTTCCCAACCTTCTTTAGAGGCTTTGTTGTATTCTTCCCATTCCTCAGGAGTTTTGGGATTACTATCTTCATGAAAATTTGCTATTGTGTTTTCAAGTTGCATAGTATCACGCCATTCTTCTTCTTTTTTTATTTTATTTTCTCGCATGAATATGTTTTTAATACGATCATTTTCGATATTCATTATACAGATAGCAATTTCTTTTGATAATCTAATTCTTTTCATAACGCTTTCAAATACATTTCTTGTATCTAAAGATAATTTTTTACTGGTAATCTCCTCATAGAAAAAAGGATTATTAAAAAAATACGAACTGTCAAAGTTTTTATTATAAATATGTGGATAGAATATAAGTTTATAAATTTTTTCTAATTCTTCTGGTTTTATATTTTTAATAAATAAATTAAAAAATTTTAAACTCGGTTTATCTATTTCTACTATATCATCTTTAGTATAAGTTTCTTTTTTCAAAGAACAAAGTTTTGCAATTGTTTCAGAATCAAGACCAATTTCATATGTATTTTTTTTATCTATATTATACATCCCCAAAATCTCATCTGTGGTAACATCGTAGGCTTTAGCCAACTTCATTAAATTTTCAATATTTGGTACTGATTTATTTCTTTCATAATTAGATATTGTACCAGTCGCAATTTTGGTTTTCTTGTTAACATCTCGAATTGTCAAATCTTTTCTTTCTCTAATAGTTTTTAAATTAGTTCCAATATGATGCATAAAATCCCTCCAAAACCATGTTCATTTTATTGAACAAGTTATTAAAAATGTGTTGTGTTTCATGCTTTTGTTCGTTTTTTAGACATGTTTTTTATTATGTCGTATAATGGTCACGTCAAGAACAAAAACGCGTTTAATTTTGACAAGTTTAATTAAATTATATCATAAAGGAGAAAATATTAAAATGAAGAAAAATATTACAGAAAATAGTACTACTATTCTAAACTTCTATAGAAATAATAAAGAAGTTATTGGGTTAAAAGAAGAAGGGTTTAAGCAATGGATAGAGAACAATTATTATGCTAAACGTAATGATGGTAAATTTATTGCAACTAATTTTTCAGAGGAAAATGGCTACATGATTGATAAGAAAAAGGCAATTATAGATATTGAAGAATTTAATTGCTTCATTAGTTACAGTGCTTTTATCACACCTAAGGGGCAAGAACACATACTTAATATCTTTGAAAATGTTGATGGTGAGTAATATGTCAGAAAGTAGATTCAAAATAACAAGTTTTAAAGATATTAAAGTGGAAGAGGTTCAATGGCTTTGGAAACCATATTTCCCACTTGGCACCATATCTTTCATAGCTGGTGATCCAGGTATTGGCAAAACATTTTTAACTACATTTTTAGCTAGTGTTGTATCGAAAGGGGAAAAATTTCCCTTTTCTGATATAAATGCTCCAATAGGGCAAGTTATAATTCAAAATGGTGAAGATGGTAAAGGAATTACTATAAAACAAAGGTTAAATACATTTAATGCAAATGATAGTAGTATCCACATTATTGAGTTAAAAAAAGAAAGAGAGGATGAGTCAGATTTACTTTTAAAGGATGTTAATGATATTGATTTAATATTTGAACAATTAAAACCTAAACTAGTTATATTTGATCCTATTACAAATTTTTTGGGGGATATAGATATGAACAGTGCTACAAGGGTTAGACAGGTATTAAAACCTATAGTAAAACTTGCGGAAAAATATAATTGTGCTATTGTATTCGTTATACATAGAAATAAGGGGATACAAGGTGGAAATCAATTACATAGGTTGTTAGGTAGTGTTGACTTTGGTGGTATTGCTAGATCAGTTGTATCAATAGGAATTAATCCCAATAATAAGGAAGAAAAGCTATTTATGCATACAAAACACAATTTAAGTGAAAGGGGTTTAACTATTGCTTTTAAAACCACAAATGAGAATGGTATTGTATGGCTAGGAACTAGAGAATATTTGCAAGATGATGAAATATCAAATAATGTGGAATTAGGAATTAAAGCAACAGCAAAAGAAATTGCTAAAGAATTCATAGTTGAATATTTAGAAAAAAATGGCAAGTCAAAATATGATGATATATTATCATTAGCTATACAATGTAGAATAACAGAAAAAACACTTAATCGTGCAAGAGATGATTTAAAGGAAGAAATGGTAATTGATAAGGAATATAAAGGACGAATAGTTTATTGGTACTTATTAGAGGATAATTCCCCATTTCCTCAAGGTGTATAGTATGGGTAATTGGGGAAAGGTAGTAATAAAAGAAGTTTTATCTAACCAGTGTACCCTTAAGCAATACTATAAAGTATACATTATGTGTGGATTTATAATACTCTTTTGCACAATAGCATATTCTTTAATAGGAGGTAATCCTTATTATGAATTATAATGTTATTGATATAATTAGGGAAGATATAACCAATGAAAGTTTAAAAGATATAATTAATAAAAAAATCTATAAAATCCTTTTATTTCTTGAGATGAGCAGCTTAAATGAAGGTTAAAAAGTGTTATAATTATATTGGTTATAAGTTTAACTTAATTAATGATTATTGCCTTATAGAAAAGAGGTAATAGTAATGGATGAAACGGGGAGTGCTAGAAGTCAAAAACTATCAAGGGTTGGTATTTATTTAAGACTATCTGATGAAGATGATAATAAACAAAATAAAGAAGATGATAGTGAAAGTATTAAAAATCAAAGAAATTTATTATTAGATGAAATATCTAAAAGACCTGATTTTGTATTAGTGGATGAATATTGTGATGAAGACTTATCAGGCGCTGGAACATATCGACCAGACTTTGAAAGGCTAATTAGAGATTGTGAACTTGGTAAACTAGATATAATATTATGCAAAAGTCAATCAAGATTTTCAAGAGACATGGAAATTATTGAAAAGTATTTGCATAATAAATTTATTGAATGGAATATAAGATTTATTGGTTTATCTGATAATGCTGATACAGCTAATGCAGGCAATAAAAAGTCAAGGCAAATCAACGGGCTTGTAAATGAATGGTATTTAGAAGATGTATCAAATAATATAAGAAGTGCTTTTCATTCTAAAATGAAGCAAGGCGAGTTTATATCGCCATTTGCCTCTTATGGTTATGAGATATCTAAAGAAGATAACAACAAACTAGTTATTGACCCAGTTGCAAGTGAAGTTGTTAAAGACATATTTGATTTATACTTATCAGGGTTAGGATTTACTGGAATTGCAAAGCATTTAAACAACAAGAATATTCCTTGTCCTTCCTTATATAAGTATCAGAAGGGAATTAAACTTAACATAATAAGTAATCGCCCTAGAGAAGAGATTAAATGGACTACAAATGCAATTAAAACCATTCTAACAAATGAATTATATCTTGGACATTTAATACAAGGTAAGAGAACAACAGTAAGCTATAAAAATCGTAAAATTGTTGATAAAGATAAAAAAGAATGGATAAAAAAAGAAAATATGCACCAAGCAATTATAACTGAAGAAATATATAATAAAGTTAAGATTGCTATGGAAGAAAGAACTAAACCAGTTAAAAAAACTGGAATGGTACACAATTTTTCAGGAAAAGTATTTTGTGCAGAATGCAATAGATATTTAAGGAAGAAAAATTCTAGTAAACATGAATATCTAGTTTGTTCTAGTAATCGAGATGGTTATGATGATTGCTGTAATAAGACAGCTATGAGATATGACAAATTAGAAGAACTTATGTTAGATGCTATAAATAAAAAGATCAGAAAGTATTATGATGCAGAACGATTAAAACAAGAAGATAATAAAAATACAAAATCACGTTTTGTTGATAAAATTATTTCTTTAGAGAAACAGAAACAAGATTTAGATAATAGACTAGGCAAAACAAGAAACTATCTTAAGAGTTTATATGAAGACAAGGTCAATGAAGTTATTACTGGAGAGCAATTTAAAGACCTATTAAATGATTATAATAATAATGAAGAAGTTTATAAAAAACAAATAGAACAAATAAATAAAGAGATTGAACTTTATAAATCAAAAGAACAATCTAATTCTAATAATAAGAAACTATTTAAAAAATACCAAAAACTTAATAATTTAAACAGGGTAATTGTTGAAGAATTTATCGAAAGTATTTATATTGGTAAAGTAAATGAAGAAACAAGTACAAGAAATATTCAAATCAAATGGAATTTCGAGTAATAGAGTTGCTTTTATTGAACAAATTTGACTCGATATAGAATTTCAATTATTTGTGATATAATTTTAATATATGAAGAACACTCACTAATAATGTAATACCAAAGAAAGAAGAATACTATGAAAATATTTGAAAAACTGTTCTCTATATTTAGAAGTAAAAACAATGATGGGTTTACTATACCAAAAAGCACAGAATTTATTTCAAAAGAATTTCTATTAAATATCCCAAAAGAACTTAGACAACAAGAAATATATAATCATATTATTGATTATGAAATAGATTTTGATAAAGAAGCTTATGAAGAAGTCATGAAAATGAACAAAGGTCATCAAATGATATATTTGATTTGGCATTTGCAAAGTGAAATAAATAATGGAGGATACTTTCAATTTTTTGACAATTTTGAAAATTGTAATAAAATATTACAACCATACTATGATTTGATTTCTGAGCATCTTATAATAGTTAAGGAATTTCATAATGATTTTATTAAAGCGATTTCAGTATATAAAAAGTTAAGGAATGCCAAAAGTGAAAAAGAAGAAGAAAAGTATGATAAAGAGTTATATGAACTTGATACTAAGTTTTATGATTATGAACAAAAATTAATAACTGCTGTAGACGATTATATTGATAGTCATATAAATGATTTTATAAGTTAAGGAGCAAATATGAATAATTTAATAATTGAAAAAGTATGGCAAGACGAAGTAGAGCCTTTTGGAGAATATATATTTATAGCTGAATCTGAACTTGCAAAAGTAAAAACGACTTTTTATGTGTCTGATGATGACATGATAAAATTAGGTGAACTTTTAGAAAAGTTTGCATCAAATAAGACTAAGGAAATATACTGGGAAAATAGGTATTCACAACATAGTTCAGATATAATAGAATTTTATATAAAGGGGTTTTATGGTGATAGTCTTGGACATATTTGTTTTGAGATTTTTAGCAAGATACAAGATGGTAAATATTGCAATGATAAACCTATTAAGAAAAGAAGAAAATTATTCACCAAAAAAGATGAGGTTAATTCAACAAAGCATCAAACCTGTTTTTATGTTGAGAATATAGAATCACAGTCATTAATAGAATTTAGTAATAAAATAAAGAATATCAAATTAAATGAGAAAATCAAAATAATTGATTAAAACTTATTAATCAAACAAAAGTTAAACTAAAAAGTGTCTTTACTGCATTCATACTACTCTTTGCCTCATTCCACCCGATAGTTCTTCTGGGTATTTATTTATGAAATCTTTAAGCCCATAATCTTCTAAAAGTTTGATTACTTTTTTCTTATTAACATTAGTTAATTCTTTATTGATTTCTAGACCCAATAAACAATTATTTAATATAGTTCTAAAATTGAATAAAGCATCTTGCTGAAGCATATAACCAATTTTAGTATCATCTTTGAATTCAATTTCTCCATCAGTTTTTTTCTCTAAGCCACAAAGAATAGAAAGAAGTGTACTTTTTCCACATCCAGATGGTCCAACAATTGCTATAAATTTTCCTTCTTCTAAATCAAAAGAAATATTTTTAATGGCTTCAATTTCATCATCTTTGGTGTGATATATTTTTCTCAAGTTTCTTACAGATAATATATTATTCATTTTATCACCTAGTTTATATTATGTGTTTAATATATATTTGCCTGTGTGAATTATACCAAATAAAAGAAACTATCACAGTTTCTTAAATATTATTTATTAATGCTTTATAACTACTATTACCTCTATATTTTCCATTTTCATCAAAGTCATCGGCTCCATCATAAGTGAATACTGTAATCTCTATAGGTGTAGTGATTTGATAATAATATGTACTACATGTAATTTTAAGAGAAGTCAACATTGTAGAAGAATTCCACTGTTCTACAGTAACATGTGAATACCAATTATCATTGCGATGCAGTAAATCATCATACAAATAGAATTGTAAGTATTCATTTGGCATTATAGAGTCACTTATATTTAGTATAGTTCTCTCGACAACCTCACCACTAGTCACATTAAATTTCACATGATAACCTATTCTATAATTATCAATATTAGTATAATTACTTTTATATTTATCAAATGTTGCTGCAATAGAATTAGCTGAAAGTGTTTTATCTTGCGTAAAGAAAGTGCTTAGAACTGTAATATCAGTATATAATTTCCATGTTGAATCATATTGATCCACAAGTGTAGTAACCCCGTTAATATTAAGATATAATCCAACCTTGATAGGATTGTTATCAACATATTTATCTTTTTCTTCTACATCGTTTTTATTAGACTCATCTTTCTCTATTACGTCGCTATTATCTTTATCAGTGCTTTTATTATCATTCTTTTTATTTGCACATGAGCATGTTAAGAACACAGTTAAAAATACTAATATAATATATAATATTTTTTTCATATAATCACCTAATGCAATTATATCACATAAAAAAAAGAATATTTCTATTCTTTTTCAGAATAATCGTTGTTAACTAATTTATCAAACTCGACTCTTGTTGATAATGACCCAGCACTCTCCATAATTTCTTGAATATGATCAAAGTTTTCTTTTTCTATATAAGTAGTATTAAACCAAGAATCTACATTTTTATATCTATCTATAATTTTAGTTAAATCATTTAGAGTAGTATCGGGAAACTGTGGTAATATTACCTCTGCTATTTCTTTTGAACTATGATTATGTACATAATCTAATCCTTTTTGTATTGCCTTAGTAAATCCTTCAATAATTTCAGGGTTATCTTCAATGTAACTTTTCTTGGCATTAAAAGCTGTATATGGTACTACACCACCTAATTCACCAACAGATGCTACAACATAACCATAACCAGCTTTTTCAACTTCAAGTGCAGTAGGCTCAAATAATGTTACAAAGTCTCCTTGACCTCCTATAAAAGCACCACCCATAGCAGCAAAAGCTATACTAGTATCAATAGATACATCATTTTTAGGGTCAATCCCATTTTGTTTTAAAGCCCATTCTAGAGTCATTTCAGGCATACCACCTTTACGACCACCAATAATAGTAGAACCTTTTAAATCATCTAGTTTAAAATCATCAAATTTCTTTCTTGAAACAATAAAACTACCATCTTTTTTTGTAAGTCCTGAAAAAGTTATAAGATAATCTTCTACTCCTTGGTTATATAAATATATTGTAGCTTCACTACCACAAAAACCTATATTTACATCACCAGATAAAACAGCTGCAGTAACTTTATCAGCACCTGCTGTTAAAGTTAAATCAACTTTTAGACCTTCATCTTCAAAATAACCTAACTCTTTAGCAGCATACATAGGGGCATAAAATATACTATGTGCCACTTCAGCCACACTTACTTTTTTTAATTCAGTATCTGTGGTTCTCTTAGGCCACATAGTAAGACTTGCTAAAAATACAATTAATATAATTACTAAATAAGTAATATATCTCTTCAAATCAATCACCTTTCCTTATTTTTATTATATTCGGTTTTTTTATATAAGTTCGTGTTATAATATATAGCGAGGTGGTAATATGCCAGAACTTCCAGAAGTTGAAACTGTTAAGGAAACTCTTAAAAATAAAGTCTTAGGGAAAAAGATAAATAATGTTAAAATTTTATATGACGGAATAATAGAATTTCCAAAAAGTGATGAATTTATAAAACAAATTGTTGGAGAAACTATAAATGATATAAAAAGACGTGGTAAGTGGTTAATGTTTGAACTAGATCATTATTATTTACTTAGTCATTTAAGAATGGAAGGTAAATATAATATTCGAAAGGTTGGAGATTCTTATGATAAACATGAACATGTATCATTTGAGTTTACTGATGGTATAGAACTTAGGTATCGTGACACAAGAAAGTTTGGTCGAATGCATTTACTTGAAAAGGAAATTATTTACAATACAAAACCTCTTAATGAACTTGGGGTTGAACCTTGGGATGAAGATCTAACAGAATCATATTTAAAAGAAAAATATAAAACAAAAAAATTACCAATTAAAACAGTGATACTTGATCAAAGTATAATAGTTGGAGTAGGTAATATATATGCTGATGAAATACTTTTTCTTTCTAAAATAAATCCTTATAAAAAAGTTAATGAATTAAATAATAAGGAACTTGAAAATATAATTATTAATACTAAGAATGTTTTAAAGGAAGCTATAAAAATGGGTGGTACAACAATAAGAACATATACATCTAGTGAGGGTGTTCATGGTAAATTTCAACAAAGTTTGCTTGTTCATGGCCATGAAGGAGAATTATGTCCTGTATGTCATAATATTATAATTAAAACAAAAATTAATGGTAGAGGCACATATTATTGTGAAAAATGCCAAAAATAACTAATAGAGCAGGTGAAAAATCTTGCTTTTTTTAATATTATATGTTAAAATTGCACTTGTTCATTAAAAAAAGGAGTTGTTGTTTTATGAAAAAAACTAAAATAATATGTAGTATAGGACCTGCGAGTACAGAACCAGAAGTTATGGCTCAAATGGTAAATGTTGGGATGAACGTTGCGAGAATTAATTTTTCTCATGCAACAGAAGAAGAAAAACAAAATGTTGTTGCTTCTGTAAAAAAAGTTAGACAAATTACAGGTAAAAATATAGCTATTTTATATGACACTAAAGGACCAGAATTTCGTAATGGAATGGTTGAAAATGGTGAAATTAATCTAGTTGAAGGAAAGAATATTCGTGTAGTTAAAGAGACTGTTGTTGGAAATACTGAAAGATTTTCAGTTAATCATCCACAAGCTTTAGATTCATTAGAAAAAGGCAGTGTTATATTACTTGAAAATGGATTAATGAAGATAGAAGTTATCTCTAAAGAAGAAGATGGAATAACTTGTAAGATAGTTAATGGTGGAGTTTTAGGAAACAAAAAAAGTTTAAATGTTCCTGGAATTCATTTAGATATTCCATTTATAAGTGAACAAGATAGAGAAGATATTATTTATGCTTGTGAGCATGAAGGTGATTTCTTAGCTTTATCTTTTGTTTCAACAAAAGAAGATGTTTTAGCTGCTAAAGAAATACTAAAAGCTTATAATAGAGAAGATTTAAAGATTATATCAAAGATTGAAAGTACAACAGGTGTAGATAATCTTGATTCTATTATTGATGTATCAGATGGTATAATGGTTGCTCGTGGAGATTTAGGTGTTGAAGTTCCTATGGAAAAATTACCAATAATCCAAAAAATGATGGTTCAAAAGTGCCGTCAATATGGTAAATTCTGTATAGTTGCAACTGAAATGTTAGAATCTATGAAAAAAAATTCACGCCCAACAAGAGCTGAAGTTTCAGATGTTGCAAATGCTGTACTTGATGGTACAGATGCAGTTATGCTATCTGGTGAAACAACAGTTGGTAAATTTCCAATTGATACAGTTAGATTTATGGCTGACATATGTGAAAACACAGAAAAATATTATGACTATGATTATGTTTTTGAATCAAAAAGAGGAGAAGATATAACTGAAACTATAGCTCAAAGTGTAATTTCATGTGCTGAAACATTAGATGTGAAAATTATAGTAGCATCAACAATGAGTGGTTATACTGCAAGAACAGTAAGTAATTTAAAACCAAAAAGTTTGATACTTGCTTCTTGCCCAACTGAAGCAGTAGCAAGATCACTTGCTTTAAACTGGGGTGTATATCCAGTTATTGTTCCAGTATTTAAAAGTACAGATGAAATAGTAAATTCTGCTAAAGAACAAGCAGCAAAATTTATGCATTTAGAAGCTGGAGATATTATAGTAGTTACTGGTGGCTTTAATATGCACGGTGTTGCTAAAACAACAAATTTCTTAAAAATAGAAGAAATATAAAAAGAAAAAGAATTATTTAATGATTGGTTTATGTTTATATTCCATTTCCATTAAATAATTCTTATTTTTTTGTTTAAATATTAAAAAATAAATTGAACTAACTCTTCTTTCAATATCTAATATTTCACTTTTAATATTAGAATAACCAGTTATAATTGGTAAGACACTTTCTTTTTTTGCTTTATTTAAGTATTTTTTTCCTTTATCGTTAAAACCTAGTACTCTTACATAGTCATTTTCTTTAGTTCTAAGGGCTTCCTCTTTAGTAAAACCACAAAGTATGTGAGTAAGCATTCTTTTCACTTTATTATAGGTATATCTCTTAGTTTTAATATTATCTATTAATTCATCTAAACTATTAGATGTATAAATATATTTTTTTATTCTGTTTTCTATTCCTTCATCTACTGTTTGATATATGTTTAAATTATTTATACTACTTATAATTTTATATTTTAGAAAATTAAAATAGTCATCAGTAAAACTTAATTCTTTTTGTAAATAATCATAAACAATAGGGGGAACATATCTTTTTATTTCAGTACTGTTTTTTAATGCATTTCGTATGCTTGTAGCACTTACAATATCACTATCCAAGTCTAAACTATGAAAATCATTACTTCTTTTTATAGTCATAGGAGTTATATTTGCCTTTTGAATTATTATTTCTTTAATATATGATACTCCTAGTAAATCATTTGGTTTTTCAACCTTTATGTTTGTTAAAGTATACACCGCCTTAGATAAAGCAGTTGGGTAGCTTATTCCTTCTTCTAAATATTTTTTTACTGTATCATCAAACTCTTTATTATTTATTTGGATATTTGCTATAGCTGTTAGTGTTTCTATATTATTAGTTTCACTTCCAAATATTAATCTATCTACATTCATATTTTTTAATATTTCAATAGAACCTTTGGCGAAAATATCGGCACCTTGACTTGAAAAAACAAAGGGTAACTCTATAACTATATCGACTCCTAAAGATAAAGCAATATCAGTTTTATCCCATTTATTTATAAGACTGGAATCACCACGCTGTAAAAAGTGTGAACTCATAACAAGTATGATAGTATCGTCAGGATACATTTCTTTAATTTTATTTATATGATACAAATGTCCATTATGGAAAGGATTATATTCGCAAATAATTCCAGTACTCATAAAATCACCTCGTTTATATAATATCATATTTTCAAATTTATTCATATAACTAATAAAACACTTGCATTTTCTGATGAATTTATGTATAATTGGTAGGTATGTCGGTGGTGATTAAATGATTATTGATATTAGTAAATTACAAAATGGATCTGAGATTAACGTTGAGATTAATGAAGTTATTAATGTTGATAAAGAAACATTAAAAAAAGTAAATGTTTTAGATATTAAAGATGCTTCTGTAAGTGGATATATTCATGATGATGAAATGCAAAATTATTATTTAGACTTACTTGTTACTGGAACCATGGTTTTACCTTGTTCTATAACATTACAACCGGTTGACTATCCTTTTGAAACCAAAATTGAAGGTGATTATTCAGAGATGATGTCAGAAATAGGAGATTTTGGTGAAAAAGTAAAGAATTGTATTGATATTTTTCCTATTATATGGGAAAATATACTAATGGAAATTCCTATAAAAGTTACTTGTCCAGATGCTACTGATTTGAAGCTATCTGGTGATGGTTGGAAATTAGTAACTGAAGGGGAAGAACAAGAACAGACTTCGGCTTTTGATAAGCTTAAGGATCTATTATAGGAAAAGAGGTGTTTATGATGATGAAATTAAATATTCAATTATTTGCTGTACCATTTAGAAAAGTAAGTAAAACTAGAGGTAGAATGAGAAGAACTCATTATAAAATTAGCGAAAATAGTACAACTAAATGTCCAAAATGTGGTGCTGATGTAAGACCACATAGAGTATGTGCTGCTTGCGGTACTTACAAGGGAAAAGAAGTAATTAAAAAAGAAGAAACAGCTGCATAGTTGTTTTTTTTTGATATTTTTAGTATAATAAAAATTAGAATAGAGGGTGCTATAAATGAATAAGAAAGGGTTTACTTTGGTAGAATTACTAGGTGTTCTAATAATTATGTCAATTGTTTTAATTGTTGTAATTACACCTATAATGGGACAAATCAGAAATAATTCTAAAAAACTTGATGATGCAGCACTTAAAATACTTTATGCAAGTACAGATAATTATTTAGACGGTAAAGCATATTTATATCCTAAAAATGATGGAATGATATATTATGTTCCTATAGGACAGTTAATAGACTCTGACAATCTGGAAAGCAATTATTTATCTTCTTATTCTAAAGAAGTACTTTCTAGAGATAATGTTATAAAAGTCATTGTAGATAATGGTGGTTATGAATTTTCTTTTGCTGAAGACACAGATGGATTAACTACATTATATAGTGCTTATCAAAATGTTGAAAATGATAGTGTATATAGTTTTCTAGGTGGCACATATTTCTCTGGGTCAGCAAGTAATAATTATGTTTATTATAGTGGACTTATGTGGCGAATTATGGGTATTAATGAAGATGGTAGTATAAAGCTAATAGCAGATGAATCAGTTGCTACACTAAATTTTGGTAATGCTAACAACTATGATGAAAGTTATGCAAATGAATGGCTTAATAATTATTTTATAAGTAAGTTGAAATATTCTGACTTCTTAGTTGAAGAAAGTGCTTGTTATGTACCAACAGAAACTATAAGTAAATCTGAAGATGTTTGCGAAAGTTTAAATGATTCAGCTTTGGGACATTCTAAAGTAACACAATTATCTTTATATGAATATAACATGTCTTTCTTAAATAATTATTCATACTTAAAAAATGGATTAGTTTTTTCAACATCCACTTATTCTTCAACTTTAACTGATATGTTATATAAAATTTTGTCAGACGGCAGTATAACAGCAATTTCTAAAAATAGTATGCATTATATAAGACCTGTTATTAGCTTAATGCCTGAATCAGTAATAACTAGTGGTGATGGTGCAAAGAATAATCCATATATATTATTTAAATCTTCTACAAATATAGTAGAATCAGATAATAGAACATTAAATTCAATTAATTTAGCATCAGGAGAATATTTAAGTTTAAATAGTAAAATATATAGAGTAGTAGAAAGTGATAATTCAGAAACGAAATTGATATTAAATGATATTTATAAAGTTGCTGAAGCAAATTATTCCTCTACTTTTGGAACTAGCTCTATCTTCAATACTAATGAAGGCGTAGCTGGTTATTTAAAAGATACATTGTATTTAGAGGAGTATACTAACTTAAATGGAATAGTTAAAACTAAATTTTGGTATCAAGGAGATTCTACAGTTACATCAACTAATTATAAGAATTCTTCTTTAGCTAAAACAAATATTTTATATGGTATATCAGTTGGATTACCAAAAATTGGCGAAATTTTAACAGTACCAGTTTATGGATCAGCAACAGGAGAGTTTTGGACTATGTCTAAAAGTTCTAATACAGAAGTATATGTTGTAACTCAAGAAGGAACTACACCAAAAAATGTAACACTTACCTCATATATAAGACCTGTAATTATAATTGAATCAGAAGCATTAATTGGTGGTGGTAATGGAACAAATTCTACCCCTTATATTGTTAACTATTAAAAAAGAAAGCTCTGCTTTCTTTTTAATTTTTATATTGTCTATTTTCTCTGTCAATATTAAATATAAGTCCAATCATAATCATATAGCTAAGCAAACTAGAACCTCCATAACTGATAAATGGTAAAGTAATTCCAGTTATAGGAAGTAGTCCAAAAGTCATCCCTATATTTTGAATTTGTTGATATATAATAGTGCCTAGTATTCCACTTATTATATATTTATTAGTTTTATTCTTACTGCGCTCAGCAATATGAATAATCTCTAAATCAAAGTATATAATAAGCATGATTAATACAATTGATCCTATAAATCCAAAATTTGAGGCAAATACTGCGAATATAAAGTCATTTTGAGCTTCGGGAAAATATATAGGAGTTTTATTAAATCCGTATCCAATGAAACCTGCTGCACCAATTGCAGTCATACCATTTTCAAGCTGCATACCCGCTGCTGAAGACCAGTTAATTATACGCTCTACTCTTAAAAAAAAACTATTACCTAATAGCTTAATAAAAAGGTCAATGTTAAAGAAATATAAATATAAAACTACTGAAATTAAAGAAGCAAAGACAAATAATCCAAAATAAAACCAGCGCATACTAAATTTACTTACAAAAAGAATAGTTATAGTTAAAATTAAATACATAAAAACTGCACCAGTATCAGGCTCTAAAAAAGTTAGAATAGCAGGTATAAGAATTATTCCTGCAACTTTTAATAATAAAATAAATTCATTCTTAATACTTTTGTGTTTAAGTTTATTTTGTTTTTTACTTATAAATTTCGACAAACAAATTATTAATACTATCTTCATAAACTCACTTGGTTGTATTGTTCCTATGCCAGGTATTTTAAACCAGCATTTTGCATTATTAATTGGCGTTCCAAAAAGCAATAAGAGGGTAAGTGCAATAATACCTATAAAATACAAAGTCATTGCGTTTTTGATTATGATGTCATTACCTATATAAATTACAAAACCTATTAATAGTAATCCTATTATTATCCATAATATCTGTTTGTATATAATTTGATCTATTGTAGTATTTATAGTATCTGCACTGTATAAAGAAATAATAGAAATTATAAAAAAGCAGCATAAACAAATTATTAAACTATAGTTAATTTTATACTTTTTTCTAATTTCCATAATATCACCAATATTAGTATGTATTTAAAAAAAATGATTATGCAGATGATTTGACAATTAGTAGTTTTATAGTATAATTATATAAGGTGATTTAATGGAATATATACAATATATAATTATAATTGTGCTTTTGTTAATAATAGCAATTGCTATTACTAGAGCATCACGAAAAGATGCTAAAATAGAAGTAAATAAATTAGTAGATTATTTAGGTGGCAAAAGCAATATAATAAATTATGAAGCAAATAAATCTCGCTTTATGGTTACATTACAGAACATATCTTTAGTTAATAAAGAAGGTATACAAAAAATGGGAGCACAAGGAATGGTTGAGATTGATAATCAGTTAAAAATTATTCTAGGTAACCAGGCAGAAGTGCTAAAAAAACACATTGACGATTTAAAGTGATAAAATTATCACTTTTTTTTGTTGCTTCGACAAAAAATGACAAGTTAAAGGTATAGAATGAAGATGGGGTGAATTTATGCAATATGTAAATGACATTATTTTATGTACTATATACTTACTTTTTCCTATATCTATGTACTGCTTTTATATCGCTTATAATAAAAAAATCGAATTAAAGGAAAATGACCTGTTACTATGTTTTGCTTTATTTTCATCAATGTATTTAGTAATATTTAAAGGCGCAATTAACTTTCCAAGAACCGGTCTTTTATTATCAAACATTCCAATTATACTTGCTTTTACTAAGTATAAAACAAAGGAAGCTATTTTTCTATCAATAATGTATATAATTGCTGCAGCATACTTATTTAATGTCTCATTTTTATGTGTAAGTTTTGAATACTTAATTTATCTCTTAATCTATTTCTTTACACGAAAAGAAAAGTTTAACAAATACTTATTTACAACGTTTATCTTTGCTACTAAAACTTTTCTATTTATACTTTGCAGTGGAACATCCGCATATTTCTTTAATGATTCAATATTTGATGATATCTTATGTATATCAATTCCAATAACATATATTTCCACATTATTAATTCTATATGTAGTTGAACTTTGTGATGATATTATTAAATATCATATGAGTTATAAAGAACTTGTGAAAGAAAAACAAATAAGAACATCATTGTTTAAAATAACACATGAGATTAAGAACCCTTTGGCTGTATGTAAAGGTTATTTAGATATGCTTGATGTAAATAATATAGAACAGTGTAAAAAATATATTCCAATAATTAAGTTTGAAATACAACATACACTTTTAATCTTACAGGATTTCTCCTCTTTTTCAAAAATTAATATTGAAAAAGATATGATGGACATAAATTATTTACTTAGTGAAGTTGTTATAAGTTTTGATGAATTACTTACTAAAAATAATATAAAATTAATTTTTGATGATAAAGATGAAGTTTATATAAATGCTGATTATACGAGGCTAATGCAGGTGTTTATCAATATAATAAAAAATAGCATTGAGTCTTTTGAGGACAATAAGAAAAAGAAAATAGTTATAACTGAAAAAGTTGAAACAAATTATATATATATTATTGTCGAAGATAATGGACATGGAATTTCAAAAGAAAATATGGTTCATATTAGTGAGCCTTTCTTTACTACGAAAAAAACAGGAACTGGTTTAGGAATATCATTATCAAATGAAATAATAAATTCTCATGGTGGTACTATGAAGTATGAATCTGAACCAGGAAAGGGAACAAAAGTTATTATTAAATTGCCAAAAAAATAGCTACTAGTTTAACTAGTAGCTATTTCTGTATATACTGAGCTTTCATAAGCATGTTGCACAGCTTCTTTTTGTAATAATTCGGAATTAGTTATTAAGAAGAAATCATATATTAAAACATTGGCTCCAGTATTTGTAACAGGATCATCCCATGTAAGATCTAAATGGTACCAAGCTCCATCTAAATAAACAGCATTCCAAATATGATCATTGTTAGAAATTTTAAAATTATCTACTCCAATAGTATTCAAAAATACGGCCATTACATCAGTATAACCACTACATAAAGCTATATGGTTCTCAAGTACTCCAGAGGCTTTATGTGAATTAAAAATATTAGTATTATAAATTTTATTCTTTATTTCATCTGAACGTTCTTCATCATATACAGTAGTATTTATAATGTAGTCATGAAATGCTTTTATTTTCTCCCTTATTGTCATCGTATTTGTTATAGTTTGACTAACTATAGAATCTATTTTACTTTGTGTGTAATCTATTTCTTCTTCGCTGTATAATTTATTTACAATAACGTCTATTTTACCCATACTATTGGTTGATATATATAATTTATTGAAACTATTATATGGATTAACATAATTATTAATAATTGTTAAAGCTGTAGTATCATTAGATAATTCTTGTACATCATCTATACAATCTGTATAACTATCATCACAATAAAAAGTAAACTCATCTAGACCACCATCTATAATTGTATAAATATCGTCTAAAAGATTTTTTTTAGAAGTTGTTTTGAAATCTGTAGTTATGTTAACATAGTTATAATTTGTTTGTTTTGCAAATTCATTAACTTCATATTCTTTAATTTGTTTACTAAATATATAGTTTTCTATAATATATTTATTAATAGGATCATGGTAAACAATTAGTCCAATTAACAATCCCAAATATAATATGATTATGAGTATCCTTCTAATTGTTTTTGCCATATTCTCACCTATCTTAATTATAGCATACTATTTCTATTATCATGAAAAAAAAAGAAGTAAATATTACTCCATTGTGTTAACTTTTAAAGTTAATCTTGATTTGTTACGAGCACTTTTATTCTTTGATGTAACTCCGCTAGCTGCTGCTTTGTCTATTTTTTTAATAGCTACTTTTAAATTAGCAGAAGCCTTTTCTTTATCTTTACTTAATACAGATTTTTCTACATTCTTAATAGCTGTCTTCATACTAGCTTCAAAATTATTATTTTCACCAGTTTTTTTAATATTTTTTCTAACAGCTTTTTTTGCATTCTTCATATTTGGCATATAATTTCACCTCCAAGTCAACTTAACACTATTGATTTTAACAAAAAAAACAAAAAAAAGCAATAAAAAAAGGCATTTTTGGTAAAAATATATATGGGGTGATATTATGAATCATGAAATTGATTTAAAAAACTATCATATTCATAGTGATTTAGCGATAGATTACTTGCAAAATGATACTGAAATTGAAGGTGTATCAAACACAAGCGAAGTATTTGACAATATAAAAGTATCTACAACTTATCTAAATAAGCAAGCAGGAGACATAATCAATAAAAAGGAAGGAAATTATATTACCATAGAATTTGAGGATATAACAGATTATTCTAATAAAGAGAATGTAAAAGAAATATTCTCAAAACAATTAAAAAAAATGCTTAATCTTAATAAAATAGTGCAGGAAGATTCTTGTTTGATAATAGGACTCGGCAATCCTAAATCAACTCCTGATTCTTTGGGACCTCTTGCCATAAATAATATTTTAGTAACAAATCATTTATTTATTTATGGTGATGTCGAAAAAGGGTTTAGAAAAACATTTGCTTTTATGCCAGGTGTTATGGCTCAAACAGGTATTGAAACAAGTAATTTAATTAAAGGATTAATAAGTGAAGTCAAACCTAATTTTATAATAGTAATTGATGCTCTTGCGAGTGGTTCAGTTGACAGGGTCAATAAAACTATTCAAATGACTGATGCAGGTATTCATCCAGGTAGTGGCGTTGGTAATAATCGCAAGGAAATAAGTAAAGATATTTTTGGAATTCCCGTTATAGCTATTGGAATACCGACCGTTGTAGATGCGGTAACTATTGTAAGTGATACTATAAAATATATGTTTAAGCATTATTCTTATAATAAGGAAAAGAGAAATCTACCTAAAAATAAACTAATTTTGTCATCAAAGATTAATTATTTAAAAGAAAATATTACACCTAGTACTGAAGATAAAGAAACTTTAATGGGTTTAATAGGTATTCTTAGTGAAGAAGAAGTTAAACAACTTATTTATGAGGTATTAACACCGATTGGATATAATTTAATGGTTACTCCAAAGGAAATTGATTTTTTAATGGAGAAGTTAAGTGATATTATTGGTAATGGTATAAATAAATCTCTTCATGAAAAAGTAGATAACTTATAAAAATATTAAATTAATCGTTGTTTTGACAAATTAATCTATTTCTTTTTTATATACTTAATTAGGTGATAATATGACTAAATTAAGATTGAAAAGAAAAAAGAGAATTAAGTTTAAAAATATGCTTTTAATATTTATATGTTTTACTTGTTTTAGTATTAGTTTTTCATTTGTCTACAATATTAAGTTATATTCCTCAAATGAAGAGTTTATTGGTAGTTTACTCGCAGACTCTAATCATTATAAAAAGTATAGTCAAAATATAATAAGTAAAATAACTAATATTATATATAGTTCAACCGTTGATAAACCAATTACACTGTTAACTAGTACACTTAATTTTAATGGTGATATTTCTTACGATGAAGAATACAATGCTGATGAATTAGAAACTATTTCTAAGCATATTAGTGATCCTAATCCTACTGATGCTAAAGCTCCAATAGTATACATTTATAATTCTCATCAACTTGAAAATTATAGTGGTAGTAATTATGAAGCATACAATATTACTCCTAATGTAATGATGGCTTCATATATAATGCGTGAAAAATTAAAAGATCATGGTATTGAAGCACTAGTTGAGGAGAATGATATAACAGAATTTATAAGGATAAATAGTTGGGATTATAATTACAGTTATTTAGCAAGTAGATATTATATAAATGCAGTGGTAGAGAATTACCCTTCTGTTAAGTATTTTATTGATATCCATAGAGATTCTATAACTAAGGCAAATTCTACTATTACAATAAACAATACTAGCTATGCTAAAGTATTATTTGTAGTTGGACTTGAACATGAAGGCTATCAAAATAATTTAGATTTAGCTAATTATATAAATACTAAAATAGCAACTAAATATCCAAATTTAACAAGAGGTGTAATAACAAAAAAAGGAGCAAATGTCAATGGCATATATAATCAAGATATAAGTCCTAATGCCATTTTGATAGAGATTGGCGGATATGAAAATACAATTGATGAAGTATATAATACTGTTGCTGTTTTAGCAGACATATTAAAGGAAACTATAAATGAAAGATAAAACAATAATTAAAGTTTTTAATTATATGCTCCTTGTTTTATTCATGATGTATTTTGCGATATTTGTTATGGTAAATCTTGGTTATTATGAATATGCGTCTTATAAGAAAAAAGTATTCACAGAAGAACAGATTGCTAAGTATGAAGAAGATATTAAAAATAACATCAATATAGATATTAATGACTATTTAGTAGATGAAGAAGACTTTCAGGATAAACCAAAAAGAATGGGGTTAAAAATTTCAGAATTCATCAGTAATTCTTGTAAGCAAAGTGTTAAAGGGGTTTTTAAATTTTTAAATGGTGTATTAGATGAATGATATTGACAAGTAACCTTTTTTATTATTTAATTATATTAGGATAATAGTGAGGTAAATATGGATTCTTTTGAAATTAATAATTACTTGGAAATCATCTCTTTTATAAGAGAAAAATGTGCTAATGAAATTTCTTTAACCAAAAAAATTAAGACAGAACAAGATTTTTATTGTAAATATTCTTTTTTGGATGTGTTTAATCGCAAATTTAAATCAAAAGAATTATTTGATAAATATAATATAGAAAATGATAAATACCAAACAATAATTAAAAGCATATGTCCTAATATTGACTTTATATCCATAAATAAGAAGAGAAAATTAAAGAACTTCTTTGAAGAAGCATTAATAATATCCTTGTTTTTCTACCTTTTCTCTAATGAATTTTATATCATGTATAAGTACAATAATAAACGTCATGATAATTCATTAAGTAATTTATATACTAAACAAGAAAACACTATAAATGAACTATCTAATAAAGTTGATAAATTATCTATAATGTATAATAACATTGAAGAATCTATCAATAATAGAACATTATCTGCTAAGGTAATAAACTTAGAAGACGAAATAGTTGATCAAAATGATGTATCAGACAGCTTAAATCTTTTCTTAAAAAGTACTATATCTGAATATAATAGTAAGTTACAGCAAATTAATACTATAATTAATTACGGACAATCTATTATTAAAGATGTACCAACTATTAATCAGTACCCTGATTATCCATCAGGTTGTGAGAGTATTTCTTTGTTAATATTACTTAGATATGCCGGAGTGAATGTTACAGCTAAGCAAATAGTAGACAGTCTAATTAAAGCAGAAAGACCATATTATGTAAGTGCAGAAAGATATGGAAATGATCCGGAAATTTATTTTATTGGTAATCCAACTGATGTATATGGCTTTGGAGTTTATGAAAAACCAATTATATCAGTATCTTCAAATTTTAAAAGTGGAATAAAAAACATAACTGGTTCATCACTTAATGAGGTTTTAAGAGTGGTTATCGAAAAACATCCAGTACAAGTATGGGTTGCTATGGACGGTATAAGTACTCATTACGCCTATAGTTGGACTGATGAATTAACAGGCAGAACAATTAATTATCCCGCTGAATTTCATAGTTTAGTAATAATAGGATTTAATCAATTTCAAATTATAACTTCTGACCCTTCAGTTGGTAAAATAAGATACTTTGATAGATATAACTTTGAACAATCTTTTAACTTTTTTGGAAAGCGAGCTATATATTATGAGTAGAAAAGGAAAAATAAAATTAGTAATAATTCTTTCAGCATTATATTTTATTATATTTTTTAGTAATAATGGTATAAAAATGAATATGTGGAAAATTTCCAACAATGAAAAAATTATAGCTGAATTGCAGGACAAGCAGGCGGTGTTAGAAGAAAAGTTAAAATATCAAGCAGAGGAATATGAATTATATAATAATGATGTGGATGACTATATTGAATTAATAAATGAACAAGCAATAGTCGCTAAACAAATCAAGGATATGAAAAATCAAATTGCTGACTATCAGTCAAAGATAGAAGATTTAAATAACATATTAAAAGATAATTAATTTTAAATTATCTTTTAATTTCCCCTTGAAAAATATTCTATTATAGGTTATATTATACCTTGTATCATTAACATATATTTCATGAAAATATTGAAAATTGATTAAATACTGTGATATAATGTGATATATAAAGTAAGAAGGGAGAACTAATATGAATAATAAAGAAATCATTAATATAATAGATGAAACTGGAGTTAGTAAACAAGTTGAAGTCGTAGCATATTTTACACTTAAATTAAACGGAAAAGAGTACTTAATATATACAGAAAATAAAACTGATCCATCTGGGAATGTGGAAGTATATACATCAGAAGTTGTAGCAAATGCTGATGGCACTGTTACTTTAGCTAGTGTGGCTGATGAAGCTGTTTGGGTTGAAATTAAAAAAGTAATGCTTGATATTGCAAAAGACGGGGAGTAATATAATGAAAAATTATGATGTTAAAGCATCAGCAATAGATTTGGCTACAAAGAGCAAAATAACTGTTGAGGGAAAAAGATTAGCGTATTTAGTTCCAAATATGTTTAACAAAATAACAAGTGGGTATGGAAAAAAAATGCTAGCTTATATAAGTTCAAATGTAGCAGCGGTTGAACCTGCTCCAGTTCCAGCTGTAAGCACTAATACAACAAGTGAATCAGTCGAAACTGTACCAGTCAAAACTGAACCTCAAGTTGCTCAAGTTAATCCTGCTGTACCTGTTGTTAATGAAAACCCAGTAACTCAAGAAGATAATAAAAATGATGATGTAGTAAAAAATAATACAGAGATAAATGCAAAAGAAAAAAATTATATTTTAAAAGTATTACAAACGGATGTTGACTATTTAATAAATAAACAAAAACGTGTTGTTGGTGCTCCTAGACGACTACTAATTAGCACTGTATTTGTTCAAAAACTGCTTGCTCATAGAGCAAATGCTGTTAAAGAAAACTTTGATCTAGCTAAAAAGTTATCAACTGTCCCAAGTGAACCTGTAAAAGTTGAGATTCCTGTAGACCCAAAAGAAGCAGGAGTTGCTAGGTATGTAATACTTATGAATAAAAGAAAAGAAGCTATTACTATAAAGCAAACTTGTGAAAAAGAAATGACTGAGCTTGTTAATGAGTTTGGTATTACTTTAGATATGGTCAATGCTGAACTTGCTAAAGGAAATATGAAGAAAATAGGATAGCAATATCCTATTTTTTACTAGGAGGATGTAAATGAAAGATTTAATAATTGGGTGTCATGTATCATTTAAAAAAGATTCCCAGCTTGTAGGTAGTGTAGAGGAAGCTTTAAACTATGGCTGTAATACATTTATGTTTTATACAGGGGCCCCACAAAATACTGCGAGATCTGCAATAGACGATAATCAAACTGTCAAAGCAATGCAGATAATGAAAGATAATAGTATCGATTTAAGAAATATTGTCGTTCATGCACCATATATAATAAATTTAGCCAATACTGCTAATATAGATTTTGCTATTAGTTTTTTAAGACAGGAACTTGATAGAGTAGAGCAATTAGGTATTACAAAACTTGTTCTACATCCCGGAAGTCATGTTGGCTTAGGAGAAGAAACAGCAATAGAAAACATTATCTTCGTTTTAAACCACTGTATTATGTCAGATACAAAAGTAACTATATGTTTAGAAACAATGGCTGGAAAAGGAAGCGAAGTAGGAACTAACTTTAAGCAAATAAAACAAATTCTTGATGGTGTTACATATAAAGAAAAAGTTATGGTATGTCTAGATACATGCCATTTAAATGATGCAGGATATGACTTAACAGATTTTGACACAGTCTTAAATGAATTTGATAGTATCATAGGTCTTGATAAAATTGGTTGTATTCATATAAATGATAGTAAAAACGATATGAGTTCTCATAAAGATAGACATGATAATATCGGACTTGGAACAATTGGTTTTGACACTTTAATTGACATCATATACAATGACAAACTAAAAGATGTTCCTAAAATATTAGAAACACCTTATGTAAGCGCAAGTGATCAAACAACTGATAGATTATATCCACCATATAAATTTGAAATAGAAATGATAAAAAACAAGAAACAAAATAGTCAACTATTAGAAGATATCAGAAACTATTATAAATAGTTCTGATATTTCTTTTTGTATTCATAAAATATTATTTTGATTTTATTTAAATTCTCTGAACTTATCTTGCCTTCTAAGTAATTAAAAACTTTTTCATCGTTATATAATAAAGTTTCATAATCTTTTTTTATAACTTCATAAATTATTGAAACCTCATTATCAGTAAGAAATATATTGTTTTTTCTTCCAAATTCATATATGTCCTTAGTAGTAAGAATATTTACATATTTTTTTATAATATTAATCATAAACCCTCCATTATATTGTATGTATAAAATACTAAAAGATTAAAACAATAATAATGGGTGATAATATGAAAAGACTTTTTATACTAAAAATATTTGTGGTATTATCTATGTCTATCATATTAGCTAGACTTTTCTATATTCAAATAATGAAAAATGATTATTATAAAGAAAAATTAATAAGTTTAACTGAAAAGATTGTTTATGGTGATACTGCTCCAAGAGGTAGAATATATGATAGAAATGGCGTTATCATTGTAGATAATAAACCAGTTAAAGTTATTTATTATAAAAAAGAAGTTGGTACAACTACAAAAGATCAACTAGATATTGCTACTAAATTATCTAAAATATTAGATGTAGATTGCTCTAAAATAACAGATAGGATTATGAAAGACTATTATATAAAACTACATAGTGAATTATCTTTACTTACAAATGATGAATATGAATTATATAAAAATAGAGAAATATCTTCAGATGATCTTTATAAACTAAAGTTAGATAAAATAACAAGTAGTGATTTGGAGCAAATAGATAAAGAAACAGCCTATATATATTATCTTATGAATAATGGATATTCATATACTGAAAAAGTAATAAAAAATAACTCAGTTACTGAGTTAGAGTATGCTACTATAGCAGAAAATGTAAGTAAACTTAAAGGTGTTGGTATACGTTTAGATTGGGAAAGACTATATCCATATGAAACCGCTTTAAGAGGTATTCTTGGAAGTGTTGGTTCAATTCCTAACGAATATAAAAAATATTATTTAAATAGTGGTTATACGATAAGTGATACAGTAGGAATTAGTTACCTAGAATATCAATATGATCAATATTTAAAAGGAACTAAAAATAAATACTTAGTTCATTCAAATGGTAACTATGAATTAATTGAAGAAGGTCAAAAAGGTAATGATATATATTTAAATATTGATATAGAATTACAACAAGAGATAGAACAAATTATTGTAGATAATATTAAAAAAGCTAAGAGTGAACCAAACACTGAATATTTAAACAAGTCTTTTGTTATAGTTACGGATGCCAAAACTGGCGGAATAATTGCCATGGCAGGAAAACAAGTTGTTGATGATAATATTTATGATTTTAGCACGGGAATAACAAATACTTCTTATGTAGTTGGATCGGTAGTAAAGGGTGCATCACATATTGTTGGATATAATACTGGCGCTTTAAAGATCGGAGAAGTAAGAGTTGATGACTGCATAAAAATCAAGTCTACTCCAGAAAAATGCTCATTTATGTATCTAGGTACTTTAGATGATTTAACCGCTTTAAAAAGATCATCTAACACATATCAGTTTCATACTGCTATAAAAGTTGGTGGTGGCACTTATTGTTATAATTGCGGTCTAGGATTAAACCCAGAAGCATTTAATACTTATAGAAACACTTTTAAAGAGTTTGGTCTAGGTACAAAAACAGAAGTAGATTTACCTAATGAGAGATTAGGTGTTATAGGAACAAAAACTGATTCTGGATTACTTCTAGACTTTGCAATAGGACAGTATGATACTTATACACCAATTGAATTATCACAATATATTATGACAATAGCTAATAGTGGTATTAGGATAAAACCAGTTCTATTAAATAAGGTTGTTAATAATGAAGGAGAAGTCATTTATCAAAATAGTCGTGTGGAACTTAACACAGTAACAACCGATAGTATTTACATGCAAAGAGTTCAACAAGGATTGAAAATGGTTCTTGAGTTTGGTGGAACTGGATCTGGTTACATAGACATATCTTATAAACCAGCAGGCAAAACAGGAACAAGTCAAAGTTTTCTAGACACGAATAATGATGGTAAAGCTGACACGGAAACAATTTCTACTACTTTTGTATCATATATGCCATATGATGATCCAAAAGTTACTTTTACTATAATAACTCCAGACACTTCTACATATTCTGATACTGAATATACTAGTTTTATAACAAAAAGAATTGCCAAGGAAGTATCCAGTGCTTATTTTAAAAGGTATTAATCGAACTTTTGTAAAAAAAACTTTTATTTTTAATAATTATTTGCTATAATATGTATGCATGAGATGTGAAGGAGGGATAGTATGGCAAAAAAAGGTGAAGCAAGAGAAAGAATTACTCTACAATGTACTGAATGTAAAGAAGAAAACTATCGTACAGAAAAAAATAAAAGAAACACAACAGAACGTTTAGAATTAAACAAATTCTGTCCAAAATGTAGAAAATCAACAAATCATAAAGAAAAGAAATAATAGGGTGATAATATGTTTGAACATTTCATAACATCAATAGATTATCCAAAATTAATAAAAATGCAAGCTAATAGAATTGCTCCTTTTGAAAGAGCAGTTAAAATTGAAAAAATTTCTAATTCAAAAGTGATTACTAAAGTTAAAACAAAATCTAAATAAAATAGATAATAACCAAGGAGGGATAATATGGTTAATGTAAACGATATCAAAAACGGTATGACCATTATATATGAAGATCAATTATTCATAGTACTTGATTTCTCTCATGTTAAACCTGGTAAGGGTGCTGCTTTTGTTAAAGCAAAACTTAAAAATTTAAGAACAGGTTCAATTGTTGAAAAAACATTTAACTCAAGTATAAAAGTTGAAAAAGCTATGATTGAAAAACAAGAAATGCAATATTTATATGCAAATGGTGATGATTTCAATTTTATGAATATGAACTCATATGAACAAATCGATTTAACAAAAGAACAAATTGGTGATGATTCTAAATATTTAAAAGAAGGAATTAATGTATTTATAACTTTTTTCCAAGGAGAAATGTTAGGAATGGAACTTCCTGATAAAATTGAATATATAATAGATAAAACAGAACCAGCTGTAAAAGGTAATACAACAAATAATGCTATGAAAGATGCTTACATGGATAATGGACTTAAAGTTAAAGTTCCTTTATTTATATCTGAAGGCGAAAAAATTGTTATATCAACTAAAGATGGTAAATATGATTCGAGAGCATAATTATATGCTTTTTTTTTCCGCTTTTTTTCTTGATTAACATATTATCGTGTAGTATACTGTAAATAGACTATTTTGTGGTGAGGTAAAAAATGACAATTAAATTAACAGAGGAAAAATATAAAAAATTAAAAAAAGAAGTCGCTAAAAATAGGCAATTAATTAGTCTAGAAGGCTTAGGAGTAAAAGAAAAAGAAAAAAAAGTAATTGAACATGCTGACTCATTAACTTTTGATAATGACGAAGAAAAGCAGTTTTATATTGCTAATTTTTTAATACCAGATGATAGATTATTCTATGAAACTTATATTGAGAATGGCAAAAATTTAAAAAAGTGTGCAGATGCTTTTTTAGTTTCTTCTAATATTGTTTTAGCAAGGGCTTTTGAACTTGGTAAGTATCAGGAATATATGTCAAAAATAGCTAATGAGAAGGGTGAAAAAATAATGAGCGAAGTAGAGATAATAGATGCTTTTCCATTATCTGATAAGAATGAAGATAAGCAAACTGATAAAGTTGCGGAAAAACACGTTGAAGATGATACAGTTAAAGCAATAAATAGAATTAATCAACTTTTTGAATCTAACATTCGTCAAGAAGAAATGATTACAAACCAATCAAAGACAATTGAAAAACAAAACAGAGATATTAACTCTCTTGAAGGTTCTATAAAAGACAAAGATACAATTATAGCTGGTTTGAAAGAAACGATTAAGAAAAAAGAAGAAGAAATTGAAGAGGATGAAAAGACAATTCGTGAATTAGAAGAGGAGATTGAGGGCTACCGTAAGGTAATAAAAGAACTTACTCCATATCGTGATAATTATAAAAAAATTATTGGTTTTTTAGATAAAAATATAATAAAAGAAGAAAATGAATAAAATATTGATAAAATAGGCGAAAAAACTAATAAATACTTGACAAAATAATATATTAATTATATAATCAAATACATACAAAGAGGAAAGAAGAAGTATCCACTTCTCACCTGATAGCCACTTGGTTATGGGTAAATGCCGATAATTAGATTATCTTTTGCTATAGGATAATATTAAATTGGTTTTTTAGTGGATACATTCGTATTCACTTTTTTATTGGAGGTGTTTAGTATAGCAATTAAACAAAAAGATTTGTACATAAATGAACAAATCAGAGCAAAAGAAGTAATGGTAATTGGTCCAAATGGAGAACAGTTAGGTCTTAAGGGGATAAAAGATGCCCTTACACTTGCTAGTTATGCAGGATTTGATTTAGTACTTATTAATCAAACAAGTAATCCACAAGTTTGTAAAATAATGGATTACAATAAGCATAAATATGAATCAAAAAAGAAAAATAAAGAAAATATGAAAAAGCAACGTGAAACAAATTTAGAAATGAAGGAATATCGTTTATCTGTAACAATCGATGTTGCTGATTTCCAAACTAGAGTTCGTAATGCTAGTAAATATTTGGAAAAAGGTCACAAAGTTAAAGTTTCTGTTAAGTTTAGAGGTAGAGAAATGGCTCACCCTGAATTAGGAAAAGATGTATTACTTCGTTTTGCAAATGCTGTAGTCGATCTTGCAACTATTGATGCACAACCTAAATTAGAAGGTCGCTACATGAATATGATACTAATGCCAACATCAAAGGAAAAATAGGAGGAATTATTATGCCAAAATTAAAAACACATAAGGGAACAAAAAAAGTTTTAAATGTTCGCGATGGAGGTTCTATTAAAATAGGTCATCCAGGAACTAGACATAATACTGGTAAAAAGAATGCTTCTTCAAATAGAGCTGGAAGAAGTGAAAGTGCTTTAAACAATTCTGATTACAAGAGAATTAAGACACTTATATAATACGTAAAAAAATAGGAGGAAAAATATATGACAAGAGTTAAAGGTGGCACAATTAGTCGTGCTCGTCATAAAAAAATATTAGATCAAGCTAAAGGTTACTTTGGTAGTAAACATAGAATTTTCAGTAGTGCTAAAGAACAAGTAATGCATTCTGGAAAATATGCATACAGAGATAGAAGACAAAAGAAGAGAGATTTTAGAAAATTATGGATTACAAGAATTAATGCTGCTTGCCGTGCAAACGACATTAGTTATTCTAAATTCATTAATGGTTTATTAAAAGCTAACGTTGAAATGAACAGAAAAGTTCTTTCTGAATTAGCTATTGATAATGCTGCAGCATTTACAGAACTTGTAAACATTGCTAAATCTGCATTAGAAGGAACTTTAAAGGAAGAAGTAGTTACAGCTGCTCCTGCTAAAAAAGAAGCTCCAAAAGCTGCAAAAGAAGAAAATACAGATATGTCAGCTATGACAGTTGCTGAATTACGTGAACTAGCCAAAGCTAAGAATGTAACAGGTGCTGCTACAATGAAAAAAGCTGAATTAATCGATGCATTAAAATAACCGCAAGGTTGTTTTTTTTATCGTTGACAAGAACAAATGTTTGATATATAATATAACTTATAGTAGGAGTGATAAATATGAGAAACTTATATATAGATTTTGATGGTGTTATAATGAATACAATAGAAGTCAGTTATTTAGAATTAAAGAAAATGGGTTTAAGTGATAGTGATCCTAAAGATCAACCAGCTGTAAGAAAGTATTATGCTGATATGGATTGGAATATATTACTAAATGAAAAAGCAACAATTATTAATGATGCAATAAATTGCATTACTAAAATAGTAGATAGTGGTTTATATGAGGTTTCTATTTTATCACATGTTAATTCTCTTCAAGAAGTAGTTGAAAAAGTGAAATTTATTAGAAAGTTTTTTAAAGATATTACAATAATACCAGTACCAAGATCTATACCAAAAACAGAAATGGTACATAGTAAAGGACATATTCTTATAGATGATTATGTTGGAAACCTTGAAGAATGGAAAGCAGAAGGTGGAATAGGAATTAAATTTTCTACTAAACTTAATGGAAAAGGTTTTCCAGTTATTGACAAATTAGACCAAATATTAGATATTTCATTACTAGCAGAATAAAAAAACCTCATTTTACATATTATTTAATATTTGTTAAATATTAATCCATTTCTATGATAGAATAAATTGTAGGGATAGTGATTAAATGCAACATATAATAAATCAAGTTATTGAAAATTTACAACAATTAGTAATAAGTTCACCTCCATATATTGGTGTACTTATAGGAATGTTTGTTATAATATTAGAATCAATGATACCAGTACTTCCCTTAGCAGTTTTTATTGCTTTAAACATGATACTGTTTGGAAATTTAGCTGGTTTCATTATGTCTTGGGTAGCAACTATAATAGGATGTATAATTATGTTTATTGTTTCAAGAAAGTATTTTAGTAATTTTTTTGATAGAAAAACAAAAAAATCTAAAAAAGTTCGTAATTTAATGAATATAATTAATAAGATGGAATTTTCTACATTAGTAATAATAACGGCACTTCCATTTACACCAGCTTTTTTAATCAATATAGCAGCTGGTTTATCAAAAATGAGTTATAAAAAATTTGTTATGAGCATATTAATATCTAAAATAGCAGTCATATATTTTTGGGGATATATAGGAACAACTTTTTTAGAAAGTTTAAGTGATATTAGTGTCCTTGTAAAACTTGGAATAATACTTGGCGCAACTTATGTATTATCTAAATTTATAATGAGTAAAAATAAAATGGATTAGGAGAAACATATGGATTATATAATAATTGGACTACTTATAGTATTAATAATATTAGTAGTTATTTCTATTACTAAAAATATTAATGAATCTAATATAACTGAAAGGTTAGGGCGAGTTGAAACAAATACAATAAAAGAACTGGGGGAATTTAAATCATCTCTTAGTCGTGATATGAATGATGACTTCACAAAATTAAATAGTAGTATGGAAGAAAAACTACGCATGATTAATGATCGAGTAAGTGAAAGATTAGATCAAAACTTTGAAAAGACAAATAAAACTTTTACTTCCGTATTAGAAAGATTAAGCAAAATAGATGAGGCACAAAAGAAAATAGATAATTTATCTAATGACATAGTATCTTTACAAGGAGTTCTTACAGATAAAAAATCTAGAGGTATATTTGGTGAAATAAATCTAAAGAATATTATGGTTAATGTTTTTGGAGAAAATAATGAAAAGATATATAAAATGCAATATGGTTTTGATAATAATACTATTGCAGATTGTGTTTTATTTGCCCCAGAACCTCTTGGGACAATAGCAATTGACTCTAAGTTCCCACTTGAAAATTATCAATCAATGATTGATAAGAAAAATAGTGCTGAAGTAAGAATGTTAGCTGAAAAACAATTTAAAATTGATATGAAAAAGCATATTGACGCTATTTCTAGTAAATACATTATACCTGAAGTAACAGCTGATCAAGCAATATTATTTTTGCCGGCAGAAGCAATTTTTGCGGAAGTTAATGCATATCATACTGATTTAATTCAGTATGCTTATAAAAAAAGAGTTTGGATCACTAGTCCAACAACATTAATAAGTACATTAACTACGATACAAGTTATACTTAAAAATATTGAAAGAGATAAAAATACAAATATAATTCGTAAAGAATTAAATTTATTATCTGATGATTTTAAGCGCTATAAAGAAAGATGGGATAAACTTTATAGAAGTATAGAAACAGTATCAAAAGATGTAAAAGATATTCATACAACAACTAATAAAATAACTAATCGTTTTGAATCGATTAGTAGTGGCGAGGTTAAAGAGATAGAATATGAAGATAATTAATATAGTACTTAAGTTAATATCTATTATTATAGGTATTATAGTAGGAACTAAGCAGATAATAAATGGAACTCCTGTTGGAGATACATTAATTTCTTTTTCATTAATAATTATTGTTTTACTACCTAATATCTTAAGAAAATTAGGTAGTAAAATAACGCCAATTATGGAATTAATGTTTTTGCTATTTATTTTCTTTGCTCAGACTTTAGGATCAGTATTAGATTTCTATCAAAAGTATTATTTTTATGATAAAATGGTTCATTTTTCTTCGGGATTAGTTTCTTCTTTTTTAGGAATATACATATTAGTTATTTTAAATATATATAATAAAAAGAACTTAGTATTTAACATTATAATGATTATATTTACTGCTATGGCTATCGCAGGCTTTTGGGAGATATTTGAATTTGTTTCTAATACAATATTTGGCGGAGATGCTCAAAAGGTTATGCTTACTGGTGTAAATGACACAATGACAGATATTATTGTTGCTTTACTAGGCTCTCTACTGATATCTTTGCTTTATATGTATGAAGAACAAAATGATAAGAAAATAATTGTAAAAAGATTTATTGCTGAACTTAAGTAATAAATCTTTTTTTGCAAAGCACTATATTTTTATTTTTTTTTATAGTATCATAGTTTTAAGGGTGGTGCGTTTTTATGAGAGAAAAAATATTAGATTTACTTAGTTCATCAAAGAGCTATTCTGTTAAAGATATAATGGTTGCTTTAGGAATTGAACGTGAAGAAGAGACTAGAGAATTGCTTAGTGAAATGTGCAATGAATTAGTGTTAATTAAAACGAAAAAGAAAAAGTATAGTTTATTTGAGAATTCCCTTTTACAAAAAGGTAAAATTTCTATAGCTAAAGGAGGCTATGGCTTTGTTAGTTATGGTGGAGAAAGAGATGCTTTTATTCATGTTCATAATTTGAATGGTGCTATAAATGGTGATACTGTAGCAATTGAAATTGTTAAAAAGGACAATACTAGGGTTGAAGCTAAAGTTGTTAAAATTGCGTCACGTAAATCTATGCCATTTATAGGCGAAGTAGTCATCAGAAAGAACAAAACATATATTTTATTGGACGATATTAAAATTGATGTCGCAGTAGTACTAGAAGAACAAAAATGCAGTATAGTTGAGGGTACTAAAGTTGTAGTTAATTTAAAAAATGAAATACAAAAAGGTGTTTATGCTGGAGAAATAATTGAAGTACTAGGACATAAGAATGATCCAGGGGTAGATTTAAAATCTATAACTAAATCATATAACATTCCAGATAAGTTTCCGGATGAAGTAGTGGCTGCTTTAAGGAATATTCCTAGTGTAGTAACTGATGATGTTATCGATGAAAAGATTAATCAAGGTGCTGTTGATTTAAGAAGTGAAAATATCTTTACTATAGATGGTAATGATACCAAAGATATCGATGATGCTGTATCTATAAAAATATTAGAGAATGGCAATTATGAATTAAGTGTTCATATTGCTAATGTATCACATTATGTAAATGTAGGTAGTCCAATATGGACAGATGCCATGAATAGAGGAACAAGTGTATATATTCCAGGGGCAAGCATTCCTATGCTTCCTAGAGAATTATCTAATGGAATTTGTTCTCTTAACCCAGAAGTAGACAGACTAGCTTTAACTTTTAAAATGGAAATTGACCATAATGGTAATGTTGTTAATTTTGATGCATTTGAAAGTATTATAAATTCTAGAAAACAAATGACATATAAAAATGTCAATAAGATATTAGAAGAAGGTATAGTTCCAGAAGGTTATGAATCATTTGAGAGTGATTTAAAAGTAATGCAAAAACTAGCTCATAAAATACGCGCAAATAGAGAAAGAAGAGGCTCTATCGACTTCAATATTAGCGAAAATAAAATAGAAGTTGATAGTATGGGAAAACCAGTAAGCATAACCTTAAGACCAAGGGGTGAAGCAGAAAATCTTATTGAAGATTTTATGGTTTTGACAGGTGAAAGTGCTTCAGAATATTTAGATGAAAACGGTTATGAAGATGATCATATTTATCGTATTCATGGCCAACCATTAGAAGAAAAAATAAGTAGATATAAGGCTTTTTTATCTTCATTAAATTATGATTCGAGAAGACTTGACTATTTAAATGGTAGAAATTTACAATTATTTTTAGATGATATGAAAGATAAAAAAGAGTATTTAATAATTGCCAAAGAGTTACTTAAATGTATGCCTAAGGCAGTTTATAGTAAATCTAACATGGGACATTTTGCTTTAGGTAGTAAAAGTGATTGCCAAGTTACGTCTCCAATAAGAAGAGCTGGAGATCTTGTTAATCATGTTCTTATAAAAGATAATATATATAAAAAGAAACAAGATACAAACTTAAGAAAACAATTGACTTATCTTGCTTCAAGAGCCTCTATAACTGAAAGAAATGCTGCCGAATGCGAAAGTGCAGCAAACAAGATGAAAATGGCTGAATACATGCAGGATTATATTGGTGAAGAATTTGAAGGAATTATAATAGGAATAGGCGATCCAGGGTTTGCTGTTGAACTACCTAATTTAATTCAAGGATTTGTGCCTTCTATTTCATTAGTAGATGATGATTATAACTATCATGAGGAAAAACTATCTTTTATTGGTAGAACTTCTAATCATAGATATAGTTTAGGTGACAGGGTAACTATAAAGGTTAAAAAGGCTAGTAAAGAAGCTAGAACAATTGATTTTGAAATTGCTTCTAGCCTTGATAAAAAAAATATAAAAGTCAAAAAAAACTAAAGAACACAAAAATAATATAGCTAAATGCTATATTTTTTTTCAAATTTATAGTATGATAAGTATGGTGATAATATGGAGATGGAACAAAATATATTAGATTTAATTAAGAAAAGTGATAAGGCATTATCTGTTTATGATATTTATGATGCTTTAGGCTTAAAATCATCTGATGATTTAAAAGAATTATTAAAAGTATTAAATAAAATGGAAGATAATTTACAAATATATCGTACAAAGAAAGATAACTATATGCTATTTAGTAATAGTCATTTAAAAATTGGTACAATGATAGGTAATAAAAAAGGGTTTGGATTTGTGGATATTGAAGGCGATATAGATGTTTTCATTTCCCCAAGTAACATGAATAATGCTATACATGGAGATCGTGTAATAGTTGAAATAATTGCTGAAAAAGGCACAGACCTAGAAGGTAAAATTGTACGAATTGTAGATCGTCAACTTGACATAATGGTTGGAGAATATGTTTACGATAAAGTAGGTAATGGCTTAATATTATTAGATAATGAGAAAGTTAAAATCACTATTGAAGTTGATAAACAAAATTCTATGGGTGCAATGGAAGGACATAAAGTTCTTGTAAAAGTGCAAAAAAAATTAAAAGATAATTTATATAAAGGTCAAGTAATTAAGATACTTGGTCATAAAACTGATCCAGGGGTAGATATTCTTTCTATTGCGGCTAAATATAAAATAGAAGATGAATTCCCTGAAGAAGTGTTAAAAGAAGTTGAAACTATGCCAGATCACGTTCTAGAAAATGAATATATTGGTAGAAGAGATTTAAGAAATGATATGATCTTTACTATTGATGGTGATGATACTAAGGATATAGATGATGCTGTTAGTGTAGAAAAACTTGAAAATGGAAATTATAAATTAGGTGTTCATATAGCTGATGTTTCTTACTATGTAAGAGAAAATACTAAGCTAGATGAAGATGCATATTTAAGAGGAACAAGTGTTTACTTAGCTGATCGAGTAATACCGATGCTTCCTAGAAGATTATCAAATGGTATTTGTTCTTTAAATCCAGGAGTAGATAGATTAGCTATGTCTTGTGTTATGGAAATCGATGCTAATGGAAATGTCGGAGATTATGAAATTTTCGAAAGTGTTATTAAATCAAGAAAACAAATGACATATAAGAATGTTAATAAAGTAATCGAAGAAAATATAACTCCTGAAGGTTATGAAGAATATACTGATGCTTTAATACAAATGAAAGAAGTAGCTGATAGACTTCGTAAAAATAAAGTTAAAAGAGGTTATATTGATTTTGAAATAGATGAAGCTAAATTAATTGTTGATGATAATGGTTTTGTTACAGATGTTAAGTTAAGAGAACGTGGTGCAGGAGAAAAATTAATTGAAGATTTCATGATTGCAGCAAACGAAACAGTTGCTACTCATATATTTTATATGGAGCTTCCATTTGTATATCGTATTCATGGTGTGCCAAGTGAAGAAAAAATTCAAAAATTCTTAAAGTTTGTAGGAATACTTGGATATAAAGTAGATGGAAAAGTTAAAGAATTAACTCCTAGAGCAATGCAAAATATCTTGGAACAATTAAAACAAACAAAAGAATTTCATATATTATCTACACTTATGCTTAGAAGTATGCAAAAAGCAGTATATGATAAAAATAATATAGGTCATTTTGGTCTAGGAAGTAAATGTTACACGCACTTTACTTCGCCAATAAGACGTTATCCAGATACAACAGTTCATCGTTTACTTAGAACATACTTATTTAATAATGATATGAATAAGTCAACAATAGACTATTGGGATAACAAATTAGTATTATTAACTGCTCACACTTCTGAAAGAGAAAGAGCAGCTGCTGATTGTGAACGCGAAGTAGATGACATGAAAATTGCAGAATATATGGAAAAACATATAGGTGAGGAATATGAAGGTATCGTAAGTAGTGTAGTAAGCTTTGGTATATTTATAGAACTTCCCAATTTAATTGAAGGTTTAGTAAAACTAGACACTTTAAAAGATGATAGATATATTTATGATGAAACAACTTTTTCATTAGTAGGACAAAGAAGCAAGAATAGAATTAGACTTGGTGATCAAGTTAAAGTTAAAGTAATAGGTGCTTCAAAAGAAACTAAAACAGTTGATTTCGAAATAGTAACAGAGGTTGCTGAAACTAAAGAAGAAAAGTAGGAAGCTTTTATGGAAGAATTAGAAAAAGAAACCAAAAAAAAAGAAGCAAAAACCACATACAAAAAAGAAAAAAATTCTAAATTGACAAAAAAACAGTGGTTTTTAATAATAGGAATTATTATTTTAATGATTATTGCTATCGGAACTTGTATTTTCATTATAACTAGAGATAAAGAAAAGGTTGAAGAACCAGTAGTTGAAGATCCTGAACCAGTAGTAGAAAAGAATAGTTTTTCTTTAATCGCCTTTGGTGATGCTTTAATACATAATGGAGTATATAATGATGCCAATACTTATCAAAAAGGTAGTGATGGATATTATATATATGATTTTACAAGTATGTTTACAGATGTAGCTGAAATCATAAAACCCTATAATTTAAAGTTTTATAATCAAGAAACAGTTATAGGAGGAAAAAATTTAGGACTTTCTAGTTATCCTAATTTTAACTCTCCAGATGAGATAGGTGATGATTTAACGGCAATAGGATTTAATATAGTTAATTTAGCAAGTAATCATACAATGGATGTTGGTGTAACTGGGGCTACATATTCTGCCAATTATTGGCATAGTAAAAAAGATGTCTTAGCAGTAGGTAGTTATACATCAAAGGAACAAAGAGATAACATTGAAATAAGAGAAGAAAATGGTATTAAATATGCAGTATTAAGTTATACATATGGAACTAATGGCGTTATAGTACCAAATGGATATGAATACTTAGTTAATGTATGGCCAGTAGTAAGTGATGCAAAATTTGAAGAATACAAATCACAAGTTAAAAAAGATGTTGAATCTGTTCGTGAAAAAGTTGATGTTCTTATGGTATCAATGCACTGGGGTACTGAGTATCAATTAGGTACTTATGACTCATATCAAACTAGATCAGCTGAGTACTTGTCAAGTCTAGGTGTAGATGTTATAATAGGTACTCATCCACATGTAGTACAACCAGTTGAATATGTAGGCGATACGTTAGTAATATATTCGCTAGGTAATATGATATCAGCACAAGATACTCTTATGAAACGTATAGGTGGTGTCGCTGCCTTTACAGTTAATAAGACAACTGTTGACGGAGAAACAACATCCGTTACACTTGATGATGTAAAAACAGACTTAGTATACACGTATTATAATTCATTTCAGGACTTTAAAGTAATACCATTTACTAAATTAAATGATTCATTACTTTACAATTACAGAAGTATATATGATACATATAAGGCATACTTAAATCCTAAAAATGATTCACGTGTAAAAGTTGGCTTTATTGAATAGAGGGATATTATGGAAATAAACAATAGAAAAGTAAGATTTGATTATGAAATATTAGAAGAAATTGAATCAGGAATCGTTCTTACAGGCACAGAAATAAAATCAATTAAAGACGGAAAAGCCAATCTAAAAGATAGTTATGCAATAATAAAAAATGGTGAAGTATTCTTACTAAATATGCATATAAGTCATTATAAAGAAGGAAATATTTTTAACCATGATGAAACAAGAACAAGAAAGTTATTATTACATAAAAAAGAAATATTGAAATTTCGTGATAAATTAGATTTACAGGGTCTTACTTTAGTGCCTCTTAAATTATATTTTAAAAGAAACAAAGCCAAAATTTTACTAGGTCTTGGCAAAGGTAAAAAAACATATGATAAAAGAGAAAGTATCAAAGAAAAAGACATAAAAAGAGATTTAGAAAAAAGTTATAAGTTAAGATAAATATGTCTTAATAAATTGACACCACCAGTATTTTAGAATATAATGGTGGTGTATTTCTTATGGGGCTGCTTTGGTTTCGACAGGAATGCTGAGGCATAAGTTGCAAGTGGAATGCACTCCTTACGTGCGAAAAAAAATAACTGGAAACAGAAATCAATTAGCTTTCGCTTAATCTAAAGATAGAATAGCAGGCTGCTTCTTTTAATCCATTTCCTACGGGGATTTTAAGAGGCTCGATTTAGTAGGATATATTATTATGGTGCCTAGAAGTAATAATGAATTTTATAGGCTTACTAGAGGAGAGATTGTTAGTTATCAATTTTTTCTAGGAACTTTATTAACTAACTAAACTTGTAGATATTTATGATGAGGTATTTTTGGACAGGGGTTCAATTCCCCTCAGCTCCACCAGAGGGAAATTAGTCGAAATAATTATTCGACTTTCAAATATAAAGGTTAATTTCGATTAACTTTTTTTTGTGTATTTGAAAGGAGAAGGATTAAATGATAAATATAACAAAAGAAAATATTGAAATAGAAGATTCTTTAAATAATAGAATTAAAAGTATTACAAAGTTTCTAGGAGTAAAATCAAAACTAACAAGAGGTAATTTAATAAGTATAGATAAAACTAATTTAGCTTATATTGAACCACATAAATTAGAAGTTAATAATATTACATATTTATTCTTTAATGATTCTAATTTAGTTTATATAAATAATTTAGAAAACTCTATTGATATAAGTTCCTTAAAAGATTATATAAAAAGTAAAAACTAATACCTATAAATTATATTGACAAACTTATAATAAAAGTTTATAGTAATAAATCAATGAAGTTGTATTTCCAAAATTAGTAAATGGAGGGATTATATGCAAGTAAAATTTATTGATTCAAATTATTATATATCAAAGAGGAGTCAAAGGTATTAGTTTAACTAGTGCTTTTGACTCCTCTTTTTGTGAAAGGGGAAAACTATGAAAAAAAGTGCAGGAATTTATATTAGAGTATCAACCGAAGATCAAGCTAGAGAAGGTTATTCACTAAAAGAACAATTAATAAAACTAAAAGATTTATGTAAATATAGAGATTATAATGTATTTAAAATTTATGAAGATGCCGGAATTAGTGCAAAAGATACTAACAGACCAGCATTTCAAGAAATGCTAGATGAAGTTAGAAAAAATAATATTAATGTTATAGTAGCTTATAAACTAGATAGACTAACTAGAAGTGTAAGAGATTTAGAAAATTTAATAGTAGAATTAGAAAAATATGATTGTGCTTTAGAATGCGCGGTAGATGATATTAATACAAGCACAGCTAATGGAAGATTCTTTGTTAGAATGCTTACAGTACTTTCACAACTAGAAATTGAAAGAGTATCAGAAAGAACTAAATTTGGTTTAGTTGGTGCTATAAAAGATGGACATATCCCAGTAAGAAAAACTCTAGGTTTCACTAGACTAGATAAAAAACTAGTAATTAATCCAATGGAAAAAGATACAATAATTAAAATATTTGATTTATATTTAAAAGGTAATTCATATCAAACAATTTCTAACATTTTAAATGAAGAAAATACCTTAAATAAAAAATGGTATGATACAACGATTTTAAAAGTATTATCTAATCCTCTTTATAAAGGTGACTTTATAAGTGGTGGTAGAAATGGAACACCTATCTTATATGAAAATGTAGTTGAACCTATTATTTCAAAAGAACTCTGGGAAGATTGTCAATTTCAAGCAAAAAAGAATACTAGAAATTATACTAGAAGAAATGATTACATATTCTTTCAAAAAATAGTTTGCCCGCACTGTAACAAAATACTGGCTTGTAAAGCACCAGGTGGCACAAAAAAGAAATACATTTATTATCAATGTAATACTTGTAAAACATTTGTGAGAGAAGATAAATTAATAGAACTCTTATTAGAGCAAATTACTACTATCATTGAATATGATATTTCAGTTAGACAATTTTATGCACCTCTTTTAAAACATAAAATTGAAAATAATAATGAAGTGATTAATAAAGAAATAATTAAATTAAAAGATAAAGAAATAAGATTAAAAGAAGCTTATTTAGATAAAGTAATTGATTTAAAAGAATATAATGAAGATAAAAAAATATTGCAAATGAAAATAAAAGATTTAGAAGATAAAAGAAATAAAGAAAAAGAACTAGAACATTTTAATTTTACAGTAGAAGATATTATGTTAAAAAGAGATTTAGAAAGTATTAAATGTTTAGTTAATCCATTTTATCAAACTAATTTTGAAATAAAATGGGATGAACTTAACTTAAAAGAAAAACAAGACTTAATAATGAGTTATATTGAATCAATTGAGGTAATTAAAAAAGATAAAGATATTGAAATAAAAAGAATTAACTTTAGAAAAACATTTATTGAAGAATATGCTAGCCTTTTTAACAAAGGAGCTATCAATAGATTTTTAGAAGTAAATACAAATGGTGAAAATATTCAAATTGAAGTATGTGCTCCAATGACAAAAGAGCAAATAAGTAAACATATAGAAAGATTAGAATTTAACTATCCAGTAGCTTATCATGAAATCAAAAAAGAAAAATATAATGATCATCAAATTAGTTTAAAATATAATAGAATTAATAAATTTAATGAGCCACTTAAAATAATACCAATATTAAATAAAAAAGGGTTTAATAAAATAGATAGTTATGGAGTAATAGAAGTTCCAGTTCCACCAGTTACATTTGTAAATGTAGATAGGATGGCTGAATAAATGAGTTATGCAATATTTAGAGTAGAACCAATTAATACATTAAAAGATTTAGGGCAAATAGGATCTCATAATGGAAGATTAAAAGAAGCTTATAAAAGTAATCTGGATATTAATAAATTTAAGTCAAATGAAAATATTCAAATTATAGATTGTAATAAAAACTACTATAATTCTTATATGAAATTAGTTAAAGATTATAAAGAGCAACATGATAAAAAACAAGCAGTAGAAAGAGAAAATAGAAAGAAAACATTTAATCAAATGTTAGATGATTCTAATAGTGTAGTAGCTGATGAATTATTATTTACTAGTGATAAAGAGTTCTTCAAGAACATGGATAAAGATGAAATAATAAAATGGGCAAATACTTGTATGGAGTTTGTTTATGAAGATATTGGTTATAATAAAAATCAAATTTTAAATGCAGTAATTCATTTAGATGAAAAAACACCACACTTACATTGTGTGGTGGTACCATTAATCAAAAAATATGATAAAAGAAGTAAAGAAGAAAAATGGACAATTTTTAAAAAACAATATATGAAAGATAGAGATTATTTATCTACCTTACAAGATAAGTACCATAGTAGAATGGTTAAAAATGGATATGATTTAGATAGGGGCATTAAAAATTCTGATAATGAACATATTGATATAAAACAATATAAACAAATAACTAGAAAATTAAATTTAGAGATAACTATTAAAAATGAAAAATTAAATAATGCAATGAGTGATTTAGAAAATAAAATGGAGACTAATAAAGAAACTATATTTGATAAAGAATTTGTTAAAATAAAAAAAGATACTTTTGAATCAATGAATAAAGTAATTAATGAAACAAAAAAAGTGATAGAATTACAACCTAAAATACAAAAAGTTTATAATGAAGTTGATGAGTATGCAAAATCATATAAATATTTAGAAAAAGAGAATGAAAATATTAAAAGAGAAGTTGAAATATTGAAGTATAAGAATAATAATTTAGAAAGAGAAAATAGTAGGCTAAATAATTATATAGAATCCGTTTTAGACGCTATAAAGAGATTCTTTAGACAAATATTAAAGATAGGTAATAAAGAAGCTAAAAACGATGCAGTTAGTGAAATAAAGAGTTTTTATAATAAAGAGGATTTTGATAAAGAAGATGTTTATCAAGTAGCAAAAGATACTACTAAAGAATATGAATTATTTAAGTATATAGACATTGATAGATACTATGAAGAAGAAGAAAGAAATAATGATATAGAACTTTAGAAAATGTGGTATAATTAATAAGAATAATAGTAATTTATAAAAATGAGAGAGTGTAAAATATGTATGATGAAAAAATTGATTTTGAAAAATTAAGCAAATATAATGAACATGTAATCAAATTAGAGAATTTGTTGAAAAGTGTACAGTTAGTGGGTAATTACGAACAATTTCGTTTAGCACCATGTCTTATGTTATTTAACTTTATAGATTTATTAAGAGGAGTAATAGTTTTAGATTCTCACCATATGGTAACATCAGGTAATATTATAATCAGGTCTATGTTTGAAGTTTTAGTTGATTTTCTTTATTGTGAAACAGATAGAAAAAATTTGTATTTAAGATTTGGAGAATATCAGTACGTCAATAGAGTGTTACTATATAATAGTTCACCCAAAGAAATACAATATGAAGTAAACCAAAATGAATATCAAAATATTACTCTGCCAAAGTATAAAGAATTTTTGGAAAAATATAATATTAAAAAAGAAGAATATCAAAAACTGCAAAATTGGAGTGGAATTTCAATAGCTAAGCGAGTTAATAAGACTAAAAAAAATGTACCAGAAATGGAAAATTTATATTTAAATATTTATAAAATTAATTGTGGATATGCACACACATATTCTGATACTATTTGCGAATATACTTCATTATGTGATCAAAAAATAAATTTAAGTTATGAAAAAAAATATATCAAAGATAAATTTTCAACAATAAGAGAAGTAAATAGTTTAGTAGAAATATTTTATGATAATTTCAAAAATAACTATGCTAATAAAAGTTTAGCTAATATTAATTTTTAAAATTACACTGTATTTCATTGATAATATAAATCACAATTTGAACTAGTAAACAAAGTTATATAAATTTCTTTTGATAACCAAGAGAGTAACACACTACGCTATTGGCAGAGCCAATAACGGTGTGCAAAAGGGTACCCCTTTTGAAACCTATATAACATAATTTAGTAAGATAATACTCAAGTAAAATTATGTCGATTTAAAATAAAATTTTAATAACTTATTTTTTGTAATATCAATAAAAAAATTTAAAAATATGATATAGTTATCTAAATAACAAATAGTAATTTAATAGGAGGTGGTAAATAATATGTTTAATGAAATTTGTATTTATGAAGTAAAATTAAATAAACAAGAAGAAGTTGAAGAACTTATGAAAGAAGTAGCTGAATTCTACAAATCCCAAAATGGAGTTATTGATGTCAAATATATAAAAAGAACGCATAGACAAAAAGATTTTAATGCTGTGAAGGAAGGAATACCACCAGTTGAATTGACTAGATATGTTGATAAAGTAACTTATATTTTACATTGGACTTTAGAGAATAAGGAAGTTCACGCACAAGTATCAAAATTAGGTATAGAAAAATTTTATAAAAGATGGAACAGATGTTTAACTACAATGCCTAAAATTATACTAGGCGAAAATATAGTTTAGTATAAATAAATTACAATATAACAAATAGCTCAACATATTTTTATTTAAAATTAAGAAAAGTGTGGTATAATATGTTTAGAAATTAACCTTATAAAATTTCCAAACGTCCTTTACAGGCGCACCATAATGATAATTGAACTAACTAGAAATAGTTAGTTTTTCGTACACTAGGAAAGATGAATATTATGTCACAACCAGTCATTAGAAATAAAAAAAAGCTAATAATAAATAGCTGGTTGATTACAACAAATATTTAGTATATACTTTTCATAGTGCTTAAATACAAAAAACTAATTAATAAAATAGCTTTTTTATTATAGAGTATGTACTAGTGGTATTATAAAAGAAAAGGTGAATTATATGAGAATAGGATTATTTACACATGTTTATCCTCCAATGTTAAATGGAGTTGCTGTAAGTACAAAAACATTAGAAGAAGAACTTATTAAACAAGGTCATGATGTCTTTATAATTACAAATAATTATGATTATCTTGGTAATGATTTTTCAAGTGATCATTTTTTGAAATCAATCAGTATACCTATTTATTATCAAAATTTGAGAACTCCAATTTTATTTAATCCTGAGTTATTTAAAGAAATAGATAAATTGAATTTAGATGTTATACATAGCCACTCTGATTTTGGGATAGGATTATTATCAAAAATGTACTCAAAAATTAATAAAAAACCTAATATTCAAACTTATCATTGCAACTATATAGAATATGCAAATAGCAATTTTGTTGAATTCATTGGAAAAATTTGTGAAAATCCAGTTAAATTATATACAAAGTATTTAAGTGCAACTACAAATAGAATTATTGTTCCATCTAAAGAAAGTTATAGATTGTTGCATGATGAATTTAATATTAGAAGAAATATAGATATTATTCCAAATGGAATAAACTTGGATAAATTTAGAGATAATAATTATAATAAAGTATTGGAATTGAAACAAAAAAATGGAATTAATGAAGATGATTTTGTTCTTCTAAGTTTGGGTAGATTAAGTAAAGAAAAAAAAGTTGATGAAATAATTAAAATTATTCCTTATTTAAAAGATTGTCCAAAGCTGAAACTTATTATTGTCGGTGGAGGACCTGAAGAAGAAAATTTAAAACAACTTGTAAAAACATTAAACTTAAGCAATATAATATTTACTGGTGAAGTAGATAATGATGAGGTTCCGAATTACTATAGATTAGCAACAACTTTCATAACTAATTCTATAGCTGAAACACAAGGTTTAACAGTTATTGAAGCATTAGCATCTTCAATTCCTGTAGTTTGTATAAACAATTCTTTATACAATGATGTTGTAATAGATGATTATAATGGAATAAAATATAATAGTATTGATCAATTAATACAAATAATTAAACAAATATATAATAATAGAGATTATATTGCAAAAATAAGAATGAATACTGAATTATCTGTTTTGAAATATTCAATTTGTGAAACATCTAAGCAAATAACAACAGTTTATGAAGAGGAAATTTCGAAAAAGAGATAATATTTAGTGTTTATAATTTGGTTTTTATTGGCCTGTTAACTATTTAATGTAGTTAAAGTTGTAGTACTGATAACTCAAATGAATCAAAGGAAAATCAGTAAAAAACTTATTTGACTTTCAAATATAAAGGTTAATTTCGATTAACTTTTTTTTGTATTTGAGAAAGATTGGTTAAATGATAGATATATCAAAAGAAGATATAGTTGATTTTTCATTTAATACTGACAAAGAGGATGAATTATTTAGTAGGGCAAATAACAATTTGTGTTGCTTAAGTAAGTACACCTAACAACATCTTATGATTATAAGTTCTGAATGTTAATATGCATTGCTTGTAGAAATGGCTTATCAATTATATAATAGTTTTAAAGAAGGGAGATATATAAAAATGTTAAAAGAAAATATTAAGGCTAGTAGAAAATCTAAAGGACTTTCGCAAGAAGACCTTGCCATCAAGTTGAATGTGGTAAGACAAACAATTTCTAAGTGGGAGCAGGGATTATCAGTTCCTGATTCGGAAATGTTAATTTCTATATCAGAGGTACTTGAAACTCCTGTAAGCATTTTACTTGGAGAAACAATTTCTGAGACTAAAGTTGATGAAATAAAAGTAATTTCAGAAAAGTTGGAGGCTATTAACCTACAACTGTTACAAAAAAAAATATCAAGAAGGAAAACATTTCATTGGTTATTTATCTTATTGTGTGCAGTGATAGTAATAATTTCAGCAATCTTAATAGCATTGAATAGTTCTTATCTAGATTGGAATTTTAACGATCCTGAAACTTCCGTTGCTGGAACGGCTCTCCATGCATTTGAATGGCTATTTGTTAGGTTAGCTCCTATTATTCTTATAGGTGGAATCTTAGGAATTATCTTGACACGGAAAAGAGTTTAATTTTGATTTACTTTTTTGTTGAATGCTTAGATTTTTAATAAAATATTTATTAATAATGTGTGATAAGATGAAAAATAAAGACAATCCTGTCTTTATTTTTTTATTAACTCCATAATTTTTATTTTTTCATCATTTTTTGCTCCAGTTCCAAGCGAAGAAATCGGTGTTTTTGTCATTTCCTCTATATAATTAATGTATTCCCTTATATATCGATTGAAATGATAATCTGTATAATTTCCTTTACAATTTCTTGCTTCTAAAGAGAGATGCTGAAAGAAATTTAAATATAAGCAATATGGAGAATTTGTTCTTACATTACTTTTTAGTTTATTTATATCTAAATCAAAAATTCTTCTTTCCATTTTTGTTACAGTTGTCTGTTCTGATAGATCTTCAATATCATCATCAATAATATTACTATGATAATTTGATATTCCAGCATTTTTAAATATTAAGCGTTCTAGTTCTAATAATTGTAATGATGTTATATCATTTATATTTATGGATTCATAGTTTTTTCCAAATAGTTGCATTAAGCTTACTTTAGTTGATTTATTTAATAGATCTATAATCTTACTACTGGTAAGAAGTATTTTCCCGTAATAGTCATCAATGATTTCTTGTGTTGGATAAGTATTAAGTTTTGATCCAATATTAAGTTGTGTCCAATATAAAGGATTACCAGTTCCATAATCTCCGGTATATATATAGCTTCCTTCTTTTGTAACATTACTTATACGAATGGGAAAGGGTCTAATAACCATAATAGTTTCTAATAATCTATCAGCTGGTATTCCGCTATCAGCTAATAACTGTGTAGTAGATACATTTCTGCTCGTTACAAATGGATAATTTCCACTATGATTTAAATCTAAATCACAACCTTGAGACCCTTCCAATATTACATAGCCATTTTTATTATCTAAATGTTTAAAAAGGTGATCATTAAATTCTTCATTAGAACAAACTACGGCATTTTTATATCCTTTGAAAAAATTAAGGCTAGGTTCACGCAAAATTTTATCTTTTGAAACAGCTCCACATCCTTTATTGGTTGATCCACTTTTAATATTTGATTTTTCATATTCTTTATGTTCATATGTAATTAAGGGAACTAATTCATGAACGTATATTTTCCTATTTCCTAAATATTTTTCTACTCGTCTATATTCATCAATAAATACATCCATATCTATAGCGGAACCGGGAGCTATAAATAATTCGGTTTCGGGATTAACAGCAGCAACTGGTATATTTCTAAAAACTGTCGCATTTCCTTTTTCATCAACAAAAGTATGACCAGCATTTGGCATACAATTAGTTATAGATGCATTTATTTTCAAATTTATATTAGTAGCAAGTTCACCAACTACTTTAGCTTTGCCACAACTACCGGCTGCACCATCTATTATAGCAATAACATTTTTATCCATATAGTCATCTCCAGTAAATTAATATTTATTATAACATTTCTTTCATATTTTAAAAAGAAAAAAATGTTCATGCTATAATAATCTTATAAAATAAGTAGAGTAGGGTAAGAAAATGAATATATTATTCGATTTATGTAAAGTTTTTACCGTTCCACTAAAGAGATAGGTATATTTAGTTATATAGATGTCGTAGTCATTTTTGGAGATTTTTCATAATACTGGCAGAAAAAACTGCAAGATTAATCTCTTGCAGTATTTGATACAAATACATTAAAATTATTTGTGCATATCATTGTTACTAGATTGTTCCTCAGGAACTGTTTCATAAAATCCATAAGCAATATTTACATCATTTGTTAATTTTGAAGCTTCAACTAATGATATTTCTTTATTCATTACTTTTGCTTTTATTCCGTTTAACAATTGGATTTTTTCATTTGCTAATTGTTCTTGACTCTTTTTTTGAGCTGCTAAATGTGATTCGTTTGCATTACTTGAAAGTACACCACTAGTAATTTCTAAATCACTAGGATTAATTCCTAAATGCTGTTGAACACTAATATCTGCATGTTTTTTCCTTGCTTCTTTTTCGTCCTGATTGATAAAATCATTGTGTAATTTTTCCACTGTTTTCCTTAATTCATCTAGTCTTGAATATCCTTTTTCAACAGCATCTTCAATAGTTTTTGTATTAAGAACTGTTTCTCCATCTGCCCACTTTTTAATTATAGCATTTATTTTATTTTCTAATTCTGCTCTTTCGTTTAAAGCTTCAAGATATTTTTGATATAACTCTTTACCTGTCATAAAATATAATCCCTACTCTCTTAGTATATTTTATCATAAAATAACACTGGTTACTATGTTTTATCAAAAGACTAGAGATTATAATGACTGGGAATATGATAAAAAAGCACATATAAATAAAAATTACTATTATCCAAAATCTTGACTAGCTATTGAATTTATTAATGAAATTAAGAAGAAATAAAGAATATTTTAAAACTAAATTGGCAAAATATCAAAATTTTTGACAAAACAATTGAAAACACTTGAAAATTCAGTGGAGTATGTTATTATGTTGTTAATGATTCAATTATAGTAGAGGAGTATAGTCCATGAGGAATTTTGATTTATTTAGTGAAGTAAATATTAATCCTAAAAACAAAGGTTTCACATTAATAGAGTTATTAGCAGTCATATTAATATTAGGGATAGTAGCCTTAATTGCTGTACCTACAGTCAATAAAATAATTAAGGAAATTAAAAAAAGTGCAGCAGAATCTAGTGCAAAGGGATATGTTGATGCTATACAAAATGAACTGTTAAGTGATTCTAGTGAATTAACAAATGGTTCATACGATACTTATTTTATTAATGAAAGAATAAACTTAAAGGGATCTAAGCCAACAAGTGGATATGTATATATTAACGATAATAATGAGGTTGCAAACGCATTATTATGTATTAATAAACATAAAGTTGATTATGATGGAGAAAAAGCAGAAGCTTTATCTAGAAATTGTAATGAAATGACATATAAAGAAATGATTTTAAATGGTGCAGACCCAGTATTAGGAGAAAATATGATTCCTGTAACAATAGCAAACGATGGAACAGTGATATATGCAGATATGAATAGTGTGTGGTATGATTATTCAAATAAAAAATGGGCTAATGCCGTAAAATTATCAAGCGGAACATATAACATAGGAGACATAATTCCAGAATCATCTATACAATCATATTTTGTTTGGGTACCTAGGTATAAATATAAAGTATTTAATGATGGTAATTATACAAGCGTTATAGAAGGGACACCAACAACAAGTAATAAACAAACAATAGATATAATATTTGAGAGTAAAAATTCACCTGCATCAATCGGATCAACAGTAGGAGAATATTTAACACATCCTGCATTTACAAGTTTTGATGTAAATGGACTTTGGATAGGAAAATATGAAACAGGATATAGTGGAGCAACAAGTACTGCAACAGCTCAAGTAACAAGTAGTGATTCAAGTAAGATAATAGTAAAACCAAATGTTTACAGTTGGAGATACAATACTGTTTACAATATGTTTGTATCTGCATATAATTATGATTCAGCTAACAAATCACATATGATGAAAAATACTGAATGGGGAGCAGTTGATTATTTGGCTAATTCGGTATATGGAATAAATAAGGAAATAAATATAAATAATAATTCTAGTTTTAAAACAGGATATAGTGCACTTTCATCTACTAATCAAACAACATATCCAGGAACAGACGGAGTTGGAGCTAGCTTCAATGAATCGTATAATACCAGCACAGGATATTTAGCAAGTACAACTGGAAATATAACTGGAATATATGACATGTCGGGTGGCACATGGGAATATATGGCATCATATGTGAGTGGACAACTAGGTACAAATAGTGGATTTAATACTACAAATATAATTGCTTATAATTCAAAATATTTTGATGTTTACTCAGCTAGTTCAACAAAAACATCATATTTTAACAGATTATTGGGAGATGCAACTGGAGAAATGGGACCATTTTACAATTATCTTGATGGTGATAATAACAGTAGATATCACAATGGCTGGTACAATGACTATTCGTACTTCGTTGAGTCTACTGCTCCTTGGTTCGTGCGAGGCGGTGGTTGCAACGATGGAGTTCTTGCTAGTCAGTTCTTGTTTGATAGGTACACTGGAGCCGTGTACACTTATGTTGGTTCTCGTCTGGTTCTCGCAAACTAAAATTTTAATAATTTTAGTCTATATCTTTTACCTTAAAGTGATATACTCTGCCTTAAATTTAAAAGAGTATACTAAAAATTATTGTATTTGTGTAAAAAATGTAGGCTTCAAACTATGATAAATTCATCATCTACTGTTTAAAATGTCAATTCAAATTTTTAGAGTATTAATAAAAAATACTTAATATATTGTATATAATTGATTCTATTCCTTTATCAATCATAATTAGTATTAAGGGGAAGATGTATGAAAAAAAGTGGTTTTACATTAATTGAACTATTGGCTGTCATTTTAATATTAGGTATTACCGCATTAATAGCAATGCCGATAGTAAGTAAAATTATTAATCAAAGTAAAAAACAAGCATTTGAAATCATTGTAAATAATGTAGTAAGTGCAATAGGAGATGCTTGCCAGTTACAAATGTTAAAAGGTGAAACAATAACAGTGGCATATACATTTACAAATGGAGTAGTGTCTCCGAGTTTGAATGTGAAAGGTGATTTACCAACTACTGGTACTGCAACAGTAGACTCTAGTTGTAATGTATCACTAAGTGTTACTAATGGAAAGTTTATTGCTACAAAAATAGTTACAGAAGATAGTGTAACAGTAGTAGATGGTGGCGAAGTGCCTGAAATACCGACAACTTATACACTTTATGAAAATGGAACAGCTGTATATTTTAATCCTGTCATTGGTACAAAATGTACATCCGCCCAATCAGTTAGTACAACAGGAATTAAAACAGGTTGTATGAAATGGTATTCATTTAATGATAGCGAAGAAAAAGATACTATTAATTTGATACTAGACCATAATACAACAGCGTTAGTAGCATGGAATTCTACAGGAAGTAGTGTAAGTGGTCCAACAAATGTTCTTGCACAACTTCAAACTGATACTAGTGCTTGGACAGGAGTACCAACAAGAACAGATAGCTATAGCATAAGTAATGGGACGTCTACTTATATAATAAATTATAGTACATATAAGGCTAGACTAATAACCGCAGCTGAAATAGCAACAATAACAGGTAATTCTAGCTTTGTAGAAGCAACTGATACATATTCCAATTGGTTTTACTTAGATAGTAATAATCAAACACAAATTGCTACTGCAACTGGAACAAGCTACTATGACTGGTTATTTGATTATACAAATGATTGTACAAGTTACGGATGTAATATTGCAGATTCAAGTAACTATGGATTTTGGACATCTACAGCTGTCTCTGGAAATACTGGCGACGTTTGGACCGTTGGTAGGCGCGGTGATTTGGGTAACTCTAGGGTAGACAATTTAGAGCATCGCGGCGTGCGTCCAGTTATAACTATCTCAAAATTTAAACTTTAAAATTGAATTAGCTGAATAAAGAAAACTGGAATTTAGGAAAGCAAGTGTTGCTTTAATTACGCTTGAAACAGGAAAAATACCCTTTTTCCACTAAAGGGAGTTATGATACACAAGGACCTTGTGAGAGATTAACTCCTTTTTTTTGGGTTAGTGATAAGAATCAACAATAAAGTTGATTTTTTTTGTGATAAAGTTAAGGAAATAAAAATTGTAAATTGATGACTATGAATGAACACAGATAAATTTAGATTGCGAAGTATTTCTTTCTAGCAATAGTAGACATATTAACGATTTTAGCATATTTTATATAGAACAGATAAAATCAAATTTTTTCATAAACAGAATTGATTACTTATTATTAAGAGGAGGTTAATGTGGAAAAAATTGAAACAATATTTACGGGATCTGGTGTAGCTATGGTAACGCCATTCGATCTTAATAATTCTATTGATTACAAGAAATTAAAACAATTAATAGAGTTTCAAATAAATAATAAGACAGATGCAATTATTATTGCAGGAACAACAGGTGAAGCATCTACTTTGACAGATAAAGAACATTTAAAAGTGGTTGATGTCGCTACAAAATGTATAAATGGCAGAATACCATTAATAGTAGGAACTGGAAGTAATGACACTAGTCATTGTATATGGTTATCCAAAAAGGTAGTAGAATTAGGTGTAGATGGGTTACTTTTAGTAACGCCATACTATAATAAAACTTCACAAAACGGACTAATTGCACATTATACAACAATTGCAGATAAAGTTTATGATACCCCAATTTTGTTATACAATGTTCCTAGTAGAACAGGTATGACTATTGAATTAGAAACTTATCAGAAACTGGATGAAGTTCCAAATATAGTAGGTACAAAAGAAGCAAGTGGTAATTTAAAATTAATTAAAGAAATAATAGAAAGCACTGATTTTGATGTATATTCAGGAAATGATGATCAAATTACAGCTATAATGTGTTTAGGTGGCAAAGGTGTAATATCAGTAATGGCTAATATAATACCAGAAGAAACACATATTTTAACATGTGATAAATCATTAGAAATGCAAGAATATTACATTTTGCTAATTCGTGAACTATTTCCAAAAGATAATCCTAATCCAATAGCAATTAAAGAGGCCATGAATATTTTAGGTATGGATGTGGGTCTAATTAGATTGCCATTGGCTTATAGAAGTGTTGAAAACCAGCAGGTATTAAAAGATACATTGGATAAATATCCTGAAATACAGAAAATCAAAAAATTAAAGTTTTAATAAAAAGCACTACTATATTCATTTTTCACTGGACCATAGAAAGGTTTGATTTAATCATGCCTTTCTTTTTATTTGAAAAACACTATTAAAAATAAAATATGGGTACAAACTATTTTATAGGGAGGTTTATATGAAACCAAAACGAATATATTATGAAGCAGATGTAGTAAAATATGAATTAGGTAAAAGGTTATTAGAAAAATATAATGATGTAATTAAAATAGAAATAGAAAGTCATAATAGAATTAAGGAACTACAGGAAAGACCAAATGCTGATTTTGTAGAAATGAAAAAGTATATAATTATTGGAATAAGAAAAACACATAAATATGTTCCTAATAAAAAAATTTCTGACTTTTTAGTTCCATATACTTCTTCTGGATGTAGTGCCATGTGTTTGTATTGCTATTTAGTTTGTAATTATAACAAATGTTCTTATTTAAGATTATTTGTTAATGTTGAAGAAATGCTAGTGAAACTTATAAAAAAATCACAAGAAACTGAAAAAGCATGTATTTTCGAAATAGGAAGTAATAGTGATTTGATTCTTGAAAATCAAATTACTGGAAATTTAGATAAAACAATCGAAAGATTTGGTAAAGATGGGAGAGGTTTTATTACTTTTCCAACTAAATTCAGCATGGTAGATAGTATTTTAAATTTAAAGCATAATGGTAAGACTATTGTTAGAGTGAGTCTTAATCCGCAAGAGATAATAACAAAAGTTGAATTAGGGACATCCAATTTGAAAAGTAGAATAGACGCTATTAATAAGTTATCAAATGCAGGATATAAAGTTGGAATATTGATTGCTCCAGTAGTGTTCATAGATAATTGGCACAACTTATACTTAGGGTTATTGGAACAATTAGAAAACAGTTTATCTAATGAAGTAAAAGATAATTTACAAATTGAAATTATATTTATGACCTATAGTTATGTTCATAATGCTATTAATGAACAAGCATTTCCAAAGGCATTAAAATTATATAACAAAGAAATAATGACTGGAAGAGGTAGAGGAAAATATTGTTACAAAAAAGAGTATAGAGATGATGCAGAGAGATTCTTTAAAGAAGAAATTAAAAAACGATTCAATAGTGCTACAATTATGTATATAGTATAAAATTTTTATCTTGTGATATATATAACAACTATCTTTATTAGATTATTTGATTTAATGGAAAAAAATATATTTTTTTCCTATTATTAATACAAAATTATTGACTTTTAAATTTAATTAGAGTATTGTATGAGACAATTTAATAAGGAGAAATTTTTATATGAAAAACGTAAAGTTTGTAGGAAATTTAAAAAAAGATATTGAAATGGCAAACAAAAAGTTTAATTTAACTAAGATGATAATATCTGAAATTATTATTTGTATAACTTCATTTATATTATATTTTGGGATATGTTTTATTTTATTTGATTTTTCAATGACATTGTTACCTTTGCAGATAATAGTTGTAGCTAGTATAAACACTATTGCAATTAATACAAATATTAAAAAAGAAAAAAAGAAGTTCGAAAATGATAAACAAAAAGCTCAAGAACAGCTAATTAGTTTAGTATATAGTTTACAAAGAGAGAATGTATGTACTAATCTTAACCAACTTCAAAATTCTAAAGTTCAAGAAAAAAAAATCACTTCAACTATAAAGGACAATGATTCCAAAGTTAAAACAAAAGAAATCAGTAGAAATATTTATTTTTTAGATAACTTAGATGCTTTACAAATATTAAGAGAAAAGAGAAATACATTAAATACTAATGGAAATATTAAACAAGATAATTCTCTTATGCTTTTAGAAGAAAGTGAAATACCTGAACTTGAGTTAAATGTTGAAAAAGTTCTTGTACTAAAAAGAAAATCTTAGATAAAGTATATGACAAAGTATTTTTATTTGATTATGCATAATACAATATTGAAAATGGAGTGAATTAATTGTGATTCTCTTCATTTTTTATTATGATTTCTATTTATTTATTGTCTAACAATTTGTAAACTTTATATATTTTGGTTATTAGATAACTGTTAACTTATTATTGTGCTATAATTGAACTAGGTGAAGCATATGAAGAAAGTACATTTATTTATAATAATTTATGTTGTATTTATTATCTTTTTAAGCATATCTATATCTAAAACACTTGCCCCTAAGAAGTTGGGAGAAATTTATAGTTACTTATATGAGGCTCTTGACAATAATTTTAAAAAAATAGAGGCCAATATGGATGAAATAACAATTAGCAATGATGAATTTGACTGGGCAGAGCTAAAAGAAATAAACACTAAAGATGAGCAATTAAAACATACATATGGTTTATTAGTATCAGATATTAGATCTTATTATTTGTTTTATTCTGATTTAAATAATGAAACTAATAATAATATAAACTTATTAAGTTATGAAGATAAGATAAATATCTCTAAAAAAGAATTAAGAAAGTTAACTAATAATAATGATTATTTAAATAAATTTGATAAATATAATTCTATGGATTTAAGTGATGACCAAATATTTTCAGATAGAATAAAGGCTCAGATAAATATTATAATTGATTATAATAAAGATAATTATGCTTATAAGGATTTTGAACAGTTGCTATATGATGAACTTGTTACTACAAGTAAAATTGCTAGTCTAAGTAGTTGGTTAAAAACAGAATATTATAGTAATTTAGAGTAATAGATTAAAATAAAGGAAACAATATATTTTGTTTCCTTTTTAATGGTTATAGGAATTTGTGAGTTTAACAAATGTATTTATGTATTGCGAGATTATAATATTATTATTTTGAAATTTTTAGGTGGATATTTGTCTTTTTGTGTTTATCTAATACATAGATCAACAAAGGTGTCAGGTAAACATCTACATGATCCAATATCTGATAATCTAATTGTTACAAATGAATCAGTAGCATAATAGCTTGGACGACCACATTTGCTTTTTCCTTCTACAAGAACACGACATTGGCAAGAATTGTTATTTACGCATTCCACACGTAGTACGCATGATGTTTCTTCTCCGTCGCATCCACAACCGCTGGCATATCTGTTAATAGGGTAATCACATAGTCGATTTTCAGCTGTATAGAAAGTTATAGGTCTTGTATTAAATGTATCACATATATTTTCTTCACCAAGTACATCTCTACAACAGCCTTGTTGTATTTCACTGCCAACAGCTTCTTTTTGTAATCTATCTATTTTTCTTAGAGTTTCATTAATATCACAACAATTGTTATTGTTATTGCAATTATAATTTCCATAAAACATATTTATTTCCTCCTTTTACTTTAAGTTATTCCTAATTACGCTTTTGAAACATTATTTAAACCTAAAAATTAGAAAAATACATTAAAAAGTGTAACATTTATGAGACAAAAGCATATAATAATTCTATTTTCTAATAATTATAACTATATAAAAAATCAAACATATTTATAATTATAAATGGACAATAACATTATTTGGTGAATAATATATTAATAACTTGACTTAACCTAATACATACTATAGAATAATTAGAAAATTAAACAAGAAGGAATGTATTTATGAAACTTGAAATGAACAATTATTTATATCATGGCTTGAATTATGATATTTGTGCACAGGAAACTTTGGAAAAGATTCTAAAAAGTGGATATATCTATACTAGAAATTCACTCAAAAAATATTTAACTAATTATTACTATAGTCATTTTTTGAGAAATCATACAGCTAATTGGAATGGTGAAGATTCAGTATCTTTGGCATGTCATCCTAATAATAGAGTTGTAGTAGATAATTATAACTTAGAGAGAGATCATCATGACAATGCTTTTGATGAATTTATTAATGGAACCATTTCTTTAGTGTTGGATACTTCTTTGTTAGAATGCTATGACATAAAAATGAATAGTTTAAAAATGAATTATGAACTTCAAGTATTAGGTGATATTCCAATTGATTTTATAAAAGCCATAGCTATTAATATTAATAATAGTAAATATTCTTCAAAAGATTTATATAATTTAAGGAAAGTGATATTAGAAATAACCAATTTTAATAAGGGAAAGAACTTTAATAAGTATTATAATGAAACATATTATATAAGAGATGATTTAAGTACTCATTCAGTTGAATATATATTAAAAAATAAGGTCTATCCAATTTATAGATTGGTAGAATTAATTGACTCTTGTAATATAAATATTCCCATTGTAGATATAAAATATGGTAATGAATTAGTTCCAATTGAAAAGCAATATAGAAGATTAAATGTTGTCGCTAAAAAATATGCAGAATTACAAAAAAGATATTGAAAGTCAATATCTTTTTTGTATAAAGATTAATTTATTATTTTATCCTTTTATAAACATTTGTGTCCAATATGTATTGCCATTGCTATCCTTTGCAACACCAACACCTATTTTATTATATGATGTATTTAGTATATTTGCCCTGTGACCTGAAGAATTCATCCAAGAGTTCATAACATCAGCAGCTGTTTTTTGTCCACTAGCAATGTTTTCACCAGCTGAGGTAAATGAAATTCCAAAAGATCTAATCATATCAAATGGAGTTCCATAAGTAGGCGATGTATGTGAAAAATAGTTATTATTAACGAAATCTTTTGATTTAATATCAGCAACATTGTTAAGTTCACTGCTTTCAGTAAGTGCTGGTAACCCTGCTTTTGTTCTTTCAACATTCACTAAACGAACTACTTCTTTGCCTAAAGAATTAGAATCACTAGGAGTTTCTGTTCCAGTTCCTGCTTTTGGAATATTAATTTTTTGACCTACAAAAATAAGAGAAGAATTAGTTATTTGTGGGTTAGCAGCTAATAGTTCACTTAATCCAACTCCATTTTTTGAAGCAATTTTCCACATAGTATCACCTGCTAAAACTGTATAAACCGATGTACTTGTAGAAGTACTAGGAATATTAATTTTTTGACCTGGAAAAATAAGAGAAGAATTAGTAATTTGTGGATTAGCAGCTAATAGCTCACTTAATCCAACTCCATTTTTTGAAGCAACCTTCCACATAGTATCACCTGCTAAAACTGTATAAGTTGTCATAATATACCCCTTTCTATTAATTTACCTAAAATTACATTATAGTATATGAATTAAATAGGTTTTGTAGACATACAAGTATAAAATAGGTGTTTATCCCATAAACAACAAAATGATACTAGACTTGGTTGATTGTTATTTTCAATTTTACTACTACTGGAATATTAATATGTAAAGAGTAGTAAGAAGGTGATTTTAAATCAAAGAAATTTTATTAGATTTTCTAAGACAGTTATTACCAACTATTTTGCCCATATGCGGAACTTTACTTACCGGGATAATGGCTTATATTGGTACTAAAATTAATTCTTATTTTAAATGTAAGAAAGCAGATAGAATAATATCATATGTAGTTAAGTATGTAGAACAAATATATACCGATTTACATGGTAGTGATAAATTTGATAAGGCTGTAATTATGGCAACAAATTTATTAAGCAAACAAGGTGTTAGTATATCAGGCGAAGAATTAAAAGTGATGATAGAAAGCGCATGCTATGAGTTAAAAGTTAATTTAACAAGATAGTAAATATCAGGTTCGCCTGATATTTTTTGATTAATAACTTTATTTAACATAGAGAAGTACTATCACATATTTCATAAATTAGTAATAATCTAATATAATTAATTGGTGAAAAAATGATAGAATTTATAAAGATGGAAGCAACTGGTAATGATTATATATATATTGACTGTTTTAAAAATGATATTAGAAAAATAAGTGAATTAAAACAGATAGTTATTAAAATGTGTAATAGGAATTTTGGCATTGGATCAGATGGTGTAATATTAATATGTCCCTCAGAAATAGCTGATGCAAAGATGGTAATGTATAATATAGATGGTTCAGAAGGTAATATGTGTGGAAACGGAATTAGATGCGTAGCAAAATATGTATATGAAAATATAATTAATAAGCAAGATGTTATTATTGAAACTAAATCTGGGTTAAAGCAAATTAATTTAAATATACAAAATGGGAATATTATTGATATAACAGTTAATATGGAAAAGCCTGTTTTTAAACCAGATCTTATACCCGTAATTACAGAAAAAAAGATGTTATTAAACGAAATAATTAATATAAGTGGAAATGTTTATTACATAACTTGTTTATCTATGGGGAATCCACATACTGTTATCTTTTTTGAAGAAATAGATAATTTAGATTTAGATGAAATTGGCAAAAAAATAGAAAATAATGATATTTTTCCTGATAGAACAAATGTAGAATTTGTTCAAATCATTAATAAGAATAAAATAAAGATTAGAGTATGGGAAAGAGGCTGTGGTGAAACATTATCTTGCGGTACAGGTGCATGTGCAAGTGTAGTAGCGGGAATTTTAAATGGCTATTTAGATAGTAATGAAATTGAAGTAAACTTAAAAGGTGGTACTTTGTATATAAAGTATGAAAATGAAGTTATAATGAGAGGACCTGCCAATAATGTATATTACGGTAAATATATTATCAAAGATAGTACATCTATAGATATTGACTTAAAGTAAAACAGGTATATAATATTTTCATATGGAGGTACTTTATGTTAAAAAGAAAATCCTATATGTCTAAAGAAGAAGCTTTTAGATTAGCTTGTGAAGAAAATGGTTTTATTTTTGAGCCCAATGGATATCAAAATGGAGTGGAAAAATCATATATTGTTTTTCAAAATAGCGGATATAATTTGATGTTTTCAAACACTCAAAACTTAATTTTTGCTACTAAGGAGGAACTTACAAATGATGAATATCTTGAAATATATAAAACAATTATTCGAAATATGGGTGATCAATTTATAGAGAAAAACGGTAGTGATGCTATTGCTTTACTTACTCTTTTTGACTTAAATGATAGGACTAAAAAAATTTTAGATGAAATAACTTTGGACAAGAAGCAAATTAGTGAACTTTTGAAAAAAGAAACATGTGCAAAAAAATATGTTAAATCGATAACTGCAAAGTATTAAACAAATAAGTATTGAAGTATCTAAAAACTAGTCGTAAAGACTAGTTTTATTTTGCTTATTTACATTTGATAATTAATTCTATTTTTGAAATCTAAATGAATAGTAATATGTCCTATATAAATATAGTCTTTCTTCACCAACTAGACTGCCCAAACTTTTTATAAAATTATTATCAACTTCACCAGTATCTGAATACCAGTGAAGTACAGATATATCTTTATATCCGGTTTCTCGGCATAATTTATGCATATCGGTTAAAGTAAAATAATTTTTTTTTCCTGTAGAATTGTAAAACCAGTTATCAGTTAGCAACTTTTTTATTATATTGAAGTGTGAGGAGTTTGAAAATTCTCCAATTAATGAGCCACAAGGTTTTAAATATCTCCAAGCATCTTTTAAAAAGTTCTCTGGATTATCAAGCTTTTCTAATATATCTCCAATAATTATAAAATCATAGTAGTCTTTTTGTAAATTTTCTGGAAATAGCCCAATAGGTGAGTGATAAGCTTGTATTATGTTTTTTGCTATTTCTATTTTATCTTCATTAGAATCTATTCCTTGTATTTGAATATCAGGATGATTATTCTTTATTTTTAAACTTGTTGCTCCAATTCCACATTGTATTTCCAACACTTTTAAATCATTTTTGTCCATATCTTCTAATATTTTCAAAGACGCATATTTAATATCATCAAAAGCAAATGTTTCAAAACCCCATTTGTTTTTAAAGTATTCTCTATTTTTTGAAAGAATAGGATAGAATTTTGTTAAATCTTTTCGAAAGGCTGAACCTAAATAGTGATGTATAAAACAATCATGGCATAACATTAATTTATAACCGTTTTTTATTATACGCAACGAAAGATCATTATCGTCTATATAACCAGGAGTATATTCTTCATCCAGATATCCAATTTCTTCTAATACATTTCTTTTTATTAATATACAAAAACCTATTAGAAATACTTTTTCTTCCCATTTTTCTTTATTTGATATATTATTAGCTTTCGCAAGTTCCTGCATTATATCAAAATTTTCATAAGAAAAATTGACTCCTTGCAAATTTTCATTATGATTACAAACGGCACCAACTGCTCCAATTTTATCATCACTATATAAACATTTATTTAAATTATCTAACCAGTTTTCGGTAACTATAGTATCATTATTAAGTAATAAGATATCATAATTAGGGTTTGCTTTTTTAATTCCCTGATTACATCCTTTAGGGAAACCCATATTTTCATTATTTAATACTATTTTTATATTTTTTTGTTCTTTAAGCCATTGTCTTGTCCCATCACTTGAAAGATTGTCAACAACTATAATTTCATAAGTTCCTTTTTTTGTATATTTTCTTATGCTACTTATACAATCTTTTGTGTAATCTAAATTATTATAGGTAATAATTACGATGGAAGTTTTTCTTTTATTCACTTTTTCATCTCCTACATAATAATATATGAAATATAAGGTTATAGTTTATAGTATATGACTTGTATACTTATATGATTTATTATATTGTAATAAAATATTTTTACTTATACTTTATCAGTCTAATATTTTTGAACATACAAAATTAAAGTATGTTATAATATATTTAAGATAAGTAAGTGTGTAGTATGTGTTTGCTTTATGAAGGTGAAGTATATGAGAAAAAAAGGGTTTACTTTAATAGAATTAATCGCAATTATATTAATATTGGGAATATTATTGTTAATTACTACTCCAATAATTTCTAAATTAGTATCACAAGCAAAAGAAGAGTCAATAAAGATAAGTGTTTTAGAATATATTGATGCTGTTGAAAAAATGATATCTTTAAGAATTTTAAATGGTGAAAATATTCCAAGTTGTTATACTGTTTCTAGTTTAGAGTCTATTATAAATATTAAAGGCACAAAACCATCTAAAGGTATAGTAATTATAAATAGTGATGGCGAGGTAAAATCTGCTTCATTATGTGTTAATAATTATAAAGTTGACTATATAGATGAAAAAGTAACAATAAATAAAGGTATTAGCTGTAGCGAAATGGTTGATACTGATTTAGATTGTGATTTAGCTATTAGTATTCGCGATGAATATAATGATGATAAAGAAGTAAACCTTCCAAAATTAAATTCAGGGATGCTTCCTGTTATATGGAATGGAAGTTCATGGGTAACAACCGAGACTGATGCTAATGAATGGTATGATTATACAAATGAAGATAAGAAATGGGCTAATGCTATTAGCATTAATTCAAGTGCAAAAGATAAATACAACCACGCAGATGTTGAAATAGATATGAATGATGTTTTAGCTATGTGGGTATGGATTCCAAGATATGCATATAAGATTTCTAGTGGGTTTCATGGCTCAACAGCAGGAACTATAGATATTAAGTTTTTAATGGGAAGAAGTAACAATACAAGTGATGGTGCGATTGTTGACAAAGATCCAACTTATGAAGATGACAAACAAACTAATTATATTGTTCATCCAGCTTTTAAATTTAACAATATTGATTTACCTGGTATTTGGGTAGCAAAATTTGAAGCTAGTTCTGATCAAAATAGTAATTGCTATTCTTCAGCAAATTTTGATGATTGCAATTTATCAAATCTTTCATTAAGGATTTTACCTAATGCTAATGCTTGGAGGTATATAAGTAATAGTAACGCGTTTACTACATCATTAAATTTAAAAAAAGATACTTCATATGCATGGCAATCAATTACAACTGAAGTTGATACTCATTTAATTAAGAATAGTGAGTGGGGAGCAGTTTCTTATTTAGCACAATCTTCAATTGGTAAAAATGATGAAGTTTGGATTAATAACAATTTTAATTTAATTACTGGAAACGCTGGGGATGCTGCATCTGCTAATCCTGGCACATCTTATTCTTATGAAACAGAAAATGGTATGCAAGCTAGTACAACTGGTAATACTACGGGTATATATGATATGAGTGGGGGATTATTCGAATTTACTGCAGCATATGTTAATTACAAGTCTGATATTTTTGTATTGCCAACTCTTGAGTCTAGCTCTATTTATAATGCAAAAAGCAAATATAAGGATATATATACTTTTGATACATATGATAGACAATCTTATAGTTTTGAATTAGCATCTAAGAAATATGGTGATGCTTTATATGAAGTAGGAACAACAGGTACTGGTACTTCTAATTGGTATAATGACTATATAGTTTATCCGTATTCTTCTGGACCTTTCTTTACAAAGGGTGGAAATTTTTCTATGAACAGTGTTGCTGGAATATATAATACGTTTTATAGCGATGGTACTCCAACTGATTCTTATGGTTTTAGGCCTGTTTTAGTGGTTGATAATATAAGACCAGATATAACTTTAATTGGAGATGAAACAGTTTACATTGCAAAAGGATCAACATATACAGATGCTGGAGCAACTGCTATAGATAAAAATGATGGTAATGTATCATCTAAAATAAAAGTAACAACAGATTTAAACCCGAACAAATATGGAACATACACAGTAGTTTATACTGTCACAAATTCATTAGGAAATACAGCTAAGGAAGTTAGAACTATTGAAGTATCCGATAGTGGTTGGTATACTCCAGATTACTGTTTTGAATTTGATTCATCAACTGGCACAATAGTTAGATATAATACTAGTTCACAGTATTGTAATTCTTCTAATATGATTGTGAATATTCCAAGTAAAATTAATGGTGTAACTGTAACATCACTTGGTATGACATCATTCGCATCTATGTCTAATCTGGACAAAGTTTATATCCCTAATACAGTCACAACAATAGGAACTTATGCTTTTGCTAGTTCAAGTTTAAAAGAAGTTAATTTACCAGAAAGTCTTACTACGCTTGGTGATGGTGCTTTTCAGTTATCTGGGGTAACTTCTATTAAAATACCAAGTGGTATTAAGACTGTACCTTACAATGCATTTCAGTCTTGTCAAAATTTAAAAGATGTTATTGTTCCATCGACGGTAGATGAAGTTGTATCACATGCGTTTCAAAATAGTGGCATAGTTAATCTAACTGTAGGAGCAAAAATAATTAATTACTTTTCATTTGGAGACCTTGATTCACTAGAAAAACTTACAATTCTTGATGGAATAGAAACAATAAATGAGTTTAGTTTTTACTCACCAAGTGCATCAAATATAGAGTCTGCAATATTACCAGACACTGTAACATTTGTTGGTTATCAGTCTTTTGCTGGTAGCTTTGGAGAGGTATCAATACCAACATCTGTTCAAACTGTCGATCATCATGCATTTGAAAATGCAGTAATAGATAAACTTATTGTTGGTGCTAAAAATATAGGCGAATTTGCTTTTGAAAGAAGTGAAATTAATAATCTTGAAATACTAGATGGTGTAGAAATAATAGGAAGATTTGCTTTCTTAGATAATAATATAACTTCAGTAATTCTTCCAGATAGTGTTAGAACGCTAGATTTTCAGTCTTTTGGCAATAATCAAATAACAACAGTAAGACTTTCAAGTAGTTTAGAGACAATGGACTCCTTTGTTTTTGATGGTAGTGTAGTACAAGAGTTAACTATACCAGATGGAGCAAAAGTAATAGGTTATGGCGCTTTTCATGATTGTCAAATAGAAGAATTAAATATACCGGATAGTGTTACTTCAATAGGAGATAGCGCTTTCTATCAAAATCAATTAGTTAGCTTGAAACTATCAAAAAACTTAACTAGTATAGGAAATAGAGCTTTTTATGGTAATTCTTTAACTAGTTTAGTGATTCCTAATGGTATTACATCTATTGATGGAGAAAATGCGTTTGAATATAATTACATAGAAAATTTAACCATTCCATCTACCTTAAAAACAATAGCTAATGGAGCTTTTGCTAATAACTTAATTAGTACACTAAATTTACCAAGCAGTATTACCACTATTGGTGAAGGGGCGTTCTTTAAAAACCAAATAAATAGTCTATCAATACCAAATAGTGTTACTTCACTTGGTGCTGCCGCATTTAATGGAAATAAATTATCTGATACATCAGCTTTTATACTCGGACGTAATAGTGATGGTACAACTAATAATGTTTTAGTTAGTTATGGTGGAGCAAAAGTTTCAGATATTATAATACCAAATAATGTTACTGTAATAGGTGAAAAAGCATTATATAATGTAAATTTGACTAATGTAACAATACCAAGCACTGTAACTTCAATAGAAACGTTAGCATTTGCTGCTAATAAGTTAAATAGTATTAATATTCCAAGTAGTGTTAATTCTATTGGTGATCAAGCTTTTTCTAATAACTTTATTGCACAAGGAAATGCTGTTATCAATAATATGCCTTCATCAGTATCAGTTTCATCTTCGGCATTTTATAATAACGGAGACGATAAAACAATAAATATAACACCAACATATGTATATGAAGACAAAAATGACCCAGTTTTGACAATAAATGGTAATAGTTCTATTACTATTGAAGCGGGTAGTATTTATAATGACCAAGGCGCTACGGCGACTGATGTTGAAGATGGAAATATAACAGATAAAATTTCAGCAACTAGTACAGTCATTACAAATATATTAGGAACTTATACAGTGACGTATAGTGTTAGTGATTATATAGGTAATTCAGTAACGGCTGTGCGAACTGTTAGGGTGGTTGATACAACACCACCAGTTATAACTTTAAAAGGAAGTAATCCAGCTAGTGCTACTTTAGGATTTACTTATACTGATGCAGGAGTAACAGTTACAGATAATTATGATTCCAATTTAACAGCGACGTCAACTGGAATAGTTGATACTTCAGTAATAGGTTCTTATACAATTACTTATAATGCTACTGATAGTAATGGAAATGCTGCAACTCCAGTAACAAGAATCGTAAATGTTACAGAATTTACTTCTTATGACTACATTATGGAAAACAGATTACCAGTTTATGGTATCTCTGGCGCAACTTATCCACCAGCCGGTTGGACTGGTATTCAAAATGCAAGTGGTGATGATACATTCAAATCAGTCTCACTACCATTCTCTGTTAATATGTTTGGAACATCATATAATTCTGTTTATGTTGGTTCAAACTCATACATAACATTTGGTGGAGGATCAAGTAGCTACTCTGGTTTATCAGCAAGTAATCCGGCTTATAGTAAAATCATATTTGGTGGTTCAGATAATTCTTATCAGCGGGTTTCATACTACTCAACCTCAAAATATGTACGAATTAGGTATGAAGGAACAGCATCATCAAGTGGTACTCTAGGCTCACCTAATATAGTTGTAGAGTTTACTATTTTTAATCCTCAATATACAAAAAATAATTCTACAGTTATAGAGATGTTAGTAGGAAATCATGGTAGGACTTCTGGTGTAAAAAATATATCAAATGCTACTGGAACTATATCTGTTTCTTATACATTAACAGCATCTACAAGTTATGTATTTTTAGGAGATAGTACAGGCGGTAATTTTCAGGTATTAAAGAATGCTAAAATGACAAATGTTGATTACTAATGATTAAAATAGTATAATATAACTAATTCATAATTTGATAAATTAAAATGAGCAGGTGGAATTTAATGGAAAATTATAAATTTGCTATTATCTATGGAAATGATGACAGTAAAAGAAATATAGAAGTAGGAAAAATCGAAAAATATGGTGATCTTCGGATTGGAGATTTAAATCATATTGATTATCTTATAGAATACATAGATAGTAAATATTCTGATATTGATATGTTTAAAGTCTTAAATAATAGACATGCCCCTGAAATAGCGGCTTATCTAATTTCTAGATTAGGCTCTGTTGTTTTTCTAAATGCAACAAAAGATGCTAAAAAGTATGGTAAAACAGGATTTTTTATGATGCCTGATGCTATAACAGAAGAGCAAAAGGAAAGTATGTATGCATTTTGCAGTGAAATAAAAGATTTTAATGTATCAATTTATTATAATTTGAAAATAGTAGATGGCTTTTTAGATGGTGCTAATTTATTTCCCATGGCTAGGGAAGAGCCACAAAAATTATTAGATTCTTTCTTTAATAAAGTAAAGGAAGAGCTAGAAGAAATAAAGAGTAAATAAGTTAAAAAATAAGTTCAGTTTATACTGAACTTATTTTATTCCATATTAATTTTTTGTTTTCTAATAATCTTTCGTCTTTGGGATTCATTTCTAAAGCTAAATTAATATTCTTATAGGCTTCATCATAATTTCCTCTATAATAACAAGCTAAAGATAGTAAATCATAAATTGTATAATCATAACTGAATTGTTCATTTATGTATGTTTTTTGATTTTCCTTAATTTTTAATGCTTGATTACAATTTCTTTCTATTGATTCCCAATCTTCTTCAATGTACGCAAGTAATGCTCTTTCAACATAGGGATCTCTTAGATATGGTGCTTCTAATATTGCTAAATCAAGCCATTTTTTAGCTTCAGAATAATCTTTAAGACCTATATAGCATCTTCCTATGAAGCGCATTGAAGCACATCTTTCATCCTTCCAAGTAGCTGTTTTAAGTTCTAAATGTTTTTTTAGCATTTCAATAGATTTATCGTACATTCTACGATACATATATTCTCTACCTAAATAATGAACATTTCGATCATCATCTGGTTTTTCTTCAACAGATAATTCTAATAAGTCTAAATATTGCGCTCTTGACTTTGTCGGATCAGAATGATGATCAATGTGAATTCCGCCTCCAAATTCAATTTTTTCTATTTTATCTCCAATATACTCAAGTACTTCATGTACAGGATGAGTCCATTTATACGATTTCCTTTCATGAATCTTATTAGATATAAAAGTAGTTATAGGATTTCCGTATTCATCAAAGTTCCAGTTATATACATATCCAATACGTGTTGTATCATCCTTCCAATTTTCTTCAACTATTTTTCTCCAACCAGTACTTAAAACCTCATCCATATCTAATGAAACACAAATATCTACATCTCCTGGAATAAGCTCTAGAACTTTGTTGCGGGCAACATCAAATCTCCAAGGATTAATATCTAATTTATAGACAATCACTCCTAAATTCTCAAGTTTATCAACTGATTCATCTAGAGAACCGGTGTCACCAACTACCAACAAATCGGCTTCTCTAGCCGAATTAACCCATCTTTCTACAAATTTCTCTTCATTTTTGCATATTGTGTAGACACAAATTTTCTTTTTCATTTAATTCCTCACTTTTCTTTTTCTTTATATTATATGTTCTTTATAGAAAAGGATTTAATTAAAAAAATTATTTTGTAAACAAAAAACCTGAAATATTCAGGTTTTTATTTAATATATTATGCTATGTTAACTCCACCACTTGCATAACCGATTACAGTGTTAATTAATGATACTCCTGCAGCAGTTATACTAAATACTAATAATAATCTTGTACCAGCAGTTACTGGTATTGAAAGACCAGTTGTAGTTCCTGAACTTATAGCTCCTATTGCAAGTATACCTGTTAATGCTGGTGCTAATGTTACTATTGCTCCAGGTATAGCTGTAAATATATTATCTGGAGTTGTTGAACTATATAATTGGGCAGTAACAGTTATTGTTGTTCCTACTAATGCTAAGGCAGCAACTGTACTGAAATATGCTGTTAAGTCAGTTATAGTGCCATCTCTTGGAGTAGAGAATGACATATTTTCTGCCACTCCAACCGCTCCTGTTAAATCAATTGCGCCACCAAGAACAGTTGTTAATAGTGCACTGTTACCAAAAGCAACAAGTGCAGGTAATCCAGCAAGCCCTAACGCAATTGTTGTTGGTTCAATGGGTTCACCTGATGCAAATGGAATTACTGCTCCAGCACCTACTGGTCCGGTAGGTCCAGTAGGTCCAGTAGGCCCGATGTCACCAGTTAATCCAGTTGGTCCGGTAGGTCCAGTAGGTCCAGTAGGCCCGATGTCACCAGTTAATCCAGTTGGTCCGGTAGGTCCAGTAGGTCCAGTAGGCCCGATGTCACCAGTTAATCCAGTTGGTCCGGTAGGTCCAGT
>JAEWOE010000004.1 GCA_023460995.1 Bacillota bacterium | reverse complement strand
GAATTTATAGTTTAATATCTTCTTGTTTATTTAATTCTCCATCTATCAATACATTTAGAGAATTTATTAGATTATCATCATCTGTTTTTACTCGTTTTTTAGGACCTTTTGTATGTCCCCCACTTTTGCGTAATAGTATACTAAATATACAAATATTGTGTTAGAGTTTGTTTCGCCTTTACAAAAGCAAGTTACTTATCTTTTTAAAGATGTTATTATTGTTTTTCAAGCAAAAAAAAGCAATGCTGTTTGCATCAACATTGCTATGCTCTTAAATATATCTAATAACTATTACCATCTATCAATAGTGGCTGACATTTGTCCACTTGTTATTTGTTCCCAAGTAGTTCTAATATTGTTAGTTCCACTATTGGCTCTAGTGTTTAAGCATGATCTATTGATGTCGCCAATGCCTTCTCCAGCATTGCAGTCTACCGCTTCACCGATTTGACTCCAACCTATTCCTAAGAACCCCGGTTTGTACGCTATCATACGAACTTTCATTATAGGTTGTGTGAATTTTTTTAGCATATATGTTTCTTGATAAATAGTACCTGTAATATTCCCAGTTTGTTCATAAAATTTGCCGTATGCATCAAATGCAACAGTCCATGCATGAACACCAATTATACAAAAGAATCCTATTGCAATAGCAGTAACTACTCCAGTAAGTAATTTTTTCATTGAAAATTATCCTCCTTTCGTTAAAATTTTTACTACTTTACATAGATGCAATACTGCATTATTCTGTTAATATTAATATACCATTTCTTTATAATTTGGTCAATATGATTTATATTAAAAATAAACTTTTAATAAGTTTATTTTTTTATTACTGAAAACAAACAAAAAAATAACGAAACTAAAAATAAAACTATATATATACTTAATAATGTGCCAATATTGAATAGGTCAATACTAATTTCAAGAATATCTTTAATCAAAATATTTATAAAAATATAACTACTAGTAGAAAGCAAAAATATCCCTATGTTTAAAGTTCCTAGTTTGATAGTTAGATATTTTTTGATCTGATTTTTATTATATCCTAATAATCTCTCTAGACTCATTCTTTCAATTTCATCACTAACAATATTTTTAGTTATAATAAAAAATAGAATTAGGAAAGCAAAAGTAAAAATCCAGCTCACATATTTTAACATAGAAATAACGTCTTTTAATTCTTTTATTGCATTAAATGATGCTTCACTTTGATATGTCTGAATAAACTTTACTTCCTGAACTCCTTTAATCTCACTCAAAGACTTTTTTATATGATCAACTTTACTATAATCATCTATAGAAAAAATGTAACTATATAAATTTCTATTTGCTAACAATTTTTGAAACATATTATAAGAAATTAAAGTTCGTGAAAAATTCGACTCATATATTTCTTTTAATACAAACTTTGTTATGTTATTTTCAATCTTAAAAGCTGCTTTTCGTGTCTTTAAATCATAAATATCATCAAAATTTTCTAATATATCTTTTGGTATTCCAAAAGCAATTTGATTATCTGCTAATACTATGCTATCTTTCTCACTTGAAATAGCAATCATAAAATCATTATTAAGATCTAGTAAATTCGACCAAGTAACATCTTGATTTTCTAGAAAATCACTTGAAAAATCCGGTTCAAATAATATAACATCTTTCAGGTTGATTACATATTCTTGATTACTAACCTCTTTATAATTATCTTTGTCGCTTGTAATTAAAAAATATGAATTCTCCTGATATGTTTTAGTTACGATATCGGAGTAATAACTAATAAAGTTAAAAAGAACTGTTATAGTCACTATCAAAGTTGTAAATACAATTAAATATATTTTAGTTGATTTATGCCTAAAAAATCCTTTTAGTAAAATCACGACTTACTCCTCGTTCCCAATTAATCTTATAATATCTTGACTGCATTTCTTATTTATTTGGAATGCTGTAATAAAACATGGTAGCGCAACAGTAATTAAGAAAGTAAATATTAAAGACAAACTACCAATTGTAATTCCACCAATTATAAAACTTGCTGTAACTAGAATAGCAACATTTTGAAGTGCGATAAAATACGATGTTAAAAATATTATTATTCCTATTATAAAAATAAATGAATTAGTCATTAATATTTCTAAAACATATAAATACTTAATCGTTTTTTTTGAATAACCGTAGGTTCTTAACACGCCTATCATTTTTTCTTCCCTATTAATTTTCTTTTTTACATAAGCAGAAGTTAATATAATAATTGTAAATAGCACTAGTAAAAATACGCCAACAATGGATAAACGAATTATACTAATCAATTCCATATTAAGACCAGAACCCAATGATATATTTTCAAAGCCAAGTTTTTCTGCTTGATTAATTACATCATCTACATTATCTACGCTATTAATAACAGCGACTAAAGTTGGAACAGTTGATTTGTTCCAAGCATTTTCTGTATTAGTAATTTCTGTTATATCTTTTACAGATATATAGCATACACCATTATCATTCATTCTTTGTGAATTATCGTATAAACCAACTATTTTAAATTCTTTTGTAAAAGTTTGGTTCTTTTCTAGTCTGCGAAGATCATTTAATATATAATCGTTATATTCGACAGTAAAAGAGGTATTTAATAATGTATGTCCATCTATTATTTTATTTTTATCAATTTGTAGCGGCTCAAAATTCGGATAAAACTGCTCCGGGCAAATTGCAACACCGGTTTCGCCTTCTTCAAATGTTCTTCCAGCCATAATCGATGGAAGAATCTTAATAGATCCACGTAGTAAGGTTACAGTTCCATCAATATTCTCATCTGCTAAATTACTAACCAAAACAGTACTCCAGTTATTACTACTAAATGCGTCTAAAACTTGTTCCATATTTAGAAAAATTTCTATATCGTTTTTTATATCATTCTCTAGTTTTAACACATCAGAGGTCTCGTTTTCACCTACTGAAAATCCACCAGCTTCAGTTCTAAAGCCAGTAACAATAGTTCTATACCCTATATCTTTAGTAAGAGTATTATATATTATTTTTTCAATATTGTGTCTAAATACAAATAATACCAAACTTAAAATAACTAAAATTAAAATAACTAAAATATAACTTAATTTCTTTTTTCCTCTAATCATAGCAAGTGATGACATTTTGAAATAATCTTTTATACTCATTTATCATCACCTACCAATTTGCCATCCGCAATTTTATAAAGTTTATCAGCATAATCTTTGACATAATCACTATGACTTACAGCAATTACACATTTTCCATTTTTTGATAATTCCCTTAATAACTTAAAAATTTCCTTTTCATTTTTTTCATCAAGATTTCCTGTAGGTTCATCTGCTAAAATAATATTAGGATTATTCGCTAATGCTCTGGCAACAGCAACCCTTTGTTGTTCCCCACCAGACAGTTCTTTTGGAAAATGATCAATTCTTTCCCCTAATCCTACACTCTGTAATAACTTTATTGCTCTTTCTTTCCTATCTTTTGGATCAATATGTTTATTAATCAACATAGGAACCATAACATTTTCAAAAGCCTTTAAAGTTGGATTTAAATGAAATTCCTGAAAAATAAAACCAATGTTTTTCATTCTTAATTTAGACAATTCTACATCATTATACTTTTTTGCATTCAATCCATACAAATCGTATGTTCCATTATCGAATGTATCAATAAAACCAAGTATATTAATTAGTGTCGATTTTCCACTCCCACTATGACCCCTAATTGCATAGAAATTATTGCTATAAAAATCTGCATTTACATCTAATAAAGCCTTAACTGTTTTGTTCTTGGTTTTATAAGTCTTACTAATATTTTCCAATTTCATTATTCTTTGTTCTTTTTTTTCTTCCATCTTTCAATCCTTTTCACCTCTCTATTTTTTTACTACATACTACAACATAATTCTACCATTTCTTTATTTTTAATACAATATACAATAATTTTATTTAAACACTTTTTTTATACAATAATCTTAGTCAATAAAATATAATTATCTATTGGTTATCAATAGAGTAACACACTACACTATTGGCAAGACGATAAAGGTGGAAAAGGGAATGTATTCTCTTTTGATTATCTTCCATTACTATTTCGAACATAGATTCTTTATTAAATATATGCCAATTACTCAATTGTCTTAAGAACCTAATGTTATTCCTTCATAAGAAGTTTTGTTTACAATTTCTAAATTAATTACAAAGCACAAGCATAGTGATGAATAATTAAATTGATGTGTGATATTTCATAGATGGTTGGTTTAATTTTATTTATATTTTTTTTAATCTCTAATATCTTACCATCTATTGGTTTTAAGACTAAATTAATATTAAAAAATTAAAAATTTCTATTGCCTTTCAAATGTCTTATTGTCTTTAATTCTAACATAAAAATAGATTGCCCCTTTCTTTAGGTAACAATCTATTTTTAACTGTTTATATAATTTAATGCACCTTCCTTAAAATTATTATGATGACGATAGCGGGAACAACCTCCTAATATCCGGTGCAAGAGGCGTTATACCATTAAAAAAGTTTGTTATAACATTTAATCTAAATGCTTTAAACAATGAATAATCCTTCTTATATTGGTCTATAATTAATTTTAATGATATAGTTTGAATTAAAGAACCTAAATAGTAAACTAAAATTGCTACTATAAGCCAAATTATATTTGTATATTTAAATATTTCCGCTACATTAGTAAAATCATCCTTTAATATAAAATAAAGCATAATACTAGTAAGTAGCAAAACTAATAAACTTTTACCTTTAATATTTTTCATACTACCACCTCAAACATTACAATTATAGCACTTTTTTTCTACTATATAATGACCAAAAAGTAATATTTAATAACTAGAATTTATAGTTTAATATCTTCTTGTTTATTTAATTCT
>JAEWOE010000003.1 GCA_023460995.1 Bacillota bacterium | reverse complement strand
CCTCATATAATATTATTAAGAAAAAAGTTTAGATAAAATCTAAACTTTTATTACTTAATAAATGTTCTTAAAACTCTATCAAATTCAGACTTTATTATTGGTTTAGATAAATAATCATCAAAACCATCAGCTAAATATTTTTCACGTGAACCGTCAACAGCATTAGCTGTTAAAACAACAATTGGTCTTTCGTATGTTTTTAATTCTTGAATCTTTTTGAAAGTCTCTACTCCGCTCATTTCAGGCATCATATCATCCATAAATATTAAATCATACTTTTCATTATTTAATATCTTATCTATACATTCTTTTCCGCTTAGGACAAATTCAACTGTTGGATTATATGGCTTTAAAACTGTTGTTGCTATCTTAATATTGAGTTTATTATCATCAACTATTAAGATTCTTTTGCTAGTTAAATCTAGCTGAGTAGATGTTTGTGGAGTTGCAGATACTGCAATATTAGGTGCTAAATTATTTTCTGAAGCTACTATAGGAGAAACTGCTAAAGTAGCAACTTTAGGTTCTTCAGGAATTATAACCTCTTTTACAGTAATATCATTTATATATGTTGTTAATATTCTAAATAATTCACTTCGATCAATTGGTTTTGATAAATAATCATTAAAGCCTTCGGATAAATATTTTTCTCTTATACCAGTAAGAGCATTTGCTGTTAAAGCAACAACCGGAATACTAAAATTAGGAAGTTTTTTTAATTCGTTTAAAACTTCTATACCATTCATATGAGGCATCATGTCATCCATTAAAATTAAATCATATTTTGTTCCTGACTTAATTAAATCTATACATTCTTTTCCTGTTTCGACAGTAATAATAGTTGGATTATAGTATGACAACAACTTTTTAGCAATTTTTAAATTAAGTTTATTATCATCAACTACTAATATGTTTTTACCAGCTAAATCTATTTTTGCTTCAATAGGAGCAACTTTTTTATTAATCTCTTCAAGTGGTTTATTTTCAATTCTTTGATCTATGGCTACTGTAAATTTTGACCCTTCGCCATAAATACTTTGAACTACAATTTTTCCACCCATAAGTTCCACTAATTGCTTAGTTATAGCAAGTCCTAGACCAGTTCCTTCAATAGTAGTATTTCTATCCTCATCAAGCCTTTGAAATTTAGTAAATAATTTATCTATATTTTCTTTCTTAATACCGCGTCCTGAGTCTTCTACTGAAACAACTAATCTACATATATTATTCATATTAACACACATTACTTTAAAATCAACAAAACCTGTTTCTGTATATTTAATAGCGTTTGTTAATAAATTTATTATTACCTTTTTAATATTAGAATGATCACCATATAAAACAGGTGGTATATCATTAGCAATTGAAACTCTAAAATCAAGAGCTTTATCACCAAGTCTAGCAATACTAAGTTTTCTAATTGATTCAAATAATTCTTTACTATCATAATCTGAACTTATAATTTCTAATTTACCTGCTTCAATTTTAGATATATCAAGAATTCCGTTTACTATTTCAAGGAGAGTTGCTGAAGCCCCTATTACATCAGTAGCATTTTCTTTAGCTTCATCAATAGTGTCAGCATCTTTTATACATTCAGAAAAACCTACTATAGCATTAAGAGGAGTTCTAATTTCATGACTCATACTTGAAAGGAAATCACTTTTTGCGTTATTAGCGTGTTCAGCTTGTTCCTTAGCAATATTAAGTTGCTCAATCATTTTCATATCAGGATTTTCTATTGTAAAATACATTAAAAGTGTAATAAATGTTTCCATTGATGTCATTAATAATAATTGCGGATTATAATGTTGAATTAACATTACAATTGCTGCCATAAGTATAAATGATATTAATGGCAATATTTTCTTTAATTTTATATTCTTTCTCTTTATCAAAATACACATTAACGTAATAACAATTGATATAGAAGACATTATATAAATAAAATTAACACTTGGTCCATAAGTATAAAGCCCAGTACTATCATTATTATAATATATTGGTAATAGAGCAATAAATATCATTGATAAAGTTGATACAATAAAAAAGAAATACTTTATACCACTATATTTTTTGTTTTTAGAACTATCATCATCACTATCTTGAATAATTGAGATTGTTAATATATATATAACATTTAATAATAACCATATTACCAAATAAATTAAATAACTTTTCGAAACTATTTCGTTAAACAAAGGAAAAACATCCATATTTCTTATAGTAAAAAAACATGAAATATGTAATAACTGACCTATAAAATTTGTTATAACTATATACTTATATATTCTATTCTCATAATTGTTTATTCTCTTCTTAGAAAAGTATGCCCATATTAATAATATAATATCTAATAACCCAAAAATTTGAAAATATATTGTTTCCATATAATCATTCCTCTATTATCTATCACTATGACATATTATAACATATTTTTTAATTATGTGAAAATTATATTAAATATTTTATATAGAAAAAGCATTCACTTTAAGTGAATGCTTAACTACTATTTTATCAATTGTTTTTCTTTATAATAAGTATAATTTTTTTTATTTGCATCTGTTCTTTTTATTGTATCTTCTATATTTATTTGTGTGGGTTGAGAGAAATCTTCTAAAGATGAGCATTTATTTATTAAAATATTAATTATTTCATCTTTAGTTAAATTACAGTCGCTCTTTAATGAAATATAAGCTACTGGGCTTGGAACAGCTCCTGAGTCAGATTGAACAACTATACAATCTTCAACTAACCCTGTAGAAAGTATTACATTTTCTACATTACCAGAATAAACTTTAACGAAATTTCCTTTACCATCGCTTGTAATAAAACATTCTCTTATTCTTCCACCTAGTTTAATTAATCTTCCGGCAATACCATGTACTGATCCAAAAGTATCAGAAACAAACCACTTTTTACCATTTTCATCAGTTACAAAAGACTCTTTTGTAGCTTTTTCGTTATTATAATAATCCTCTGCTATGGTTGGACCAGAAAGGCATAAAATACCTTCTTGATCTTTTGGTAAGTCTTTTTTAGTTTTTGGATCAATAGCTTTTGCCTCTATACCATTCATAAGTAAAAAGTATTTACTAAGACCAAATTTAAGTGCAGTAGCACTACCCATTTCACCAAATCCAAAACCATCTATTAATAATGGTGAATAACCTAATCCCATAAACATTTTTAATAATTCTTTTTTCTCTGCTAATTGGTAAGGCTCACCACCAGAAACGATGTATTTAAGTTCAGATAATTTTTGAATCATATTTTCTCTATCAGAATTATTCATAGAAGTATTTTCTGCAAGTTCTTTATCTAATAATTTATAAAAACTTGGTATAGCTTGTATTTTATTAGGTTCTTTTTCAAACAAGCTGTTAAAATCTAAAGCTGCACCTTCACTGTGAGCTGGCATTATTAAAGTTTTACCTAATAGTAAAATCATTATTGTACTATTGATTGCAGCATATGGATATTCATGAGAAACAACACCTAATACACTTTCACCATTAGCAACTTTTTCATTAGTTGTATTAGAAACAGTTTTAACCATGTTAGTATATACTCTATTAGGTATAGAAATAGGTTTTGGTTCGCCACTTGAACCACTTGTATAAAGTATTGAAGCAATATCATTACTATATACTTCTTCTTCATAATTTTCTTTTATTTCGCTACCTTTTCTTTGGACTTCTTCCCATGTTTCAATTACTATACTTGGATTCATTTTTTTAAAATTGTTAATTTTTGATATATCGCATTTTGACATAACTATAACATTTTTAACTTCTGTACTAGCAATTATATTACTTAATACATCGATATTATTTTCATCTATTAATATAGTTTTTGAGTTGAAATTTAATATGTTGTTTTTTATTTTTTCATCTTTTGAACCATTGAAAATTCTAGCATTAACTAATCCTAAACTATTCATAGCAAAGAATGAAACTATACCTTCTATTGAACTAGCAGCACATACAGAAATTCTCTCTCCTTTTTCAGAGCCAATAACATAGTGTAGATAGTTCTTTAAATTGTTTATTTCTTCTTGCATTTCCAAAAATGTCATTTCTTTATCTTGATTAATTGCTACTGTGTTTTTTAATTCTGGGTGTTCTAATAATAATTTTTCTAAGCATAAATAAGGCGTGTTTATTTCCTTTTTTTTGCTTAATTCGTCTGATTTAACTACTTTATAGTGACTTTTTAAATTTTTAAACAACAATGCATATGTAACTAAATTACTGATAAGTACACCATTTTTAGATAATTGTATTTTCACATTTTTCATTATTTCTTTAGAATTCATATTATTCCCTCTTTTTCTAATGCCGCTTATACTACCACAAACTTTTCTTTTTGTCAAAACTACACTTTCAAGATTAAATATTATTTGATTTCTACAATTTGAATTATACACGCTAAAATCAAATAAATAAATAGTTTTTATACAAAAAGTTACTTTCAAGTAAACTTTATACAAAAAAAACAAGTTTTACCTTGTTTTTTTTGTATCATTAAATATACTATTTATTTCTTCCATACCAACTACTGCAAAATCAGTTGTTCTATTTTGGATAATATTAATATTAAAACGAAAACTATCTTTATCAATAAACTGACTAAAGTCATCTCTTTTTACTAGAAAAGTTACAGATTCTAAATCTTTATTTTCCTTATCAATATTCATTAAAAATAAAACGGGATTTACATTAGGATAATCGTCTATATATATAAAATTTTTCACTTGTGAATTCGGAATAATAGTGTTAAACGAATTAACTAGCCCAGCCATTTGTGTACCTTTGGCACTATCTTTAGTTATTTTCTTTGGGCTACTTCCTTCATATATATAACCATCTATACCAAACTGAGGTCCTACAACAGTATCTAATTTAGATTCTTCTAAAATGGGAAGTAAATTATTATTAACTAACTCTCCTATTTCTTTACAAGAAGCACTAGATACAAAACAAAACACAGTTTGATCAAGTCCTAAATTTTTCTTTATCTCTTCTATACTTCTTAACATTTCTATCTTTTTGCTATTATCTAGTGCATTATATGTACCTTCTATATCTGAGCAAATTAATAAAGTCTTTTTCATTTTTCCACCCTATTTCATTTTCTTAACTAAGCTTATTCCACATAAATCCCTACACCCATAGGCTGCTACTGCTGAAGGAAAATCCTTTTCAATTAATTCTTTGAAATACTTTAGTGATTTTATATAATCCTTTATTTCATCCATTTCAACTTTATCTTTTAGAACATTACCTACCACTATTAAATTATCATCATAGTCTTCTACATTTTGTTCATTTACAATGGTTGCTACTAACTGTCTAAAACAATTATGCGTCTTACCTCTTAAAATACCATCTTGAACTAAATTACCATTACTATTAAACTGAACTTTAAACTTAAAACCAGTTCTTACTGCAGCACTAGCTAAAATAAGTTTCGCTTTTTCTACAGTAGACATATCTGTTTTATTACGACCACTTCTTATAAAACCATCAGGATTCGGTATAAAGAAATTAGTTTTAATATATTTTTTAAACTCTTCTAATTTATCAATAATCTCTAAAGTAGGAAGTCCACTATCTATTAGTTTTTTTGCATAATCTGATATTATTATACCTCCAGTTGTTGCATTTAGTGTATCTACTACATATACATTATTATCATAATCTTCGTTAACCATATTGGCTACCAAGTTAGAAAGATTATAACTTCCTTCACTAATACCACTACTCATGCCTAAATGAATAACATCCATACCATTTTCTAAATGTTTTGTAAAAACACTTTCATAACTTTCATATGATGGAGAAGAAGTTTTATAAGTATATCCTTTTTCTAAATCCTCAATTATTTTTTTATTATTAATATCAATACCATCTAGATACTGTTTACCATCAGTATCGCATAGTATTTGAACAGGTATTACATCAACATTATTATCAACTTTATTAACTCCACTATCAACTGTAAGCATAATCTTTTCCATTTATATTCCCCCAATATATATTATTTAACTTTTACTTTATAATAGCAGTTGTCCTTTTTTCTATTACTACATATAATCTCGTGTTTTATCACTTTATTTAACAAAGTAAACTTATCAAGTACTCGGTAAACTTTCTTTTCATCAGACTTAATGTCACCTAATCTTGTAATTAAACTATCAATGTATATAGTGTTCTTATCTATGTATATTTCTCCTTCAATACATCTATTTTCCTTATCAATATTAAAAAAACCTGATATATAGATAATATCATCACTTTCTTTTCTTAGACTAAGGCTTACTAGACTACCTTTTGAAACACCATTTATAGGATATACAGTATCATTTAATTCACACGTTTTTTCTATTAAATCTAATAAAAACAAGTGTATTTTTCTTGGAATATTTGCCGGAAAATGATGTTCAAATACAAGAACATCAAGTTTATTTTTCAACTTTGTCGCCCTTAAAGACAAATAGTTTACTTAATATATAGTTGCCTATTGTTACAATTACTTGAGATACCAATTTTCCTATTTTATCATTGCCGTTACAAACAGTAACTATAATAAACATAGCAAACATGTCCATAAGAAGAGTAATTACTCTTGATGACGTAAATGAACATATCTCTTTAAATATATTCTTATTTTTACTTTTAAATACAAATACTCTATTAGTTATATAAGCAAAAGTTACAGCACATACCCATGATATTATATTTGCTACTTGTAATTGCCAACCTATATTTGGATCTAAAATAGTTACAACACATAAATAATACGCACTTAAACTAACAACAGTAGTAAGAACTCCAACTATTAAATAATTAACTATTTCCTCATATTTCTTATACATATTTTTTACATACACTACCATACTAAACCTCTTGTTCTATTGATAATAATTTATTAACACTAATTAATTCCTGTAAATTAGATTTTATTACATTATAATTACTTGTATTTTCTATTATTAATAAATATCTCGCATTTTCTATTATTTTATTTACTGTAATAGGATTTAACTGCAACACAGTAGTTACATCGTTATACTGAACCTGTATATAACCTTCTGCAATCTTTTTACCAAAAGTTACTTTGATTTTATACTGATTATCTCCATTTAATTGAAAATATAAACTATCTTCACTAATACATTCGTTTTTATTTATTAAGTCATTTTTTAACTTAACTATTTTATTTTCATACATAACTGTTAGAGTGAAAAATACATAAAAAATAATTAATACTAGTATTGTTACTTCTGCATTTCTTGCCAAAAATTTCATTATTCTCAATTCAATCACCTAGTACAATTATAACATGAATTTGCATAAAATTATGATATAATTATTTTGAGGTAGATAATATGGATATTTTGACAAAATTCGATAATAATTTTTCAGAGAGTAAATTTATAACTAACATTAATAATGTTTTTATTCAATTACATTTAAGCCTTACAACGAACAATATAGATAGAATTAAACATTTTGTTAGTGATACAGTTTATAATAATTTTAAACTTAGATTAAATAATTTAAACAATAGTAATCAAGTTCAAATGTTTGATGAAATAAATGTTAAACAAACCACTATTTTAAAAGTTGAAGAATTTAGTGATAAGTTTGTTATAAAAGCTAATATCACTTCTAGATATATGGATTACATTATTGATAAAAATACCGGCAAGAAAATATGCGGTGATGATACTAGAAGAATTGAAAAAGAGAACTATTTAACTTTTGAGAAAAAGAAAGATATTGTTATACAAAGTGAAGCTAGAAAGTGTTCATCTTGTGGCGCTAATATAGATGTTAACGCTAATGGGAAATGTGAGTACTGTGGAACTATATATAATTTAGAAAAACATGACTGGATTCTTACAGAATTGGAGACTTTATAAAATGAAAATAATTAAGAAATATTATAAATTATCAATTGTTTTAATAATTGCTATTTTTATTGGAGTTACTTATTTTAATTATATTACACCTAAAGTAAAAGCTGATTCAGGGTTTGATGGTAGTTACGATGGTGGTTCTAGCTGGAGTGGTGGTTCTGATTGGGGCGGTGGTTCTAGCTGGGATAGTGATTCTAGTTATGGCGGTAGTAGCAGCGGTAGTGGTGAGCCTCTTGGTATAGTTGGTTCACTATTCGTGTTTGGTACATTCTTTTTTATAATTATCCTATTTATAATGATGACTGGAAAAAGTACGAAGAAATTCCACCATTCTAGTGCAAATGGTAATTATTCTAGTAACCGTAATAAAGTAATACCTTATGACATTATAAAAATAACAAAAGTCCTTCCAGACTTTAATGTAGAAGAGTTTAGAAAAACCACTTATGATATATACAAAAAAATACAAGTTGCCTGGATGGAATTTGATTATGATAGTTTAAGAAATCTTACTACTGATGAAATGTATAATATGTACATAAGTCAATTAGAAACTTTAAAACTAAAAAAACAACAAAATGTAATGCGTGATTTTAATCTATATGATTTTGAAGTCATAGGAATGGAAACTGATAATACTAATATTTCTATTACTGTTGCGATGATGATTTCATGCTATGATTATATAGTTGATCAAGTAACGTATGGAAAATTAAGAGGCAGAACAGATGCCAAGGTTGTATATCACTATAATATGACTTTTATTAGAAGCATAAGTGATAGTAATAATATAAATTATTGTCCTAATTGCGGAGCACCAGTTAGTGATAAAGCATCAAAAAAATGTGCGTATTGTGATTCAGTAATTGTAAGTGACAACCATGCATGGGTATTATCAAAAAAACAAGTAGTAAATCAAAAATATGAATAAAAATAAAAAAGGCTATGCCTTTTTTATTTTGTTTTCATATATAGCTAATAAAATAAACATTACCAGTCCGATTAAACTTAATTTTGAAGCAGTACTTCTAAATGGAGCTTCATAAATGATTTTAATGTCATGATGCCCTTTATTAATTTTAAAACCTATAAAGCCAACATTAGTTTTCTTATATTCTGTTTTCATTCCATTAACAAATACTTTAAAACCCTTATCATATGGAATTGATAAATTGAAATAACCATCTTTAGTGACATCTATATCTCCTACTATATTATCTCCACTTGTTTTTTCCATATCAAAATGAAATTCATCAACATTCTCATTTAGATTAGCAATAGCATCATAATCTAATAAGTATACTTCTATATCACTAATATAAAATGTTCCTTTTGTAAAATTAATATTTAACTCATTATCATCATATAAGGTGTAATCAAAAGTCGTATTATTATTATAATATTTCCATTTACGATAACTTAGTTTATTCTTATTACCATTAATAGTAATAGTAATTTCATTCTTCTTTCTTGTAGGAATGTTATCGTTTTTAAATCTTATGTACATAATTTTATTTGAAACATCTGAATTAATTTTTAATTTAATATTTCCTGTTGCTGTTTTAGAAGTTATTTTATAACCTGATTTTGTTTTTTCATATGTAACATCTTTAGTACTTTCAATCTGATAATCAAGAGTAGTATCTTTTAGATCACTAATAATACTATTACTACTTTTGTCATCTACTACAATATTATTTAATAATGATATTGTGGTATTTGGATACTTTATTTTATTAAAATCTTTAGTACTAAGGATATGACTTGAAGCGTAACCAATAGGAAGAACATCATCTCTCTCATATACCATAACTCCATTTTTTGAAGCTATTAATTTAGAATTTAGTGGAGGTTCACCCTTAGTAATTATATATCTATCTCCCATAAGAATTTGAAATAAAGGATTATTAACTGCTACCATAGTTGACCTAGTACGATATGGGATAGCATTATTAAATACATTATAATAAAAGTCGTTATAAATTTTATTAAAAGTAGATGAATAAATAGATGTTTGATATTGATTCATATTATATATACTATTAATATCCATATATCTTTCAACCATATTTTCTGTTCTATAAATATTATTATCATTATCATATAAGTTAGATATTAATGAAGATAAAGCTTCATTATCACTACTGTTTACTTCACTTTTTGTTATAAGTTTATCACTAGCATTTATTTCTAAAGCCGTAATAAAACATACTAAGCATAAATATGCACTTACTACTCTTGTCTTTTTTGTATGTTTGAAAATAATTATACTTAAAATAACACCTAATATATCTAGACTTATAAATAATGATCTAGATAAAACTGAACAAACTATTCCTATTATTATTACATAAAAAAGACTAATCTTATTATTAAATAAGTTCTTCAAAAATTCTGCCGTTAAAATAAGCACCATAGGTAAAAAAGGAATTAATGATTTAGAATCTACATATAAAGTACCATTAAATATATAATTAAATAATGGAAATATTGATACTAATAAAAGAATAATTCCTAAGAATCTATTTTCTTTTTTTCTAGTAAAAATCATATATATAATAGCTATTAATGTCACGGTAGTAGTTCCAATACCATATGCATCATATAACAAATAATTAAATTTAGTATTAGGAACTAATAAACTAAGAACACTTATTGTACTACCGCCATCTCCTCTACTATTAAGTAAAACATATAATGTAGGAAGAACTAATATCATGGATAATAAAATAGATATTATAAATGGCAATGCAATTTTTAATGACTGTATAAAGTATGTCTTTAATTTAAAAGTGTTATTTTTCAAATATAAATATGTATAGTATAAAAATAATACTAATAATGACCCTACACTATAGTAATAACTGGTCATTATCATAAGAAATGAACTTAGAATTAATAAACCAGATTTTCCTTTAGTAACATACTTATCTACCCCATATAACCCTAATATTAAAAAAGGCATATAATTCATAAACATAATATGCCTATGACTATGAAATAGCAGTGGTCCAGAACAAAGTAGCATAACACTACATATTAAAGATACTCTAAAACTATATTTGTTTTTTCTTAAAAAGAAGTAAAACAATATTGCGCTTAAATATAGAAGTATCAAACTACTAAAAACTATATAATTAAGCATACTTACTTTAGGTAATAAGTATGAAATTAAAATTACTGGACTATATAAACCATAGTATGATAGATAATATATATTTTCACCAGCACCTAAGTTAAAGGCAAAATTAGGAAATAATTTTCCTGTATCATAAAATAAGTTTCTAAAGTATTCAGGTATCAAGTAATGTTGATTTTGCCAATCTATAGATGAACCATATAAACAATCGCTTCTAGTTAAATATAGATAAATGCATACGATGATAAGAAGGAAAAAAGAAGCTGCAAATATATTTTCTTTCTTTTTTTTATTCATTATTCTCACTCCACTTTTTATAAGGAATCCATACTTCATGATTTAACATATGTCCATAAGGCTTAATTATAGCCTGTGAAGCATACAAAGGTACTAGTATATTAACTTTAATATTATAGTTTTGATCAGTAATTGTTTCTAAATCAGCAGGGACTAAGTTAGATTTATAGTATCTTCCAAAATACATTAAATTTTTATCACTCGCCAATTTTGTTACTATCTTATTAGTCATTTTGTGTTGAACATGACCGTATTCGCCATCTGGGTTATGCGTTACAATTAAATCCCAATCTTTATAATCAATTATTGTCTTTAAGGAATCAGTAACTGAATCATATACACTACTCCAATCATCTCTTTTTCCATTTGTCTTATCAGGATAATCTAGCATGATATAATCATCGTTTGTCTTTTTCATTACCTTCTCAAATTCATCTACCCTTTTTAAATCAGCACCACAAGTAATACAAACAACTAAATAGTTATCATCTATTAAATGACTTCCTCCCCAAATGATATCATCATCAGGATGAGCAACAATCATAAGTTTTGTAGTTGAATCTATATCCAAGGAATCTAACTCCTTAATTATGGAATTAGATTTATCTTTAAAATTTTCTCTAATACAAACTTGACATACAATATCTACTATCATTAATACAAATAGTACAAATATTATAAATAAAAATATCTTTTTTTTCATAATAATCACCACCTAAAAAGTATACCATAAAATATGTCAAAAGAAATGTCAAATTTGTCATAAAAGAATAATGTTTAAATTACCTAGTTAATGAAGATTGTGTTTATATTTTTAAATATAATAAAATTTCCACAAAATAAATAGATAAAAACTCTATACTATTTAATTTATAAGAATTTATAAAAAATAAAACCATCTTTTGCAGTTTATTGCATAAAATGGCTTTATTTGATTGTAGCTCGTTTTCTTAACTACATTTTGTCTTTATAATCTTCCGTTTTTTTAGAGATTAGATTTTAAGATAGTTATAACTGGGCGCACACCGAGGCTACCTGCAGTGTCTACATTGTTGCTGCTCATGCCGCCGTGCCTATTCACGAGCCAAGCGCGGCTAGAACCAGAGACGGCTGTAGATGTCCAATATCCATAGTTACTGGAATCAGCTATATTACATCCGTAACCAGTACAACCGTCTGTATAATCAAATACCCAGTCATAATTACTTGCCCCTGTTGTTGTTGCTGTTTGTGTTTGATTATTACTGTCTAAATAAAACCAACTTGTATATGTAGTTGTTGCTTCTGAAAAACTGCTGTTTCCTGTTATTGTGGCTATTTCAGCAGCAGAGATTAATCTAGCCTTATATGTACTATAATTAATAGTATAAGTAGCTGTTCCATTACTTACACTATAACTATAACTTCTTGTTGGGACTCCAGCCCATGAACTAGTGTCAGATGCAAGTTGCGTTATAACATTTGTTGGTCCACTTACATTACTTCCTGTAGAATTCCAAGCTACTAAAGCAGTAGTATTATGGTCTAGTATTAAATTAATGGTATCAGTAGATGCTCCACCATCATTAAATGTATACCATTTCATACATCCTGTTTTTGTGCCGGTTGTGCTTACTGCCTGCCCTGCTGTACATGCTGCTCCAGTTACTGGATTAAAATATACTGCTGTTCCATTTGCGTATACAGTATAAGTAGTAGGTGTTTCTTCTACTTCATCACCATCTACTACTGTTGCACTATCTGATGATGCTGTTTTATTTGCTGTGAACTTTCCATTAGTAACACTTAGTGTTACATTGCAACTAGAGTCTACTGTTGCTGTTCCAGTTGTTGGTAAATTTCCTTTTATATCTAATGATGGAGAGACAATTCCATTTGTAAATGTATATGTTGTTGTTAGCGTTTCACCTTTTAAGGTTTGAAGCTGACAGGCATCTTCAATCGCTCCTACGACATTATTGGCTGTCGTTTCAAATGCCCCTCTTTTACTTTGATTAATAATATTGTTTACGGTTGGTATCGCTATTAATGCTATTATTCCTAGTATTAATATAACAGCTAAAAGTTCGATTAATGTAAATCCTTTTCTTTTCATAACTTTTCCTCAGCCATTCTTTTACTTTGCTATATAAATTAAAGCATCAATCTTTTTATTTATACAACTTTAATATTATTAAATTTTGAAAATTCATGTAATATCCTTACACAAAAATAAACTATTTCTTGTTGTTTTGTTTAATCTAACTTTTTACCACATTGTGTGCAAAATTTTCCGATTTTTGCAGCACCACAATCTGGACAAAATGCTAAAGAAGTTTTTGCTTCTTCAGAAACAGTTCCTGCAAAAGCAGTACCTGATACAGAAGATGAAGAAGCGTTATTTGTTGGAGTAGACCCAGCCATTGCTGTATTCATCATGCTTGAGCCTTGTGCTCCAGCCATACCCATTCCCATAAAGCCCATCATAGCTCCATTTTCATTTCCTGCAGCAGTTTTTGTAGCTTCAGTAACACCTGCGGAAACCATTCCAGACATATTATCTGTAAACATTTGTCCCTTTTGTTTTTCAATATTAAGTTGTTTTTCTTGAACATCGTATGCACTAACTTGTGCTTTTGATTCATCAGTTAAATTCATTCTTATAGCTACATCAGTAACTTCAAGACCATATTTTTCTTTCCAAGAAGAATTTAAACATGTATTCATTTGATTTGCTATTTCAGTATTATACATACCAATCTTACCAAATGACACACCATTTTTAACCATAACATTTGAAATGGCTTCACTCATCTTTTCACTAAACTTTATTTTTAATTGACCACCAACTACATCCTCATAAGTTAATGTATCTTTTGGGTTTGCTCCAACCATACCATTGACAAGTAATGCAGGATCAACTACTTTAAATGCATATTCACCATTAAATGTTACACTTAAATTTCCGTATTTTACATCTTCAATAAATTGTGGTTCAGCTGAACCAAACTTATTACCTGTTATAGTAAGCAAATTAACATAGTATACTCTTTGATCTTTAGCAGTTTGACCACCATAAGTAATACGATTTCCTATATTTTTAATTGAATCGATAATTCCTTTTCCAAGACCACCTGTAAATATACTTGGTTCACTACCATTATCTAAAGTATAAGTACCAGATTCAGAAGTAAACTCTTTAATAGAACCATTTTCGATTATCATCATTGCCATTCCATCTGGAACTGCAATAGTACTACCATTAGTAATAACACCTTCTGAATAATGTTTATTACCTTCTCCATGAGAAACAACACCTTTTTGAATTATTACATCTCTTTCAATAGTTGGACATGTGACAAACTCTTTAAATTGGTCGCCAAATGTTGAGCTCACGGAAGATGCTACCGCTTTAATTAAACCCATATTCATACCTCTTTCTTTCAATAACTGAAATCAAAATGAATTAATCACTTCTATTCTATAATCATTATACCATATATAAAAAAGAAAAAAAAGAAATATTAAAATGTAAATTCTTCTGTTTCTTCTTTCATTACCTCGATAATTTGGAGTGTACTAAGTAAATTATTAATACGAATAACATTTTTATCATTATATAAATCTTCTTCAATAAGGTTGGTATTATTAATAGGTATAGTAAAGTCTAATAAAAAGTCATTTATTATGACATAATTATGTACATCAATAATACTATCATTAAGAATTTTCTTTTGAAAAAAAGCTTGTATATACCTTACTTTTCCTGATTTCATTAAACTTTCCATAACAACAAAACAACCACTTTTTATGTACTTATCTCTTATTTCTATATATTTTTCTTTTAATAACTTGTTTTCTAACTTACATATTTTATTAATATTAATAGTAACTCTAGAAAGAGGCTTTATTACAAATAATGTATTTTCATCAGTGCTAGATTTATTATAGTTTGCCCTGCTTATAACTTCCCAGTTTTCTGGAATTTGAAATATAAAACCAACTGTATCATTTCTTAAATAACTAGTTGGGGCAAAAACTTCATTCTTTGTTAGATCATATAATATATTTTTTGTTAAAGATTTAATATATATTTTTGAATTATCAGTTACTGGTAGTTGATATATTTTCAATAGATATTGAAGCATTTCTTCTGTTATAGAAGTTGGTATACTTTTTGCTTTTAATGCTGGTATTATTGCAGCAACCTCATCTATTTTTACTACTCTTCCTTCAAATCTTGCTATATTAGATAATTGTCTTTGATTATATCCAGTAGATTTATAATGCTCACTATATGAATATAAGTAGTTAGCAAACCCATAATTTTTTATTTTATAGTAATAATCACCTAATCTACTGTAAAAATCAGCTAAATCTGATGCTTGATATATATATTTATGATTATCAAGTAAAATATTATACATTTTATCTAAATCATTAGCATTAAGGTAACATTCTGCTATTTTAAATATGGCTCTAGAAAAAAATGGATTTATTTTAATACATTTTTCAAAATTAATTAAAGCATCATCATAGATACCGTCATCTAAATAAGTTAATCCTAAGAAAAAATAAATATAGTGGACTGGAATTTCTAAAATATCAGCAATACTATTATCCACTTTTGATAAATACAAAATATTTTCAATCGGATTTTCAAATGAATGAATCTCTTTTGTTAAATCACATCTTGAGGATACTTTATTAATTAAATCTTCAATCAGCCTTCTAGCCTCAGTGGTATCTTGGTTTTTATCAAGTAATGCTGTTGATATAGTTTTCATAGATTCATTGTATATTTGCGTTATACTTTTTTCATTTACTACTTCTTCCATATTATCATCTACTTTCTATATATTATTTTAACATATATAAACCAAAAAAAGAAAGTTATTTAAACTTTCTATTTATTAAGCACTATAAGTATCAGCGTATTTACTAAGTCCTACTATATATGTTCCCTTAAATAAACTCCAATCTCTATCAACATAATACTTTGCTAGATAATTAATACCATTTTTAGTATATTCTATTCTAACTTTATCAGCATATTGTAGACGAGCGTTTACAAGTAAAGAAGGGTTGTATACATCACCTGTATATTTTAACTCTAAAGTTTCAAATAAATTACCATAGACAAAATATACTTTTGTAATTACTATATCGCTTGCAATATCATTAACTGCAAGATATTTATAATCACCATCTCCAGCTTTATTAGTTATTGTTGCTGTAAATGTTTTTAATGATAAAGCTTTTAAATTATTAATTGTATTTATGGCTTGATCTCTTAGGCTATTAATACTACTTATTGTAAGACCATTATCAATACTTGTATTTGCGTTATCTCTTATAGAAATTGCTTGAATTAAATAATTATTTTTTAGTAATTGACTATTAATTGCAGTTTGAATTAAGTTTTTTGCGGCTGTTTTTGTGCCAGCAAATAAACTATCAATTGCATTTTTTGCAGAAACTACTGCAGTATCAATACTAGATTTAGTATTTAAACTGCTTATTCCAGAAGCATTTACTATTCCAGTTATTTCAGCTGAATTAACATCAAATTCATATACTGAAGCATAACTATTTATCTCTGAAATTGCAGAATTTCTATAACTATTTAAAACTGTTATATCAATAACTGCTTGACAATCAATATGCCATCCGTCTGGTTCGAACTTTAGAACATAGAATTCGTACTTAGTGAAATTCTCATCTTTATCAATAGGAATAGGCAACGCTGTCTGATCATTAACATATGTTATAACACTAGCTAAATCATATGTTAAGATATGTTTATTATTAGCTATTATAATATTTTTAATATCATCTAGTGTTTTAATATCAATTGTTCCTAATTTTTTATACTTGCTTTCTGGTAAACCGCCACCACTTGTTGGTCTTGTGGCATCCTTATCTAATTCATATAAAGTTGCTGTAACATTTGTTATATCATAATTTGCATTAATTGTTAAATCACTAGTTACACTACTAACATTTTTATCCCATCCGTTAAAAGTATACGTAATTGAGCCTTTTTTAGATGTATATGTTTTTCCTGTCATAACAGGAGCAGTATAACTATGATTCGCCATAACTGTTTGATTAGATAATATAGTGCCGTCATAATCTTTAAATACAACATTAAACATTAGTGGAACTATTGTATAAATCTCATGACCTGTAACTATATGATTATAAACTATTGGTTTTGTAAGTCCTCCATTAATACTGGAAACTAATTCACCACTTTCATTATAAACCATATATGTACCGTTTCCTGAGTTAACATAGGGAAATGAAACCAATTTAGTTGGTTCATTAAAATAATAAGTTCTTGTTGTTGAAAAACCATCTTGGTTTGAATTTGTAGATGAACTTCCTATTTTATAACCCATATTAATAAAATCATTTGATAATCTATACTCTATTATTGCACCCATAGGATAAGCAGTAAATGTTTCATTAGCTTCATAATACATATCATTTGATGATACAACAGTTCTTGCTTGTTCAATTTTAGATACTATATTTCCATTACTATCTTTCCATACTACAGGTTGACAATCAAATGTTTCACCATCATTTACACATTCAAATGAGTTAAACTTCGTTTTAGAATAATACTTATTAACAACTGGTTTTTGGCTTGTACCAGCTAGTCTGTAGCCGTCATTAGTTAACTCTTCCGAAAGTTTTTGAGTTATAGTGAATGGATAATCAATTATGATTGTTATTGTTTCAGATTCATTACCTGCTTTATCAATAACTTTTATAGTATGTATTCCTTCACCAGATACCACTTTAGGTGCTGTTTTATAACTATATGAAATTCCATCAACAATTAAAGAACTAAAGTTTTCCTCTATTATTGAAAAATCAACTTCATTACTTTTTGATTTAACTATATCATATGTTAAATCTTTCTCATAAAAACCATTGTTTGCTATTCCGTCAAATATAGGAGCATTTTTATCAATGCGCTTTACCTCGTAATTTAAAGCTTTCTTATTTCCATAAATATCTTCTATCTCAACTGAATATTTTCCATTAGCTGAATAAACTTTAGTAAATTCTGTATCACTTACTTTATTCCAACTACTTGGTATAATAACTGCTTCAGATGTTTTTAAAGTTACAGTAACATCATCCTTAGTAACATCATTACCATTATTATTTGAATAACTTATAATACCATCTGGAGCTGTTCTATCAACATTTATAACGAAGTTATCAGACTTATTACCTGCTTCATCATAAACAACAACATTAAATGTATCAGTAGAAGTATTACCATTTATAATCCAATTTATCCCGAAAGAACTTGAACCATAGTATTGTTTATACTCTACATCATTTATAAATACTTTACCACGCGAGTTATTATCACTTGGTTGAATTCTTATTGTTTTTCTTAAGTCATAATAAGATCCTGATTCTAATATATCTTGATCTGATCTAACAGTAACCGTTGGTTTAGTTTTATCAATTTTAAATGTTAACGCTATAACATTTGATATATTATCAGATTTATCTATGGCTCTAATATACACAACATTGTTTCTTTCTTCACTTCTAGAAAAACCACTATATTCATATTCTTGAAGATTTTTCCAATCTGTGCAATCAGATGAATAACAGTACTGAACAGTTTTTAATCCTGCTCCTGTTTCATTAATATCCCATGATACTGTTACCATTTTATTAGTCCAATTGCCATTTGAATTATTTTTAATATCGCTAATAACTGGGGCTGTTGTATCTACAACAGTAAATTCCTTTGTTATTTCTGTTTTGTTTTTTAAAACATCTACAGCAGTAAAAGTTACTTCATAAGTACCTACTACTGTTTTATCAATATTATTATCGATAGTAACTTCTATATCACCATCTGCTTCATCTTTTGCTGTTGCAGCGAATTTTGGAATAGCTGAATTAATTTCCATACTATAAACATTATCTTCATTAATAGTTATAGATGGGGCCTTATCATAAGTAGGAAATTCATCTTCATTATCAAAATCACTATCATTATCATATTCTTCTTTATTTGTATATCCATCATTATCTTCATCAGCATCTGGTTCTAATACTTTTATTGTTCTAGTTGTTGTTCTAGTATTATTACCACTATCTGTAACTGTATAAGTTAATGTATATACACCTATTTCTGCATTTAGCATAGATGTCATACTTATGACAGGTTTTAAATTTACATCTTTGTCATCCGTAACTACTACTCCTGTAGTTACATCAAAATCTACTCCGCGTATTATTTTTAATTCTTTTGGAGTAACAGTAATAGTTGGTGCATTATCTACTGCTACTATCAATTGTGGATTATTATCACTGATTTTTGTAACTTCTTTTACTTCTTCATTTTCTTTATCTTCATTTTTATTTGCTGGTGTGGTAAGAGAATCTATACCATCACTTGGGTTAGCAAATGTGAACATAAAGAAACCCATTAGTATAAATAATACTAGGGCAAATACCTTTTTCTTATCTCTCATTTTTTTCTCCCCTAATTTTTAAGTTACTCAGTATCGGGCTCTTTCATCTTTGCAAAAAATGAACCGAATTCGATGCCTTTGTCTAAGGACGTGCGATCATATGTGTACACTTTATAACCCAAACCTGTACATTTATCTACTGTTCCATCCTCAAATTCGACTACTTCCTTACTTATGCAGAATAACGGATCTTTTTCAAATTTTACTCTAAAAAAATCAACTACCCATGCGCATATTAATAGCACAAATAAAACCCAAAATACTACATCCCAAATTTTAAGTGCTACTCTTTTAATAGAAACTTCTTCTTCCTTCATGAAGTCATCCATTTCTTTTACTTCTACTACTTTTTGTTTGTTTTTTGGTGTAAATTGCTGTGTTGTATTTAGTGCTTCATTATTTTCTTTTTTATTAGATATTTTTTCAGCGCTAATCTCTTTTTCAACTACTACTTTTTTCGATACTGCTTGTTTTGATACTCCTTTTTTTGAAATATTCTTTTTAGCCATACCATTCACCACCATTCTAGATATCCTTTTGCTAGGAATAAGCTAGGAATCCATTATAATTATTGCTTGATTGCTCTATTTTGTCAATGATATTATGTAGATTTTGTGTTTTTTCTCTATATTTTATTCAGTATTTATGTTTTTTGAGACAAAGAAATGTCAACAATTATTTATTCTTATATTTTTTCTTGTTCTTTATAAAAGATGGGAGCAATCCTAATAATAAGGGTTTAATGATATCATAAGTTTTAATCCTATTTTTTGATAATAATGGTAAATACTTTTCTCTTAGTTTATACTCATTTATATAGTACCTATATTTACTTTTTTTATAACTATGAGAGTTATGTCTATGTATAAATAACTCATCATCTAAATTTACCATTTTGTAATCTTGAGTAATCATTCTTAAAAAAAGTTCATAATCTTCCACTCTAATATGCTCTTTCTTCTTACTATAACCTCTTAATCTTTCAAGTACACTTTTTCTAATCATAATAGATGGGTGGCATATTTGACAACCTTTTATAAAATCCTCTTTTGTTAAATTAGAAGGAAACTTATTAATAGAAAAAATCTCGCTTCTTTCATTCATTATTTTTATATTTGATCCTACCAATGCAACATCTCTGTGTTTTTCCAAATAATCTAATTCCAATTCTAGCCTGTCAGGTAATGATATGTCATCTGCATCCATTCTAGCAATATATGGATATCTTGCTACCGCTATACAATGGTTTAAAGCAGGACCTAAAGTTAAATTATCTCTGTTTTGAATTATGATTATTCTTTTATCTTTCTTAGCAAATTCCAACAAGTAGTTATATGTACTATCATCACTACCATCATCACATATAATGAATTCAAAATTTTTATATGTTTGATCTAAAATAGAATCAATTGCTTGTTTTAGCATATTGTAATCTTTAGTATTATATACAGACATTATAACTGATACTTTATTCATTCTATCACCTCTTGTATTGTTACTATCTTAATAAACTACTACTACTATAACTTACTTGTATACTTAATTTATATGCTTTTATCTACCCTTTTACATAAAGTATAACAAAATAATAAAAAAAATGAAATAGGTTATCCTATTTCATCAACATTATATTTATCTACCAAGGTTAATTTAACGCTCATATCACTTGTTATAGCGGTACCAACTGGAATACTTTGAGTAGTTACATAACCACTACCTTCTGTTTCATAATTAACATTTAATAGTTTTAATATATTAATAGCATCTTTTTTAGACCAGCCAACTAAATTAGGTATTGTTCTATTAACATCATTTGTTATAAGTATAACTTTATCATATGAAAGAACTTTTGTACCACTGGTTGGATATTGGTTTATTATTTTATCTCCATTACCAATTTGAATTACTTCTATATTTTTAGATTGCAATTTACTGACTACTTTAGAAGTAACTTTATTCTTATATGATTCTAATTCATATGACTCAATATTTGAACTAGTTGTTCCATCGTCAAATAAATTAAGATACTTTGTTATATTAGTAATCATTTCTTTACTAGCTGTAATTACTGCTGATGAACCACTCCAAGTTGGTTGTTGAATCGCAACATAAACAATTATTTCAGGATCATCTGAAGGATACATACCTATAAAAGAATTTATATAATCATTATCACCTATTAAATATCCTCCAGTTGGAGATGCTATTTGAGCAGTTCCTGTCTTACCTAAGATATTGTATCCTTCTAGTTTATAATATCTTCCTGTTGCATTAACATCTGTTCCATTTACTGCTTGGTATAATAAGTTTTTAACATACTCTACTGAAGATGTTTTAATTAATTGTTCAGATTTTTCTAATGTACTTTCATAAAGTACTTTACCTGTATTATGATCTACAATTTTATCAACTATATGAGGTTTAACTAATTTACCATCATTTGCAAGGATTGTCATACTTTGTAATTGCTGAATTACAGTAGTTGTTATACCTTGACCAAATGTAGCAGTAGCAACTTCAATTGGATAAGTAAAACCTATATCTCCAGTTGCTTCATTAGATAGTTCAATGCCTGTTTTTTTACCAAAACCAAATCTTTCTAAACAATCACGAAGCTCTGATTTTGTTATTACTGACTGAGCTAAAGTAGAAGCTGCTACATTACTAGAATATAATAAACCTTGATCAAGGGTAATTGTTCCCCAACCAGTTCTATTCCAGTCTCTTACTTCATCATCACCAATTTTAATACTACCACTTTGTACTGTAGTGTTACCATCATATTTTCCTGAATCTACTGCACATAAATAAGAATATATTTTCATTGCACTACCTGGTTCAAAGGAATAAGTCACAAGTGGACTTTGATAATTTGTAATGTTTCTTTCATTTGGATCAAATGAAGGAATAGTAGAAGCTGCTAAAATATCCCCACTTTTAGCATTCATAACAGCAATCGTTCCCCATTTTGGGCTATAGTTTGCTTCCATATCTTTTATGGCACTTTCAGCAAATCTTTGTATATTAGAATCTAAAGTCAAATATATATCTGAACCATCTATTGCATCAGTTCTTTGTTCTTCTGTATCAGGTATTTTATAGCCAAATCTATCTTTTTGATATGACAGTGATCCATTTGTACCAGTTAACCAATCGTTATATTTTGATTCTAAACCAAGTTCGCCAACTATTGAATCGCTAGTAATACCTTCATCATCTGTAGTTTCATATTTTTTTGCATATCCGATTATATAAGAAGCAAAATCACCATTTGGATAATATCTTTTATAAGTTTCTACAAAATCTATTCCTGGAAGATTCAACTGTTCTATCTCTTCTTTGGCAAGTTCTGATATCCCTCTACCTCCAGGGCCAAGTTCAACTTGATATGAATCTTTATTTAATAGTTCCATTAACCTTTCTTCTGTCATATTAAGAATTGGCGCTAAAGCTTTTGCTGTTGCTTCCTTATCAACAACATGTAAGGGAGTTGTACTACTGCCAGTTCTTGTCTTACTCAAATAAGCAATAACAGTATAAGATGACACGTTTAATGCCAAAATAGAACCTTCACTATCATAGAAAGTTCCTCTTTTCGCATATAGCGTTGTTGAATAAGTGTTTCTTGATGCAGCAAATTCATCCATGTCAATGCCATATAATGTTGGCCAAAGGGCAACATAACAAAGCTGCATTACGATGACGAAAAAAGAGAAGAAAACTACTATGAAAAAATACTTTGGAGCACTCCAATTTTCTTTTCGTTCGTTTCTATCTCTCATGTTAACACCTCGCCTATTTGTTTATAATTATGATATTCTCATTATTATACGCCAATCCCATGTTTTTTACAACATCCTTGATTTTATCGTACGAAGTTAATTCATTAACTTGCATTGTTAAACTTTCATTTTTCTTTTCTTGAGAATCTATCTCATATTTTAATTTTTCTATAGAAAGACTTAAATTTCCCGTTGTAGCACCACAGAATACCTGTACTAATACAACTGAACTTATTAAGAAAATGCAACTTAAAAACAAAAATTTTTCACCCTTAGTAAATCTTACTTTTACAGCTGCTTTTTTTCTCATATTATTTTACCCTCTCTATTACTCTTAAACGAGCACTTCTAGCTCTTTTATTAAATTCTAATTCTTCATTACTTGGACTAATATTAGCAATAACTTTAAATTTTGGTTCCCTATCTTCTGGAATAATTGGTAATTTTCTAAGACTAGGATCTAATTCACTAACCTCTTTGAAAACTGTTTTACATATTCTATCTTCTAAAGAATGAAAAGTTATTACGCAAATTCTTCCACCAATTCCAATTAAATCTAACGCTTGTTTTATACTTCCTTCAAATACATCTAATTCATGATTAACTTCAATTCTTATTGCCTGAAAAGTTTTTCTAGCTGGATGTTTATCACGACGATACTTTTCTGGAACACTTGTTTTAATTATTTCTACAAGTTCAAGTGTTGTTTCTATTGGTTTTATTTCACGCGTTCTAATAATTTTTTTAACGATGCTACTTGCGTACTTTTCTTCTCCATACTTATACAAGATATTTGTTAACTGTTCATAAGAATAGTTATTAACAACTTCATAAGCACTTAATGGATTGTCTTTATCCATACGCATATCTAATCTTGCATCATTATGAAAACTAAAACCACGTTCTTCTTCATCAAGTTGAGGAGACGAAACACCTAAATCATAAAGTATTCCATCTACTCTTTCTTCTCTATTAGACATTTCTTCTTTAAGATTAATAAAATTGCTTTTTATAATCTCAAAATTAGACGCTATATCACTTAATCTTTTTTTGCTAGACGCAATAGCTTCTTCATCTTGATCAAAAGAATAAAGAAAGCCACTCGGAATTCGCTTTAAAATCTCACTACTATGTCCACCATAACCCAATGTACAATCCACTACTTTACTATCTTCTTTTAAATTTAAGTAGTGAAGACACTCTTCTAACAATACGCTTTTATGCATAAGTCCTCCTATACATTAAGTTTTGGTGCAAATAAATTATCTGCGATTTGCGAATAGTTAGCTTCATTTTCTTCAACGAATCCTTCCCAACGCTCTTTGCTCCAAACTTCTAGTCTATCATCAACCCCTATGATAATACATTCTTTTATAAGGCCAGCATATGCAGTAAGTGGAATAGGAAGATTTATTCTTCCTTGTTTGTCAAAACTACAAAGTGTGGCTCCTGATAAGAAAAATCTCATAAAATTACGAGCGTCTTTTGTATTTGGTAATTCTTTATATTTTTTAATAATCTCTTCCCATGCATCTTTTGGATACACAAAAATACAATTATCTAGTCCACGAGTTACGATAAATTCTTCACCAAGATCATCTCTGATTTTTGATGGAATAGTTAATCTTCCTTTATCATCAATTGAATGATGATATTCACCCATAAACATCAAATCACCACTTTCCCCCACTTTTTTCCACTTGATAACATCATTTTAACCTATTAAGCACCATTTGTAAAGGTTATTAGCCCTTTTTTTGTAAAAAGTTTACACAAAAAAAGAGAAGAAACTTCTCTTTTACCATATCCATGCTCCTATTATAATAGCTAATAAGATATAAAGAACTATAATTATTATATAATTAAATGTATCTGGCTTTGGTTTTGGAGCAGGATTGTTTCCTGGACATGCCATAATTACACCTCCTTTGTTGGCTTAAATATAAGCCCCAAGTATAATTATTAAAAGTATAAATAATACTAAAACGATTGCAGCACTAGAAATTCCGTTATTGCACATACAACATTCCTCCTTTTTATCTCTTCACATTATTTTATGGAATTATGAATTATATGTGAATACTTTGCATAAATTATTGTATTTTTTATTTTTCTTTGCTAAAATAATACATGTATGATGAGACCATTGTACTCAAATTGGAAGGAGATTTTTATGAAAGACTTTGTAAAAAGCACGAATTTTAAATTATCACTATTATGTCTTGGTATGGTCGTTATCGGAGTTGGTATAGGAATGCTTGTTAATAACGCAAAAATAATTCCTGCACTTGCTGATGGGACTGAGGTTATCGCTGAAATCGATGGAAAACAATTTACAGCAGATGATTTATATCTTAAACTAAAAGATCAAGGTGGATCTACAGTTCTTACAAATATGATTGATGAGTATATTTTAGATAAAGAGATTCCTGATATGGAAGAATCTAACAAATATGCTGCTAGTTATATAGAAAATTTAAAGAGCCAATATACAAGCTACGGTGAAGACTTTACTGCAGCTTTAGCTAATGCTGGATATGAAAGCGAAGATGAATTTGCAAAATTAGTTGCACTTGATCATGCTAAAAAAACAGTAGCTGAAAACTATATTAAGGATAATTATTTTGATGATAAAGAGATTCAAGATTATTATGACAAAAATATAGAAGGTTCTATGAATGTAAGATATATCTTAATCACTCCAGAAGAAGTTGATAAAGATGATGCTGATAATAAAACTAAAACAGAAGAAAATGAAGCTAAAGCATTAGCAACTGCTAATGAAGTAATTGAAAAATTACAAGATGGTGGAGATTTTGCTGATTTAGCTAAAGAATATTCAGATGATTCTACTACTGCAAGTGAAGGTGGTTTATATTCAGGATTCGACAAGGGCGATGTTGTTGAAGAATTCTGGAATGCATCAACAAAACTTGAAGATGGTAAATATACAACTGAACCAGTTAAATCAAGTTATGGATATTTTGTTATTTTAAGAATTAACCAAGACGAAAAACCAAGTTTAAAAGATTCGAAAGATGAAGTTCTTGCTGGACTACTTTCAGATCTTGAAACAGAAGATAGTGATATAACAACAAAAGCATGGGTTGATATTCGTAAAAGTTATAATTTAAATATTGTAGACAGTGATATTAAAAAAGCTTACGAAGAAACAATTAAAGACGATAAGAAATAATTAAAAAAGAGGTATTAAAAAATATCTCTTTTTTTATTAATATCTCCCCTTTTTTATATAATAAGACTAATTTAGGAGGTTTATTATGTTTAATATTTTAAGAAAAAAGGATAAAGAAAGTATTAGTAATTCAAAAAGTTATAGTGAATCTATAAATGAAGATATAGTGCCAATGTATTTAATGATGGCTATTGTAGATAAAGCGGAAGACATAGGTATTGAATCTTGGGATTTACAGAAAATACTACAAAAAAGCAGAAAAAAACATACTGATCAAATTAATATGCAAATTGATGCTATTATTAACAAAATTGAAAATATTGTTCATGATAATAAATTTAAAAATTCACTTAAATCAAAAATTATCTTTATTGCTGATTTCGGCGATTTTATAATTAATGATAATAGTTTAGAAGGAACTTATCAAGATGAAAAAATTAGTTATAGTTTTAAAATGGATATAACTGGAAAAGGAGTAACTTTCACAACAAGACATAATTCACTAGAAAAAAGTGGTAATTACGCCATAACTAATAATAGTATTATAATTAATTATGTAGATAAAGAAGTAAGAACATATGACATTGGGTTAGAATTTTCACACAATATTGATGAAAAAAAAGTTACTAGATTATTTGATAAAGACGGCTTTGAAATATTCAACCGTATCATTGCAAAGAAAGACAATTACAAAGAAAATAAAAATACTCATGCAATTACTATTAATGAACCTGATACAATGGAAAACTATACCGAAACAGAATATAAGTGGCGTACAAATGACAATCATATCTTAACAAGAACAATAAAAAAATACTTATATCCAGATGGAACAAAAGCATTTATAAACTTAAAAAATGCTGATTATTGTTGTTTGCGTTCTGAGAAGATTAATGCAATGGATAAAGAAATACCTTTTGGCGGACATTATTATGGATTTGATAAAGACTTATTTTTTGCATATAAACATGGAGATATTGAAATTGATGAAGTTAAAAAAAATGTTTATAGTAAACATTGTTCAATTCCGCATATAGAATATATATAAAAAGAGATACTATTTAGTATCTCTTTTTACTTATTAATGTATCTATTTTATCTAAACTATATCCTTTTTGATATAATTTTTGTTTTAATTTTAAGTATAATTTGCCTTCATCTTTTTCTTTTTTTATCAAATCATTATATAGTTTATTAAAATCTTTTTCTAAAGATGAAGAATCGTCTAAGTTAATATCAAACACACTATCAACCATTTCCTTTGAATACCCTAAATTGTACATATCATAATAGACTTTTTGTTTGACATTATAGGCTGAACCTTTGGCACTTTTCATCTTCTTATTAACCAATTTTGATAATTTATTTAAAAATTCTTCATCATTAATATTACAAAACTCATTATCTATCTGATCTTCTTCAATATTATGCTTTAACAAATCATTTTTAATCTTATTTGGGCCATCATTAGAAAGATATAGCCTATCTGATATATATGCTTTTACAAATCTATTATCATCGATAAAACCATTATTCTTCAGACCTTTTATTAAATTTTCTTTGTCACTAATACCTAATTCATATTTATTTAAATATTCATTTATCTCTTTTTCACTACGCAGTTTTTTATTTATATACTTAATCAAATTAGAATATATATTGTAAAAACCATTTGCTTTATTAATTTCATTTATTTCATCGGCTGTTAATTCTTTTTTATATAATAAATTGTTCTTTAGTAAAACTTCGTCATAGGTAGTTATTTTAACATTATCATTTAGAATTATTTGATATTTATCACTACCTATTTTTTTAATACTTTTAATATTCATAAAATAAACCTCCTATGAAAAAAGACTAATCCTCTTTAACGTGAATTAGATCTTTTGCGATTTCTTCTAAAGCTCTACCAATTGGTTTATTTGATTTATATTCAGACTCTTTCATTTGGTAAAACTCAGTTTCCTCAATCTCTTTAACTCTTTTTGATACAATGTTTACTAACAAGTATTTTGAACCAACCTTGTTTAATAGTTTATCAATTGATGGATGTATCATTTAATCAGCCCCTTCTACTATAATAATGATAACACTTATCATTTATACACTGCAAGGCATTAGACATTTTTTGACATTTATTTTACTAATTTATCTTTCGTCATTTAAATATAGCAAATCATTATATACTTTATCAATCAGTTCTTTTGAATATTTCTTCTTTATTTCCTTCTTATTTAGAATATAACTAAAACTATTCATACGAAGAATTCGAATACTCTTTAAAGGAATTCTGAAAATACAATTGCCACCCATTATAATATACTTTTCGGCTTTAAGATTTCCTATTCTTTTTCTAATTTCTTTTGTAAAATCATCAAAGTTTAATAAAGGATTAATTATTTTTTCATCCTCTTGATTATCTTTTAAATCCCAGTATTCAGCTTCCTCTTTACCTGTTACAGTACCATAAACATCAAAAACTATCCCTTCATATATTCCATACTCTGTCATATAAAAAATAAAATCTTTGTGTTTAATAATCCTACTATACTCATTAAAAGTACCTAACATTGTTACAACAGTATCTATTTTACATTTACTAATATCTACATTTTTAAAAATATTATTTTGATACATTCTTCTCATTCTTATATCAATAATAATTCGGTATATTAGACCTAGTATTATTCCAATAAATACTAAGAACCCTGGAATCATAAAATATTCAAATATTTTTATCATGTTACTTTACCATTTCATAAATTAATGGGTTCACTTCACCACTCATATTATCAATATCGAAACAGTTAAGTATTTCTTCCACCGATACATCTTTAGTATTTAGATAAACCTTAATTATTTCTTCATCCTCTAGGATATATTCACCTTGTTTAACTTTTAGTACAAGTCCTACAGTTGGATCAATAATGTCTTCTTTGCTATATCTTCCTCCACCAAGTTTTCTTACGATTTCACCTAACTGGTCAGTTTTAATATTTTTTATAAATCCTGATTCTTTTGATTTTATCGAAACTACTTTTTCAGAAACTTTTATTTCTTCTAATTTTCCACCTTGAGCTTTTACTAATTCTTCAAACTTTTTATAAGCATTTCCATTATTAAGATTTTCTAAGATTAATTTATTTGCTGCTTCAAACTTAATATTTAATCCCATAGAAACCATTATAGTACCTAGTACTATAACTAGATTTCTAATATCTTTTGGACCGTTACCATTAAGAACATCAATTACTTCTTTAACTTCTAAACTATTACCTATAGCATTACCAAGAGGTTGATTCATATCAGTTAATACACACACTACCTGTTTGTGATGATTTTTTCCTATATTAACCATTGTGCTAGCTAAAATTCTTGCGTCCTCAAGGTTTTTCATAAGAGCTCCACTGCCAACTTTTAAATCTATAACAATCTTATCAGCGCCACATGCTAACTTCTTACTCATTATACTAGAAGCAATAAGTGGGATAGATTCAACTGTTCCTGTAACATCTCTAAGAGAATATATTTTCTTATCAGCAGGGACTAAATTACCAGTTTGACTTGCTATAGCAACCCCTATTTCATTTACTTGCTTTATAAATTTTTCTTCTTTTAAAGATGTTTTAAAGCCGGGAATTGCTTCAAGTTTATCTATCGTACCACCAGTAAATCCTAAAGATCTACCACTCATCTTGGGAGCAACAACTCCACAAGATGCCACAAGAGGAAGTAATATTAAAGTTGTTTTATCACCTACACCACCAGTAGAATGCTTATCAACTTTTATTTTATCTATTCCAGATAAATCTATTGTTTCTCCACTATTAAGCATTGCATCAGTAAGATAATATGTTTCCATATCATTCATACCATTTAAACATATAGCCATTAATAAAGAACTCATTTGATAATCAGGAATATCTCCATCAACATAATTATCTATAACATATTTAATTTCTTCTTTTGTCAATTCTTGTTCTAGTCTCTTCTTGTTTATTATCTCTACGATATTCATATTATCACCTATTATAATTATAACATACAACCCAAAGAAAACAAAAAAAAAGTAGTTGTTAGACAATTACTTAACTCTTCTACTAATTAGTTCGATTGTTCTTTCAGGGTCTTCAACAATCTTGTTATATAATTCAGGGTGTTTCTTTAATTCCTTAATAATCTTTATATCTTCTTTTGCCATTTTAATTTTATAATCACTATTTTCTTCAACAACATTTACTTCTAAACCTAGTAAATAAGCGGGATTAGCATCTAAGGCATTAACAAGTAATTCAAATTTTTCTAAATTAGGTATTCTTGTACCCTTCTCATAACCACATATTGAAACCTTTGAAACCTTGACAAGTTTTCCTAATTCTTCTTGGCTATAATCTTTATTTATTCTTGCTGTTTTAATTCTTTCACCTATTATCATATTAGCCTCCATTTATCTTATTTCTATTCTTATTATATAAGCGGAAATAATATTTATACTCAAAATTAACTTATTGTTAATTTATGGTTGATATTATTTAACTAATAATGTATAATTACTTTGGTGATATAAATGCTTGATAAATTAAAACAGTTTAGATTACAAGCTAATTTTAGTGATGCTGATATGGCCAAATTACTAGGTATAAGTAAAACTTTTTACTGGCAAATAGAAAATGGGAAAAGAAAATTGAAATACCAAATGGCGATAAGAATTTCTGAAATATTTGGGTTAAAGCCAGATGATCTGTTTTATGATGATTTAAAACTATAAAAGTATATAATAAAAAACAAGGTAATACCTTGTCTTTTTATTTAAATAAATATAATTTATATATATTTTATTATCTGTTATTTTTTAAACTCTTTAAATGCTACATATATTCCGGCTAACCAGAATATTAATGAAAATAAAATTAATTGAATTCCTCCACTATTAATTTGTTTCATTGCTAGGTAGTCAAAAAAGATTAAAAATCCAAACCAGAAAATTAGAAAACCAATCCCGTATAAATGAGAAGAAATTAAATTGAATTTCGATAAATCTTTATTAGCCTTTTGATCTTTATTTTGAATATTGTAATTTTTTATCTCGTTAAAATTAACAATATTATGATTAAGTATGACAATTCCTTTTATTGTTATTGCAATACCACATATTAAAAAAGGAGAAATCGCAAATTTAGAAAAAATGTCAGTTCCTAAAATGAAAATAAAGAAACATATAAAAGTAAATATTAAACCACCTATAATTTGAAATATTGGTCTACATATACTAGATATTTTACTAACTTTAAGAGTTATGTTAGTTACCTTTTCTTCAAACTCTTGCTGTTTAACGGTCATATCATAATTATAATTAGGCATTTCTTGTTCACTTCCAGAAGTGTTAATTAATACTTCACCTTTTTTGAAAATACTAGCTAATATAACATACATGCCTACAACTATAAATATAATAGGTATAATAACCCATATACCACTAGTTTGAAAGGCATATATTAATGATAATGAATTACCACCAGAGCATATAAAATAATAAACTGAGCCACCCATAACAACAAAAACGAATCCTATAAAAAAGCTAAGTAGTTTTTCGTGAGATTTAGAATTCTTTGAACTTTCACTATTTGAATTATTAGTAAAAATTATAATAAGTGGAAATGTTATGAACATGAATCCTAAAACAAATAATATACCACTTGATCCAATACCAGATATTACTGCTTCGCTAGGATCATTAGGATTATATTTTATATTCTTTTTTGTTCCAAGTTTTGGAACAGAACCAGTTCCATAGTCAGTAGATATTCTATATTCTTTATTATCAACCTCATATGAATATGTCAATGTATATGTTTTCCCATCTTCATCACTTGAATAGGTACTACTTCCAACATATATTCCCTCTACTAAAACATAATCTTTTGTTTTTTGTGCTCTACTATAAGTTGTCTTAACACCAAAAAAAGTTAATAAAGTTCCAATCAAAATTAAAATTGATAAAAATATTAATTGCTTCTTATCTATTTTCATAATAATACACTTCCTCTATTTTAATTATATCATAATTAACAACATATAAATTTTTCAAAAGTAAATAAAATGTAAATATATAAAAGAGCAAGGTTATCTTGCTCTTTTTGATTTTCGATAATAAAAATTCGTTCATTATTTATTAATAACAAAACTATTTTATTCGTTTAAACTTGCTTATATCATGTTCATTAATCCTTGATAAAACTTGCTTTATAGCACTAAATCTATATGTATTATAAAGATCTTCACCAGATAAATTATTAAATGTTTTTTTATATCCCGCAGGAATAAAAACACTATAAAAATATGGCTTTATTATTGGTTCTTGTATTTTATAAGCTATTGATCCTACTGTTTTAGAATCTACTTGGAAAAGATCACCATTAGAGTAAATACATGTTACTGAGCATCTATATTCAGCTTGTCTATCTTTAACATTTTCTAAATTTCTTAAAAGTTTGTTTACACATTCATATTTTGGAAGCGAAGGGTCTTTTTTTAGTTCTTCACTTGCATATCTAGCGGTATAAATCCCCGGTTCTCCATTTAAATAGTCAACAAATAATCCCGCATCATCTGCAAGGACAGTATAATTAATATTTCTATTCAAACAAAAATCATAAACAGCCCTTGCCTTAATTAAAGAATTTTCTTGTAGCGTATAACCGTTTTCTTCAATTTCACCAAGATTCCATCCAATATCATTCAAAGTTAGTATCTCAATATCATAATTATTTTTTTCTATAACATCATATAAATCTTTTAATTTTCGTTCATTAGTAGTTGCAAAAATTATTTTCATAAATAACACCTCTATAACTAATATTATAATATTTATTAATATACTGCTTATTAATGTATCTCCATTTTTAAACTATTCTTATTTGATAACTCTATCAATTTTTAATAACTTCTTTTTACCATCTATTTTTATATTTTCCGGAATATATTTATATGGTATTTTTATATTAGGAATAGTATTAAACATTTCATTTACTCGGTCTATACCAATTTTTCGAACTGCATCTTGCATTACTGAAGGTTTCAATTCCTTTTGCAGAAAAAGTTGTTCATATAAATATTGATTTTTTGCATAAAAATGTAATTGTCCAGAACCATTTATTATATTATAAAAAATAGAAGTGGTTGCATCTTTTTCAGATATTTTATATTTAATCATAAGATCTTTCATTTCTAAAATTTCTTTATTTTGATAAAAATATACTAGTAATTTATTAATGTCCCCTTTATATTCATCAAAATGATAGAATATATCATAATCTAAACCATCTATATACTCTTCAAAATTATCTATAAAAAATTCTATATTAAATAGTGACTTATAATCATCATTCAAACTCTTATTTGAATCCAAATCAATAACATAATAATTAGCAGATAATATTTTAATAAAAAGATAATTTATATTATTATGCTCTATTAAACTAACTTTTTCAATACCATTATAACTACTAAATGTTTGTGATTCATCTATTAATATTTTTCTGAAATTTTCAAAAGTATCTGTTATATGTCTTGTAGACTCTTCCAATTCCTTTAAAGATAGACCTTCCTCTACCTCGAAGTATTTATTAAAAAGACTATCTCTTAATACCCCTTTTTCCTTTTCTATTTGATCCATAATTTTCTAATCCCCCTACTAAAAACAAACAAGTATACTAAATATTATTCGCATTTATTATTTAAAAATATATACTTATTCCCAATCAGCAAATCCTTCTGTTTCATAATTATTACATTTTATATAAATATCATAATCAACACCACAATCTTCTGTTTTAAATGACTTAGCATATGCTTTACAATATGATTTTCCATCAATATCTTTCATTACTTCCAAATCTAAATATCCTTGTGAATTTAAATAACTTGATGTTAATAACACAGATTTCGAAATATTTTGTTCACAATTTTTTGCTGACAAATTAGTAGCGTCTAAATTCCAAATTACAGCTTCTTCAAAACCATTAATTATCTCTTTATATCTTTTATCTTCATTTTCTCTTTTATAATCTTTGTGTTTTAAATATCCCAAACTTAACAACAAAAATAATATGACTGACCCTATAACTACTATGAGAACTTTCTTTTTCATAATACCTCTTCTAAATTTTAATTAATTTTAATACTTAGTTATATTATAACACATGATTTTTATTTTGTTATTTTATATAATTAAAAAACAAGGGTTGCCTTGTTTTTTTTATAAAGCTACTATCTTTTTAATTCTAATATTATTACTAATAATATTAGTCTACTAACTTTATATCACCATATCTAATACAATATCACTATCCATAGGAACACTAGAGATAAAGTCATATAAACTATTATATAGTTCTTGCTTGGGCACTTCAAACTTACCAGTAGCCCCCTGAGCATCTGGAATAACTTTATTAATACCAGGTAATTTATTAATCATTTCTACATTGCATAATTTAGGTATAAAGTATTCTATTCTGTAATCTTCACCAACTTTTGAAATTTCAATAGTCAGTGCATGTCCTCTATCTCTTACCATTATTATACAACTATTGTTACCAAGTGAAACAATATCTGTCCATCCACAATCCATTTCAACCGGAAAATTCGAAAATAAATTAAGAGCAAATTCATCTTCAACTCCATGAAGTACTATAGGATATTTAAAATTATTTATTTTTGTATTTATTTTGTCCGTTCTTTGATAAAAATTTTCATTATTAACAATATATGAATGCAATAAATGTAGTAATCCATTAATAGTCTCTACCATTTCGAATGACTGATTAATCGATGTGAACATCGAATAACCTACACACTCTTTTTTAACTTTATCTAAAAACTCTAATTTCATACTACTAATATTATTTTCATAAAATAATTTAAGTTTATTTATATCTAATTTACAATTAGTTAATTCATTTATTATTTTTAGTCTTAATTCATCAATTTTTTCATCAAAATAACTTCCCAAAAAAAGATTATATAAACTTTTTAAAATATCAAATATATTTTGAATACTTATATTTGTATTTTCACAATATTCTATAATAGAATATTGACTAGTTGGTCCTACATAACTTGGAGGGCACATATTATATAATTCTTTTTTTATTAATTTGTCTGCTTTAAAGAATTTTTGTAAATTTTTTAGATTCATATTTTCCATATTATCACCACTTTAATTATACCTAACAATGTTAAATTAGTATACCTATTTAACATTAGTTGACATGAGAAGAATATATTTATACTTATATTTTAAAAATTGTTTAAATTTTTGTATTTTAGCTTGATAAATCAACATTACAAAAGTCACATTAATCTACATATACGAAAAAAGCTGATTTTACTCAGCTTTCTCATCTTTTAATTCCTTATAATCTTTCTTACTTGATATAAATGTTACTTTCTTTGCCACTAATTGCATTACATAATACATAGTTTCTTCTTTCTCATAGCTACTAGTTTCTAAGCGTCCTTTTACTCCAATCAGTGGTTTTTGATGAACCATTTTTAATAATTTGTATAATCAAAGAGATAAAAGTAATGATTTCTTTATCTAAATTTTAATTCTTTTTTTACCATTATTAATTTCATCCATTAACACATTTTGATTAGTCAATAATATTTTCTTGTTTTCTGATCGATAAATTATCCCTCTATCATATACATCATCTTCATAACATAACATATAGCCAGGTTTCATTGTTAATGATTGTATCCAGGTTGACTTCAAGTTATATAATGTTACATTGCCATAACTCAATTCTAAGATTATTTTACCCATATTTTTTCTCCTTAAATAATGTATTTAATATTGTACCAAACAATTATAATTTTAACAACAAATTTCAAATCTAGTATTATTTTTTTCTGTAAAATATTACTATTTACAGCTAGTTATTTATTGTTTTATATTTTTAAATTTATATTCATATAAAAAGCAGATTTTACTCTGCTTTCTCATCTTTTAATTCCTTAGAATCTTTTTTGCTTGATAGGAATGTTACTTTTTCTGCGATTAATTGCATTACATAATGCATAGTTTCTTCTTTCTCGTAGCTACTAGTTTCTAAACGCCCTTTTACTCCTATTAATGGTTTTTGGTATAAAAATGTTGATGAAAATATTTAAACATTATATATTAGGCCTTTTATTTTCTTCTTGCATTAACCAGTGTCTGACTCCTTTACCTGCTAGAGGCTCATCCTTATATCTTGGAATAACATGTAAGTGCGAATGAAATATAAACTGTCCACCGACTTGTCCAATATTCCATCCTAAATTATATCCATCTGGTTTATATTTTTTATCCAAATATTTTTTAACAGTATCTATCAAATTTTTGGTATCGTTCCACTCTATGTTCGTTAAATCAAATGGTGTTTCCTTATGTTCTTTAGGTATAATATAACAAGCGCCAATTAATATATTATTTTCATCAGCAACACAAACACAAGTATCGTTTTCAAACAAAACAAATTTGAAATTATCAATATAGTTACAACAATTACATTCTTTCTTAAGCATTTACTCATCACCTACAACAATTATAACATAAAAAGCAGATTTTACTCTGCTTCTTCATCTTTTAATTCTTTTGATTCTTTCTTACTTGATAAGAATGTAACTTTTTCCGCAATTAGTTGCATTACATAATGCATAGTTTCTTCTTTCTCGTAGCTACTAGTTTCTAAACGTCCTTTTACTCCAACTAGGTCGCCTTTTTTACAATATGTGGCAACATTTTCAGCTATACCTTGCCATAATACACATGGGATATAATCTGTTTCATATTCACCATCTATATTTTTGTAACTTCTTGGAACTGCTAAGTTTAGATTAGTTACTTTCTTTCCATTATCAGTTTCTATTACCTCTGGATCTTTTACTATCCTACCTATTATAACTGTCTGATTAAGCATGCTTTCCTCTCCTTTCCAAAGAAAGTATACTATTAGGAAAAATCGTTAGCAAACAGCAAATAATTATAATTTGCATTATTTTCTATTTGTTTTTTATCATTTATATTATGACAAAATAAAAAGTTATAAATCAATATAATTTATAACTTTTTTTCTTTGTACTAATTACAATTTAATTCGACTTTTTGATCAGTAATTTTACCATCATCAATAACGAATAGTACTTCTGTATCAGATTCACATTTTTTTAATAACGATAAATCATAATCTTTATCATATTTTTCAACTGCATTTTGTAACATTTCAAGAGTTACTTTTGCTTCATTTACTCCAGTTACACTAGACATATAACTTTCGTAGAATTCTTCACCAGCAGTAATCATTGCCTGCTCTCTATCTTCAGCACTAATATAATTTAGTTTATAAACTATACCAAAAATAGCAGCTGCTAATATTAATAGTGCTAATAATACTATTGCAACTACTTTAATAACTTTTGAATTAGATTTCTTTTTATCATGACTTTCCATAAGAATACCTCCTAGTTTAATATATAAATATTATACCATATTATTTTAAAAATAATTCTTTAATAATGCATTTAGTTCTACTGCATATTCCATAGGTAACTCTTCCCTAAATCTATCTATAAATCCCATTATAATTAATTCTTTAGCTTTCTCTTCATTTATTCCTCTACTCATCAAATAAAACAACTTTTCTTTACTTATCTTTGATACAGTAGCTTCATGTTCAAGATAAGAACTACTGTTATCTATTTTATTTTTTGGAATAGTATCGCTACGAGATTTATCATCTACTATTATAGTATCACATTTTATTATTGATTTTGAATGTGGTGCTTTATTAGTTATGTTCACTGTACCTCTATAATTAGATGTACCACCATTAGCCGCAATTGATTTACTAATAATACTGCTTTCTGTGTAAGGAGCTAAATGAATCATTTTTGCACCAGTATCTTGAAATTGATCTTTTGTTGCTACGGCAATTGATATAGTATTACCTTTTGCATATGGACCAGCTAAAATACAACTTGGATACTTCATATTTGCTTTAGAACCAATATTTCCATCTATCCATTCCATTAAGCCATTTTCTTCAACAATAGCTCTTTTAGTAACTAAATTATAAACATCACTAGACCAATTTTGAATAGTTGTATATCTACATTTAGCATTCTTTTTAACATATATTTCTACAACAGCAGCATGAAGAGCATCACTTGTATAAGTAGGAGCTGTACAACCTTCCATATAATGAATTTCACTACCCTCATCAACAACAATTATAGTTCTTTCAAACTGTCCCATGTTTTTAGAATTAATTCTAAAATAACTTTGAAGAGGCCTATCTAATTTAGTATGTGGTGGAATATAGATAAAAGTACCTCCACTCCATACGGCACTATTTAAAGCTGTATATTTATTTTCTGTGTACTTTACTAAATTATTGAAATATTCCTTAAATATTTCTGGATGTTCTCTTAGTCCAGTATCAGTATCGCAAAAAATAACATTCTTATCTTTCAATTCTTTAATCATGTTACTATATATAACTTCGCTCTCAAACTGAGCATGCGTACCATCTAAGTATTTTTTTTCTGCATCTGGCAAGCCAAGTTTATCAAATGTATCCTTTATGTCTTTATCAACGTCATTCCAATCATTTGCTATCTTATCACTTACTCTTTTATAATAGTTTATTTCATCAAAATCTATATGAAGCTCTGGCCCAAAAATTGGGTTAGCTAATTCTTCAAATTTATGAAATGCTTTAATACGAAAATCCATCATCCATTCTGGTTCATTTTTTATTTTTGATATTTCTCGTATTTTATCTTCTGTTAATGCATTTTTTGTTTTATTCATAAATATCACCATACTCATTATATATTAAAACAAACAAAAAAGACAGTATATTACTGTCTTATTTTTGCTTTTTTAGTTGTTTATGTGTTTTATTTATAAGACATCTTGCTTTTATAGCCTGTAAGTATATTTTTAAAACTTCTTTACTTTTATATTTATTATAATCTAATTTATTAGCATGAAGTGCATAATCCTTATTAAACATTATTATTTTGTATTCAGATTGTGCCAAAGTACCATTTTCAGTTCTTTTTAATAAATAGTAACGTTCATTTGTTTCTATATCTACCATTTCATCTTCATCTTGTATACAATTTATATCTTTAACACTGTCTTCATCTACTTCATATCTATAACTAAAATTTGTCCTTTCAACTCTACAAAAACTGCCAACAACAACTGTAAATATTTTTTCCATTTATCCCCCATGAAATTATTTTTTATATTCATTAAATGCTTTTTCAATTCCCCACCAGGGAAGTAATGCACATTTTTTACGATTTGGCTGTTTGCCTATATCATCGTATACAACAGCATACTCAAGAATTTCTGCATCATATTCTTGTTCATCTATCATTTTTATAAAATTATTATAAACTTGTCTAGCTTCTTCAAGATTTTTACCTATTAAAGTTTCTATCATAATAGAAGTTGAACTTGTGCATATTGCGCAAGCCTCTCCATCAAATCTTATATCTTTTATTTTATCATCTTCTATTTTTACTTGAAGATGTATTTCATCTATACAACTATCATTATTTGTATCAGTTTTTATATAACCATCATCATTTATTAACCCTCTATTTTTAGGATGTTGATAGTTTTCTAAAATGATACTTCTTTTTAAATTTTGATCCATTTTATCATTCCTTTTTCGTTAATATTATAATCTATAAAATGATAAAACGCAAGTAATCATAGTGTGGCAATAGTACTTTTTATCTTTTGTTTTAATTTAACTTCATCAGTTTCATTACGAATTTTACTATCTAAAAAGTTCTTTTCAATATACTCCATACGTACACCATAAAATTTAGATAACTGCTTTTGTAATTTATACCATTCATTATTTTGCCAATCTCCATATTTTATTTCAATTAAATTAATTAGATAATTCATAAGTAATATCTTATTCTGTCTTGATATATTAGCAAATAGTAATTCTTTTACTCTTCCAACTGAATTAACTATTTGAACAGTTCTAAGTTCTTTTTTAAATTCATCTACTACATAATTATCTGTCATTTGTTTCTCTAACATATCAGAACACTCAAAAATATCTAACAAACGCTTATTAACTTTTCTTAAGTCTGTACAAGTCGTACCTAATAGATTGATTCTATAATGATAAGATGTATCATCTAAACACTCTACCATACTACTTTTACTTAGGATACTTAAACTAAAAGGATAATCTTCCCATTTTAAATTCTCTGGAAATTTTTCGTTTTTTAATAACTGATTCTTATATATTCTATTACAACAACTTGGTCTAGTAGTTGTAAAATATTCTTTATGATCCTTAATGTTAAATCTCTTTTCTTTAGTAAAACAAGAACGTCCCAAAAATGATAAATTTATTCCTAAATATCTTAAATCCATATTAGTTTCAACAATATCATCATTATTATTAATTGCAGTTTCATACATTTTTTTGTACATATCAGGTTCAATATAATCATCACTATCAATAAAACCAATATATTCGCCAGTTGCGATAGCAAGGCCTAAATTGCGAGTATAACCAGGTCCTTTATTTTCAATATTACTTAGTACTTTTATCTTTTCTGGATAAAGTTTTTGATAATCACTAATTATATTAAAGCTGTTGTCTGTTGAATGATCATCGATTAGAATAATTTCGACATCATTTAAAGTTTGACTTAAAAGACTGTTTATGCACTTATATAAATACTTACTGCTGTTATATACGGGTACAATAATACTCAGCTTAGTCATAGGTTCACCTCTTGGGTGTTTATTATACTACAATTTTAAATGGTGTCAAATAAAAAGAATCTATTATCTAGATTCTATAATAAGTTTAATTGCAGTCCTTTCTTCACCGTCTATAATAATATCAGTGAATGCTGGTATACATATTAAATTTTTGCCACTTGGAGCAACAAAACCTCTAGCAATCGCAATTGCTTTAATAGCTTGATTTAAAGCTCCTGCACCTATTGCTTGAACTTCAACAGTACCCCTTTCCCTCATAACATTAGCAAGTGCTCCTGCGACACTGTTTGGATTAGATTTAGATGAAACTTTAAGTGTTTCCATATATAATAATTCCTCTCTTTCTACATTAATATATATGTTTAAAATATTTCTTATATGAAAAAAACTAGTCTATTAAGTGTTCAAATTCACTTACTCATAAAGACTAGTTTAATATTTTATATAATGTTCTTAATGATTTCATTTATTACAGTTATAAACTCTTCATTTATTTCTTTTAATCTTACCTCACTATTAGCTTCAAATCTAATTGTTACGTTTGGTCCGGTATTAGAATATCTAATAAGTGCCCATCCATCTACAAATTCTACTCTTATGCCATCTATATCATTAAATTGATATTCTTTTGAAATAGCGTATTCTTTTACTTTATTTACTATTTCAACCTTACCTTTTTCGGTAGTACTTACTTTAATTTCATCAGTAGAATAGTAAGTATTTACATTACTACATAATTCATTTAATGTTTTATCAGTATTTGATAATACTTCTACCATTCTAAGACCTGCATATATTCCATCATCAAATGATTTAAATCTATCACCAAACCACATATGTCCAGAATATTCCGCTGCATACTCAATATTTTCTTCATGTACTTTTCTAAACATATATGAGTTACCTGTTCTATACATTATTTTTTCAATGTTTAGTTCATCTAAAGCATCTAGTAAAACCTTAGAACATTTAACATCAAATAATGCTTTTCTCACCTTTAAAGAACTATTTAGATAACGATACATTACTACCATAAAAATATCAGAGTTTATAACATTACCTTTGTTATCAATAACACGTACCCTATCACCATCAGCATCAACAGCAATTCCTAAATCATAACCAAGTTCAAGAACTCTCTTTTGTAAATCAACTAAGTTAGATGCAACTGCTGGGTCTGGTTGATGGTTAGGAAAATTACCATCACTCTCACAATATAATAAATCATAAGTTACATTTAATCTTTCTAATATATCTTTTACTATAATTGAGCAAGTTCCATTACCACAGTCAATAACTAATCTTATTTTCTTAGAACCTATTTTAAGAGAATTTATTATTAATTTTAAATATTCATCTCTTATATCAACAGTACTATATTTGCCTTCACCTATTTTAAAATTACCAGCATTAGTATAATTTTTAAATGCTTGTATTTCTTCGCCAGCAGCATTACCTCTATTATCAAAAGAAATCTTAAAACCGTTATGATTTCCTGGATTATGAGAAGCTGTTATCATGATTGCTGACCACTTATTTAAAAAGTTTCTAGCAAAATAATACATTGGTGTAGTAACTAATCCTAAATCAGTAACATTTACTCCTGTTTCTAATAAACCCTTTACTAGATTTTCTGATAATAATGGGGATGAAAGTCTATTGTCATGTCCTACCATAACTTCTGTAACTCCGCGCTCTAAAATATAGCTACCAAAACTTTTACCCAAAATATAAGCAGTTTCTAAAGTAATATCTTCATTAAAAATTCCACGAATATCATATGCTCTAAATATTTCATCACTTATCTTCATATTAATCACCTAGACTTTCATTGATTATTTTTTTATATTTACTAACACCCGGTTGATCAAATGGATTAACATCAAGTAAATATGCTCCTGTTGCAGCTGCTAGTTCAAAGAAATAAATTAAGTACCCAATACTCTCTTCATTTATTTTTTCAATTTCGATGATATTACTGTAAACCCCATCTAACAAATGGGCTTTTGCAACAGATTTTACTGCTATATCATTGATTTCTTTAACTGATTTATTATATTTTGTATTAATAATTATATCTGTATTAATATTAATAACAGTTTCAAAAAGAATTCTTTCACCTTCTTGAAAATACTGTCCTAATGAATGTAGATCTCTTGTATTTACCGTTGAAATTGGAAGTATTGCTTTATTATTTTTTCCTTGAGTTTCAGCAAATAGTTGTTTTAACCATTCACCAAAGAAAGATAATTTTTCTTCATAAAAAGTAAATGACTCAATTACTTTACCACTTAAATATAAGTTATCACGAATAATAGCATATTCAAAAGCTTTATCCTTATCAACTGTTCTTGCTCCATTTAAAATCTTATTGATGTCATATCCGGCTACCGCAATAGGAAGAAGTCCTACTGGTGATAGAACTGAATATCTACCACCTATATTTCTAGGAACAAAAAACTTTTTATACCCATTTTCATTTGCAATGTCTAATAAAATACTTTCATCTTTATCGGTTGTAATAAATACCCTATCTTTTATTTGTTCTTCAGGATATTTTTCCTTCATTATATCCATTAAATATTCAAAAACAACATTTGGTTCTAAAGTTGAACCAGATTTTGATATCATATTTATACAAATTTCTTTATTACTTATATACTGCTTTAATTCATCTAGATAAATACTAGATAAAGTAGTACCCGCAAAAATAACCTCTGGTTTTACTTTTCTAAAATAACCACTTAGAGCATCTATTACCATTTTTGATCCTAGAAAAGACCCACCAATTCCTACAACTATAAATACATCACACTTATTTCTTATTTTTTCACTAGTAGTTACAATATCGTCTATTTCCTCATTAGTGATACATTTGTCTATGTTATACCAATCAGTCATTTCATCTAAAAACAACTTACTCTTTATATCTTCGATTTTTAAATTATAACTTTCCTTATCAATATTTTTCATGTAACTTTCAAAATCAAATTTCATTTTAACACCTCATTTTTTTCTATTTTCAAAATTAACTTCCACAACTTTTGAATTATTTAATTCATTTAAATATATATTTGTAATTTGTAATACTAAGTTTACTTTTTCAAAAAGATTGATATTATTATTTTCAGAAAACAATCTTATATCATTAAAAAAACTTTGTTGCTTTTCTTTTGGTAACAAATTTATTTTTTTTATTTTCTCTAATGAAGTAATAGATATTTCTTCATAGTCTTGTAACCCAAATAAATTAATAAATGATAATGCATTTTCAGCTGTCATATATATATCATCCAAATCAAAATCTTCTTTACCAAAGAAAAAAGCAGTTATTTTATTATTATCTTTCAATAGTTCTATATCTTCACTATAATCATGTTTCTTAGAACTTTCAAAATCAACACCATCTAGTATAGTTTGACATTTACGAAATATATTAGGATTACTTTTAGATAAAATTTCTAATCTATCTTTTATTTCATCTGAGATTAATACTTCACTTGCTTTTCCATAATAAGAATAAGAAATGTCAGAGTTATACATTGTTTTTACAAGTACTTCTTGAAATTCTAATGACAAATTTAAATACTTATCTTTATTTATATCGGTTAATAATGTATGAATAATAACTGTAAAATAATCTTCGTTATCTTCATCAAAACCCTCTAATTTATTTAAGAAATAATTAGTAGATTCCAAATACTTTTGTATGTCTTCATAATTAAGCCATAAATTATAATTTATTTTTGCCTTTATTCGATCAAACTCTTTTTTTAATATTTTATCATTAGCCGTTAAATTTTCGTATTTATTAAATGTCACATTAACTAAATCATATATATTATTTAAAGCCCTTATTTGCTTATCTTTATCTTCTTTAAAATGCTTACTACTATCAAAAGGAACTATAACTGCCATGATTAATTATCCCTATTCTTACATACATCAATCCATTTGATGTAATTTGAATACTTTTCCATTTCAGCTATTGTAAGTTCAATAGCGCTTTTAGAACTTCCACAAGCCGGAAAAACTGTTTCATACTCTTTTAAAGACTCATCTAAATATATGTCTACTCCATCTTTTACTGCAAAAGGACAAACACCTCCAGCTGCATGGCCTATCATCTCTTCGACATTTTCTCTTTCAATCATTCTAGCTTTAGTATTAAATACTGTCTTATACTTTGCATTATCAATCCTGACATTGCCAGCTGTTACTATTAATATCGGCTTATCATTAACAATAAATGATAAAGTCTTAGCTATACGTTCTGGTTTAGTACCAATTGCCTCAGCAGCTAATTCTACTGTAGCACTAGACTCTTCTAATTCTATTACTCTATCTTCTATACCAAACTTTTTAAAATACTGTTTAACTTTACTAATTGACATAATACCACCTAACTTCTTTCCTACAATATGTGTATAAATTATTAAATATCCCAAAGAAAATGAGTACCCTGCTAGAACATCACTAGCGTAATGAACACCTAAATAAATTCTACTAAAACCTATAAATAGAATAATCAAGCTTAGGAACGTACAAGAAAAAAACTTTATTCTATGATTTTTAACTTTTTGATATATAAGATATATTAAAAAGCCATAAAAAGCCATGCTTATCATTGAGTGCCCTGAAGGAAAACTATAACTTGTTTCAACAATAAGACCTATATCTAGTGGACGCTCACGATGAACTATCATCTTAATTATCAAATTTATTAGAGTTATAGTTACTAAATTAAGTGTTATATATTTACCATATCTTTTATCCTTAATAAATATAATTGAATATAAACATACTCCTATAAAAATAATTCCGCCACCTAAATTAGTTAGTACAATTATATATTCATTTAAATTTTCTCTTCTTAGTCCTTCTACTATGTATTTATAACCAAGTAGATCTATTTTTAATTCAGTCACCATATATAAACTTATTAAAATTAATATAAACAGTAAACTAAATAAAAATAGCAAAGCCCACTTTATGTTTTTTCTCAAAATATCACTAAACTTTCTATTGTTATTTACTCCTAATTTGATTATAACAAAAAAGATGGCAAAAGCCAACTTTTGAGATTTTATAAGTATTAAAAAATGATATGTTTATTTACATAATCTATACTATAGTAAGACCACCATCTACTAATATAAACTGACCGTTTACATAACTAGAAGCATCACTTGATAAATAAATGACTGTTCCATTTAGTTCTTCTCTTTTACCAGGACGATTTGCAGGTACCATAGCAGAATAACTTTTTAAGAATTCTTCACTCTTAAATAAAGTATTAGCTGTCATTTCTGTTTCAAATAAAGCAGGACCAATAGCATTAACAGTAATACCATTTTTAGCATAACTAGCTGCCATAGCCTTTGTTAAGCCAATAACTGCTGCTTTGCTTGCATTATAACTATGTCTAATAAAAACATCCATTTTATCACAAATAACGGCATTAACACTTGCAATATTAACTATTTTGCCATAATTTCTTTCCTTCATACCAGGAATAACATATTTTGATACTAAAAATATTGATTTTACATTGGTATCCATAGATTTATCCCAAGCTTCTTCAGTAAGTGTGTCTACTCCGCCACCAACTGCAATACCTGCATTATTAAGTAGTATATCAATATGTCCATACTCATTTAAAACTGTTCCTATAGCTAGTTTTACATTCTCTTCATCTGTAACATCACACTCTACTGCTAGACATCTACCACCTAGAGATTCTATCTCACTTTTAATTTCATTTAACTTTTCAATTCTTCTAGCTAAAACTGCTACTGTTGCCCCTTGCTTAGCATAAGCAATAGCAGCATCTGCACCAAGCCCACTAGATGCACCTGTTACAACTGCAACTTTTCCATTTAAATCAAACATTCTATTACCTCCTACTTTCAATATTAGCACTTATATATAAATTTATCAATATTGTAACATTAGAACTTTTTAATAATTAATTTGATTTGTTATTATTTTATTATAAAATTAAATATCACTATTCTCTATCATATAAGCACAATAACACTTTTTTGATTAAATAAGTAATTCTATTAACAAAATAGAATAATAATATAAAGATTGGAGAAACAAATGATTATAACTGAATTGGTAGGATTAGCCATTATTTATTTAATAATAAATGTTTACGTTGACTTTTTTATAGATGTAATATACTTAATAAAATTAAAAATCAAAAGATAATAGAATCTTATAAAACTTTTCCAAAATAATTAACTATTTTAGTTTCTTACAAAATATTTTCTATTATAATGTAAATTTTACATTTAATTGTAATTAAAAATATCTAATTAATCATCAAATATAAGAAAACATGATAATATTTAATTGTAAGGAGCTAAAAATATGAAAAAAGAAAGTCACAGAAATTCACCAAAAATTAAAAGAATAATAGTAATACTATTAGCTGTTTTACTATTAACAACCGCACTAGCCTATGGTTTTATGTTAGGTACAAATTACTCTAATAAAAATTGTAAGTTTGAAAAAGAGAATAATGAAAAAGTAAATAATGAAGATGATAAAAAAGATGATGATGATAATGATGCAGTAAAAACATCTGTAACAAAAATCGAAATTGCAAACTTTCTATCACTTGCTATAAACGGTAATCCACATTATGATTTACTACTAGTGAATGAAGAAAATAATAGTGATGAAATTACATTCATCAAATTAATAAAGTTTTTAGTGGCTAATAATATATATACTAAAGTAGATGGTGTTTATATATTTAATCAAAACGATATAAAAGAAGTTGCTAGAAAATATTTAATGTTAGATAATTATGATTATCACTCAACCAATCAGCAATTCCCTTATGATCCATTAACCCAAACAGTTTCGTCCACAATTCAATTTGGTTTATTCGAAGGTTATTTTGCATATTTGGATAAAAAAGTAGATGATTACAATATTGATGGTAAAGAAATTAATGTCAATTATAAAGTAACAGCATCTTATTGCTCACCAAATAGTGGCGATATTGTTAAAAAAGTTACTTACTTATACTCAATAACTTTAGAAAAAACAGATTCAGAATTAAGAATTATAAATGTAGTTAAAAATTAAGTAACTTAATATTGTAATAATAAATCAATGTGAATTTTACATTTAATTTATATAAAAATATAAGATAATTCATTAAATATTAAAAACATGATACTATTTAATTGTAAGGAGCTGAAAATATGAAAAAAGAAAGCCATGTATATTCTCGAAAAACAAAAGTGATTATATTAATACTATTAATTATTTTACTTTTAGTAAGCGCAGTTGCCTTTGGATTTATGTTAGGTAAAAAATACGCTGATAAAAATAATACAATTAAAGACGATAACAATGAAATAGTAAATGATGAAGAGGACAAAGAAAATGAAGCAACTGAAGAAACAATTACAAAAGAAGATATAGAAAATTTTCTATTGCCTTTAGTAAGTGGAAACCCAAATTACAATTTGCTGTTGCCTACTAATAGTGATGATTATAATGATGAAATTATTTTTATTAGTGCAATAAAATATTTATTAGCTAATAATAAATATAGTAAATCTAATGATAATTATTTATTTAAGCAAAGTGATATTAAAGATGTAGCAAAAAAATATCTAATTAAAGACAATTTTGATTATATCCCAGCCAACAGTCAATTCACATATGATTCATCAAGTAAAACATTTTCATCTACACTTCAATTTGATATATATGGTTTTAATGCAGTTGTAACAAAGAAACTAGCAAATTATAATGTGGATGGTAATACAATTAATGCAAATTATCAAGTAACAATTGCATACCCACATCCTGAAACCGGTGAACTTGGTACTGGAATTACTTATTCCTATGCAATAACTTTAGAAAGAATAGATTCCGAATTAAGAATTATAAATGTAGTTAAAAATTAAAAGTTTGTACTTTTAATTTTTTTGTTCATCAATTATATGAAGAGACTATATATATTGTTAAAGCTATGTTAAAATATAATATATAAAAATTAAAATATAAACAGAAAGTCTATAAGGTGAACAATGATTGAGTTTAGAAATATTAGTAGTTTCCCAAAAGGAACATTATATAAACAATTAGTTGATGCATATTCATTTAATGAAAATTGTAAAAAATATTGGGATGGCATGTGGAAGGAATATGATGATTTCTTTTATTCCAATTTAGATATTGCTGATAAATATGGATTCATTACATTAATAGATAATATCCCTGTTGGACATATCTCTTGGGACCCAAGAAATAGACCCAATTATGTAATAATAGGACATAATTGCATTTTAACCAAATATAAGGGCAATGGATATGGAAAATTACAATTACAGGAAGCTATAAGAAGAATAAAGAAATATGATGTAGAAAAAATTATAGTAACAACTAACGAGTTAACATTACCAGCTCAAAAAAATTACGAAAGTGCTGGTTTTAAAAAAGTATTGATAAGAGAAAATAAGGAAATACCTTTTGCTGGAAACTATATTGATTATGAAATGGTTCTATGATTAGCACTAAAATTTTAGGAATTAATAATAAAGCAGTTAATAATAATCACCAAAACTTTTCTTTAGTGCAATTATCTTTAGTAGAAAGAAGCATTTGTATGTCTAGTATAATAGATTTCTTATAGAAATAGTTGATAATAATAAAAAAATCATTATGGTAAATACCTAATAATGATTTTTTTGTTTAAGAATTCTAAGTTTAAATTTTATAAGCAAATAAAAATTGCTAACCTATGGTTAGCAATTAAATATCTTATGGAGCGGGTGATGGGAATCGGACCCACGTAATCAGCTTGGAAGGCTGGGATTCTACCATTGAACTACACCCGCAATTTGGTAGGCACTTTTAATTATACTAGATTTTAAATATATGTCAATATTTTTTTGAAAAAAACACCTATTTTTTTAACACTAATATTGAACGCTTAAACAGAACACATGTATTATTCATTTGATAATAATACCCTACTTAAATATGATTTTACTCTAATATCTATAATATAGTTTATTCTATTTCATTAAAATATGCTTTAAATATTTAATGATTTTAAAATTTTAATTATAAATAATTTAAAATTATTTTATATTCTTTTACTAAGTCATTTAAATTCTTTGTTGCATTAGCTGGACTAGTTGATGATAAGGAAATTGCCTTAATTTTAGTTTTTGGATAAACATACTTATTATATAAATCAAATGCTTTTTTTCCATTAGTAAAAATATATTTTATATTACTTTTAAATATAACTTCCCATATTTCATTTACAACAACATTTTTTATACTTGAATCACTTGAACCAGTTATTTCACAACTTTTTATTACATCCCAAAGAGCTATATTCTTATTAATTAGAAATTTCTTATAATCACCTATTTCATCATCAAAGATAATTCTTAAAACTTTCCAAAATCTATTTTGTGGACTAGCATATGGATAACCTAATTCTCTTGATTTAACACTCGCAATTGAGCCTAAAAATAGTATCTTAGAATTACAATCATATACTGGTTCAAATGGATGTGTAACTATTTTATTCATTTACTATCACCTGTTTTATTCTATTTAAATATATAATTAATCTATTAATTATGTAACTATTTTCATACTATTATACAGTTTTGTCTAAAATATTGTAATAGACCTATTTTATGAAATTCTATTTTTGTAAGTACAGAGATATTAAAATATTTAAGCCTATTTCTTAATAATAAAATTAACTCGAGAAAACAAGAAAGATATAAACATAAAAAAGACACTAGGATTAAATCCTAGTGTCAAATTTAGTTAACATGTATTTATAAAACCACTCATATTACTTTTGTTTTTAAAACAATAAAATTTATCTTTTTAGCATATTTATACTATTAGTCAATGTATTTTGCTTTACATAATGAAAAATATTAAAACAAACTCTTTTTGAAAGTAAAATTCTTTTATAATACAAGCAAATAATTTTTTCAATATAGTATTATTAATTACACAAAAAAATACCAGAATATACCTGGTATTTTTTTACTATTTTATTTAAAATATTACATATTTATAAATTATTAATTATTTATAGCCCATAATTCTTGTTATATAAATATAGGTATTAGAATTATTATACCCAGAACTTATGCCATTGGTAAATATTTGAGTATAACCATCTAAATAAGATATAGAAGTCCCGCTTATTGACATTGCTTTAGTTCTAAATGCTATTATTCCTATTCCTATTCCAGTTGTATTCATTGTAAAGTATTTGCCATTAGGATTATGAATTTTAACACTACTAAACAAATTATCTTGATCTCTAAAAAATACCTCTATATAGTCAAAATTTTCACTAGTTTCACTTAATATTACATTTCCAATTGTTCCAGTTGAACTATTATATAAAACTTTCCCTATTATTCTTTCATACAATTCTGTAGCATTTCTTGCACTGCAAGCATCTACTGTACTCAGACTACCAAAACCATCTATAACTTGGCCTTCAACAAGAATTGAATCAATACTTCTTTTTGCTTTGATAATCCAAACATCAACTTGATATGGTTGTATGTTTTCACTATCACCAGTTCCAGCTGTTGATACATTCCTTGAGCCGTGAGAACCTGCATGTGCCCAATAAGTGGAAACAGTAGTACCCTCATTAATATTTAATGCTTGTGTCTGCGAATTTGGTGATTGATTAAATACACTTGGTGCTGTCTTATTTGCATTAACACTATGCGTATGCGATTGTAACGCTTTATGCCCACCAGTTTTTCCAATTTCATTAAATTCTTTTTCATTTTCACTAAATCCAACCGATACTCTTCCCTTTTTATCTGGAATATTAAATGTTAAGCTGCCATCACCTTCTCCATATATAGTACCTATTACTGAAAAAAGTTCAGAATATTCTTCTCTAGAAACTTCAGAACCATCACAAATTAAATAACTCTTTGGAATATTAGATCCAGAAAAACAAATTTGTGTTCCAAGCGGTAAATTATCGTAAGATTCTTGGACGCTTACTAATGGCATAATAAGCGGAACTGCTAATAATTCCTTCGTACAGCCTTCAATATTAGCAAACCACTTACCTTCTTCAACTTGATACCAAATATAGCCATCAGCTTCAATAGTAGAAACTATGTTGTAAATACCAGGAGTTGCATACCCTATTACACTACTTGTTGGGCTTGCTGCCGAATACACATTTAATGTATTTGCTGCACAAATAACTTGAACCTGGTTTTTTCCTTCATCCCTTGTAACTGGAGTAGGCAAAGAAATATATGCATCTGATGGAAGATCTTGAAAAACAATTCCTAGAGGATTATATATATTTGGATCTGTAAATGACTTATCCAAATAGAAACCTTCTTCAGGTTTAATACTATCAGGTAATACAAGTTCGCCATAAGAATTTGTTACCCAACCTGATTGCAACGATTTTGCTATTACTAAATCTATGTGTGAGGGTACGCCTCCATCAGTGCCTTGGTGAATTATTAATTGACCTCTATGAAATGTCGTTCCAATAGATAAGTTGGAATTAATTATATCAGCATCATTTGGGTGCGTAATTAAATAAGTGATATAATTTGTTCCAATTGGCATTATTACAGGTGCAGTGCTTTGAACGAATATTTGATTTATTGTTCCGTTACCTACACCATTTATTCTTACTACTTTCATTTCATCGCAGCCGCAATAAATGTCATCTAAAACATCTATTGGGTATGATAATACACCATTTGTAGAATGACTTTGCTTATAATGTGAATCTTGTGGAGTGCTTACATAATTTTGAGAACAATTGAAATTTTTGAATGGTAAAGTTGAATAATTTTTTTGCATTTTTTTACCTCTTTCTTTTTTTATCATTTTTTTGTTTAGAACAGTTCTTTACACACATCACCTCCTTAAAAATTTATAAAAAAGAATATCATTATGTATGATATTCTTTTATTTATATATTTTTAAAATTTGGCCTGGATATATTACGTTAGGATTATCTATATTGTTATCACTAGCTATCTTTTGATAAGTAGTACCATATTTAGTTGCTATAGCTGATAAAGTATCACCAGATACTACTGTATAACTTTGAATTGTGCCTACTACTGTACCTGGTATTCTAACTTTTTGTCCTGGATAAATCAAATCCGGATTAGTTATACCATTATAACCTGATAGTATTTGGCAATTAGTATTGTACTTTCTAGCTATACCACTTAATGTATCTCCTGCTATTACAGTGTATACTACTTCATTAGTTGGATCTAAAGTAGTCTTTGGAAAACCGCCACACAAGTATGGAGTAGAGTCTATATAGTTATTATAAGTAGCTTTTATTACCTTATAATCAACATGCGCTCCAGTAACTCTACCAGTATTGCCCATATATCCAATATCTTGACCCTGTGACACACTATCACCAACTTTAACATAAACTTTAGCTAGATGACAATATTCAGTGAAATAACCATTACCATGGTTAATACGTATAAAATTACCTCTATCATCACCTGAGCCAACTTCGCTTACAACACCATTATCAGCAGTTGTGACAATATCAAGTGTATAACCTTTACCAACCAAGTCAATACCTTCATGAACTCCTATGCCCTTAAATTTCTGCGTGATTTCGGCTTCTCCGCTTTTTAAAACTTTAACTTTAACTGACATATTATTGACTCTCTTTCTCTTCATTTTTTAACTGTTCCAAAATATCTTCAAGTTTTTGCGGAATAGGTACACCTAGTAATGAAGCATTTTCAATTATTGATATACCTTCATTAGCTAAATAAAAAGATATGACAACATATCTTATTTCTTGCAATCCTAAAGTAATATCTATTCTATTAGCAATTGTAACCATTAACAATATTATTACTTTTTTGCATATTCCTTTAAAACCAACACTACTTGATAGTTTTTTATTTGAGATTGCATCAAGTACCCCTGTTATATAGTCAATTATCATAAATAGCAATAAAGTTACCAACAGTGCATCAAAACCACCAAGAAAATACCCTAGTGAAGTACCTATAAATGTTAGAATCAATTTTATCAAATCTATTATTTTCAAGTTTTCACCTCCTATTATTTAATTACACAAAAAAATGAAAGTTTTATTATATGTATAACTTTCATTCACTAATTTTGATTTTTATCAAAATTTAATATTATTATTTGCTGAAAAACATTGCGTTAATTAAAATAAATAAACCAAATAAAAATCCAACTACTCTGGTCATAATTATTAAAATCTTAGCCCATGTTTCATCTTCATATTCATAAATCCAATTACCTTTGCTAGGCAAATGACGGAAGAATTTAAAAAATATTGTTGTAGAACTCATTAATAATATACTTAATAGAATTTCTTTTAGCATCCTTTTTTATCCCACTCCCATGTATAGTTTACTCCAACATCTGTTCCAAAGCTTGGAGATAAAGTTATACCATATATATTATCAGTACTATAATGTATTCCTGCACCGAATGATGCATAAGGACTATTCCAACCATTAGAATTAGTGAATCCACCCTTATAATTTGGTTGAAAACTAAATGATACAGTTGGAGAAATTGGCAATCCAATACTAAGTGAAATTCCGCCACCTGCTGTTATGCTATTTTTATTAATTCCAGCATTAGGGGAAACTGTTCCACCATAAGAAACGTTACCACTGAGAAATGTACTTCCTCCACTTAATCCTATGCTATACTCAATTTTACTATTTGCCACAGTATCTATGATCTTATTGTTTACTGCTTTCTGTTTTGTTGTGGCTGTTGATGGTATAGGGTTATTAGGTTTTAGTGCACCAGCAGGTGTTGCCTTAGTAATGCTATAATCAAAAATTGAGCTAACAAAGTTTACTACTTTCTTAAATAGTTTTTTTAAGAATGTTCCAGTTGGATCACAGTTATTAATAGGATCATTTGATACGTAAGCATATAAATTTTGGCTTAAAATATCATTATTCGCTCCACCGATACCATCAGGATTAATAAATCTACACCAAATAGGATTATAATACCTACTATTTAGATAATATAATTTGGTCTCTTTGTCATAATAATAACTTCTGTATCTAAATGGATTAATATTTGCTATATGATTGCTATCATTAGAAACATCATTATTATTACTATCTTTTATTGATACAATATTACCCCAAGAATCATACTCATATCTAGCTACTACACTATAATTACTATCCATTATCCCTATAATATCATCTTGAGCATTTTTAATATAATAATATAAGTCATTATTATATTTAAAACCTATTAACTCATCTACATTACTACGTATATAGTATAGCACATTATTACCTGTTTTTTCAAACACTATATTATTTCCTTCTAGATAATAGTTAGTATTGGTACCATTAACAATTTTGTTTGTTCTAAATCCATCACTATTATATTTATAATTAATTGTATTATTTGAATCAGTATAACTATTTAATTCTCTACCATTAACCCATGAAAGTACTATATTATCACCTATAGTAAGAGGGTTACCTATTTGATCATAAGTTATAGTATCATTATTAAACTTAGTTAATTTATCTTCCCACTTTATGTCGCCATATTCGTACTTATCTTGTTTAATTAAATTATAAGTATCTAATTCATAAACTTTTTTAGATATTATATTTCCTGAGTTATCATACTTATATCCGATTGTTTCATTTGATAAATAGTTATTTTCTTTAATAAGTTCATTATATTCATCATAGAAATATTTATTAATAAGCTTATTATTGTTATATATATGTGTAATATTATTTAACTTATCATACCTATATGAAATTTTATCACCATTATTTTCAATACTTTTAACTAGAAGTGATGTTCTTTTACCATTAGTTACATACTCATAATTAGTATTACAATTATTATTTATATTGCTATTTGTTAATCTTCCAAGATAATCATAATTATAATTTATATTATTATCATTAAATTCAATCTTTGTAATAGCATCATCATCATTTAGTTCATTATTGATATTATAAGAAATATCGTCTAATTTATAAGTTTTATCTATGACATTATTGTTAGAATCATAATCATATTTAATTCTAAAATTATCAAATATATAATCTATTAGTCTTTTAGATAAATCATAGTTAAATCTGGTTATATTATAATTAGATATTATTTTAACTAAATCACCATTACTACCGTACTTATATGTATATATATCATTCATTTTAGATATAGAACTTATTCTATCAAAATCGTCATATGCAAAATCAACTGTATTGTTATTACCATAAATTGATGATACTAAATTACCATTATTAGTTTCATAATTATTAGTAATTAATGTAATATCATCACCTATTTTAACTGATTTAGCATTTAAAAATTCATCATATTCAAACTTATATTCTTTTGTACCTTGTTTTATTCTATCAATTAAATTTTGACCATTATATAAATAATCAACTCGTTTATTACCGTTTGATACTGATGTAATTTGTTTTTTATTATTATATGTATAATATGTTGTCTGATTTTTGGCATTTGTTACAGAATTTGTAAGACCAATTAAAGGATCTATATCATAAGTAGTTTTATTAAAATTAGTATCAGTAGTTGTTTTAACAAATCTTCCATCTTCTGTATATTCTGCACTATTTTCAATGAAGAGTTTGTTATCTGCTATTTCAAAATAAAATTCAAAATTAAAATTATCTTCTTCAAGATCAACAACTTCTAACATATTATTATTATTATTATTTTTTATATACTTATTTTCAGATTTTAATTTTATTAAGTAACTACCATTCTTATTTTTTATTAAACTAAACAATGAATTATCATTCGTATATTGTTTTAAAGATAGTATACCATTTTGAACAGTAAAGTATCTGTTATCCAATACTGAATACTTTATTCTGTAATAGTCATCAATTTTCTCTACAATCCAATTACCATGTTTGTGGCTATTGTGTCTTAAGGCAATAGTATTATTAACGTATTTTAAATATTTATCAGTACCTTTCATTCTTATCGCATATAAAGCATTTTCTAATGTTTCTGATAAACTATTGTTTATTATTTGAGTTGTTATCGGATTTCCAAACGAATCATATTTTATTCTGTTTGATATACCGGTTCCAGATATACCTGCTAATACTTGATCAGTAACCACATTATCATATTCAAATTTAAAATTTTTACCTCGAGGATTAGTCATCTGAATTAATTGATTATTTTTATCATATTTAAAATCACTAATATCATTATTTAAATTTGATGTTGATATAACGTTTCCATTTCCATCATAATTATACCCAACTGCTCGTATATCTTTATATAAAGATAAATTTGTTATATATAAATCATTAGCATTAAATGTCTGAAAAAATTGTAATTTCACAGATCTATAATCTTTTTCGGCACCAAATCTATATGAAAAATATTGCCAGTTATGACTATTTGGGTTTAATGGAGTGCTTGGAAATAAACCATGACCATTTGATTGATCAATATAATCATATGAGACCAATACATTATTTGGATACAATCCCCAATCTGCTTGTATTCCTTCATTTTTATACCAAAATGAAATAGTATATACATCGCCGGCTTTACCAGCAATGTTTATTTTATTTACAACTGAAGTAGGGAAATTTGGATCCATTTTTATTCTTAAGGCTTTTTTTCCTAAATCATTAATATCCACTACATCAAAATATTGTTCTGAAGATACTTCTTCATCCGTACCCATTTTTGTTGCATTAACTATCCAGCCATTAAATCCTTTAGAGAAATCAGAATTTTCAAGCACGTTATAATTATTAGCTAAATCTCCTTCTTCAAGTTGAATATCATCTATATAACTAACTCCTGAAGTTTCAAATTTGACTTTTATAATTAAATCACTTACCGCAGTTTTTGGATAATATATAGTGTTATCATATCTATAAAAATCAATATTATTATTTATTAGTTCGCTGTCTTTCTCAATTATTTCATTATTTTCATCCACATAACTCATAGATAGTTTTAAACTATTAGTATTTTTGAGAAATGCACTAAAAGTATAATAATATCCTTTAGGAACAACTATACTTTGCATTATAAATTTACTGTTCTCTTCAGTACTAATCTTCAAACTTCTATTTCCATTATTAAAGAATTCTTCAGAAATTGTCATAATGACATTGCTATCGGCTACAAACTCAATATTATCGTTTTCAAAACTGGTGTTTGTCAATAGATTGTTTACATATTTTATTGGTACACTTCTTGTGAGAAGTTTATTTTTTCCATTATAATATTCTCCAGTCGCATTTGGTTCAGAATATGTATTAGCTTTTGAATAAGCATTTTTGATATCAACATTATTGGTCAAATTACTTGTTGAAACAACATTTCCATTATTATTAAATATTATTGTTGTCGCTCTTTCTCTATTATCAATTAATGTTGTTGAATCAAAACCGTATTTAAGAGTAAAATAATTACCTTTACTGTTTTCTAAACCATATTCTGTTACATTTTTTATGCGATATGGTATTTCATCATAGTAATCGTATTTAATTTGTTTACCTGTTTCATCAGTTATTATGCTTAAGATATTATAGTTATTATACTGAAACAGAGTTGTACCTGTTAATGATGATATACTAATAAGTTTATTATCAGTATAATTTAAATAAGTTATTCTATCTGGACTCACAATTGAAATTTTATCTTCTTCATATACTATACTTATTTCTGCATCATTCGAATCTTTTATTTTATAAATTAAATTATCGCTATTATAATAAACTGTAATTTTATTATCTTTTATATCTACTATCTCACTTAAATAACCTATGTCGTTATTTTTATTGAAAATAATTTTATTATTACTTTTATCCTTCAAAGTATATTCAGTATCACTTTGGGTTATTGTCATAGAAAGTCCATCTTCATCTTTAAATATCCCTGAATCTTCTTTGAAATAATGGATAGTACCATCTTCATCAACATACTCTAAGTATAGAATTTCTTCAATTAAAACTTTCTTTATAGTTTGTTGTAAATTAAGTTTATATCCTAACCCATAACCTAAATCATTATTTAACACAACATCATTTGTATTGTATATAAGATTTAAACTAACAGGAAGTTTTCCAGCAACTGTTGAACCTATATTAAATACACCTGTTAAGTTACCATTATAATTATTAATAAATGTTTTACCTAGATTAAGTGATTGGCTACTGTAATCCATATAACTTTCTAAACCATTTTGATTACGATATGTTATCTCTAAAATAGGTTTAGGGTTAAAACCAGTTACACTATTATTTTTTGAAAAGTATGCAGCTATGTCCTTATTTATAAAATTTTCTTCATGTTCTTTCAACATAATTCCATAATTTGGAGTATTAGAATACCATTTTTTAACTAAATCGGTAATTATTAAACTGTTATAAACTGCATTAACATTCCCGCCTAACTCTTCTATATAACTTCTACCAGAATAGAATACTGTTTCTATTCTACTGTCATACTTATCATTCATAGTCTCCCAATTTGCTGTTTCTTCTACCCAATCTGAAGTAATTTTATGTGCATCAATAATTCTAGTATTGAGATGTCCTGCTGCTATAGGATAACCTATTAAACTAACACGTGCATTAGTAATTTGACTACCTGTTCCAATTGTAGGAAGAGTAAACTTTAAAAGTGTTCTATTAACAATATCTTGTCCATTAATCCTTTCAACACCAGCTTTTAAAATATCTTGACCATTTCGATTAACATTTGTATCATTTGGATAAATATAAGTGTCAAAAACATTATTATCTTGCCCACTATTTGTTATTGTAGGGTCTATTACAACAGGATATAATATGTCATCATCGTTTAACCAATCTTTATCTAAAATAAGTTCAAGAGTGTATATATTATTTTTATTATTTAAAATATAATATATATTATTATTTACTACTTTATTAGAATCCATCATATAAGGAGCTTCCATAACAAATATAGTTTTATTGCCTTTTATTGCGCAGATCGTTTTATTATCATTTTGTACTAATTCTAAATTAGTATCAATAGTAAAATTTAATTTATTATCAAGTGAACTTTTATCTTTTATGATTATATTTTCTTTAACCTTAGTTGGCATTAATATGTATTGTAAATCAATACCTTTTATAATATCTTCATATATTACACTATCTGAATTGTTTGTTAAGTATGTTTCAGAACTATCTTTCAAATAAATATTAATATAATCATCAAGAACTTTAATTTTCATTAACCCATTTCTACTATTTTCACCAAAATATACCTTATAATCATTATTAATATTGGTATAATAATTATCAGTTTTAATTAATGTATTGTCTATTTCTTCAAATTTATTATCTTTAAAAAAATGAATATTATCACTATATACTCTTGCAATAATATCACCATTTTCTTGTAAGAAATGTTTTTCTTTTTCTTTTCTTTTTTCTAAAATTTCTATTTCCTTCATAATTCACCCCTATCACAAAATTTTCATTCTAGATATTGATTATTTTAGAAATAAGTATATTAAATAATTTCATCTGAATTTTTACTTTATTTTTATTCTTAAAGCATTTCTAATTTGGTTAAAATAGATTATCTATGAAATTCTCTTCCACATATAAACTGTTAAATATGGTGGCATGATGCTAAATGATGAGTCACCACCTATTTGATTACCAAAAAATGAAGCACTATGACTATGTGCACCTAAATCAAAAGTATATTGTTGCCCTGATTTATTTGCCCAACCATGGACACTAAACCCACTTGATCCATATCCAGAATCATGATCTACTCCTATCGATACCGAACTACCATTTACACTTATAGAACCACTTGGGGTAAATTTAGGTAATTCAGCAACTGAAATTGTATGATTTGCAGCACCACCGGTACTTGCACTATTGTATGTATCACCTGCACCTAATAAAAACCTATCTTTTATTTGCTCCCATGCTCCGCCAAATACTAATGACGGATTACTTCCATCTACTGACAAGTAAATACTACCTACTGGATATATTAAATCGCAAATACTTTGGTCACCTAATATATTTTGTGAACTAGTAATACTATTTACAACTAAATTACCATCAGTATCCAAACTAAATTTATTATTTTTTGATGTTATGGAATCTACAGTTAAGTTGTTGATTTCTAAATTTAAATCATTCTCAGTCTTTGTAAAAGCATCCTTAAAATAAATATCATCTAAAGAGAATTCATTTGTATTATTGCTTTTATGACCAAAATATATAGAGTTATTTAAATATTGTTTATTTAAATCATTATTTTTAGGATAAATTAACTCTATATTTAAATTTTCATAATTTGTATAAATATAATTTTCTCCATCAAATAAAGTTACTGGAGTATTATCAAGATTTTCTAGTTCAGCTTCTCCTAACAAATAAGGTGAATTTTCACTAATTATGAATAATCTTTTTACATAAGTCTTCATAAAAATATCATTATTTGACAAATCAATTTGTACTATAAATTCGTCACTTTGACCATTTAAATATTGTAATGGTCTTTCTATTTCAAAAAGATATTGTTTTCTATTCTCACTTGGATTGGTGCTTGGCTGTTTATCTACATAAATTACTAATTCATTAGAGTTTGGTGCGACTGTACTTTCTAGTCTCTTTAATTTAATTTCTAAAAGTGCAGCATTTAAAGAATCAGTTAAATGTATTTCATTAATACCGCTTAATTTTTGTTCTGTTAAATCCATTATTTCACAACCTTTCTTTATTAAAATTGATATAAAACAGAAATAATTATTAAAAATACTTTAAAATTTTACATTACAAAATTTATCTAATATACTATATAGTTTTCTAAAATAATATTTTAAAAATAATCAAATGATTGATTGCTAATCAATTCCATAGGTCAACCTTCCTTATTAATAGGACTACCCCTTTGATTGAGTCTAAGCTAGGTAGAAGTATCATTATAATCATTATTTATCATCGCATTATTAAGAGCAACTTAATATTTATGACCAAGTATTATCGCTATCTATATCATATAGGTCATGGCGTACTTGTCATCGTGCTTGTTCATATAGAACATAATGAAAATGTATTTGATTACTTATATTTAATTTTCAAAGAACTTATAATGTTCAACAAAAAAATGAAGAACAAGCGAGAAGTTAATCCTCTCACTATATTCCTCACTTAACTTAATTTTTTGTAGTCTAAATTTTATATTTTAATTCTTTTCTTAATTTTTCTATAGCAATATCTATACTAAACTTAACTGCTCTATGGGTACAGTTTTCATTTATTGCAATTTGGTTTAATGTCATATCATAAAAATAGTACATTATTAATCTTCTCTTTTGTATTTGTGGTAAATGACTTATTGCAGTTTTTAAATTTTCATATACTGTTTTCCTTAATACTAAATCATAGACATCAGCGCCTTTATTACTAACTCTATTGTATAAAGATTCTTCACTTTGTTCTAAATGTTCTATATGTCTATCAAATTTGTTCATTTGTGATATATCTTCTAATTCAAAATTATTAAAAACATAATATAATTCCGTATTAATTTTTATACATTGATTTAATTTATTACTATCTACAAAATTTAGTTTGTAAGTATATGTTTCTTGTTCAAATTTTATAGTATATGGATTTTCTTTAATTGTTCTTCTTTTTGGGTACATATTCATTGTTTCTCCTCCTATTAATAAAAAAATTATTAATAGGAAATGGTGGGCCTCTACACCATAAAAGAAAACACAAAAAGAAATCATATTTAAATATGATACATGAGTATTTTTGAATAGATAATCTATATTCAAAACCATTTAATGATTGCTTGCACTTACATAATTTTCTCAAAATAATCAGTATCTTATTAAAGCAATACTACATATCAAAATACTTAGCTTTTGCATATACCAGATATTTAAGATGCAAGAAACATTTGAATAGATTAAACTACTTAGTTAATAATACAAAACAACATACTTCTACAAAAACATCTAATGGCTTACTAGTTACTACTTTAACCTTTCACATTTTTAAAATCGATATAATTTTAGATAAAAGAACTATTAACTGCAAAATAAAAAGCAATATTATCAATAGATAATACTGCTTTCTATATTTGTATTTATACTCTTTTTATTTAATATTTATAAACTTGATTTTAACCATAAAGCGAACTAAAAATTGAGAAAGTTTACTGTGTTAATAGTCCTTTTAAATGGGACTAATTGATATAACAAAACAAAGATTGTTTATACCATATAATAGAATTATAACATATTTTTTAAGATTAATGATAGTAGGAAAAAGAATTAAATCATAAAAAATAATTTGTCTTATACAATTAAAACTTTAAAATAACCTCATATTCCTCTAACCAAATATCAAATTGATATAGGTATGCAATAAGCTGTGGACCTGTCATTAACTGGCCAAACCATGGTGTTTTATAGTTCTCTCCGCGACTTTCAATTAACTCTAATATTTTTCCTTTATCAAAAACTTTAAATAGTCTACATCCTTCTTTTTCTATTCTTTCTTTTAATAAATTACTAACCATTTCGGCATACACTGGATTATGTGTTTTAGGATATGGGTTTTTCTTGCGATATAAAACTTCTTCTGGTAGTATGTCTTTAAATGCTTCACGAAGTAATCCCTTTTCCCTATTTTCATAAAACTTATATTTCCAAGGAACATTCCATAAATACTCTATAAGTTTATGATCTGCAAAAGGAACTCTTGCTTCTAGTGATGCTCGCATAGTCATGCGATCTTTTCTTTCAAGTAAAGTAGTCATGAACCACTTAATATTTAAATAAAATAAGTTTCTATATTTTTGTTCTTCTTTATCTTTACATTTAGGTACTTCACTAATTGTCTTTTTATACCTTTTTAAAGCATACTTATCAAGATTAATTTTTTTACTAAGTTTTTTGTTTAATAACGATTGGCGTTCATTTAAACTACTAATCCATGGAAAGTGTTTTCTGTTTAATAGTTCTTCTTTATAAAACCAAGGATAACCGCCAAATATTTCATCAGCGCATTCTCCACTTAATACAACTGTATGCTGCTGTTTTATCTCTTTACTAAACCAGTATAATGATGAGTCAATATCAGCCATACCTGGTAAATCTCTCGCTAAAACAGCTTCTTTTAGTGCATCAGCAAGTTCTTTTTGCGATATTACTTTATAACAATGTTTAGTTTGATACATATCTCTCATTTTCTCTATATAATCTCTATCTTCCGCCACTTGAAAATCATTTTTCTTAAAGTATTTTGAGTTATCTTCATAATCAATTGAATATGTAACTAGTTGTTTACCTTCCTTTTTCATTTCTCTAGCAATCACAGCTGTTATAATACTAGAATCTAGTCCCCCACTTAGTAAAGTGGCAATTGGAACATCTGAAACCATTTGCCTTTTTATAGAACCTTCTAATAAATATCTAACTTTAAAAACACTTTCTTCTAAACTATCATCAAACTTTGTTTCTTTTACATCCCAGTATTTATACTTTTTTATTTTACCTTTTTTATAAGTCATATAATAACCTGGTTTTAATTCATAAATATTTTTAAATACTCCACTACCAGGAGTATGAGAAGGCCCTAAAGCAAGTATCTCCCCTAATGATTTTTTATTGATTATAGGCTTAATTAAACCACTTTTTAATACTCCTTTTATTTCTGATGAAAAAATAAAATTGTTTTTAATTTTTCCATAAAATAATGGTTTCACACCTAATCTATCTCTAGCAATAAAGATTTCATCATTATGAATAATTGCAAAAGCAAAAATTCCTTCAAGCATTTCTAATACTTTTTCTTTATAAAGAATATATGATTTTAATAAAACTTCAGTATCACATTTAGTTTCTAAATTAAAACCATTATCTAGTAGTTTTTCTTTTAGAACATCAGCATTATATAACTCACCATTATAAACAATAGTGTAATCTCCAAAAGTCATAGGTTGGAGTCCTTTTTCAATATCTATAACTGCTAATCTTTTATGTCCTAATAAAATATGTTTACTTTTAAAAAAACCTGTACTATCAGGTCCTCGTTTACTTAAAGTATCTGTCATTTCTAATATTATTTTCTCCATATTTATTAAGTTTTTCTTATGATTAGCTAAGCCTGCAAAGCCACACATGTAATCATCTCCATTTACATTTTATGAAATAACTCAAATTTCGATAACAGTCACCGTACAATATTTACTTCATAAAATAAAAGAGGAGGTTAAAATGAAAGCATTATTTTTAGGAGGAGACAAAAGACAATTAGAAATAATTAAAAAGCTAATTGAAAAAGAATTAGTCATTGATTTAGTTGGATATGATTTAATTAATATTGACGGGACAACAAATAAAGATATAAATAATCTTGATATTTCACAGTATGATTTTATTTTTTTTCCTGTTAATGGAGTAAAAGATAACTTTAGTATTTCGTGTACCTATGGTATTAAAGATATTCTACTAAATGCAAATTTATTAAATGAATGTAAAGACAAAGTTAAAATATTTACGGGAATAAAAACGGAAAATTTAAATAAAATTCTAGATAGCGCAAATAAAAAATGTATTGCTTTAATGGATGATCCGGATATAAAAAAAGAAAATAGTATACCTACTGTAGAAGGAATAATTGGTGACTTAATATATAATACTGAATATACCATAAATGGTTCAAATATTTTTGTTTTAGGCTATGGAAATATTGGAAAACCATTAGTAGAAAGTTTACTACATCTAAAAGCAAATGTTACTGTAGGAATAATTAAACAAGAAGAATTTATAGAACTTGTAAAAAATCAGATTCCTTGTATTTTTACTAATAATCATGATATTATGCAAAGCACTATGCAAGATAGTGACATAATTATAAATACAGTCCCTGAGTTAATTATAAATCGTGAATATTTAGAGAAATTAAATAAAAGTAATATATATATCTTAGATATTTCATCACATCCACATGGTGTTGATTTTAAAAGTGCTAATGAATTACATTTAAAAAATAAGTTACTTCTCGGAATTCCAGGAGAAGTAGCACCAAAAACTGCTGGAAATATTTTAGCTAAAAAAATAAACAAAATTATAAAGGAGGATATAGAGTGACAAAAATTGGTTTTGGTATAGCATCATCATTTTGCACTTTTGAAAAAGTATATATACAAATGGAATTATTAACTAAATTAGGTTATAATGTTATACCAATAGTTAATACTCCTGTTATTACATGGGATACAAGATTTGGAAAAAGTGAAGATGTTAAGAAAAAAATTGAAAGTATTACAGGAAATAAAATTGTTTCAACCATTGTTGAAGCTGAAAAATTCGGTCCTAAGGAACAACTTGATTTATTAATTATTGCACCAGCTACTGGTGATTTTATTGCTAGTTTTGCAAATGGTATTACTAATAGTCCCGTTACTATGGCCGCTAAGGCTACTTTAAGAAATGAAAAACCTATTGTTATTGGAGTATCAACAAACGACGGCCTAGGAATGAATGGTAAAAATATAATGGAACTATATAATCACAAAAATATTTATTTCATACCGTTTGGACAAGATGATTTTGAAAATAAACCTAATTCTTTAGTGGCCCACTATGAATTATTAGTTCCGACTATAGAAAAAGCATTAGATAATAAACAACTGCAACCGGTTATTAAAGAATATGTAAAAACAAAAAATATGGGTAAATAACTTGGTATATAGGTAATAACGTAATTTTATTATATTTAAAGCATATTATTAGATAGATAAAAGGAGGAACAAAATGATTGAAAAGGAGCTACTAGAATTAATAAATGGTGATTTAGAATCTAATAACTGTAATATTGTTTATAAAATAGATGATTTCCAAGTACTAATCCCAAATAATCTTAATACAAATTTATTTACTATTCTAGGAACTGATGATAACTGTATTACACTTAGAGCAGTTGCAATTGTCCCAACAACACCTATTACTGATGTTAATCCTACTGCTGATGAGCTATTAAGATTATTTTTAAATGGTGAAGCTAATTTATATTATACAAACAATACCTTTAAAATAGACATCAGTTGTATATGTAGTATACAAAAATTTAATGCGGTTATAAATGACATACCAGCTAATCCAATTGCGCTAGACTATAATGTTTATATATCAGTAAATGAGGGTATTGTTACTACTAATACTGAAACAGTTAATATAAATTCAGAATCAAATTCAATTTCTTTAGCGCGCTTAGAAAGTAATTTAAATGATAGTCTATTACAACAAGAAAGTAATGATGATTGTCCTACTATATCTTTCCCATTAATAGTATATAATCCAACTTTGATAGATTTAACATATGAAATAGCTAGTGAAGTTATCAAGCCAAAAGAAGAATGTGTTTTTGAATTAGATAGCGCAAATGGCATCATTACATTAAGTAATTGCTTAAACTGTGTTGGAACATATCACACTACAATACGAATAAGTGGCGCTGGTGGATATTCACAAATAATTTCTTTTACTGCAACAGTTGATGCAATATTAGTAGATTCATTTAAACTATATAGAAATGGAACGCTAGTTGATAGTGACACATTTAGTCCTGGTGTATTTTCATTTGAAGCATATGATTTATCAAATACAACACCAAATCCATTTTATCAAATAGATATTACTTTAGATGACTTACTAGATTTTGATATAGTTGATATAATTAATGTTAATTCAACTAACCCTAATTTCATAATTAATAAAGTTGAATTAATAAAAGATGGACTAGAATATGTACTAAGATTAACATTTCAAATGTTAAATATATCTGGCGAAAGTATAATTTCTTTTACAGTAGTTAATGAAAATGGAATCACTAGTGACTTATCATTCTTTATATCTGTATCTAATATATATCCATAAAAAAAGAACACTAGTTCTTTTTCTTTATGTACCAATCAATTGTTTTCTTTAAACCAAGATCAATATTAAATTTAGGTAAATATAGTAAATCATTACTTGCTTTAGTTATATCTGCATTTGAATGTTTAATATCCCCTTTACGTGTCTCGGAATAAATTGGTTTAATATCACTTTTAAGTGTTTCTGCTATTTTATGGTATAAATCATTTAAAGTAGTTCTTCCACCATAAGCAATATTATAAACATTTCCAGAATATTTTTCATTACTTAAGCAGGCTTTAATATTCGCTTGAACAACATCTTCAACATATGTAAAATCTCTTGAAGTTTCCCCATCACCATTAATCGTAACCTGTTTATTTTCCATAATACCATTTATAAATAATGGTATTACTGCTGAATAAATAGAGTTTGGATCTTGCTTAGGACCATAAACATTGAAATATCTTAAACCAATTATTGATAGGCCATATACTTTTTTAAAAACATCCGCATATATTTCATCGATTTTTTTTGTTGCAGCGTAAGGAGATAAAACATTTCCTTCCTTACCTTCTTTTTTTGGAAGTTCTAACGAATCTCCATAAACAGAAGATGATGATGCATAAATAAAGCGTTTTACATTATTTTCTTTAGCTGAATAAAGCATATTTAATGTACCACTTACATTTATTTCATTTGTTAATAATGGATTATTTATAGATCTTGGAACAGAGCCTAAAGCTGCTTCATGAAGAACATAATCTACTTTCTCACATGCTTTCATACATGTATCAATATCTCTAATATCACCTTTTATAAATTCAAAATTTTTATTATTTAAGAATTCGGATATATTCTCTATTTTACCAGTTATTAAATTATCAAGCACTCTTACTTTGTATCCTTCATTTAGTAGTCTTTCTACTATATTGGAACCAATAAATCCAGCTCCACCAGTAACTAAGAAAGTAATTTTTTTATTTTCTTTTCTCATAAAGAATATACCTTATTTCCTTCAACAAAATTACCATATACATTTTTTAAATCAAATATCATTTTAGCATTATAATATATATATCTATAATCTATATTACTATGATTAACACAAATAATTACTAAATCATACTTATCGACTTCATCTAATTGGATACTTTCATATAACTTATTTTTATGATTAAAGTTTGGAACATAAGGATCAAAATATGATACTTTAGCATGTTTTTTTTCCAAATGTTCTAATATTTTTAGTGATGGGCTCTCCCTTAAATCACTAATATCTTTTTTATATGACATGCCCACAAGTAGTACATTTGAATTTTTCAAATGTTTATGCTTACGCTTTAAATATCTCTTAGATTTCTTAACAATATATTTAGGCATATCTTCTGTTATAGTACTAGCCTTTTCAATTAGTGGCATTTCTTGTCCTAATTCTCGCATTCTCCAGGTTAAATATAATGGATCTATTGGTATGCAGTGCCCGCCCACTCCAGGACCTGGATAGAATGCCTGAAACCCATATGGCTTTGTTTTGGCAGCTTCAATAACTTCCCAAACATTTATTCTAAGTTTTTTACAAGCTTTCGCTATTTCAAAAATAAGTGCGATATTAACTAAACGATATGAATTTTCTAATATCTTAGTCATTTCAGCTGTTTTTAAATCTGATACAACTTTAACATCTGCATTTAAAATACTTTGATAAAATTTTTGTGTTGCAAGTGCACTATCACTATCATACCCACCTACTATTTTAGGAGTGTTTTTTACATTATAAACAGCATTAGCGGGATCTATTCTTTCTGGTGAGAACGCTAAATAGAAATCCTTCCCAGCTTTTAATTTAGTTTCTTCTAATATTTTTTTAAAAACGTCTTCTGTCGTACCTGGATATGTTGTACTTTCAATTATTATTAATTGTTCTTGTCTTAGAACAGCTTTTATTATTTTAGCTGCAGAACACATATAGCTTAAATCAGGTTTTCTCTTCCTATTTAAAGGAGTAGGAACGCATACAACAATTATATCAGCATTAACTAAGTAACACTTTTTACTAACAGCTCTAAACTTTTTATTGTCAATTACTTCCTTTAAAATCATATCATCTATATCTTTAATATAATTTTCCCTATTAGTTAGTTTTTTAATCTTTTCTTTATCAATATCAAAACCTATAACATCATAACCTTTTTCGGCTGCCGCTACCGCTAGTGGGAGCCCGACATAACCAAGACCTATCACGCCAATAACGGCACTCTTATCACTTATTTTTTCTAATAAATTATCTACTTTTTTCATTTAATCACCCCCATTTTCAAACATACTGTCTATTAAATTACCTACTTGTACACCTAAATTTTTGACATCAAATCTTTTAGCTGCAACTAAACAGTTACTTTTCGTTTTTTCATAAACTTTAGAATTATTAAGAAGAAATTCTATTTTCTCAGCAAAGCTTTCTGGTTTTCCATCAACAATGAATCCACACTCATCTTTTTTTAATTCTTGCGCTCCTCCAACATCGGTAGAAACAAATGGAATCTCTAAAGTACAAGCCTCTGATATAGATAAACAAAAACCTTCAGAATGTGATGATAAACAAAATATTTTAGCTTTTTTTAATAAAGGAAATGGATTACTACAAAACCCTATTAATTTTACATATTCTTCAAGTTTATTGTCTTTTATTTCCTTTTCTAACTCATCTTTTAATAATCCTTCACCTATTATTAAAAGTTCTACATCTTTTCTTTTCTTAGTAATTATCTTCATTGCTTTAATAATTAACTGTTGGTTTTTTACTTCTCTTAATCTTCCAACATTTATCAATACATTTGGTTTAGTAGGCTGATACAAAGTAAAATCTTCTTCAGACATTTTTTTTACTAAAACTGGATCAATAGAATTATAAATTTTTACAACTTTGTTCTTATGTTTATCAAACATAGTTATTAGTGAATTTTCAACTGAATCTGAAACAGCAACTATCTTGTCATAAGCATTAAATAAAATATTTTGCTGATCATATTTATATTTAACTAATTCTTTTTCACTGGTAGAAGCATAATTATTAACATTAAGATTTTCAATTGTTCCTCTTATCCAAACAATTCTTTTATTTGCTTTTATAAATGCCGCTATTGCTGATGTGGTTCCGCGATTACACGCTATTACACAGTCGTACTTATCATCAATTAATTTTCTAATACTTTCTGGATTTCTCATATACCTAGTTAAAGATCTTTTTTCATCATCATTGTTTTCCTTATTATAATCAACTATAGGCTTAAGAAATTTAATTTCTGAATTTAATGAAATTTCTTTTAAACCTCTATTAAATTCAAAAACATATACGTCATATTTATCATAATTTAAATTATTAAGTATATTTATAACACTTTGTGCTTCCCCACCACCTTGAGTTAAAGACCAAGTTACGAAAAGAACTTTTTTCTTTTCCATCTTAGTCCAAAGTCTCTAATTCAAAATGATTTAGTATCTTTTCTTTTTCACAAGGTTCATCAATTAATTCTTTTCTAAAAGATGAATTAAATTTAGTAACTGTATTTTCTCCGTGAACAATGACCACAAAATTATCGCCCTCAATTATTTCATGTGACAAATTTATTACCGAAGAATGCCCATGTACATCATGTCTAATTCCCCCAAAAAAATCAGCCGTATGATAAACTAATGTGAAAAATGGTGGTGACTTATAAAACCATTTAGCTAACATATTATTACTTGTGTCATAAATATAACCACTTTGACATATCAAAGCTTGAGTATCCTCTTTATTCTTATAATCAGTTAGTTTTTGAATAAAGTTTTTTTCATACATATCATCAGAATCAATTCTAACAAAATATAAAGTCTTATAATTTGGAATTATTTCTTTAATTTTTTCATGATACCTATCTGTAAAAATAATATTACTAGGTAGTGAAGGATAGTTTTCTAACTCTTTAAAAATATAATCTCTTGCTTTTTCATCGTAATTAATGAAATAATAAAAATTTTGATTGGTTTGGTTTTTAAAACTTTTAGCAGTATAATTTATAAAAACTTTAATTCTATGTTTTATCCACTTTTCAGCTTCTTCATCACTTTTAAAATCGTTGGCTTTTATTTTTGACCAAATTATTATTACTTTATCTTTTAAACTATAATAATTTCGGTAATAGATTTTATGATTATCCATCCATACCTTTAATTCTTTTAGCATCTCTTCATAACTTTTTACTGTATAATCGAAATCTTTAACAGAAATCAAACTTTTATCAACAAGTTCATTTTCATACTCTAATACCTTAACTGAGTCTTTATTAAATATATTTTTTATTAGATTAAGTAAATCATATTTAGAGATTCTTTCATTAGGTACAACATTATATAACCCAGTTATTTCCTTTTCAATAGCCGTGTCAATTATCTTAGCTAGTTCTAATGTTGTTACTCCAGTCCAGTAGGCATTTTTATAACCTAAAACTTCACCATCTTGTTTCATAAACCAGTTGAACAAACCTTTACCGTCTTTAAGTTCAGGACCTATTATAGAAGTTCTAATAGTTAAATCTTTGGTATTTATTATCTCACCAAAATTTTTAGTAAGCCCATATATACTTTTCTCATCTTTATAATCTTCTTCACTGTAAGACCCTCTTTTACCACTAAAAACACAATCAGTACTTATATGAATTATTTTTGTAGGACTATTTATATAATAGTTTTCTAAGAAATGAGGAAAGAAAGTATTTATATAACTAGTATAAGCAATATTATCATCACTCTTGTCATTTAAAATACCAATACAGTTAATTATAATATCAGGATTTATTTGCTTTAAAACAGCCTCTAAATCGCTTAAATTAGATACATCAACAATAAAGCTATTTCTATTTAGTTTTTTTCCATGACATAAATTAGTTACTTCATATTTTCCTAAACTATTTAAATACAAACTAACCATATGTCCTGCCATACCATTAGCGCCTAAAATCGCTACTTTTTTCACTTATTATCCCCCCTCTATAAATCCACCTTTTATTAACCTATCTCTTATCTCTTTTAGAGATAGTAAATCATTTGAAGAAATAAAATTTTTAAATTCGAACTTATCAAGTGCATCAAAATTAGAATAAGAATCTTTTAAATCTTTTTCTAAAGTTGCTGAAACTAGTAAGTAATAATTATCATCAAGTTTATAAGTATATTTAGATTCTATTTCTGAAATTAACTCTTCATGGAGTTTTTCTCCTGGTCTAATTCCCATTTGTTTAATAATTGTATTTTCATTTCCATATTCTTCAATTAAAACTTTGGCAAGATCTATAACTTTTAAAGCGGGCATTCTCATAACCAATATTTCACCACCATGACTTATCTCAGCGGCTTTTATTAGTAAAGTTATTGCTTCATCTAAAGTTATAAAAAAGCGGGTCATTTCATTATCAGTAATATTAACAGAGTTATCCTCTTTTATCTGTTTAATAAATAATGGTATAACACTACCATTTGACCCCATAACATTTCCTGCCCTTATACAAACGTATTTGGTTGTGGATTCTTTATTATTGGCGGTAATCATTATTTTTTCACCTACAGCTTTAGTTAACCCATATAAGTTGTATGGACTAACTGCCTTGTCACTTGATACATCTATAACCTTTTTAACATTATTATTTATAGCAGCTTCTACTACATTAATAGTTCCTATTATATTAGTTAATATAGCTTCACTTGGTTGTTCTTCACATATTGGAACATGTTTTAAAGCTGCTAAATGAAATACATAATCCACATTTTTCATTACTTCATTAATCCTATTTTTATCTCTTATATCTCCTATAATAAATTTAATTCTATTATCATTAAACTTCCTATTCATTTCCACTTGTGATAGTTCATGACGAGAATATATTCGTATTTCCTTAACATCTTTTTGACTTAGATATTTTGTTAAACACTGACCCCAACTACCTGTTCCGCCAGTAATTAAAATAATCTTTCCATCAAACACAGTAACATCACCTCCTGTACCCTAGTATATTCTACGAACTTTAAAGAAAATTGATTGTATCATAAACTAAAAAAAACTCTTACAAGAGTTTTTTTGTTAGCATAATTTTAGACACATATCGTATAGACACTGAATCGCGCAGCAACAGTTAGCATCAAGAATAACAAAATTATTTGTTGATTCTATAGAAACTGCTGGATTATAAATGTTTTCAAAAATAGGAGCTACTTGTGGATCAGATGATACAAGTCTTAAACAACGTAATTTAGCACAACAATTACTTATTGATTCAACTCTAAAAATAACTGTTTCGCTAGCTACTGTATCATTTCTATAGAAAGCTGAAAATCTCTCCCCATCACATAAATATAATATAACAGGTCTAGTATTAAAGTTAGTACAGCATACTTCTCCTAAAAAACCACGATCACATGTGTCTAAACAATCTTTGCCACAACTGTTTCGTTGTATGTCATTTATAGTATTTAAAACACTACAAACACAACTATTATCTTTTTTATCACAACACATACTATCACCTCTACAATATAAGTATGCAAATATCATTAATTGGTTTGTATATAAACCTAAATATAATTCTTTGATTATTTTATTAAAACAAAAAAAATTCATACAAATATGAATTTTTTATTACTAATCATTTCTTTTTTTACTAAAAAGCAGAGTCTTAACTTTGCTTTTTGGTAATGAATCATTATCCTTATTTAATGAATCTATTAAATATTCATTCTTATTTACTAACTCACAAATATAGTTATAACTATCATGTTTATTACCTTCTACATATAACAAAGAAACAAGATCACTAAAATAGAAATCTTTGCTAGCATAACTATCTCTTAACTGTTCATCAGCAACTTCAAAAGTAATCTTATATGACCAATTACTTTTTTTATGCTTCTTTTCAGTTGGTACACATAACATAACAGGATCTTTATCAGCATTTGAGGAATATAACCCTATACCAAAACTAAGTAAAAATCTATCTAATGGTGATACCTTTAATAGCATACCAACATTCTCTGTGTCTTTCATAAAAGTTGCCCATATCTCTTCTTGCGTAACAGGTCTTTTTTCATCTGAAATTTTCATTCTAGTTATTAACTCATTAACAGTCATATAGTCAAAATCATCAATATATTTCTTTTCAGTTCCAAGTTCAAAGAAAAACTTACCTTCTTTATCTTGCTTTATTGGAAATGAAATATCCCTGTTATTGTATTTACCATCATTTTGCATTACTTGTCCTTCAGTTGATGTTCTAAAATTTTTCCCTTCTAAAATATCATCCCATAAAAATAATCTTACTTTTCTATTATTATGAAAAGTATAAATTGCATACATATGAAAACCTCCCTTATTTAATGTTATTATAACATAATCATAAAAAGATGATGCACTTTTGTTAACAAAAAAGATTATAGTATATACTACAATCCTTTTTTGTTATAATTATCCTCGTAATCATTAGTTACTTCAAATAATCCATCTGGTTCAAGCTCATATACTTTATCACATACATAAGATATGAATTTTCGGTCATGTGAAACACTTATTATTGTACCATTAAATTCTTTTAATGTTTTCCTAATTATTGGATTAGAAAGTGGACTTACATTTCTTGTTGGTTCATCTAAAATTAGAACATTGCAGTTATCTATTACAAGTTTTAATAAGATTAGTTTTGCTTTAGATCCACCACTTAATTCTTCAATACTACAAAGCATTTCTTCACTAGTAAAATTCATGTTTCCAAGAAAGCTTCTTATTTTAGAAATAACATCTTTATCTTCATCTTTACATAAAAAATCTAAAGCTGAATGATAACTTCCTAACATATTATCATAATTTTGGGGCATATACCCTACTTTTAAATTACTTTTATCTTTAATTTGATTATATATATTATTTAATAAAGAAGTCTTGCCACAACCATTTCTACCAATAATTACAATATGCTCTTTACCAACAACATTTAAATTAATATTTTCTGAAAGTTTTTTCATGCCAACTATTAATTCATAGTCTACTAATTCTAGTATTTTTCTTTTACTAGGTAAATCAACATCTTCAAAGAAAAAATTTATTGATTCTTCATAATCTGGTATTTCAGTTAACTCTGTATTATTCATTCTTCTTTCTTGTGACTTAATACTTTTCATCTTTCGCTTTATCATTTTTGCGCCATGAGGATCAGAACGAGATATTGTACTTTGCTGATGATCAACCTTATTCATAATTTGATTAAGTTTATCTTGTTGCTTTTTAAAGTTAGCTCTTTCTTTCTTTGCTTTCATAGTTGTATGATCAAGATAATTAATTCTTTCACTTACATAGCTATCATAATTAATTCTTTTAAATGTCCACTTTGGAATTTGTTTTTTCTTGGTAAGTTCCAAATGTAATATTGCATTAGCAGTATTACTTAATAACGTTTCATCGTGTGATACATATAATATAGGTTTATTTGTTTTTAAAATGAATTTCTCTAACCATTTTATAGTATCAATATCTAAATCATTTGTAGGTTCATCCAGTATTAATATATCTACTTGTTCAAGTAACAATTTTAATAACTGTAACTTTACTTTTTCTCCACCACTTAAATAATATAGTTTTTCTTTTTCAAGAATGTCTTCCGATAAATTTAGTTCTTTTAAATATTTATATAGATCATTTATCTTATTATAATAATCATCTTCATTTCTAAATAAATAATCATATACACTTTTTTCTAAATTTATTTTATTGATAAACTGACTTAAGTAACCAATACTATTTTTCTTAGTATCTATTATTCCACTTATATTAGCATAGTTAGCAATACCTAATATCGACATAATTAATGTTGATTTACCATTACCTTCTTCACCTATTATGGCTATTTTATCATTGCTATTCATTACAAAACTTAAGTCTTTTATTATTTCTTTTTCATTAACTAATATTGTTAAATCTTTTATTTCTAACACTTATACCTCTTTCTAGGCATAAATATAAATTATGCCTTTATATTTTTTTATTATTTAATAATATTCTCATTTTTTCACCTCCTAATATATGAAATAAATTTTTCTAAATCAATTATACTATATATTTTATAAATCTTTACATAAAAAAGATAGAAAATAAATTTCTATCTTTTTTTTATTTAAATAAAGCTACCACTATTACAACAATACCTAAGATTAAACGATACCACATAAATATTTTGAAATCATTTTTTCTAAGATATTTTAACAAGAATGAAATACATAATAGTCCAGAAATAAAGGCTACTACAACACCAATAACAAAAGTATCTAAATTGTTCATTACAAGATCTATTGTATTATCTCCCATTAATTGTGATAATACAGCACCTAGTACTATAGGAGCAGACAAATAAAATGAGAATTTAGCAGCACTTTCTCTATCTAGTTTAAGTGCTCTTCCTGTTGCGATAGTTGTTCCACTTCTTGAAAAACCAGGTATTAACGCAAATGCCTGACTACAACCAATAATAAAAGCATCTTTTAAAGTTAACTCAGCAATATCCTTTTTCATTTCAAAGTATTTATCAGCTAAATATATAATAATACCCATGATAATTAATGCAGAACCTATGATAAAGAAATTACCACGAACTAGTTCATCAACTTTTTCCTCAAGTAAGAATCCCGCTAAAGCACCTGGTATAGTTGCAATTACTAAATACCAAAGTATTTTACCATCTTTATCCTTAACACCTTTAGTAAAACCTTTTACTATCATATTAATAAAATCTTTAAAGAAATATATTCCTATAGCAAGTAATGTACCAAAATGTAAAGCAATATCAAAACTCATTGACAATTCTTCCGTAATAGAAGAACCAATTCCAAATAAATCTCTAAATATAATTAAATGTGCTGAAGAAGAGATAGGTAGAAATTCTGCTATACCTTGAATTATAGCTAATATTATAACTCCTATGTCCATCTTAATCATCTCCTAATTTGTATGCTATAGTACCACCTATAATAAATAATACTATACCTATAATAATTTCCATTACACTTGTTTTATTGCCTAATATTGGCATAATTATACCAACTACTGACGATAATACAAATCCAAGAACAGCAAAATATGTTTGCCCTTTATATTTCTCGAATAAGAATTCCAATAGTTTTGCTACTAAGACAATACCGATTAAAACTCCAATACCAAATACTCCTAATGTAAAAGCATCACCTATAAAATTATTAAATTCAAAAAATGATGAAATTTTATCAATTATTGGCTTATAGTATCCTATTAACATAAGCACAAATGAACCAGATATTCCAGGAATAACCATTGTTGCAGCTGCTAGAACACCTACTCCAAATAACTTAATATAACCAAGTAAGTCCAACCCTGCTAATGAAATATTAGTATCTCCTGTTTTAATGAATGCTAAAGAAGCAACAAATGCAAAAATTATTATAAAAATAATCCAGTTTGATACTTTTTTCTTATCATCCTTTACTTTCTTCCATAGCATAGGAAGACCACCTAAAATTAATCCTAAGAAGAATAAAATTGTTGCCCATGAATAATTATCAAGGCAGAAAGATAGTACCTTAGCTAGTAAAGCAATTGAAATTACTGCTCCAATACCAAGGGGTAATAATAACTTAATATTATTTTTTAAATCACTAAAAAAGTGACTTATAGCATTAATTAGTTGTTCATATATACCAAGTGTAATAGCAAGAGTTCCTCCACTCACCCCTGGTATAATATTTGCGACTCCTATAAAAAAACCTTTTATCATTAAAATTAAAAATTGCATAAAATCCTCCATATTATTGTTTTCTTTATTAAATTTATTTCTATATTTAAATATTATAGATATTATTCTTCATAATTAAATTATTCCTAAATGTGATAATAAAATTTTAATACCCATAAATATCAGTATTGTGCCACCAACAAAAGTTGCTTTCTTTTCGTACATGCTGCCAAATACATTTCCTATTTTAACGCCAATAAATGACATTATAAAAGTTATAACTCCTATCATAATTACCGCTAAAACAATGTTTACTTCTAAGAAAGCAAATGTAATACCTATTGCCAGTGCATCAATACTAGTAGCAATAGCAAGAATAGTCATTGTTTTAAGATCAGTTCTATCATTACTTTTTTCTGTTTCCTTAGAAAAAGACTCTTTAAGTAGATTTGCTCCTATTAAAGAAAGTAGGAAGAAAGCTACCCAGTGATCAATAACCCTTATTTTATGATCAAATGTATCTCCTAAAATGTATCCAATAAGTGGCATTATAGCCTGAAATAATCCGAAATATAATGCAATAATTATTGCCTTATTATAATTCATCTTTTTCATAGATAACCCTTTACATATAGAAACTGCAAAGGCATCCATAGCTAATCCTAAACTTATTATTATTATTTCTATAATTTCCATAATTCCCCCAAAATTATTAAAAGTAATTGATGTGCAACTAAATAATTTTACTTCCTCTTAAAACTGTATTTTTATTAATACCGTCTAAGTAAGAACTTAAACTATCAAGTGCATTATTTGCTTCTTCTAAGTTACAATTATAGTTTAATTCTATTATCGGCGTATAATCTCCATTTGTACATACTGATGCCGATACGGAAATCGGTTCTTTAATCTTACTATCTATTTGCCTAATGACATCAATTAGTACCTTAAGTTGATCTACTTGATAACTCTTGATGTACTTAGGAATCCAAATAATAAGTTCGCTCTTACATACTTGAATAATAATATTTCTACTATTTTCTGTAAATTCCATAATTGTTGAATTTTGATCTATATCTGGGTTTATATGACCTAAAATCATATTTATTTCACTCTTTTGCTGCATTTTTTTACACGTACTTACATACATATTATCTGCTGCTATAACAATCATACCTGCATTATCATTATTTAGTTTGTATTCTTTTGGAATATCTTCTGTTAATAACTTTTCTAAATTAAAATTACGATATGAGTTAACAACTTCTTTATCTTCTTCAGTTAAACTACCAGTCTTCTCTTTTAGAAAATATGGTAGTATTTCAGAAGATAAAATTCCTCTATTTTGACTTGGGTCATAATAATCATAATCAATTTCATCAAACATATTTTTATGTATATTATAAATATAACCCTTATCAAAAGCCTTTTTTGGCTCTAAAGTTTCAAATATACCTTGAATATTAGAAGCGTCTTTTTCTGTTATATTTAGTGCGACAACGCAATCACATTTTGTAGATAAACTTGCTGTTGCTCCCTCATAATCAACATCAAATATTTTTGTATATCTTATTACGGAATAGCCAGCATCTATATATTGTTTATATATCTCTAATGTACTTGTATTTGTATAATTAATATTAGAATTCAAACTATGTTCTTCACTACTAACTAGTGGAAGCCTAATATGGTCTTTTATTTCATCACATGCTTTATCTAATTCTTCTTCTGTTATGGTTAAATTAATAAACTTAACTTCGCCATCTTTAAAAAAGTAAGTCTTGCCTACATCCATGTTATCACCTATATTAATTATACTATATAAATTAATATATATAAATAAAAATGAGACATTAATCTCATTTTATTCATAAGAAACTAAAACATTTAAACATTTCTTGTCTTCACTTGCCCAGATATAAGTAAGTATTCCATCTTTATTATCATCTATTATTTCTTGTAAATCTGACCTTGTAATAACTTCATAATCTATATTAGAAAAAGTAACTCCCTCTTCATTACTACTATTATTAACTACCTTTTTGTAATAGTTAGTCTCTTCATTTAAGTAGTAAGCTATACGTATTATATTATCATCACTTTGACTATATGATATAGGTACAGTTATTATTTCCTCATCATTAATATCTAGGCTTAAAGCCATAACGTCATATGTATTAATGTCTAATCCTTTTAAATTCTCTTCTCCAGTAATATTTATACTTTTTTCTGGTTTATTAGAGGTATATATGTATATTATAACTAATAAAAATAGAATTATAAAAAGTAATATAATATATTTAATATTACTTTTTATAAATCTTTCTAATTTGCTATATTTTTTCCTTTTTTCTTCATTCATAGTATCTTTCTCCTAATATTATTTTACCATATATAATTATAAAATTTAATAAGCACAATAAAAGATAGATGTTTTATCTATCTTTTATTACTGTTTTTTTCTATTTACTGCATACACAATCATTTCATCTTTAGATTTGAAATAACTCAAGCTTATATTATTTATCATATCTAAACTATAATTATATACTTCTTCATTCCTATTATAAAATTTTTTATGAACTTCATAAATAAGTTCTTTTATAGCCTCTTCATAATTTATATACTCTGTATACTTTGCTAAAAGACGCTCTTTTTTTATATCTGTTAAACTTGCTGCTTTACTTATACTCTCTATTACTCTTCTAAGCTGTTTTATTTTAAAACTATTCAATTTATAATATCTATACTATCTTATATTTTTGTTGTTATAGTCTACAAATTCTATTAGACTAATAACTTCCATTAATAATATTTGAGTATTTACATTAGGATGCATTAGTGTTTTTTTACCAGAAAGTTTTTTTAGATGTTCTAATACTTCTTTTTCCATATTGTTACCTCCATAAACAGATAATTAAGTTAACTCTATCTAAACTGTTTTTTCTTCACATACATATATTCTTCAATATCAATTTGATGATAACTACAATCTATTTTACATAGGCCATTATAAAGATTCATAAATGGCATATGTAATAATCCATATCTACTTCCGCTATTCGTTATTTCTATAGATGGAAAAAAATCTTCTTCATTAGGTATAAATTCTACCATATAAATATCTTCTTGTTTCGTTATTTTTAAAATAGTTGCTTCTTCATAAACCTGATTATCACTATGATAATTAATAATGTTATCCGTAAATAATTCTTTATATATTTGACTTTTTTTAAAATTATTATTGATTTTATTAATACTAAAGAAATTCATGTCTGTATCAGGACCCATATCATTTACTATTTGACAATTTTTTATAGAATTATATAATTTATCAAATTGTCTATATATCTCACTATTTTCTTTTGTAATTTGAAAAGTATTATCTTCAGCTAATAATGAAATACATAAATCTCCATTACCACCAAATATAAACTTTAATACCTTGTCGCCAATTATTATTTCTAAATCATACGTTCGTGTTTCTTGTGCATATGTTTTTTCAAAAATTAATTCATCATTTTCCATAATATTCCCCTAAAAATGAAATCTTCTTGTTAGCTCTTTTGTAAAACTTTTCCTATTAAATATCGCAAGTAATAAAACCATAAATATGCTTAATAATATAGAAATAACTGAAGGCCATTTTATCGTTACTATATTAAATAATATTAGAAATAAAGGAATTATCCCAATTAAGCAATTAATGGTTATATAAATAATATGATCTTTTATATAATATTTAAAGAAAGTACGCATTATAAACATAGCTATAATATATGAAATACATGTGAATGGAAGGACAAAATTAATTGACCATAGATGCCATCCAGTAAAGTAATCCCATAATAATGTTATTAGAACAACTAAATTAAATTCTGTAAATAATAACTTCATAAAATGATTTCTTCTTTTTATTGCGATAATTAATGTTATCCAAAAACACAATATTCCACCTATTACAAACCATGACCAACTAATTTCTTTACTAACCATACCATTTATTGCGAAGCATATTACTGCTCCAAATAATGAAATAAAAGAAAGGATCTTGTATAATAACTTGTGTTTTTTGTAAATAGTAGGTATTATTGGGAAAACACATTCTTTTGACTTGCCATGTTCTATTTCATTTTGGCATAATGGACATTTACTAAGACTTGAATTAACAGTAACATTACATTTATAACACTTCTTCATCGTCTTCATTTTCCTCCACAATATTAGTATTTATTTGAATATTTACATTATTAGAACTTAGTTTTCTAAAGAAATTCTTTTCTATATCAGCATTTACAAAATGAGAAGTAAAAGATATCACTAACTTATCTTCATAAGTACACAAGCATACCTGAGTACCATCAGTACTTGCGAAGACATCAAAATATTCAATGTAACCACTAAACTCTTTTGGCATAGATATAATCCCAACATTAGATAAAGTCATAGTATGAAATTTTCTATTAATCTTATAAGCATATTTTAATACAATATCCTTTATAAACACTGGTACTAACCTAATAACAAACATTTTTTCTAATTCCGCCAGAGAGTTCATCTTTTCATTTAATACTTCTTTAGTTAAATTTTTCTTAAATTGCATATCAACAGACTGAATAATATCACTAAAATCTATTTCTTCACCTATTGTGTATATAATTGATACAGTATTAAAGAAATTTCTCACAGTATCAGAAGGAAAATACTTTCTTAAATTAACAGGAACTGTAATATATATAGGATTTTTTCTATCTTTTATTGACATATTTAAACCTATACTTTCGATAAGAACGCTAACCAAATATACCGTTAAAGTTGTGTTATAACTTTTAGATAAAGTAAGTACATCTTTTACGGACATTAAACCTTCAATTATCTTAATATGATCTTCTGGATATATTCTTCCTTTTATATGATATGATTTTGTTCTTTTTTCATAGATTGTCTTTTTCTTTTTCTTATAATATTTATTAAAACTGTCTATACTTTTTTCATTAGTACTGCTAGTATCTAATACTTCGTTTGTCTTAACTCCATACTTTTTTTCTAAATAATTAGCCGTTAAACTTTTAAGAAAAATTTCTGTTCCTGTACCATCAGTAAGAGCATGACTGACTTCTAAACTTATTCTTTTTTTATAATATGATACTCTAAACAAGATACCATCTTCCATATAATCACAAGGTAAAGTGTCTTCTTTAGTAACTTTTGGTTTTATATCTGTTTCTTCTAAGTAATACCAAAAAAAACCGCGTTTAAGTGTCGATAAAAATATCGGAAAATTAAGTATCGTACTATCTAAAGCATTTTGAAGAATTTCACCATCTACTTCATCTTTTAATGAAACTGAAAATCTAAAAGTTTTGGTGTCATATTTGTTTGTAGTTGGAGGAAATATCTTTGCAGCATTATCTAATTTATACCACTTATTGTTTCTTTTATTCATATTCATCTCCTAAAAATTCTATAATCTTTTCATATGCTAAGTTAGTATATTTTTTGTCAAGTATGTTCGTTAAAAAACCATGATTAGCACCCATAAAGACATAATATTTACTTTTAACAAAGTGTGACTTTAGTTTCCTATAATAAGCAATTCCTTCATCACGAAGTGGATCATTTTCTGCTACTATAATAAGTGTTTTCGGCAGTCCAAATAAATGATTCGATTCTAAAGGAGCGATGTATGGATTTAATAAGTCATTAGGATTAATAATATAATGACTTATAAAATCACATAACTGTATTCTTGTTATTATATAATTACTACCTTTTTCTATTACTGATTTATATTTAGAATTTTCACTATAATCAGTTTGTAAAGCTGGATATAAAAGGATTTGCTTTGATACTTTAAATGTTTTTTCATCAAGTGCTCTTTGGCACACTGCTGCTGCTAAATTTCCACCAGCAGAATCTCCAATAATAGCAATATCCTTTTTTTCTATATCCATAGATAATATGTTTTTGTATATAAAATTAATCACATCATAACAATCATTAAAACCTGCTGGAAAAGGATTTTCTGGTGCAAGGCGATATTCAATAGAAATAACTACTCTATTTGTTCTTTTAGCCATGTCATAACATATATTAGTATATGTATCAACGCTGCCCGCTATCCAGCCTCCACCATGAATAAATATAATAACTTTGTGTTTTTTTCCATCATTAAAAGGATTAAATATTCTTACTGGTACATTCCTATCTTCTAATTTAATTTTAATATCTTGGAATTTCTTTTTTTTATTTAAAGTAGGATTAACTACCTTTTGAAAAAGTCGAAAAAGTTTATAATTTTTTTTTATGTCAAAATCTTCTGCAACCTTATAAACAATATTCCTCATATAGCACCCACTTTTCTATAATTATTATAACATAAAAAAAGAGTTGATAACTCTATTATGCGAGTTCCAATTCTTCTACTTCACCAAAATCATAAAAATTAGTCTTTGACTTAGCAGTTTTTAAACGGTCGATTATTCTTGTTTGTAGCCAATCATTTTCCAGTATATGATATTTCTCTAAGAAGTCTGGTTCATGTATATAGTTAAGGACTGTCTTATAATTACCATTAAATACTAGCTTATTAGTATTCTTACCTATTTTCTTTTCTACCATTCTTGCATATTCAACATTATTCTGATATGGAATACTAGGAAAAAGAAATAGATTATGCGCATCAGCAAACTTTCTAGCGTAGTATTCTACTAAACCTTCATCTAATAGTTCACCTTTTACACCACGGCAGTCATATAATTTTCCATCATAATTTATAGAAAATACCTCTTCATCAGATTTCATATGAATAATAGAATGAAATATCTCATGAATGACAACACCTTTGGTAATATCAAGATGTGTTAAGTTTTTTTGTCTTACTAAATTAGCAAGTTCTTCACCAGAAAAAGCTTCTTTTGAACTATTCTTTAATTTTTGTAAGATATCCTCAATTGGCAAATGGTCAACTTCAACTTCCATTCCCCTTTTATAAGTTGTTTTATAAAAAAGTTCAGGTGATAAATGTAATTTGTTTGTTCTATTCTCCCATCTACCTGGACCTTTGGAGAATATTCCGCCTTCATCTATAACTATATCTTCATCATAATTAAAATTATTAATTATTCTTTTACTTTCTTCTGATAATACATCCTCATAATCCGCTAATATTAGGGAGTATATCATTTTAACATATTCAATTATTTCAGTTTTAAAAGAATCAGTTTCAGTCTTTGTCATGAAATGATACCCTCCTATACTATACTTATTATATTATACAAAAAAAGATAACATTATTCAATAAATAATGTTCCTATATGTCAAATAGTTTAAAGATTTTCTGTTAGCTTTTAAGTTATTATGATTGACAGGAGACAGATGATATATATGATTGTTTTAATAATTATATCATTAATAATTAGACAATAAGTATTCTTTACTATTTCTTTAATTTACTATAAATAAAAAAAATATTTATAGAAATATTTAAATGAAAAGAACTGCTATAACAGTTCTTAATCTCTATCGCGGTTAAATAAAAGTATTAACCTTATAAGTTGTAAAAATGATGCTATTGTTCCAGCTATATAAGTCATTGCTGCTGCATCAAGTACTTCTTTTGCTTTTGGTAATTCTTCCTTAGATACAATATTTAATTCTTGTAGTTGTAATAATGCTCTTTTAGAAGCATCAAGTTCAACTGGAAGAGTTATAAATTGAAATACTAAAGTTGCAACAACCATAATAATACCTATCATAAAGTATTGCATAACACCTGCAAATATTGATATAAACATGGCTATATAACCAGCATAACTTATGAAGTTAACTACTGGAACTAGAGATGCTCTAATACGCATGAAAACATATCCTTCTTTATCTTGAAGTGCATGACCACATTCATGAGCTGCTACTGCAACTGCTGCAACTGTATTATCTCTAAAAATAGATGGAGATAGTTTTACTACCTTTCTTGATGGATCATAGTGATCAGTAAGTTCTCCTGGAGTTTCAACAACATATATATCTAGATTATTCTTTTCTAGTATTAATCTTGCTGCTTCTCTACCATCAATTTCTTTACTTATTTTAACTTTTTTATATTTACCGTATGCTGAACTAACTTTTGCTTGAGCCCAAATTACAATAATAAAACCTATTATTGCAAGTCCCCAAGTAAAGATATCACCATACATTATTTCATAATATCCGCCCATATTAATCCTTCTTTCTATACTTCGTAAATAGTATTATACCATACTTTTAATATTAGTTAAATTTGTTTTTTATATCCACAATTATAACAATAATTAGAAGTTATTTCTGTACCACAACTAGGACAAAAATATTTTTTGTTTGGTATTCCACGTAAAAAACTTATTTGAATATTCTTTAGTTGTTTAAATTTCTTAAATCCCTTTACATATAATAATATGATAAAAACAAAATATAAAATCAATAATAAAGGTTCAAGAGAAAATAGACAATAGTCAAAAATACCATGTAATAAAGTAGGCATAATTATACTTAAAACCATATTTTTTTGTTTTAGTTTCATATTACCATTTATCTCAGCCTGTTTAGCTAAGCCATAATAATAACCCATAAAAACACCAAAGAATGTATGCCCTGGTATTGAAAAAATTGATCTCGTTATGGCTGTTGTAATTCCGCCACTTAACACATATATTATATTCTCTAAAGCTGCAAATCCAAGTGATACAAATACAGCATATACAATAGCATCATATATATAATTAAACTCTTTATTTTTCCAAGTAATACCTTTAAGCATTACCCATTTACTACCTTCTTCTACTAATCCAATTACTATAAAACAATATGGTATTAACTGAATTAAATCTAAAGAATCTGTATTATTAAAAACTGGAATAAAAAAGTTAATTATAATTGTAATAACTAAAGTCATTACAACTGCACCTATTCCACCAAAGAAAAGCTTACTTAGTAATCCAAAAGATTCTTTTTCAACTTTATCGTTTCTATATATTATATAACCTACAATCCAAATCGGTAATATTGATAAAACTAATAAAATTTGTATATACGTCATACACTCACCTACTATATTAGTATAACATAAAAAGTATTCTTAATTAGAATACTTTTTTAATTTATCATTTAATTTTTTATAAATTATTCTCATGTTTGGTTCAGTTGAAGCTTCAACTGCCTTGTTTAAAGTAAACCAGCCTATATTACTATTTTCATCTTCTTTAATACGAAGTACTTCGTTTTCATCTGCTTCAAGTAAAAAAGTGACATTAACATGAAGATGTGAAGAAACAAATTTTCCTCTTTTCATATGTGGATTAACTGTAACTATTTCAATAGAAATAATATCATCTGTAATAGGCTTGATACTTTTCAGACCTGTCTCTTCATTTGCTTCTTTTAATGCAACATGAAGAAAATTATCATCACCATCAGCGTGACCACTAGTCCAAGCCCATGAATCATATATATTATGATAAATCATAAGAACTTTATTTCTTTCTTTATTTGTAATCCAAGATGAACATGTAAAATGCGCAATCTCATTTTCCCTTGTTAAAACATCATCTTCCATATTTAGTACTCTTGTTAATATTATCTTCTTATCATTTTCTTCTTGTTCATTTGTAGGATTATAATTTTCTATTTGCTTTCTTATATTCATATTATATTTCCTCCTGACGATAAAAATGTATCCACCCTAAATCTATCCATCTAACTATTTCTTCGTGACAGAAAAGCGCTACTGAAGGCATATCAAGCATAAGTATTTTAATATTTTTGTTATGAACAATATTATTCATAACGGCATATGTAAGTTCACCAAATACTGAAGCACCAATATAGCCTTCAATGTTCCCCTTACGTTCATTCATAAGAAAGTAAATGTCACACTGTTCTATGTCAGCATAAAATTTCTTATACTGCTCATCATAATCAGTATCTTCGTTTACGTGCGGATAATTGATCACTTCATATCCTTTTTCTTCAAACTTATTTTTCCAGTATGCTACTTCTGTAAGTAATTTAGTACTTCCTGATATTACAACTTTCTTCATATTGTACCTCCTATGTTTGATAAGTTATTATTATCTATTTATATCAAAATACCTATGCTCTTTAGTAATCATTTTATCTTACTTGCACAAATCTCTAAATCATATATCTTATTTTGTTTTGCATAATTAATTAAATTCCTTGCCTCATATGTTATAAGACTTTTACCTGTATTCCATGAACCATCTGATAGAAACCAATTATTACTATCAGTAAAACCATCGTAAGCTGGAATCAAGTTATAATCAATATCTACTGAGAGATATTTTTTAAAGGTTGCTAGACATCTTTTTAAATGAAACTCTGATGTAATTAAAGTTAATGATTTTAAATTTTTAATTCCTCTTACATTATCTAATAAATTAATAATATTAATAACATTTTCTATAGAATTATTCGATTCTTCTTCTATATAAATATCCTCTTCCTTAACACCATTTTCTATTGCATAATCCCTCATTAATTTAGCTTCTGTCTCCTTATGGTTAGCTTCGTTACTTATTCCGCCACTACCACCTGATAATATTAATTTAGTAAATCTACCTTGTTTATAAAGTTCAATTGCTTTTTTAATCCTATATTCTTGTAGTTGATAACTTCCAAATACAATTGCAAAATCTGTTTTAAGGATATTTTCTTCAATATCCGAAAAAACAATGTTTCCTATTTCATTATCACTTAAATTATCCACATTTAATTCTGATAGTCTCATTTTTATCACCTAATTTAATTATAACAAAAAACAGAAAAAAAGAAAACAAATGTTTGTTTCTTTACATTTGTTTCCTATTATTCTGTTCTTAACGCTTCAACTGGATCTTTCTTACTAGCTATTTTAGCTGGTATAAATCCACCAATTAAAGTTAATGTTATACTTACCAGTAAAAGTACTAGTGCATGAACTATATTAAGTTGTGCAACATTTTCAAGATCAGTCAATTCCTTTATTATAGCATTAGCTGGAATGCATAATAATTCTGCAATTCCTAGACCTAATAATCCTGAGAATAGACCAATAATAAATGTTTCAGCATTAAATACTCTAGTAATATCTTTATTTCTAGCACCTAATGCTTTTAATATACCTATCTCTTTTGTTCTTTCAAGAACACTAATATACATTATTATTCCAATCATAATTGAAGATACAATTAAACTTATTGCTGAGAAAGAAATCAATACAATTGTTATTGCATCCATTATATTACCAGCAAGAGAAGTAATCGTTTCAGCATAATCAGTATAAATGATTTTATCTGCTTCATTCTTATTATCATTGTAATCATCTAAATATTTAAGTAGTTCATCTTTAGAATCAAAATCTTTAGGAAATATTTGAAGATAAGAAGGTGCGCTACTTGCTCCTAGATAAGCAAGCATTTGGTTTTTACTAGTTATTCCTTCTTCAGTTGCTAAATCAAATTCAGCACCTGTTAGAACGTTGTAAGAAGCGTTTTTTTGAGCAAGAACTACTTTTGAATTATCATTCATACTCATAACTTTATCCATAAGTGATTCTTTATAGCAAAGACCTGTACCACTATATTGTGCAAATTTATTTCCTTCTTTACCTCTAATAATACCAGTTATCTTTAATGTTATAGAACTAGTACTATCATAGGCTACATTAAGGTCTTTAACCATACTAAATAGATTATTATTAGCTTTATAGAAATCATCATTTAAAACTACTTTTATCTCTTTACCAAGAATGTCTTCAAAAGAAACTTCATCATCTTTATCATAACCTAGTGTTTCTAAAGTTGTAAGATCTAATTTGTTATTAGCATTAACCAATAATACTAATTCATTATATTCTTTACTAATTTTACCGTATATAACTTCAAAATTATCAGTTATTACTGCATCTTCTTCACCACTTACTGATTCAGGAAGTGGAAATAGTAAATTAGATTGTATGTTAGTTACTTTATTATCAGCATCTTTCATAAGTAAATTTAAATTAGTACTTCTACTATAACTTAATCCACCAATTAAAGAACTATCTACATCTTCTAAATAATTGATAAAATCCATATCAATTTTATTCTTATGAGTAATACTTCCATAAGAAATTAAGGCAGTTATTATCTCTTTATCACTATAAGATTCATCATTAGTAGAGTGCTCCTGCATAATCTCTTTTTGTGTTTCTTCGTCAGTCACATTTACTTGTGGCATAATTACTATTGGCATTTGAGCTAAAGTATCTTTCTCAAATTTATCTATTTGAAGTTGAAACCCATTAGACAAAGCAAGGATTAAAGCAATACCTATAATACCAATTGAAGACGCAAATGAAGTAAGGAAAGTTCTACCCTTTTTAGTTTTAATATTATTAAATGATAAATTAAGAGCCGTTAAGAAACTCATTTTTGTTTTCTTGATTTTAAAATGTGAACCATTATTTTCACTAGCTTTTATAGGATTAGAATCATTTGTAAGTTCACCATCTTTAAACTCAACTATACGATTAGCATAATCGTTAGCAAGATCCGGATTATGAGTAACCATTATAACTAATTTATCTTTAGATATTTCTTTAATTAATTCCATTATTTGGATACTTGTTTTTGAATCAAGAGCACCAGTAGGCTCATCAGCTAAAATAATACTTGGGTTATTAGCTAAAGCTCTAGCAATAGCAACTCTTTGCATTTGACCGCCAGATAATTGGTTTGGTCTTTTATGAGCATGATCTTTTAAACCTACTTTATCAAGTAGTTCTAAAGCCTTTGCTTTTCTTCTACGGCGACTAATACCACTAAGTGTCATACCCATTTCTATATTATCAAGTACGCTAATATGAGTAATTAAATTATAACTTTGAAAGATGAAACCAATACAATTATTACGGTAAGCATCCCATTCTTTTTTCTTGAATTTCTTTGTTGATTTATTATTAATTATTAAGTCACCTGAATCGTATCTATCAAGTCCACCTATTATATTAAGTAAAGTAGTTTTTCCTGAGCCTGATGCTCCTAGAATAGCTACAAACTCATTTTCTCTAAATTTTAAATCAACACTTTTTAATGCGTGCTGAATAAAATCACCAGTTTTATAACTTTTATTTATTTTTTTTAATTCTAACATTTTTTATCCTCCATCTAAACATTATTCCTATTAGGATCCATTAATGACAATGCTACCTTTTCTTTTTCAATATTTATATCAATTACATAGCAGTCAACTATATCTCCAACACTTACTACATCACTAGGGTGTTTAATATACCTATTTGTAAGTTTTGATATATGTGCAAGTCCATCATTATGTAGACCAATATCAATAAATACTCCAAAATCAACTACATTTCTGACTGTTCCTTGTAACTTCATGCCATTTTTTAAATCTTCAATATGAAGTACATCACTTTTTAAAAGTGGTTTAGGCATTTCATCACGAGGGTCCCTATTTGGTTTTTGTAAAGACTTAATGATGTCATCCAAAGTATATATATCTGTAGCTAAAAGACTAGCCATTTCATTTACATTTACTACACTTAATTTGTCAATTAATTCTTTTGAGCCAATATCATTAGTAGTCATTCCTAATTGTTCTAAAAATTTCTTAGTTATCTTATAACTTTCTGGATGAATGCCCGTAACATCTAAAATATTATCACCATCAACTACTCTTAAGAATCCAATAGCTTGTTCATATACTTTATCACTCATAAGTTTTTGTTTTTTAATTTCTTCACGAGATTTTATTTTGCCTTTTAAATCTCTATATTCAATTATTTTATCAATATTCTTTTTCGTAATACCTGATACATATTTTAATAATGAAGATGATGCCGTATTAATATTAACACCAACACTATTAACTGCTTTTGATACAACAAAGTCTAAACTTTCAGATAACTTCTTATCAGAAACATCATGTTGATATAAACCAACACCTATACTCTCTGGATCTATTTTAACAAGTTCAGCAAGAGGATCTTGAAGTCTTCTACCAATACTAATAGCACTTCTTTCCTCAACATGTAAATCAGGAAACTCTTCAATAGCAAGCTTACTAGCACTATATACTGAAGCTCCTGCCTCACTTACAATAATATACTCTGTTTTTTTATCTAATTCCTTTATTACATCTACTATAAATGCTTCACTTTCTCTTGATGCTGTACCATTACCAATAGCAATAATATCAATACTATATTTATTTATCAAATCTTTTGTTATTCTTTTTGCCTCATCATATTTATTAACTGGTTCATGTGGATATATCTTTTCAACAGCAATTCTTTTACCAGTATAATCAATAACCGCAAGTTTACATCCAGTTCTAAAAGCCGGATCAAAACCAAGAACCATTTTATCTTTCATAGGTGGTTGTAATAACAAACTTTCCAAATTTTTACTAAAGTTATCTATAGCAGCTTCTTCTGCTTTTTCTGTTAAATCACTTCTTATTTCTCTTTCAATTGAAGGACTAATTAATCTCTTATAAGAGTCTTTAATAGATTCTTTAACTATTCCAGTTACAAAACTATTTTCATGAATTATTATTTTACTTTCTAAATAACTAATAACTTCATCATCATTAACTTTTATACTGGCAGTAATAACTTTTTCATTTTCAGCTCTATTTACAGCTAGAATTCTATGACTTTTTATTTCGTTAACTTTTTCACTATAATCATAGTACATTTCATATGTTTTCTTTTCGTCTTTAGCATCCTTTTTAAGTTTACATACTATAACACCATTTCTATAAGTATAACTTCTAATCCACTTACGATATGTTGCGTTATCACTTATATTTTCAGCGATAATATAACCTGCTCCTAAAATTGCTTCCTCTTTTGTTTTAACAGTTTCATTAATAAATTTGCTTACTAAAGAATCAATGTTCCCAATAGTTGGAAATCCTAAGATTAAATTTGCTAAAGGTTCTAAACCATTCTTTATAGCTTCTGTAGCTTTAGTTTTCTTCTTTTCTTTATATGGTCTATACAAGTCTTCTACTTCTACAAGCTTAACAGAACTCATAATTTTTTCTTTTAATTCATCTGTCATTAAACCCTTCTCATCAATAAGTCTAATAACATCTTCTTTTCTTTTTAGTAAATTAACTTGATATTCATATACCTCATTAATACTTCTTATTTGCTCTTCATCTAAAGCGCCTGTAGCTTCTTTACGATATCTAGCAATAAAAGGTATAGTGTTACCATCTTCTAAAAGCTTTAGTACTGCTTCAACCTGACTAGCTTTTATTTTTAAATCATTACTAATTTCTTTTATAATATCTGTATTCATAGCATCCTCCATTTACTATATCATTGTACCATAAATTTACTATTTGAGAACATTATGTTGAATTTATTTAACACTTGCTTTATAATATTTCCAGGTGATTAATATGAACGTTAACCCAATTATTTTTTTAGATTTTGATGGAGTAATAAATACAAGATTTTATTATCACAAAAATGGAGAACTTTGTGGCGACATTTATGTTGAGGAAGATATGATGGTTAATAATGTAAATGCCATCAATCTCCTAAGTAAATTATGTCTAGAAACAAATGCTGATATAGTCGTTACTAGTTCATGGCGTAAACATAAAAACAAGGATAAAAATTTCACAACAGCAAAAGTTTTGCTTAATTCTGGACTCGATAATAGAATAAATATCTTAGGTGAAGTTCCTGTTTTAAATACAGGTGTTGGTGATGAAGTAAGAGTTTGGCTTTTAGAAAATAATTATTCTTTAGAACATCCATTTATAATTATAGATGATGGTTGTGACCCAAAAGAATTCATAGATAGATATATTAAAACAAGTTTTGAAGATGGATTTACTGAAAAAGAATATATAAGCGCATTAAATAAATTAAATGAATTAATTAATGAAAAAAGATTATTTTTTAAAAAATAATCTTTTTTAGTTTATACCACTACCAGCTTCACATTCTAAATTAACTTCTATTTCATAATCTACTTTACCATATGGAGCTTTGGGATAAATAAGCGCTACTGTATTATATTTATTACAAGAGACTTTTGTTTTAGAATTAACAAATCTATCTACTTTAGAAATATACTTACCATTATCATACTCTTTAAGATTTACTAGACTAATCTTAATTCCAATTAACTCGAATTTTGATAAGTAATCTTCTTCTTTACTAATTTGTTTAACTTGATCATAATAAAAATTCTCATAAAAATCCGTGGCCATATCTTTTAATGTATTTTCTAGACTGTCTTGTTCACCAAGTGTTTTATCAGTAAAAAACAAAATACACAATACAGAGAATAGCCCTATAAATAAACATCCTATAATATTTCTATTTTTTTTCTTTACCAAAAAATAATTTTCATAACTTTTTAGTTTCATCTTAGATATTTTATTATTTTTCATTACTATCACCCTTTATAAATTTATGAAATAGTTTGCACTTGGCTTTTTAAATGATTTTAATTGACTACTAGTATACTTCTAAATGAAATAGTAGGATTGTCTTTTCCTTCATATGCAAAGAAATGAAAACTTCCTGCCTGATATTCATTATTATAAAAACCGCCTCTTTCAAACCAAGGATTATTTGTGTTAGGCATTACTGTGTAATCACTATACCACCCATTAATTCCATTGCCTCCGTCACTTGTTTCATAAACTGCATCACCTTTTTTATCTATTGATTTAGCATAGTTAGAAATGGCAGTATCTTCACTTCCGACAGAGTAAACATCTTTATATTTGCTTACTGCTTCGATAATACTACTTCCATATAGGGCAAGATTTCCATTACCATTATCTACATAAGCTGATACATACTCTCCACTTCCTCCACTCATATCATAAACACCTGTTATATTTGCAGTTGTACTAGAATTAATACCATAACTAGATTTATATTCGTATGCACAGCCTGAAGAAGCGCCTATACGTGCACTCAAGCCGGAACACCCAGTTATAAAATCACTACTTGGATTAATCCAAATTTCACTATCTGCTCCCCAAAATGATCTTGACAAATATGCGACAGCTGCCCACTCTGTATTCTTAATAAGATGAGTATCTATATTTGTTCCTGTCGTACCCCAACCATACATAGAATTAGTTTCCATATTTCTGGATACTGTAAACATATCACCAACTGTCATATTTCGCAAAGAGGTTGAATTAGGAATAAAATGAACAGAATCGCTAGTACCTGAAGCTTCATATTTTGCCACCCAAAATCCAGGAAGTTCTTCTTCACCAAATTTAAAAGCCGGTTGATTTGACCATTTGCTACTTTTTGAAGCCAAAGATGTTGAGTCCGTATTAATTGGACCTATATTACTTTCATTCCAATTATCATTTGTCCCTTTAGTAAATTGAACAGAAATTATACCAGCTGCTGCATAATGCCATCCATTAATCATTTTATATACGTATCTTGGTATCCATACCCAGTATGAGCCATCTGCTGTTCTAGCATTTGCCCAATTACCATAATCATTATCACAATAATCATACCAATCATCGTCTGTTGTAGAAGTATTTGACTCAATATTATTAGTCCATTTAACAGGAGTCATCCCAGGCGCTAATATAGGACTATTTGCACACTTATCTTCATTATAATATATAAAGTCATCTGAACTAATGCAATCTTCTTTTGTCATCTTAGATCCTAAAACTTTCGAATCACTAAAACCTTTTTTTGCACAAATTCCTTCTTCATAAATTGCAATAGCAACCTGACCATCTTTATTAAGAACAATTATTCCATAGCTAGGTTTTCTACCAGTATAACTTATTTCAATATCGCCTTCCTGCTTAGATTCTAACCTATCATTATATGTATAAGTTGTCCTTGAAACAGAATTTCTTAATAAGGCTTGCGAATAACCATTTTCAGCTGATTTAATAATGCCATATCCAGTATCTATAAGAGCCGACATCTTAACATCAGCTATTATTTTTATCAATACTGGGATAGCAATCAAAGCAATTATTCCAAGTATTAAAATGACAGCAATCAATTCTATTAAAGTGAAACCTTTTCTCCTATTCATCAATTAAATTCCCTTCTCATATTTAAAACGACATAATTTTGTAAGTCAAAATACTTTTTGAATTGTCTATAATTCATCTTTGTTTTTTCAGCATATCTTATATATAATATTATATCATGTGGAAATTAAAAAAACAAATAATCAAGTTTCAATTAAATGTTATAAAATTTCCTTTCTTACAACATCATTTTTAACAAGACTAGCTTTTTTTATAGCATTCTTGCCAAGTTTTTTATTTATATCATCTATAACTTTATCTATCTTTTCTTCTTTTTCTCTTTTTTCTATATCATCAAATAATGAAGTTTGATATGAAGAAAAATCAGTTAAATCATCTAATCTTATTCCTATTAATCTTACTGCTTGTCCTTCATAAAAACTATCAAATATTTCCTTAGATATATTATATATTTCACTAGTAATATTAGTTGCATTTTTTAATTTTCTTTGATGACTCTTTCTTTTGAAAAAGTTGTCTTTTAAAATGACACAAATTACATTAGCATACTGTTTTTGTTTTCTAAGTCTTTTTCCTACCATTTCAGAAAGTAAGAATAATTCTTTATATAATTCTTCCTTATTAGTAACATCAGTAATAAGAGTAAACTCATGACCTATTCCTTTTGGAATATAAGTACTTGAATCTACCACACTATTATCCATCCCATTTGCTATATCAATCATTCTAGGAGCTTGATTCTTAAAATACCTAGATAATCTTAATGAATCATAATTAGCTAAATCAGCTATTTTTTCTATTCCTATAGCCTGTAATTTTGGTACAGTTTGTTTACCTATACCAAATAATTCCCCTACTGGAAGAGGCCACATTTTGTCCTTTACTTCATTACTATACAAAGTATGAACTTTATCTGGCTTAGAGAAATCACTAGCCATTTTGGCACATAACTTATTATTTGCAATACCTATATTAACTGTAAAACCTAATTCATTTTTTATACGATCTTTTATAGCATAAGCAAACTGTAATTGATCACCATAAAGACCTTTAACTTTACCATAATCAAGATAACATTCATCTATTGAAGCCACTTCAATATCGGGAGAATACTCACTTAGTAGTTTGAATAAACTATTACTCATCCTTTGATATAGGCTAAAATTTGGTGGATATATACGTAAAAACTTACATTTTTTTCTAGCACTATATAAAGTTTCGGCAGTAACGATACCTACCTTTTTGGCTAGCATACTTTTAGCAAGTACAATACCATTTCTGGTTTTCTCATCTCCACCAATAATAGCATACGTCTCTCTAATATCAACCTTAGAACCATTTTTAAGTAAATCTACTGCACTCCATGATAAAAAAGCATTATTGACATCTATATGAAATATAATTCTTTCCATATCATCACCCAATATAATTATATCATGAACATTTGTTTGATAAAAGAAAAAATCTACTAAAAAGTAGATTTAAATATTTTATTTTTATAACTTGTACTAGCACTCAGAAGATGTAATACCTAGTGCTAAAACATTATAAGTTGTATCTTCACTAATAACAGTATTTGAATTAAAAGATTTATCCCAAACAGCGGGAACTATTTTACTACAACTACCTAAAGAAGAATCATCAATATTCCAAAATTCAAAATATGACATATAATTATTAAAACTATTACCACTGTAACTATATGATACAGTTCCATCATCTTTATAATTATCAATATATGTTCCTAAAGTATCTCCAGATTGAACTTCTATAACTATTGAATCAACATCTCCACTACCATAGCCGTTAATAATGGCAAAATCATTACTATTAGCAACAAAAATATTCTTCTTATTATCATTAACATATCCAAAATAATTATTAAATGCATCAACTACTTGAAACGTTACAGTTATTGAATCACTACAAAGTTTTACTGTAAGATTATCTGAATTACCTGTAGCACAGTACTTACCATTGGTAACTCTTTTTAAATATGTTTGACCTTTTACATAACATATTTCTCCACCAGTTATTTGATAATTCTTATCAAACTCAATAGTGCCAGAATCCGCATCAACACAGGATCCTTCAGATACTGTAAAACCATCATCAGAAAAATAATCATTTGCTGATCTAATAATTCCCTTAGCACTTGAAGCGAATGTTTTTTGTTCAGCACGTTTTAGTACACCTGAAACATTTGGTATAACAATTAATAATACAACGCCAATTATAATAATAACTGCCATTAATTCCACTAATGTAAAACCTTTTTTAAATTTAATATAGTTTATTTTATTATTAACAACAACCATAAATTCATCTCCACATACTTTCATAATTATATTTACAGTATAACATAAAATGATAATTAAATAAACTAACTAATAATACATATAGACAACTCAAAATAATAAAAAATGTAATATAATCAAACAAAAAAGTTCTAGAGAGAACTTTAATTAGTTAAATCAAGTGTTATTGATTTTTGATATTCGGGTTTAATCTTATTATACTCTACACCGCACTGATCAAACATTCGCTTAGCTGCTTTTACTTCATCTGTTTCTGCATATTTGTCACTTATATATACAACTTCTTTAATTCCTGCTTGAATTATTTCTTTAGCACACTCATTACATGGGAATAAAGCTACATAAATCTTAGAATTTTCTAATTCTCTTCGGCTTCCTCTAAAGTTTAAAATCGCATTTCTTTCTGCATGACAAACATATAAATATTTTGTTTCTAAAGGTGTTCCTTCCCTATCCCAAGGAAATTCATCATCATTAAATCCATTTGGTGTACCATTATAACCAACAGATAAAATTCTATTATCACTACTTACTATACAAGCACCAACTTGCGTTGAAGGATCTTTACTACGCATAGCAGTAAGTTTAGCAAGAGCCATAAAATACTCATCCCAGCTTAAATAATCTTCTCTTTTATTCATAATTACCTCCATATATACAATTTAATTTATTATAACATTTTTTCTAATTTTCATCTATATTTTTTCTGCTTTTGAATGTATAATGAATATATGATAGATAGTTGGTGTTGATATGGCAAAAATAGAAAAGAAAAAACTAGGTAAAAAGATAAACTTTAAAAATAAGATGGCAATGCAATTAGGTTCATTAATCGCCATTGTAATCATCGGAATAACACTATACTTTGTTTTTATAAACAATATTGGAAAAGCAATAAACAGTAATAAATTTACTAATATAATGGAAAAATCCGGATTAGAAATATACGATGCTACTGACCAGTTTGGAGAAAATTATGTTGAAAGTGCTACAGTGGCTTATAATAAAAAAACTAATTATCAAATAGAATTTATAATCTTTTCTGACGAGGATTCTGCTAAAAATGCTTTTTCATTAAATAAAAAAACTTTTGAAAAAATAAAAACAGAAAGTGATACTGAAATTAGTACTTCCAATGATAAAATTTCTGAATATTCTTTAACTACTAATGATAAATATATGTACATAAGTAGAAGAAAAAATACCTTAATATATTTAAGCATTGATGGTAGTTACAAAACTGAAGTCGCAAATTTAATAACTAAAATTGGATATTAAAAAAACTAGATGCCTCTAGTTTTTTTGTTTACAATAATTAGAGTAAAGTTTATTTTATATTTTAAATATTTTTTATACTAATATTAGTTTTTTTTGATATAATGGTATTTGTCTACTAAAGGAGTATTAAAAATGAATGAAGTAATAATATTAACAATCATATTAGTATTAGTAACTTTTATAGTTATAGCGTATTGCTTTTGCGCCATGCAAAAAAAAATTAGTAATATAATGAATAAAAGTGAAATTTTTACAGATGATGATGAAATGTTAATGATAAGATACAATTATGTTATAAATTTAAAAAAGATTGAATCTTTTACCAAGGAACTATTAAATTGTAATATAGATAAGAAACTAATGGATTATATTAAAGATTATACTGCTAAAGTTAATGATTATATTTATGATGATAAGACTTATACAAAAACTATTAATTTTGAGAATGAAATGTTATATAAAAATGAGATTATTAATTTAGATGTAGTCTTTTATGCTTATAATCATTTATTTAATATATTAGATAAATCGTATCTTCAAATATTAAATAATAAAAACAAATTGAAAAAAGAAATTGAAAAAAAAGAAAAGAGCTTTAAGAAAAGTTTAATTAGTTATAAAAAGAAAAGTCAAAGTGTTATAAAAGAAAAAAATAACACTGATAAATACTATATACGTATTGAAGAAATGAAGAATATTTATAAAGAATTTATCAATAAGTTAAATCCTGTATTCACAATTCTTTTTATAAAATATAGTATTGAAGTGATAAACGGAAAAAGCGACATAAATTAACATGTTACTTTTTTTATTATTATGCTATAATTAATACAATAGGATAATATAAGGAGGTTTTTATATGTTTAAAACAAGAAAAATGTCTGTTAGAAGAGGAATTGCTTTAGGTGCTTTATTTGGTTATCTAATAGGCCTTATGCTTTTATTTAGTTTCACTTTTAATAGTGCACTAATTGTATGTTCCATCTCAGTAGTTAGTGGTGTTTGTATTGGTTTATTCGTAAATTTTTTATATAATTTAGAATATAATAAGAGAATATAATTATGAATATAATTGATATATATGAGAAATTGAGTACCATTAAGTACGGATGGGTTGATAAAAATAAAAAGCAACACATTAAATTAGAACCTGCTTTATTTAGTGAATTATATACGCTCCAAACTCCTGAAGAATTAATCAATTCTAAATTAGGCGTATGCTGGGACCAGGTAGAGCTAGAGCGCTATTATTTCAGTAAAAATAATTTAAAACATAATTCATATGCCATTATGTATATTGATAAAAAGAATATGCCTAATCATACTTTTCTTGTTTATGAAGAAGATAATAAGTATTATTGGTTTGAACATGCTTGGGATAAATATAAAGGAATTCATGAATTTAGTGATTTAAAAAGTTTATTACTTCAAGTTAAAGAAAATTTCATTACTGATGAATTAAAAGGTAATTGCAGTATAGATTCTCTATTTATATTTAATTATGCTAAACCAGAGATTCACTTAGACTGTACTAGTTTTTATAAACATATGATGAGTGGAAAAAATATTACTAATATTATAAAAGAGTGATTACTAATCACTCTTTTTTATTGCTATTTAAATCACTAATTATTTTATAAACTTCATCCCAGTTAAGAACTCTTCTCATGCTTGTATTATTCCTATTAAAAGAGTTATCAAAAAGCAAAGTATTTACATCATTATCAATAGTTGATTTACAGTTTATTTCACTGTCATCAATAAATATATCTATATTATGTTTCTTGCAAAAAGTGCCCTTTTCTTTAACATTTACATATATTTTATCAAACAATATATCGTTTTTTACTAAATACATATATGTAGTTACATAGGGAGTTAAATATTCTCTATTATTTCTAGCAGTTATTATAATTATTTCATTACCTTCATCATGAAGCTTATTTATGACTTCTCTAGCTCCTGTTTTTAAACTAGCCTTTGAAAGTAATGTCTCAAAGTTTTTATATGCCAACTCTTTATAATTAGGATAGTTTTCTTCATCAGCCATAATCTCATAATAATTTGTTCCTGCTTCTTTTATTTTATTACTATCTTTATTATATACTTTACCCAACAACTCAATAATTAAATCATACGAGTTTGTTATAGTGTCATCCATATCAATGCCAATTCTCATCTAATCACCTACCTTATAATTTTAACATATAAAAAATAATAAATATATATAAAAATACAAAATTTCAATATCTGTAAATATATCATAACCAATATTTATTATTTATATACAAAATAAAAAGAATAGTTAAAAACACCTATGTAATTAACTATTTATGACATTTGAGTATAGTAAAATAATATGTTAATATGGGTTCATGAAAGGAGATAATATAATGTATTGTTGTGCATTTCTAAGAAACGAAATATTCGAAAAATTTAAAAAAGAATTTAACTTACCAGAAGAAAGTTTCTTCGCTATATTGAAAGTTGATGACAAGAAGTGCTCCTATTTAATTGATGGATTAGACGAAGTAAAATGCGATTATAGTGTCATAAGCAAATATGCTGAAGAAATAGGCATGAATATAAAATAAAAAAGCTATATACTTTGTATATAGCCCTTTTCATAATATAATTTTCCTATTTATTTCTATTAAATATATTAAACCATTTATCTTTTTTTAATTCTTTTACTTTACTTGCTGTTATATCTGTCGAAACTGAAATACCATTATAATCTTTTTTTACTTCTGTCATTATAGGTGGATTTAACATATTCACTAGTTCAAGTAACTCTTTATAAAACTTTAAAAAATATTTATAGTAATACGAGTAGCTAGACCCACTTGTTCTTACCCTAACATAAGTATTATTGCTATTTGAAGTTTTAGGGTCTTTTATAAGAGATATAATAATATTATCATCACAATACTTCATTTTGAAAATATTATCTATGCCACTATCAGAATGCCAAATAATCGTTTTGCTTTCTAAATCAATAAAATCTTCTGGAAGAAAATTTGCACTAGAACTTTCTTCTAAAACATAGTCACCTATCATTTCTTTCATTAAACTCATAAATAATTCATAAGACTTCCATTCAGTAACATGTCTTGATTTAAAACTAAAATTAAATTCTAAATTCGGATTTAAAGAACGAAAACAAATATCATTATCACAAGATTGACTAATTTCAAAAATATTATTACCGTCTTCAAAAATAACTGCCCTATTCATCATTTTTATATTCATATTTTCCCTCCATAATAGTAAATTACGACACTATTATAGCACAATTATACTTAATAAAATAAGTCAATTTATAATATTCTAATTTCAGACTAAATTATTAACTTTTTTAATATTACAAACTAATTTTCTATATTTATATTACCATAAAACAGCATTTTTTTCAAGTCTTGAACTACCATGTATAAAAGCGTATAAAGTATTATGAGGTGGAAAAATGAAAGAAAAAAGCATGACAGCATTATTAAGTTGCTTTGTTAGAGCATATCATTCAAAAAATTATAAATATAAAATTTTCAATGATTATTTAGCAGAAAAAATATTGTCAAAAGAAGAGTTTGATCGTATAGAGTTAAATTTAAAAAGTGGCATAAAGTTTTTTAATCCTAATTTTATAGGTGATGATAATGTAGCTTTAAGATGGATTGTGGATAATCAATTATCCCCATCAGTCTTAGCAAGAAGTGTTTTTGCTGAAGATAATTTAAAAAATGAAATTAGACTTGGTTTAAAGCAATATTTAGTGTTAGCGTCTGGTTATGATACATCTGCTTATAGAGTAAATAACAATATATTGAAATATGAAATAGATAAGCAAGAAGTTATTGATGATAAAATTAAAAGGCTTAAACAAGCTGGATTTAATAAAGAAAATATTTACTATTTAAAATGTGACTTTACTGATAAAAATTGGATCGATGTAATAATTAATTCTAATTATGATATGACAAAAAAATCATTTTATAGTTTATTAGGTATTAGCTACTATTTAACAAAAGAGGACTTTAGACGTATGATTATGGATATTTCAAATCTATTATCTACAGGTAGTGTTATTCTATTTGACTATCCTAACTTCAATGAATCTGAAAAAGAAACAATTAATCAAAAATTAGCAAACGCAGCAAATGAGGAAATGAAATCAAAATACTCTTATGAAGATATTGAAAAATTTGCTGATGAATGTAATATGTTAGTATATAAAAATTTAAATCATCAAGATATTGATAATGAATATTTTTATAAATACAATACATTAAATCCAAACAATAAAATTCTTGCACCTATAGGAGTAAATTATTGCTTAATAGTAAAAAGATGATAGTATAAATGATATTTGATAGTTTCGCTTATTATATTAATCATATTAAAATACTTTTTTAGTATGTAGGACTTCTTTAGAGTGGTTTACTGAGTATAAAAAATCAAAAATATTCTAATGCATTACAATCATTTCCTTGCTATTTAATTTATAAGCCAATTATGATAATTTTTTCATATTGTTATTCTTAATCTAATTATAAATAATTTAAACTAAAAAAAGGTTCACTTTAGAGTGAACCTTTTATATATTTAATATGCAACTATGATCATATTATTTTGTATATTCATTTAATATTAGTTTACAATCAATTCCATTTACTTCTATAAAAGTTGTTTTTCCTACATCATTATGACTTATTTGTTGAATATTCATGAGATGCTCAATACTTGAAGTTAATTCGCTATTCTTAATTTGATAATTAGAATTTTTTGGAACATTTAATTTAACAATTGAACTAATTGAGTTTATTTTCAAATTTCCTTCAAATTGATTATATGTTATTTCATAATTAGATAAAATAGTATTTAATTCAATATCACCTTTACAATACTCAATATTAATATTTTCTATAATTTGTGATATATCTATTTTATTAAAGATCAAAGATTTGACATCTAATTTTTCAGATATGCAATTAATTTTAACATTTTTTATATATTTTTGTGGTAGATATATAATCGCTGTAAGATCTTTATAACTTGTTTTAATAATTCCAATATTAATAATTCCAATATTAATACTATTTTTACCTATTGATAATTTGAATTTTTTCTCTGCATTCTTATGTTTTATTCTATAAAAATTATCCAAATCAGATAAAGTATTAGACCCCAGCTTTAATAAAATATTGTCCTTATCATTTGTGAGAATCTTTACATTATTAATTAGACTTACATTAATTTCAATATCCTTAATGCTATCAATATCATATTCATAGATTGCTTCATACACATATTTTTCTTCCTCAATGATCTGGTTTGAAACTTGTATTGCTTCTTCTTGCAATAGTTCATCTAGTGAAATGTGAAAAAATTTGCTGATGTTTTTTAAATTTTCCATATCAGGAAGTCCTTGGGCCGTTTCCCATTTTGTAATTGCTTGTCTAGATACATTTAACTGATTAGCTAAATCCTCTTGTGATAAATTATTTTGCTTTCTAATTTCTTTCAATTTTTCATTAAAATACATTATTTTTCCTCCATTCACTAGCATAATATCAAATTTGATTTATTTTTAATAGAAACAATTGTTTACATCTTATAATTTATATGCTACTTTTCGTAGCATATTTATATAAATCGTTAAATCATTATTTAAATTATAACACGAATTAGATACACTAATATATTTTAATAAGAAAATTAATTCTTTTTCTTCAATTTTTACAAATCTACTTCATGATTAAGATATTTTGTCATTAAACAAAAAAACAGACTGAATAGCCTGTTTGTTCTCTTATGGAGCAACAGCCAAGGAGATTTATAGATTTTTATTAAGCTTAATCCCTATATTCATTATAGTATATTTTTCTTAAAATGATGCACTTTTGATTAATTTATATTTTTTTAAAACAATCTATTTTCCAATTTTCTTTGAACTTTAAATAAATATAGTCATCATCATATTTTTTAATATATTTTTTTATATTAATACCATATAATTTATTTATGTTCCTTTTCTTTAGCTCTTGGATATTGTAAACTAAATCAGTATCATAATTCTTTTTATCACTTTTTTCATAGTACCCAATATCTTTTAAATCATCTTTTAAACATTGTTTTCGTAGTTTTTCAATCCATTGAAGCATTCTCTCTGTATAACAATCTTTAAATTCATTTGAAATATAAAAGGATTCTGGAAAATAATAAACTTCTTCTAAAACCATATAAAAATCGTGATGATGCTGATGTTTATTATAAGGCGATACATTCTCATAATTTCCGCTAGTATAGCGAAATACTAATCCAGAATTTGTGTAATTTTCAAAATGATACATTGTACTTGTTTTCGTTTTGTTTATTTCAATTTTTTCTTTATTTTTATGAGTTATTGATTGTTTATAATACCAACTATCTTTATTTTTTATTGGAATATTATAACTGCCATATTTTTTATTATAGTAAAATTGTTCTATCTGGTGTTTTAACTTGTAATAAAAATCTTTAATCATAAATTCTTCACCTAAACACTATTATACATTATTTTATGGAAAAAAAAATAATTATCAAAGAGCACAAATTTTTTCACTTACTTCTTTTCTGTTAAAACCTTATGCAAATATTTTTCATTACCTATACTTCTGAATAATGTTTGTAAAAACTGCAATTTTAACAACATTTTTCCTTCTATGATATGTTCTTTAAATCTTTTTAATTTATCTTGTATCGTTAATTTCATAAAAAAAAGCTTCTTTCAGTTTGTGAGGTTGAATCTTTATTATACAACTCACATTTCAACTTTCGGAAGCCATTTCATTCAATAATGGAGCAAGTGAGGAGAATCGAACTCCCATCTCAGCCTTGGCAAGGCCGCATACGAACCATTGTACTACACCTGCAATTTGGAGGGGCCGAGCGGATTTGAACCACCGATCAGGGAGTTGCAGTCCCATGCCTTACCACTTGGCTACGGCCCCACGCACTTACGTAAATAAATTATATCAAATAATAGTTATTTACGCAATGTTTTTATAGAATTTTATGCGTTTTATTTATCTTTTATGTCTAAAGATAAATTCTTTGTTTTTTCAAATAAATCATAAACTATAATTTTATCAGAAACTGAAACTTCTTCAGCTGCCATTTTATTATATTTAGTTATATAATCACTACTTACTGGCTCACTTAGTGTTAAAGCTAGTCCCTCATCTTTTTGACTATTATAGTACATTTTGTTTGTTAGCCAATTCCCATTTGGAAAAATAACAACATTTTCAGTAGTATTAAATATGTCTTGTCCTAGAGCATATGGATTATAGAAATTAAACATATTTCCTAATGTTGGCTGTGCATCATACATACCCATTACTTCTTTTTCTTCAAAACTATAAGTTTTTTCTTTAGTCCATATTATAAATGGTACTGACCTATTTAATTCATATGAATAATAATCAACATCTACATAATCTTCTGCTTCTTTATCTTTTATTGATTGAGTAACAGGATCATAATTATAATATGTTACATACTCTGATTTTTTAAGTTTAGCATCGTGATCACCATATATTACAATTACTGTATCATCTAATATTCCTGATTCATCAAGTCCATTAATAAGTTCTCCTAATGCTGCATCAGCATAATTAGCTGATTTTATATAATCACCCATTGTTGTACCTTCAAGATATGGTGCAGTTTTTTCTTCACCTGTTGTAGGATCTTTATAGTGCATAGTTACATCATAATCACTATGCTCACTAATATCTGCCCAAGGAGTATGATTTGTAAGCATTATAAGTGTTCCATAAAATTTATCATATTGTTTATGGATATCAGTTATTATATCTTTTGATTGCTTAAAGAATGATTTATCTGATAAACCTATACCAATTACTTCATCAATTTGATAAGCATCAGTATAGCAATAAAAATGATCATAGCCTAAACTCTTATACATAGTATTTCTGTTCCACATAGAGCAGTTATTACCATGCATACTAAATGTATAATATCCTTTTTCTTTTAGTAACTTTTGTGTTGTATAAGCATAATTTCTATCCCAATAACTAACAAATACTGTTCCTGAAGATGCAGGAAGTAATGAAGTATTGAAAGTAAACTCTGTATCGCTACTAGTCCCTACTGATTCTTGAGAATAGTAGTTACTAAAATACATTCCCTCACTTGTTAATTTATTTAGTGTTGGTGTTATAGGAACACCATTTATAGAAGTATTAATTAGCCACTTTTGTATACTTTCAGCGTGAATAGCTAAAATATTTTTACCTTCATAAATATTAGTATATTTATTTGTTATATCTGGATTTGTATTATTTTTATAATAATCAACATATTCTTTTGTCGCTGTATCAAGTCCAAATAATGGACTAATTTGTGGTTTTAATGAAGCTATTATATCGTTACCTTGATATATATATATACCAAATTGCATAACAACATACTCTCTATTCCACTGTTTTTTCAATCTACTTAAGTCAGTTCCTGTAAGCATAGAAACAAAAAAACCTAAGACTACTAATCCTGCAATAGCAGTATTCATAGCTCTAATTTTCCCTACTTCTATTTGGCTTACGAAATCAAAGTAGCCTTTTCTTTTTAATACACCATTTGTTATAAAAAATATAATTAATGGTACAAAGAATACAAAATCTTTAAGTTCTAATATTTTTGTAAGAGCATTTGCCACTCCCATTGCTTGCGTAGATGTAGCAAGCAATGATAAAGAAACAAATGAATAATAGTTATTATAATAAACGCTATTTATAAAGCATATAGCTGTAAGGATTATCTCCCAAGTACAAAAATATTTAAATTGATTCTTAGGTTTTAAAAAATATCCTAAAGAACCAATTAATAACACAACAGCTAAATCAGCAAGAATTGGTTTCACATTCCAAAATGATTCAGTTGTATAATATCTAAGTATTGTTGAATTAAACAAAGCAACTACTACATAACTAATAAATAATATATTAGTTCTAGCATATGTGCTACAAAATATCTTAAGTTTAGAAAAACCCTTTCTGATATTTGCTTCTAATTCTTTAAACTTTCTTTTCATAATTCACCTCTGGTTCGTTTCTTAGCAATTATATCACTTTTTATGATATATGACAACTAACTGTTACTTACAAACCAGATCTTACTAACATCACAACTTTCACTTGTTGGAGCAGGATTTGGCATTTCAAATTTAACTATTACTGGTACTTTAAAAGCATTACCAAAAGCTATACATGTACCAGGTTGTAGTATTCTTAATCGTTTAACTACTTCCGCTGTAATATTTGGTACTATTTCTTTAATGTAATCGATATCACGCGGATGAAGCATCTTAAAAATTAAGAAATTACTACATTGTGATAATGTTGTTTCTGATAACTCACTTGGCCTTTGTGAAATAAGTCCAAGCATTATTCCATATTTTCGCCCCTCTTTTGTAATACGTTCAAAAATATTATATCCTAGTAAATCAATATCATTATCATTCTGGACATATCTATGAGCTTCTTCAAGGACAATATGAAATGGTATAGTGGTTCTTTTGCTTAAACCTTTTGCATAATCAAATAAAAATTTAGAAAATATTTTTGTAATACTCTTTGCAAATCTATCATCAACATAATTTATATTGAAATTAATTATTTGAGCTTTACGCCCATTATTGGCCATTAATAACGATTTAATATACTGCTCTCTTGTCATATAATCAGGTAAATCAAAATATTTTGCGTACTCTCCATTAACTAATCCATGAAGACGAACTTTTAAAACATTTGACTCATCATATATTTTGTCACTTTTTAATATTCCCTCCGATATTAAAGCAAAATCAAAAGCATCTTTTAAATCTTTTAATGTATATTTAAATGAACTATCTGGTAAAGAAAGTTCTAAACTTTCAGTTAAAAAAGATTCAAAGAAAGAAGTAATTGTCTCCATATCTCTTATTTTTCCAGTATTATCAATAAAAAAACATTGTTTTAAAGGTCTGGTATAACCAGGTTGAAATATAGGAGTTTCCAAGTTTAGTTCACGAGTATTATAATATGCAAGAACTGAAACTAACTGGTCTCTTATTTGAGCAGCTGGTCTACCGCTACTAAGTATATCAAGAAGTGCCCTAGAAATAATGTCGTTTTTATGTTTTAATACTAATTCTTCTTCTCTTCCAAATACACTAACTAATTTTAATGCTTTTTCTATTATTGGAAGTTGTGAAGCTTTATCAGCACCAAGTAATAATGCATAGTCATCTATTGTAAGTAACCATGGTGGAATTTTAAGTATTTCTTGATCTGGAAAATTCAAATTAGTTGTATAACTTTTAAAACTTATCTGAGGATTTTTAGTATTAAGTTCTGAGAAAGCTCTATGATATTCTCCATAAGCATCAAATATAAATACGCTTGCTCTATATGGAATAGCCTGTTTTTTCTCAAATAAATTCTGAAATATCCTTGCTACTGAACAAGACTTACCTGAACCAGTAGAACCAAAAATAGCAAAGTGATTGCTAAAAAAGTCATTGATACTCATACCAATGGTAACGCCACTATATAAAGCACTTGTTCCTAAGTTAAGATGTAAATTATCTCTATAATTATCTACACCTATTATAATAGGTACTTTCTCCTTGCTGACTAATTTAACCATTGCTCCAAATGATGGTTTATTTATTACTCCAAATACAAATTTATCATCTTTTATTTCACCAAGTAAATTTATATATGCAATACCATCTTTAATATCAGTTATTTCACCAATACATTGTTTCTCAGAGTCTTCCATAATAACATGCGTACTAATAAGATTTTGAAGTTTATTAATATCAACAGTAAGTTTTAGTAATATTTGATTATCATTTATTCCTATTATATTCCCTAACATGATTACACTCCTATTCTATCTTTATTATATCAACTTTATGGGTAAAAAAAAAGTATTTTTATCAAATACTTTTTATACTAAAGATTCGCGTGTATATACTTTTACGTTTTCTGGAACACTTATTTTAATAACTTCTTTTTTAGTTACTTTTATAAATCCTAAACCACTTATTACAATATCTTCATTTTTATTTACACTTATTACTTTAGTAACTAGATTAGAAATTTCCTTATCTTTATAATATCTATCCTTTTTTATGTTGTTAGCCATAAAGATAGTGATGTTATTATTTGCTAATTCTAATTTAACTAAATCATCAATAATTATATACTGTTTAGACTTTATTTGATATGTAATAGGTTTAATTTCTTGTTTTGGAGTTATTTTCTTTAAAGTTTTTACATCAACAATATTCTCTAAACTTCCTTCACTTAATAAACCAGGTGTATCTATAAATGTCATATTATCATTAAATTTAATTTCAATACTATTTAAAGTTGTAGAAGGAAGCATACTAGTAGTTATAGTAGGTTTTTGATCTGAATAATTATAAATTAATTTATTAATTAGCGTACTTTTTCCAGCATTTGTAAACCCTATAACATAAACATTATTGCTAGTTTTATTTGTCCTAATTTTAAATATTAAATCATCAAAATTATAATTCTTATCACTACTTACAACTATTCTATCTACTGTATTAATATCATACTTATCAATGTAATTAAGTAATCTTTCTTCAAATATTACTTTTGGTAAGATATCCCTCTTAGTAAGAACTAATAAAAGTGGATTACTAATATTCTCTTTAATAATATCTATATTTTCAGGCATATTAAATAAGTCCATAACAAGCACTACTAAATCTGTTTTATTTATACTTTTTAAAATATTAATAAAAGTATTATTATCTTTTATAATTGCTTTATAATCGCCATAATTCTTTATTCTAAAGCATCTTTCACAAATAGGCGCTTCTTCATACTTATCTTCAGCTATATATCCTTCTTTTAAGGCATCACTATGCTGCATAACAGCACCGCAGCCAACACACTTTTTAACCATAATATCTACCTTTATAAAATAAATCAAGTTTACTTAATTTTCTAATTATGTGTTGTTCTCTAAGCCTATTTACTTTAGTTGGAAGAGAATCTTTTTTTGAAACAGGATTAACTAAAATAGTAGTAATCCCAACACCATTGCCACCTAAAACATCAGTAAGTAACTGATCACCTATTATAGCAACTTCACTTTGATTGTATTTATATTCTTTTAATACTAAAAGAAATTTCTTTGGAGATGGTTTCCAACATCTATAGCAGCAATCAATACCTAATTGTTCTTTGAATGGAGTTAATCTTTTTTTGCCACTATTAGAAAATATAAGAACTCTAAAGCCTAAATCATTAAGCTTTTTAAACAAGTCTTTAACCTTTTTTGATGGTACATTTTCTGTATAAGGAACTAATGTATTATCTAAATCAAATAGTAAACATTTAATGCCATTTGACTTTAATTTGTTATAATCTATTACATAGATACTTTTCTTATATATGTCTGGTACATAATGTTCCATAATATCACCCTTTACTAAATTTATTTTACCATAATATGACTTATTAGTAAATGTTTACATACTCTTACTATCAAAAAAAGTAACATTTTGTTACTTTTAATTATAAGGATTTTACTTTATGATCTTTTTCTTCTTTAATTCTTTTGATACATAACTATATATCTCTTCACTTAATACCTCGATTGATTTAATATTTTCTTTAGTTATATTTCCACTCATCTTATTAGAGCCATCAATTGTTTTAAAGTTATATTTTTTAGCTACTTCAATATAAGCTTTTTCTGCATTTTTTAAATGATTTGCACAAGCCTCGTTTTGATCTGAAGATTCCATACGATTTGATTTTAAGATTGCCACTGCTTCATAAGGCATATGTAAAAATATACATATATCGGGTTTAGGAAGAGCTAATAATCTAAACTCTAAATCATCTAACCATGCATACATATCATTTCTATCTTTATAATCAAATATTTTACCACCTTGATGAGCCATATTAGAAAATACATAGCGATCTAATATTACATTATTACCTTTAGCAAGTTCCTCTTCAATTTTAGGTAAATTATATTTACGATCTGCAGCATAATATAATGATGAAACTTTAGCATCTACATTTGGTGCAGTTTCGGGGAACCAACCATCACAAATATAATTTTTACCTAAATATGGACCGCCAACTATTTTACCAGTTGGACTATCATACCAAGGAAAACTAAAAATTTTTACTGGTATATTTTCAGCCACTAACTTATTCATAAGTGTTTTTGTTTGTGTCTCTTTGCCTGAACAATCCGTTCCCTCTATTACAATTAATTTACCTCTCATACTATCTTTTCCTCTTATATTCTAGATGTTTATATTTAATACCATTATCTTGGTTCTCTCCTAACACTATTTTTGCGTAATCATCTTTGTTAAAAAACGGAAAATATACGTCTGCCATTTTTTCTTCTTCATCTATTTCAGTTAAAATTAATTTATCAGCTTCTTCTATAAACTGTTTATAAATAGATGCTCCACCTATTACAAAAACATCACCATCATACTGTTCTAAATCTATTAATAAAGATTCCTTATCATGATATACATCAACACTATCAGGAAATACTATATCCTTATGAGTTAAAACTATATGTTTCCTATTAGGTAGTAATTTTGGTAGAGATTTAAAAGTATTATATCCCATTATAATAGGTTTATTCATTGTGTTTTGCTTAAAAAAATTCAAATCGTTTGGTAAATACCAAATAAGTTTATTATCTTTACCTAATTCATTATTTTTTCCTATAGCCGCAATTAAAACTAAGTTATCCATATACCCTCCTTATGCTGAGATTGGCATTTTTATGAATGGTGCAGAAGTATACTTTTTAATTTTAATATCACCATTTCCAGTCATATTCTCTTTTAGGTACTCTTTATCATTATTTACTTCGTTGTTAAATTTGAAGAAATCATCTTTATCAGCAAGTTCTAAAATAGGTTTTTCTTTTGTTATCATAAGTTCAAATATAGAAATAGATTCTTCTATATCATTTAATACTTCCTCATATTTTTGTGGATTTATGGAGTTTATTATTTTACCATTTATTAATAATCTTTTTGCTTTTAAATTATCATATCTAGCTTGTAACTGTTCGTCAGTTTCCTCCATAATTATTTTTTCCCAATTTAGCATATGATTAAACCTTGATAGTTGTAATTTTATCCCTTCGATTTGATTAACATAAATGTGCGCATCCATTATACTCCAGTTTAAATTACCAACCTCTAATCCAGAAACTTTAGCAAACATTGCTTGAAGTATTGCATACTGACTTATATTAAATGGCAAACCAAGTGGTGTGTCTGCACTTCTTTGGTGAATATAAGTATGTAATTTACCACCACTTACCTTCCATTCACTACTCCATACGCATGATGGAAGTACAGCTGTTTCTATATAATCATCTTGCCATAGAATAATATTCATCCTTCTATCATGTGGGTTTTCTTTTAACTGTTTTAGTACATACTGTGGTCTTTTAAATTTATTATTAATCCAGCCGTATGCAGTACCTATTGTGCCCACATATTCCGGACCAAAATACTTAGATATAAGTTTTTTCTCATAACCACCTTTGCCATCAGGTATATTTTGTGTTGCATACCAATATCCATCTGGCTGTACTTCCCATTCGTTCCAAATATTATTACCACGATCTTTAAGCCATTTTACATCATTAGTTTGTGCTTGATAAATCCAAAGCATCTCAGATAATGCATTTTTAATATTAACTTTTTTAGATTCAAGTATAGGAAATTCTTTTCCAACATCCAGTTTGAAATTGACTCCTTCAATACTAAGCGTATCAATTCCAGTCCTATTTTCAAAAACTTCTCCATTTTTAATTATGTTATCTAAAAGATAACAATATTCCCTATCCCAATGCCTTACAATACTATTATTTCTATCAATCTTGTAATCTTTTCCATTTATTATCATACCATAACCTCCTAATTTTCATTATAATTAAAAATTATGTAATAATCAAGAAAATTTACAAAAATAAACAGACTAAAATTAGTCTGTTTACTTATATAAATATTGTCTTTCACCGTATGTTAAAATCTTTTGCTCATATTGCTTATTTTCCCAGCCTATGCATTCATTTCCTTCAGGAAATTTCATCTCATCTAAGCCATTTTTTTCATAACTTGGAACTCTGCAAGTAGGATTTATACAATTTAAACACCCTTTATTACATAAAAAATCAATATATCCAAGAGCATCATTACCCGCTAATATAGCTAGTTCATTTTTTATAGTAAAATTATCCTTTATAGTAGTTGAAAAATCAATTCCATCTATTAATCTAATACCCTTTATATCTCGCTCAATATACTTCTCAAGATGAATTAAAGGGCTATCCATAAGAAGATACCCATTACCTAATTCTTTTCTAAATAAAGCTAATATCTTTATTATTACCTTAGAACTAATTTCTTTACCATACATTAGTAAAGCAGCCGCTATTAATTGCTCATATGTTATAACTTTATGTTCATTTTCCATCATAACACCCCCTAATTTCATTATAGCACCATTATTATATAATAAAAATATAATAAATAATAAAAAGCAGGTAAAACAACAATTACCTGCAAGTACTATTCTTACTATAAAATTTAACTTTTTCTATCTGTTCCAAAAACGGTTCATTTTTATATTCAGCAAGTAATCTTTGACTTATCTCACTCGTATGTAAATCTGTCTTAGCAAATGAGTTTCTAGACTTATAAAGTAATTCATAAAATATAGCCAAATCTTCTTTATATACTAAATCAACACTTTTATTAATATTATCTCTAACTAATAGAGCATTATGCGTTAGTAGATGAATATTTACAAGAAAACTTTTTTCATCTTTTACCTTAGGTAATATTGGCATTGTTGTTAGAGTACCTTCGTCATTTTCTTTAATTAATATCTCAAAAAAATCTATAAATTCTTGCGCATCAACGTCGTATATTTTAGATTTTTCCTGTGTTTCTTCAAATAAATCAGTAGTATATATTTTTTCTTCACCAATCATGAAGTCTTTTAAACTCTCTATATTAAAACCTTTTAAATATTCCTTATATAGATTAACTTCAAATTCTGTTAAATCTTTGTACCTCTTTTTTGGTAAATAAAATCTATCTTTTGATTCAAAAATTAGTGCTGTTGAAAAACTTTCAAAGATATCATTTATATATTGATATTTGTTTTCATATTCAGCATCTAATAATTCAAAGGCATAGAACATATCATTAGTATGAATTTTACTTGAATTTTTCAAAACATAATTACAAATCTTTATTTCATTTCTCAAATTCTGCAAATAATTCTTTAATTCCTTTTTTAAAATTGAACTAATTTGTTTATCATTCATTGATATTAAGTTTTTAAAATAAAGCATAATATATTCAAATGTTGCTTCTTTACCAACTTCAATTACCTTAAAGTACTGATCTAGCAAATCTTTAAGTTTATATAAGTTATCTCTTTTACAGTTCATATTAATACCACCTTAATAAATTCATTATATAATGCCTATTGTCAATAGTCAAACAAAAAAGACCATATAGGTCTATTCTGAAATGTCATTTCCATTAAATTTTACATCTAAAAATTTTCTACTAGCTAAATAATCACACATATGTATAAATTGCTCATACTTATTTTTTGGAATAGGTAATACTACACTTGTATATGGCTGATTTGTATTCCATGGTCCCATATGACTTGCTATACTATTAGCCATAATATTAGCTTCTTCATCTGTTAATTTTGTCTTACCAATATTATCTCTAATAAAATTTGCCATTAGTAACGGATGATCAAATCTAACATACTTCTCTTTTACAATTCCCTCTTTTAAACCATCATGAAGTAATAAAGACATAATAAGTAAATCTTTTTCATCATTAGTATAACTTGTAAACAAAGATGCATCATTAAATAGTTCATTTGCTATTCTAACTGCTACTTTTGTATGTCTAACAAGTCCACCATCACCAAGAGAAAAAGAAGGATGATATTTACCAGTTGATGATGCTGCTATTTCGTAAAAATAGTCAGGAAGCATATCAAGTAATATCTTAACGCTCTCTCTTAATCTATCATTTTTTATATAACTTAATTCTTTATCAAAAACACTACTTTTCATAATCTATACCTAAAAAATTAATTAAAATATCATTGGCTGTATATACATAACTCTCATTAATCTTAATATTACTTCCATCATTAATTAATTTACCTTTCTTTAGTAAATCTATTATAACATCTATTTTTAAAATATCCATGTTATATTTTTTTTTAAAATCATTTATATTAATGCCATTTATTTTTCTAAAGCCTAAAATAAATTCATTTTCTATTATCTCATTTTTTGATAGTTTTTCTTCTTCCTTTAAATATATTCCCTCTAAATAATGATTAAGGCTCTTGGTATTTTCATACCTTATATTGCCTATATAACCACTTGCACCTAATCCAAATCCATAATAATGTTCATTATTCCAGTAAGTTAAATTATGTTTTGACTCATAACCTTCCTTTGAAAAATTACTGGTCTCATAATGTTTATAATCATCTAATTCATTTATTATTAAGTTATACATCTCATAATCTAAATCTTCATCTATGTTTTTAACTTTAAGGTTTGACAAAACAGTATTCTGTTCAATGATTAATGAATATGTGGATATATGTGGTATATCTAATTTTTTAAAAAACTCTATATCTTTAGATAACTCTTCTGTTGTTTGATTAGGTAAGGCATATATTAAATCAACATTTATATTATTAATACCATATGTCTTTAATAAGTTTATTTTTTCTATAACCATATCATTAGTATGATTGCGGTTTAAAAATTTTAAATATTTATCATTAAATGTTTGCACTCCAATACTAACTCTATTAATACCATATTTTTGCATTAAAAATATCTGATCAATAGTTAAAAATTCTATATTACACTCAATTGTATATTCATAAGAATCCTCTTTTTTTAATTTAGCTAATATTATAAATAATTTTTCTAATTCTTCTAAAGATAAGCTATTTGGTGTTCCACCACCAATATAAATGGTATTTAAAGACTCATTTCTATATTTACTATTTATCTCTTTTTCTAGAGCATCTAAATATAAATTTGCCCATTTTTCATTATAATACATCTTGCAAAAATCACAGTATGTACATATTGTCTTACAAAATGGTATATGTACATAAGCGTTTTTCATCTTATTACTCCAAATAATATTTCTTCTTTTTCATGTTTTTTTTCTTCTATCAAACTAATCATTTGGTTTATTTTTTCTGGTGTCATCATTAAATTATACTTACTTACCTCACAAAGTAAATCTCTAATAGAGGAAACACCATTTTCCTTTTTGTGGTATTTTACTATTTCTTGGTAAAAAATACGGCAAGTAAGTTCATTTTCAGGTACTGAAAAATGCCAGTTTTTATTATTTTGGGCTGGTACATAAAGTGGAAGTAAAATTGTTATGTAAAATGATTTCATTAAATCACGAGACTTCTTTAATTCATATCTATCTTTTATTTGTGATTTGCCCCAATCACACAATTTTAAATCAAGCCATTCTTTTTCCATTATTATCACCATCTTTATTATACCATGTCTTAACATGATATGCTATAATATAAATGTAGGAGGCTTTATGAAGAAATGTATTAATAATTATTTTAAACAAGTAAATACATATAAGATTATTATTCTAAATATTATTCTTAGTTTAGTTGCAAGTTATCCAGTTATGATTTCATCTTTATTTATCTTTGGTTTATTTGTAAAACCAACTATATTAGAAAGAATAATAGGAATAATTATACTAATTACTACTGTTTTACTTTTTATTTTTTTCAATTCCTTACTATACAAAATTGATAAAAAAAAGGCAAACAATAAGAAGTTAAAATTACGAATAGTTATTACTTTACTAATTATTATAATACTTTCCGGTCTATTTTTTATATTTCCAGATATTTGGTTAAATATATGGGGATTTATATTTTAAAAGAGAGAATTTATCTCTCTTTTCTTTTTTTTACCATACTTGATGGAGATTTGGAACTAAGCTTCCTACTTAAATCTAATACCTTGTCGTCATCAGCAAATTCATTTCCTTTTTTAATCATATTTGATGGATAATTTGAATCAAGTTTTTTTCTTAACTGTAATACCATATCTTGATTTATTATTTCATTAATAATGTTACTTGTTAAACAATCATAAATATAATCCTTAGTTAATCCCGTCTTAATTGACATTTGTTCAAGTGACGTATCTTCAGTTAAATAATAATCTACTAAAAAAACTATATCTAACTTCTTTTTTTCTTGTCGATCTATTTTATCATCATAGAGATTAATACTTATAAAACTATCTTCTTGATTTTTTATATATGATTTTCTAGTTCTAAATCTACCTTTTTTATCTTTAAATACAACACTGTTCTTAGTTGAATTAATACCGCCTTTTTTCTTTGCTGCTTGTTTATTTTTTTCTATAGAATCCCTAATAAGCTCATATGTTTCTGTATCAGTTAATTGCTCTATTAATTTTTTATCACTTAAATACCTTTGAATACTAGATTTTGATATACCTGTTATTTCAGAAAGTTCTATATTAGTTCCACTATAGTTAGTTGCTTGAAAAGCCGCGATTGAACTAATAATTCTTTCTCTTTTTTTATCTTCTTCCATATCATAAATTATTGCATCTAAGAGTTGTTGTTTTATTTGTTCATAAATTTGAATTTTATTTTTTATACTATTATCCATTATTCGTCACTATCCATTGAAAGAACTGATAAGAAGGCTTCTTGTGGTATTTCAACACTACCAACCATCTTCATACGCTTTTTACCTTCTTTTTGTTTTTCAAGAAGTTTTCTTTTACGTGAAACATCTCCTCCATAACACTTAGCAAGAACATCTTTTCTAACAGCTTTAATTGTTTCACGAGCAATAACTTTTGAACCAATACTAGCTTGAACAGGAACTTCAAACTGTTGTCTTGGAATTAATTTTCTTAAATTCTCAACTATAGCTCTTCCACGATAATAAGCAAAATCTTTATGAACAATTATACTTAATGCATCTACTGATTCACTATTAAGAAGAATATCCATTTTTACTAAATCACTTGGTTTGTAGCCAATTAATTCATAATCAAATGAAGCATATCCTTTAGTTGAACTTTTCAATTTATCAAAAAAATCATAAACTATTTCAGAAAGTGGAATTTCATAATGTATATTTACTCTAGTAGGATCAAGATATTCCATAGAAATATAATTTCCTCTTTTATTTTGGCATAACTCCATAATAGCGCCTATATACTCACTTGGAACAAAAATATCTGTTTTAATATAAGGCTCTTCAATATAATCTATCTTTTGTCTATCTGGAAGTTTAACTGGACTATCTACTGTAACTAAGCTTCCATCTGTTAAATAAACATTATAAATAACTGAAGGACTTGTTGCAATGATCTCAATTCCAAATTCTCTCTCTATTCTTTCCTCAATTATATCCATATGTAGTAATCCTAAGAAACCACATCTAAATCCAAATCCTAAAGCTTTAGATGTCTCAGGTTGAAATTCTAAAGCTGCATCATTAAGCTTTAGTTTTTCTAACGCTTCTCTTAAATCTGGATATTTACTTGATTCTAAAGGGTATAAACCACAAAAAACCATAGGTTTCATAGGTCTATAACCAGGAAGTGCTTCTTTTGCAGGATTTTCTAGAGATGTAACTGTATCACCTACTTTTACATCTTCTATTGTTTTAATGTTAGCAACTATCATTCCAACTTCACCTGCTACAAGCTCATTAACCTTTTTTTCTTTAGGAGTATGTAAAAGTAATTCAACAACATCATAGGTAGCACCAGTTGCCATCATTTTAACGTTATCGCCTACTTTTATTTTTCCATTAACTACTCTTACTAATGCCACTATACCACGATAAGAATCATAAAAACTATCAAATATCAAGGCTTGTAAGTTATCACTTAATTTCCCTTCAGGAGATGGAACTTTTTCTATTACTGTTTCAATTAATTCTTTAATACCTATACCATTTTTTGCACTAGTAAGAACAATTTCATCTTCTTTAAAACCAAGAGTATCCATTAATTCTTTCTTAACTTTATCTGGATTAGCATTTGGAAGATCTATCTTATTAATAACTGGTATTATAGTTAAATCATGTTCAAGTGCAAGATAAAGGTTAGCTAAAGTTTGAGCTTCAATTCCTTGAGCTGCATCCACAACTAAAATAGCGCCTTCACAAGCCGCTAAAGATCTTGATACTTCATAAGTAAAATCAACATGTCCTGGAGTATCTATTAAATGCAAAGTATAATCTTCATTTTTATAATTATAGTGTAATTGAACAGCGTTAAGTTTAATTGTAATACCTCTTTCGCGTTCAAGTTCCATACTATCTAATAATTGTGCTTGCATTTCTCTTTTATCAATTGCACCTGTTAATTCAAGTATTCTATCAGCAATAGTACTTTTGCCATGATCTATATGCGCAATAATTGAAAAATTTCTAATATTTGATTGTTTCATAAAATCACCTGTTTTATATTATATCATTTAATAGACAAAATAAAAAGGTTATAACATAACCTTTTATCTTAATAATTAATAAATTGTATTTATCAAATAACTTATAATTCAAAAAAGAATTGGTTACTTTTTTTCTCATAATCAAGTGTAGTAGAATCACCATGACCTGGATATATTATAACATCACTATAACATTTGATTTTTTTTATACTTTGCTTCATAACGTTATAATCTCCAGTTGGCAAATCGGTTCTTCCTATAGAATTTCTAAATATAAAATCCCCAACAAACATTATCTCTTCTTTTTCAAAATAAATTGTTATCGAATCACTTGTGTGTCCTGGAGTATGAATTACTTCAAATTGAAAATTGTCTATTATATTTTTTCCTTCACTTAAACTATAAAAATCGTATAATTTAACATTATATTCTTTAATTACTTTTTCTAAAGCACCAACATGATCAGGATGATGATGGGTAACAATAACACCTACTAAATTTAAGTTATTTAAATTTGATTTTATTACATCAAATTCATCAGCCGGATCTATAAGCAAAACTTTTTTATTAGAAATCAATAAATAACAATTTGTTTGAAGGTATCCTAATTGTAAAACTTTAATTTGCATTAAAATCCTCTTTTGTTTAAGTTTTGCATCGCCTGCATTCTTGCCCTTGTTGCATCAAACTGTAAATCATGTTGAACTTGTGGATTACTTACATTGCCCTGCCCATTTGATACATTAAATGCTCCTGTCATACCAGAAGTATTAATTGGCTGTTGATATGCACCTTTATTGACCTGAAACTCTTTTCCGACATTAGGATTAATACTATGCTCAGCATTAATTTGTTCCTGTCTAACTTCTTCAACACTTCTTCTACCACCATCTTGTGAATAACTAGTAATATTATTACCTGCTATCTTAGTGCTAGAAGTTCCACCAAATACATTTTTAGAAAAATTTAAATTATTGTTCATATTATATCTTCCTCTCCAAAACATCTTTAACTGGTCCATAGGATTTTCTATAACCTTCAATAAGTCCATATTTATTTATAGCTTCAATATGAGCTTTAGTTGAATATCCTTTATGCTTAGCAAATCCATATTCCGGATATTTTTTATCTATTTCATAAAGCATATCATCCCTTGTTACTTTGGCAATAACACTTGCGGCTGCAATCGTTATACTTTTTGCATCACCTTTAATAATTGGTAAATGTGGCAATTCTAAATTAGGAAGTGGCATTGCATCTGTAAGAACATAATCAATACCTATTTTATTTTTAACTTCTTCTATTGCTAGCATCATTGCTTTTCTACTAGCTTCGTAGATATTTATTTCATCTATCTCCTTTGCTGATACTATTCCTATACCATAAGCTAACGCATTATCTTTTATGTAATTAATATACATATTACGTTTCTTTTCAGATAACTGTTTAGAATCATTAAGTCCTTCTAAAATGAAATTCTTTGGTAGTACACAACATGCTGCAACTACTGGACCATATAAAGGTCCTCTTCCAGCTTCATCCGTTCCGCCAATAAAACTATATCCTTTACTATATAATTCTTTTTCATATGCATATAAATCAATTATTTCTTTATTTTTCATAACTTCACTCTCACTATTATAAAATAATTATAACTTATTTTAATGTAATTTCAAAGAAAAACAACTCTTTTTTACATTTTCTTAATAAAAAAAGATATGTTAAATTCTTACATATCTTTTTAAAATTTATTATTAATTATATAACTATAATTATTTTATAACAATGTTAACAAGTTTTTTAGGCACTACTATAACCTTGACAATTTCTTTGTCTTCAATATTAGTTTTAACATTATCTATATTAAGCGCTAATAATTTCATTTCTTCATCAGTTGTATCAAGAGCAACATCTATTTTACCCCTTACCTTACCGTTAACTTGTACTATCATAGTATAGTTATCTTCTACTGTTTTAGACTCATCATAAGTAGGCCATGAACTTTCACAAAGTGAAGTACCTAGTTTTGATTTTTCATTTATTTCCTCAGTAATATGAGGCGCAATTGGATTTAATAAATGAATAATTATTCTTAAGTCATCCTTAGTAATAGTATCATTTTTTTCATATTCATTAAGCATAATCATAAGCGCAGATACTGCTGTATTATATTTCATACTTACTAAATCATTTGATACTTTCTTAATTGTTTTATTAACTAATACTTCATCAGTATAACCTTTATTACCATTTAGTCTTTCCTGTAATCTCCAAAGACGGTCTAAGAATTTTTTACAACCTTTAAGACCATTAGTAGACCAAGCAGCATCTTTTTCATAATCTCCTATAAACATTTCATATGTTCTAAGAGCATCAGAACCTACCTCTTTTACTATGTCATCTGGATTAATTACATTACCTTTTGATTTACTCATCTTCTCACCATTTGATCCTAAAATCATACCGTGTGATACGCGAATATCAACAGGCTCTTTTGCTGGAACTAAGCCTATATTATATAAGAATTGATTCCAAAATCTAGCATATAGTAAATGTCTTGTAGTATGTTCCATACCACCATTATACCAATCTACTTTACCCCAGTATTTTAAATTTTCCTGAGATACAAATTCTTTATCATTATGTGGATCCATATATCTTAAGAAATACCAAGATGATCCAGCCCAGTTAGGCATTGTATCTGTTTCTCTTCTAGCATGACCACCACATTTAGGACAAGTAGTATTAACAAACTCAGGTATATTAGCAAGTGGACTTTCACCATCTTCAGTAGGCTCATACTCAGCTACTTCTGGCAAAAGAACAGGCAAATCTTTTTCGGGAACTGGAACCCAGCCACATTCATCGCAATAGATAAGTGGTATTGGTTCTCCCCAGAATCTTTGACGTGAGAAAATCCAGTCTTGTAATTTATAATTTGTTTGTTTTTTTCCAATCCCTTTCGCTTCTAAATATTCAAGCATCTTAGCTATACTATCTTTCTTATTTGTCATGCCATTTAGAACACCCGAATTAATCATTTTTCCATCACCAGCATATGCTGATGGACTTATCAAATTAATGAATGTTGTTTTGTGCAATTCATCTATTACTTCATTATCAATAATATTTTTAGAGACCCACTCTACTATAAAATTATCTTTTTCATCTTCATCTAGGTTGTTTTCTTCTTGTTTATGTGATTTTAGATTAAAAAGTAATCCTGTACTTTCTATTTCAAAAGCTTTATTTTTATTATGAGCAAAATAATGATGATTTATTGGTGCGATTGTGCGAATAAATTCTACATCAGTATATCCTGTTTCTTCTTTAATTTCACGAAGAGCACAAGTTAATACATCTTCTTCATCATGTCTTGTTCCACCAATAAATAATCTACCACCTTTTTCTTTCCAATTGATGGTTAAGTATTTATCATTTTCTGGATCATATACACATGCTACAATACTATTTTTAAATGATTCATTTTCTCTTTTTTCACCAGTTATTTGTTCTATTACTGGAATTATTGGAATATTAAATTTATTAGCAAATTCATAATCTCTTTCATCATGTGCAGGTACTGCCATAATAGCTCCTGTACCATAATTCATCATTACATAATCTGAAATCCATATCTCAATTTCTTCATTGTTAACAGGATTAATAGCGTTTATTCCTTCTAATTTGACACCTGTTTTTTCTTTAACTAGTTCAGTTCTTTCAAATTCTGTTTTGTTCTTAGCAAAATCTCTATATTTATTTACTTCATCAATATTTATTATCTTGTCTTGCATTTTTCCAATTATTGGATGTTCTGGTGCTACTACCATAAATGTTACACCATATAATGTGTCTGGTCTTGTTGTGTAGACGGTAAGTTTCTCATCAGTATTTTTAATTGTAAAATCTACTTCAGCGCCTGTACTTTTACCTATCCAGTTTACTTGACCCAATTTAATTCTATCTGCAAAATGTGTATCATCAAGACCACTAAGTAAGTCTTCCGCATAAGCACTCATTTTAAGCATCCATTGTTCTTTTTCCTTTTGAACAACTTTAGAACCACAACGTTCACAAACGCCACCACTTGAATCTTCATTTGATAAACCTGTTTTACATACTGGACACCAGTTAATATCCTTTTTAGCTTTATAAGCCATTCCATGTTCATAGAACTTTAAGAATTGCCATTGTGTCCATTTGTAATACTCAGGATCAGTTGTTGAAAATTCACGATTCCAATCAAAAGAAATACCAAGTGATTGAATTTGTCCTTTAAAAGTCATAATATTTTCTTTAACAGCTTCTTTTGGGTGAATATGATTCTTTATCGCATATTGCTCAGCAGGTGCACCAAATGCATCCCATCCCATTGGAAACAAAACATTGTAACCATTCATTCTTTTCATTCTTGCGTATGCATCTAGAGCCGTATAACTTCTAACATGTCCTACATGTAAACCATGACCTGATGGATATGGAAATTCAACTAATATATAGTATTTTTCTTTTTCACTTTTATCAGAACTAGTGAAAGTATTATTTTTATTCCAATACTCTTGCCATTTTTTCTCTATTTTATCAAATTCATACATACTATCTTGCCTCTTTCTTTTTTATATATTTTCCAATATTTAAATATGATATTACTATTAAAAACATAAATAATATAAAAGCTATTAATAACTTTAATATAATATTATAATTAAATTGCATAACAACAGTATATGTTAATCCTATAATAATACCATTTGTTAGAGCAAATAAATTAGCAACCAATTTATGATTAACCTTATCAAAATTAATCTTATATCTATTTTTAATTAATACTGTTTCTTTACTATTTTTAATATATTTAATTAATCTTCTCTTGTTATTTATAATAATTAAAAAATATAATAAATAAATAACCACCACTATTCCAAGTCCAATATAAACATTATCCATTTTATCCTCCTATAACATAAAAAGCATTATGATATAAGGACTGGATTTATTCCAGCGGTACCACCTTATTTCATAATACTTATGCTCTCTTACTTTAACGCAGTTAACGTATATATTTCTATACATAGCTCCAAAGCAAGTTCATAAATCTTATTAAATGTTTTCACCAACCACATTTTCTCTAAATAATAAGTAATTTATTACTACTCTTTTTCATTGCTTTTAACAAACACATTAGATAAATTATAATACAAAATGTAATAAAAAACAAGTATATTTCTATACTTGTTCTACATATTCTAATAATTTTAAGAATAATTTAACGAACTTTCTATCTAAACCCTTATGTTTAAGTTTTCTTACTTCAATACGTTTTTTCTTAATTTGTAAATCACTAAATAAAACTGCATCAACTTTTTCTTTTAATAAAGTTTCAATTGGTAAATCACTTAAGATTTTAGATATCTCATCATTAACAAGTCTTACTGCGTCAAACTCAATATCTTTTCCCTTACAGTTTATTGTAAGTTGTCCAATTGTTGGAACTTCTTTTATTTCAACAACAAAATCAGTACCATCAACATAAGAATTATTAGGAATTGGTTCATTATTAAAATATACTATTACATCATTAGCTTTTTTTGTATTTCTAAATCTTATAGTATAGTTTCTTTTATCTGGAACTATACCACTTTTACCTTCTAAAGCTCTAAATATAACTGTGTAATTATTAGGAAGATAATTATAATCTATACTAGTAAGTAAATAGAAGCCTTTTTTATATAGATCACTTAAACCATCATCTTCATATAGTCGATATGTATTGGATCTACCTGGATATATATCCACTTCTAAATCCTTTGGAGGGGTTGTATCATTAAGATTTTCATTATTACTTAGAGGAATAATTGCTCCACTTCTAGCAAAAACTGGATAATCTTGTTCCCTAAAGAATGAAACATAACTTTTACCACCTGGGAATTTTTTACCAGTAGTTATATCATACCAAACACCTTCAGGTATATAAAATTTATGAATAGTACGATTCATAATAAAATCTTTTTTAGATATAATTGGTGAAACATAAAGTTCACCACCAAAATAATATTCATTTCTATAAAATGGATCATCATACATCTCTGGAAATTTATAATATAAAGGTTGTATAAGTGGTAGTCCTTGAGTACTATACTTATAAGCTTCTGAGTATAAATACGGTATTAATCTATGTCTAAGTTTTAAATAATCTTTTGCTATTACATAGGTTTTAATACTCCATTTCCATGGTTCCCTTTTATAATATTTACCAAAATCAGCCCCGAATTTCATTATTGGACTAAATACTCCAAGTTCAATAAATCTTACATATAGTTCATTATCTTCTATACCTTTATAATATCCACCAATATCATGACTCCACCAAGACACTCCAATATTAGCAGCATTACTATTATGAGTAGGTATAGATTTTAAAGTTTCCCAGTTTACTTCTGTTTTACCAGAATATAGTACTGGATATCTATGAGATGCTACTTTAGAATTATAACCAAGTACCATAGGTCTTCTTTTATAATCACGCATCATATCATAAAATTGATAATGCTTTAATCTAAATAAGTCTTCACTTTGCTTTTTGTTAAAATAATCTATCCAATAAAAATCTACTCCTAAAGAATCAAGAGGATGAATAAATAATTTTAAATATACATCAATAAATTTGGAATCATATATATTGAAAGGAATTACCCCTTTTTCATCTGGTGGTAAGTATTCCTTAGCTTTTTCATAATAATTTTCTATAGAATATATTCCTTCAGTTGGATTAATGTTTAAACCTAGTCTTATTCCTTTGGAATTTAAATACTTTGTCATACCAGCTGGATCTTTAAATAATTCATTATTAAACGAAAAACCTGTTTTCAAATGTTCTTTTCCATTAATTACACGTTTATGCCAATCTTTATCTAGTAATAATATTGACATAGGTATATCCTGACGATCAAATTCAGTAATTAAATCTTTGACATCTTCATCAGTATATGCTTCATTTTTACTCCACCAATTTCCTAAAGCATATCTAGGAATTAATGATGGAAAACCAGTTAATCTGAAGTAATCAACTAAGGCTAGATTGAAGTCTTTTAAATAAGCGAATAAATATACATCTAATCCTTTATGATCCCTTGGTACTAATTCTCCCATCTCATTAAAAACAGCCGATGTACTATCATCAAAACTTGCGAAACCATCAATCGAGTATAAACTTCTATCATATTTCTTCTTTTTATCTGTTGAGAGGAATAACGAAGGTGATCCATAGTTACGAACTTCTGGATGATTATAATACCAATATCTATCAGAATTTACTACATCTACTTTTAAATTTGCAGTTGGATTTATCCTTCCCCCATAAAATGGTTTATTTTTTGTATATGAAAGTACAAAATAAGAGGTTTTAATTTCAAGATATTTATCATCTTCACGAACAACAAACTTAGGTACTTGAAAACTTTTATTCCAAGCAAACTCTGAAGGTCTATCTTCAAAAATACCATTTTCACTATATTCTAATCTTATAAGTCTCTCTGATAAAATGGTAAAACGGTACTTATCACCTTTATATACGCATTCATCTTTAGGCCTATTTGAAGCCGTAGGTATTTTAAAATTATCACCTAAATTATACATTATATCACCCTCTTTTATAGTTCTTCTATTTTCATAAAGTTAGTATGTTTTACTTCTTTAAAAGGATATCCTCCTGTTATAACAATCTTATCTCCCGGTTCAATTTCTACTATGTCTTTTGTCATTTTTTTAGATACTTCTATTATTCTATCAAAACTTTTTAATTCACCGACAAGAACAGGTAAAACTCCAAAGTAAAGCGCTAAAGATTTAACTGTAGCAAGGCTTGGGCTTGCTGCAATAATTGGACAACATGGTCTAAATCGACTTATTTTTCTAGCCGTATAACCACTTATAGTAGGAGCAAATATTGCCTTACATTTTAAATAGTTCGATGTTTCAGCTACATCATAAGCAAGCATTCCAGTTGTATCTCTTGTTTCAGTTCTAATTGCTTTATCCATAAAGCCCAAATAATCAACATCTTTTTCGGCAGTCTCTACAATTCTTTCCATCATTTCCAAAGTTTCTACTGGATATAATCCAATAGTTGTTTCATTAGAAAGCATAACTGCATCTGTACCATCAAGTACTGCATTAGCAACATCAGATACCTCTGCTCTAGTTGGAATTGAATTATTTTCCATAGATGTCATCATTTCTGTTGCCACTATACTAAATTTTCCAGCCATATGGCATTTGCTTATTATAGATTTCTGTATTCCAGGAACTCGTTCCATTGGAACTTGTACACCTAAATCTCCACGAGCAACCATTACTCCTTCTGAAACCTTAATAATCTCATCTAAGTCTTCATATGCCATCTCATTTTCAATTTTAGCTATGATTCCAATATGATCATTACCCATATTTATTAACAAATCATTAACTTCTAGTATATCTTCATGACTATGCACAAAAGAAAGCGCTAAAAAGTCAACATTAAGCGTATTAGCAAGAAGTATATCATCACGATCTTGTTCAGATAAAAAAGGCATATTGAAATGAACACCAGGTACATTTACACCTTTATGGTCTTCTAAAACACCATCATTTAACACTTCGCAAAGAACATAATCCTTACCTTTATCAAGCACTTGTAAAGCTATATGACCATCACTAATCTTAATAATACTATCATAATTTATCTCTTCAACGAAATTAGGATAATCTACAGAAAATTTTGTACTATCACCTAATACGTCATCACAATATATTCTTATTTTAGAACCCTTTTCAAGTTTTGCGCAACCGCAGGAAACTTTTCCTGTTCTTATTTCTGGACCCCTTGTATCAAATAGTATAGCTACATTAGTATCTAATTCTTCATTGACTTCGTTAATCTTATTAACTATATCAGTACAAAAATCATAATCTGAATGATCTAAATTTATACGTGCAACATCCATTCCAGATCTTATTAATTTTTTAATTACCTCTTTATCTTTTGTGGATGGACCAATTGTAGCTATTATCTTTGTCTTATTCATCTATTATCACCTATTATAATTATATCATAGTTTATTTATATATAAAGAAAAAAAAGAAAGATTTTGAACTTTCTTTTATTCGTATTTCATTAAATCTGCATAGAAGCCGTACTCTATTCCACTACCATCTGATGTCATTCTAATATTAATAGTGTTACTATTTACTATAAATGATTGATTAGCTAATTGAGAACCAGTATAACTACTTGATGAACCAACTTGTCCACCTGATCCATCTGTTATATATATATAATCCCAACCAGTTTCTAAATAAGTAGAACTATTAAATGTCACCTTGATTTTTGTTGATCCTGGTACTGTCATTGTATAGGTTTGATTCATACCGTTTGAATATGGATGGGCACTTTCTAAAACATAAGATTCTGCTAATTGTATATCCGTTATACTAGTATTAGAATCCGGCATAACAAATGTATTTGTAGTATATGTTACACCATTTATTTTATAACTAACTATTTTATATCCTGATTGGTTAGATGTAATAGTAACTGTACAGTTTCCTATATATTTACCACTCGTTAAACAAGTGTTATCAATACTTGCACTTGCACTATCATAGGTTAAATTATAAGTTTGAGCCCTAAGCCAGTTAATTGTTGCACTTGTATTTCCCCAAGGTGCATCTGATAGACCTCCATATATTTGATCCACATTTATTGTCGTTAAATTTGGAGTGTTATCAAAAGCTCCAGAAGATATTCCAGTTACACCATTAGGGATATTAACTGTACTTATATTTGTATAATAAAAGGCACCATATATAAGATTATTAATTGATGAAGGTAAATTAATTGTGCCTATTAAACTGGAATTATATGAAAAAGCATATTCTTGGATAGTTGAAAGATTACTTTCATTTTCAAAAGTTAATGTCTCTATACTGTTGCTAGAAAACGCTTCATACCCTATTGTTGTTACACTTTTTGGTATTATAAATTCACCAGAAATAGCATTATTTGAAAATGAAGCAGCCGAGATAGTTTCAATATTTGCTGGCAATGTTAAGACACCAGTTATTAAATTATCTGCAAAAGCTCTATAATCTATTGTTTTTAAATTTGTAGCATTACTAAAATTAACACTTGTAATACCTTTATTTTCAAACGCATATGATGCAATTGTAGTAATTGGCTTGTTATTTATTGTAGCAGGTATTACTATATTTTTTGAGCATGCAGAATTGTCTATATCAAAAGAAGTTATTTCATTTCCGGAACCATCTAGAATAAAACAATCTGTTTGCGAAAAGTTACCAGGATCGTATCCTGTTTTATAAACAAATGGATCTGAAGAAGTTCCTATTCCAGAAATATAATATGAGTCATTTCTTATTAATAATTTTAATTTATCTGTACAATCTGTACATGAGTAAGCTGAGTCATCAATCTTGAATTTTCCTGATGATAGAAACCCTGGAATTGTTGAACCAGTTCCATATAAGTAAAAGCCTATATTTAAATTTAAATTATTGCCGAAATTTCCTAGCCAACTAGTTGGTGCACAACTATTAAAGTTCAAAATAGATTGTTCTTTAGTAGTTGAAACAGTACTTTTTAAACAAGTTGAATAAGCTTGTCTATCTATAGTTAACTCATAATCATAAAAAGATAATAATGCATAAGAATCAGAGTTAGAACGTCCATATGAAATCTTATTTCCTATATATGAATCTGTTGCACTATCATATCTAATAAGCGAGGTCCAATCACCATTACTAGTGGAAGTAAAGTAGTTTGCTGTTTTTACTAATCCTAAATCGTTAAAATTTTCTTTAAAAATAGGGTCTATAGAAGCATGATCATATTCATCATACGTTAAAAAACTACCTATATCACCAACAACAGCTATACCTTGATCAGTTAACCCAATTATTCTAAACTGTTGTCCATCAACTATAATATAATTATTTGGGTTGGACCCACTAAAATATTTACCATTATAATATCCAATAGTAGTTCCATTTTCAGCTATTTCTATATCATACTCATCAGCACCAAGATTTACTCCAGTTGTTAGTTCTGAGCCGCTAATCTCCTCTATTTTATCAACTAGCAGATCTCCGCCTCCAGCACCGCCGCCACTACTATAATTGCAGCTTCCATCAACATAGTCAGTTAATGTTACTTTATCATCAGTATAATTCTTTGAAGCGCACCACTTATTGTTGTTAACAGCTATGGCAATTCCACATGAGTTATCAACAGATACATTTCCTTGAAGTGGAAGTTTTCCTGATATTGAAAGATCTTGCCCACTAGTGATTTTATAGTCATCTATTGAATAAACTTTTGAGACTGCATGTCCTTTTTGAAGTAAGACATTACAGTCCTTTTCAGCAGCATCAACTACACCAATTGCTGTTTGTTTAAAAGATTGTTTTCTCGCTTCTTCAACAATCTTATTTGCTACTGGTAAAACTATTAAAGTTAGAATAGCAAGAATCAGTATAATTGCTATTAATTCTATAAGTGTAAAACCTAATTGTTTTTTGTTATTTGTTTTGTTTATATTCATCATATTTACCACCTTTTAAATTCTTATATTTTTCCTTTGAAAATTTAGAATATATTATTATTAATAACATACTTCCTAAACTTATAAATAGCCCTTTCTTAAAATTAGTTGCTTTATAAATTATGCTTATTTCATTAATACCCTTTTTTATATTAAACCCTATTAAACCTTTATTAATCTCGAAGTAATCAACATTTTTACCGTTAACAGTTATCTTAAAATCATTATCATATGGAATAGTATATAAAATAGTTGAGTCTGCACTAACTTCTAAATCAGAATGCACTCCATTGTCAATTTTCTTTGCAGAGGAACTTAATATTTCACCATTATTATCAATTATATTTTCCTTTTCATTAGTAACATAGCTACTGGAGAATATTTTAATCTTTTCTGATGTAGTTTTTATTTTACTAAATTGTTCATTAGAGATTACTCCATTTAAAATTATACCCATTTCTTTATACTGTTCATTTAAATAAACTGTATATCTACCTTTTTCGTATAAATATTTATATCCTTCTTCTGATAAATCTTTGGAGTTACAAGTAACAATATATTTAGTACTGTAAAAATCTATTAATTGTTTATATTCTAAACTAATGGAAGTGTTTTGCTTTCTATATATACCAAGCGAGTTATATATTTTAAAAACAGAAGGCGCAATAGAACTATTAAATGAGTCTATGGATGCTTCATTAAAATATAAGTTCATGTTATACATGCATCCTAGATATTTAACCCGATAAAATTCACTATCTTCTATTAAGTCATTATTAATTGCCTCAACATAAGTTTTATTGTTACTATAGTTTATATCCTGAATAGACTGGTAATTTATATAATGATATCCTTCTATTAATATACAAGTAATAACAGGTATAATTAATAAATTAATTTTGTCATATTTATAGTACTTTTTAATTAGATAAGGTACTAAAATAAAACAAGATAATGCTATTACAATATTAAATATATAGTAAAAATCAATTGTTTTAAAATCTTTAATAATGTATATAAAATATACTACTAACAAAAGAAAATATATTTCCCATATAATTTTAAATAAATTTATACCATTTTTCAGTTCTAGCCTATCATCTAATGTCTTTATAGACATTATTACTATAAATATAGACGGAATATAATACCACCTGGCATAATACTGAGCGTTAAACATTGTAAAAGAACTATTTAGAATTGGAATTAACATAAATATTAATAACGTAATAGTTATTACTGATAAATAATCTTTCTTGTTCCTAAGTACATAGACGCATGGTAACAGTATGCCAAAAAAGGGAATCCACATCTCACATGAGGCCCAGTTAGCACTATTAATTATACTAGACTTATTTATAATATCAGTAGGAATTAATAATGCCTGAAATACCTTTATATACTGAGTAATAGGATATAAAAAATACTGTTTCAAACTTAAATTATTACCAACCCTTGGATTACTAGATAGCGAAAGAATAGATGGTAATAATATACACATAGATATTCCTATAGCCGCAAATAACTCAAATATAAACATTAGTATATTCTTTCTATTATATTTAAACCTACCACATATACCATTAATAATTAGATATATAATCAAGAATAATAATTCACCAAAAGCAAAAACAAAATTAGTAAGTATTGTCAAACCTAAAATAATTGCAAAAAGGCCCTTCTTATTTCTTTGAAAAAGTTGATCTATACTATATAAAAGTAAAGGAAACAACATTACTATGTCATGAAAATGATAAAATATCATGTTACAAATCTGAAAACCAGTAAATGTATATAATAATGAACCCAGTACTGCAAGTTCTTTTCTTTTTACAAACTGTTTGAAATATATGTATGAAAATAAACCTGTAAAAGCATACTTTAGAATCAATAATATACCTATTAAATAAGGATACCATGAGGATGGAAAAATTAAACCCAATAGAAAAAACGGACTACCTAAATCATAAAAACTATATCCTTCAACTATGGATGATCCTAAATCATTATTAAATGTATATAAAGTATTACCACTTTTTATTTGATCATTCACATTAATATTAAAAGCCACTTGCTGTGTTTGAAAATCACCTGATAAAATTAGTAAGCCTTTATTTTTTATAATATTTGGCAATAACATTACTAAAACAACTAATAATATTAATAAAAAGATCTTTACATAATCACTTTTTAATAACTTATTAATATTATTAATCATATGCTTCACCTACTTTGTATATTATTATACCAAAAAAAGAAGAGAGTTGTATACTCCCTTTGTAGTCTGTAAGCACAAAATGTGCCTCTAATATTATGCTTCGTTTTTTTCTTTTAATTCATTCATTGCTTTTAAATATTCATCACTATTAATAGCAATACCAATTACTAATGAGTATGAAAGTATATATACCCAAATCATAAGTACTATTATATTAGCTAAGCTGCTATAAAAAATATTATAATTTGCAAAATTATTTGCGTATATAGAGTATACACTTGTTGCTATTATCCAAGCAATAGTAGTAAATAGCGCTCCTTTATTCATATACTTACTTGAAATTGAATCATCAGGAGCCATTGTAAATAATAATTTTATCATTATAAATACTACAATTAAACCTATTGTCCACTTTATTACAAGAAATATATTGTACACAAATATAGGTATTTCTGCATCAAATATTAAATCATATAAAAATGTAAGTAAATTATTTCCATATGCCATTACAACTATTACAAAGAAAAATAGAGTTATTAAAACAATAAGCATAAATAATGCCTTTATTCTTTTTCTTAAATATCCTGCTCCATCTATCTTAAATAGCATATTAGAAGCCACTATGATAGAACTTGTCCCATTAGAAGCAACCATAAAACCAATTAACATAGATACCCCAATACCAAAACCTGGTGAGGTTAAAGCAGGAAGTAAAATATCAATTATAGCCATTGGTAGTGCATCTTCAAATGTCTCTGTCAAAATATCCATTGAAATAGAAAACTGAGACGCTATAATTCCAATTAGAGTTAATAGCGGAATCATGGATAAAACAAGGAAATAAGCGATCTGCCCAGGCAAAACGCTTAATTCCTTTTTATTAATTATTCGTATCATTCTAGAAATATAGTGCTTAATTTTTTTCATATAATCACCCAGAATTAATTATTTAACTCTTCTTTATTATTTCTCATGTCAAGAGTTGCTTCATTTATAGCGTCATCTATTGTTTTAATTCCATCAGTTATCATACTATAACCTATTGCTGCACCAAAACCATGGGCTAATTCTTTAAACTCTTTGTTCATTTTTTTAATGTGAGCTATTACTTGCTTTTCATCATACTCAACTAAGTAAATTAAGAACTCATTACCATTTGTTCTTATAATATCACTTTTTGGAATTTGATTTTTTATCAATATGTTTGCTGCTTGTCTTATTACTTCGTCACCCTCTTGGTGTCCATAATTATCATTAATATAAGCTATATTATTTAAATCAAGGATTATTATAGATTGCGGATATACTTCACTAGCATCCCATAATTCAATATTATCATTTAAATAATTACGATTTTTTAATGAAGTAAGCATATCTACATATCTTAATTTATCTTCTTTTCGCATCGTTGTTTTTCTCTTTTTAGACTTATTAGGCATAAATCTACTGCCAAACAAGAATGCTAATAATAAGATAATTACAAGACCTAAACCAGTAATAACTTTCTTTAACAATGTACTAGTTGTTGTTGCATTTACTGCATTATAATAACCACTATTAATCATAGGAGTTTCATTTGCAAATGCTAAGTAGTAATTAAAGAAATTTTCAAAAACTTCATTATTCTTTATATCTCTTATCATATATGTATAATCATTATCTAAATTATACTGGTAATCAATTTTAAAATTCTCAAAAGTTGAACTTTTATAAAAATCATATGTTGCTTTATCAATTACAACAATACTATTATTATTCACTGCAGATATTAAATCACTTACACTATTATAAGTTTTAACATCTGCTTCAACTTCATTAAGTTCATCTTCTATTATTGTATTACTTAAAGTAATTACAGATAATCCTTTTAAAGATTTTACTGAGTTAAGTATTAAATCATTGTTATAACCTGATGCAACAACTATTTTTTCATCATAAGGTGAAACTGTGTTATATACATCTAAATCATATTCTTTTTCATTATATTTATCAAAATATAAATCAATATCACCACTTGCAAAAGCATTTCTTAACTTATCTACATTTGAATACTTGTCAAATGTAACCTCTATATTTGCTATATCTGCAAAACTTTTTATAATAGAACTATTAATACCTACTAATTTGCCATTTACTTCAATATCAAATGGAGCATTCTCAACAAATCCATATACATATCTTTTACTTCTAAATTTAACTTTTGCCTGTTCCTCTGCATCACTTAGTTCAAAATACAAGTTAGTAAATTCTGAAGCATATGTACTATCATATTTTTCAGTATTCCATTTTTTATAATACTTAGTTAATATATTATTTAATTTTTTAGTATCACCTAAAGATAGAACATAATTATCTACTAATTCAGTAATATTATAGTTTATATATAAATTATTATAGTTTTCATAATTACTTAAGAAAACTAATTTAGGTAAAACAATATAGTTTATACCACTATCTTTACTCTCTAAAGATGTAAATAATTCAGTAATATTATTATATGGTTTATATGATAAATTATCTGATATAAGATAATTATTAGTATTATCCATTTGGCTAGTAAGTACACCTATTGTTGCTTTTGGAATTTCATTTAAATTATTATATTTAATATTATCTTTACCAATTAAAACATAATTATCAGTATATATTAAAATATCTTTATCAGAAACCTCTTCTACTACTTTAAAAGCATAGTCTTCATCGATTTCTTCACCGTATTTATATGATACTTTATTGAAGTCAATTCCAGTATCTTCCTCTATTTTTTCAATAAAATCAAATACAATTCCTTCACCTGAATTATTTAAAATTGCAACATCATTAATAAATCCAAAATCTATAATATCATTTTTATTATTTTGTATCCATTGTTTTTCTACTAATGTAAGTGTCGACTTACCATCTTCATTAGTAAATATAAAATATAAGACTCCAATTATTGCTATTATTATTACTATTATAGAAATAATAAGTACTTGTTTTTTTTTCATACTACCACCTTACTTAGTGTTTGACCAAACAAAGTCATCACTAGTTTTATGTTTATATCCAATTATTGGATATTTTGAATCTTCGCTAGAACCTGATTCAACAATAAAAATTTGAATGTCATAAAAAGAAAGTTCATCTTCTGTAAAATTATCTTCTACTATAGTTGACAGCTTCTTTGAGTCATCAAGAGCTGTACCACTATTTATAGTTATTATAAAATTAACTAATCTTCCTTTTACATCTACTGTTGCTTTTGAAACAATAGATTCATCTTTAACTTCATCAGTTATATCTTTTAAATATGAATCACTAAGTGGCACTTCTTTAATACCATCTAATCTTGTACCATATCTATCACCATTTACACCAAACCACATTACTAAAAATGCTATTAAACAAATCAAAATAATAACAAGAAACACCATCAAAAAGATTGATTCTTTCATATGTCTCTTAAAAAATTTCATACATTTCACCTCTACCAAATAATTATACTATATTTCCATAAATATATCAATTATAGAAAAAACATACATTTATAATGTATGTGTTATTTTTGTTCTAGTTTATTTAAAACTTCTTTTGTTACTTCAATAGCTTTTGCTCTAACTGACGCTGCTGTTTGTTCAAGTACTGGTGTTCCTTTTTCAATAGCATAATCAACTAACTCATCGGCCATATCTTGTATTTCAGCAGCTTTCTTTTTTGCTACTTTGATTACTGTTTCCTTATCAAGATTTTCTACAGATTCTCTTATTTCAAAAATCTTTGCTTCTATTTCTTCTTTAACTTCATCAAGATCAACAGATTTTAATTCTTCTAAAAGTTTATCAATATATTCTTTTAAATCTTTACGTGTTTCCGAACCTGCTTTTGGCGCTAAAAGTACACCTGCTGCTGCTCCTAATCCTAAACCTGCTAAAAATTTAAAAAACCCACCTTTTTTCTTACCTTTACTCATTTTCTTCTTCCTCCTCTTTCTTTTTGGAATCTCTTTTTCTTTTTGAAAATAGAGCACTAATACCACTTGAAATAATACCGGAAAATTTATCTCCAAAATTACTTAAAGCATCTGCTGTAGTATCAACAATATTAAATATACCATCTAGTTTTTTTACTTTGCCATTAACATCATCCACAACTGCATCTACTTTATTTAGAGTTTTAATTAGTCTAATAACTAATACTATTAAAACTACTACTAGTATAATCAATAAACCATATAATATTACTGGGAATATTTCATTTAATGTTTCCATTATTCACCATCCTTTTTATCATACATTGAATCGATTAAATTAAATAAATCTGAATCATTTAACTCCTTAGTATAGCTTTTATTAAGTTCTTTTTCATACTTATCATAATTACGATTTAGTTCATCTTCTACTAAAGAAAGAGAACTATCATCGTCTGAATCATTATAAATATTATTTGGGTTCAAATCATACTGACTTAACAAATCATCAAGAGCATCATTTTTTTCAAGTTCGCCAAATATATCTATTGGTTGTTCTTCATAATTATCTTCATTATTATCAATAATATCCTCATCAAATAAATCTTCTCCGCTAAAAGCAAGAGAACTAGCAGTCGTTAAACTGCTTTCTAATTCATCTTCTAATGTTCCATATGCCTTTTTACGAATATCATCGACACTAATCTTATCAAAATCGGTATATACTGTTTTTGTTTTCTTTTTAGAAGAAATTTCATCTTTACGATAATTTTTATCTAACACACCATAAACCGGAGAGATAATAGGAGTTGGTTGAAAGATTTTTTTAGATTCTTCACTCTTCTTACCATTATAGCCAGATATAACAGGTTTAACAACTGTTTCAGTTCTAGTATATTTATATTCTTGTTTAACAATTGTAGGTTCTACTGGTTTTCCAACCATTTCAAAATCACTATCATCAAAATATTTTGGTCCTTGTTGTTTCGCTTCTTCTGGCGCAGTTTTTGGTGCAGCCATTGGCGCAATAACTTCCTCTTCTTCAATATAATCATCATAAATTCTTGGTACTGTTTTAACCACTGGAGTTGGTTCAACTTTTACTGGTTGCTTAACTTCAACTTTCTGTTCTTTAGCAACCTCTGGTCTTGGTATTTTTACTTGGATTACCTCTTTTTTTATAACATCTTCATCATCTAACTCCTCGATGAACATATTTTTAACTTTATCTAAAAATCCCATCTAATCACCTTATCCTTCTATATCTTCTGCGTTGTATTCTAGGAAGTTACTATTTTCTTCTTTAGGCGTAAAAATATCATACTTTTCATCTTGATTAGTAAAATAGTCATCATTAAGCATTAACTTAATAACATTACTATTGTACTTTATAGTAGATAAAATATATGTCGCATTAAGTACAACATCATCAATATCTTCCTCTTGAACTAAAGCTTCTATTTTCGCATAATTATATAAAAATTCAATTAAATAATAACCATTGTCTTGTTTATTAATCTCTAAATAACCTGTTTTATCATTTACATTTATGTATCTAGAATAATAACTATCTTTATTCTCATTGTAAGTAAATTCTTTTTTATAAAAATAACTATTTATATCAACATATAAATAATAATAATTACCATTAGAATACAACTTTTCGTTATATTCACTTGTATCTATATAAGTAACTCCTCTAGGTTTATAATATTTATATCCTTTGCCAATAGTATTATATAGTGTATTATTTTTTGATAAAACAACACTAACAATTGTATCAATATTATCGGTAGCAATTCTAACTACTGTGCAACCAGAAAGAAGAAATACGGAAAGTAACGCAAATATTATCTTACTTCTCTTTTTCATATTACACCTTCTATATTCTAATTATATCAAAAAAAACTATTTTAGAGTAGTTTTTCTTAACTTGACATGTTAATTTACTGTCTAGTAACTTTAACCATATATATTTTCTCGCCTTTACTAGCAAATTTAATTTCATACTCAGTTGGAATATTATTCTTTATATCATCATTATATAAATCTAAAGATAACTCTTCTATTTTATAACCATAATTATTAAATGACATAATTGAATATTCAAATAACTTTCTGTTATCAGTCTTCTGAATAATAGTATTACCATTTTTAAACACTTTATCATACTTTTCTAAAAATCTAGTACTTGTTAATCTTCTAATTTCGTGCCTGTTCTTTGGCCATGGATCAGAGAAGTTTAAAAATATTGTATCTATCTCTTTGTCAAAAACATCTTCTATTTCTAAAGCATCTATTCTAATGAGCCTAAGATTTGGTAAATCTCTATCCCCAATCCTTTGTATTGCTCTAGCAAGTACACTGTCAAACTTTTCAATACCAATAAAATTTATATCAGGATACTTTAAAGCATTATTATAAATAAATGTTCCTTTACCCATGCCTATCTCTATTTTTATCGGGTTACTGTTACCAAAAATCATACTATATTTACCTTTATAATCTGAAGGATTTAAAATAGCATATTTTGAATTTGTTATTATTTCTTTAGCACCGCTTACATTTCTAAGCCTCATAAAATCACCATGTCCAATTTTATCATATTTATCACAAAAAAGGAATACATGCATATAATTTATTAGAAAGCAAAGGAAGTGTTTAAACTGAAAAAAGATAGAAATTGCTCTGTAGGAGCATATCCTATGTATCCTATGTATGGTAATATGGGTGCAATGCCAAATCCAGGTATGGGAGTAATGCCAAATCCAGGTATGGGTATGGGAGTAATGCCTAACCCTGGTATGTCTATGTCTCCTAATATGGGGCCTATGACAACTCCAATGACAACACCTATGACTAATAGTAATTATGGTTCTACTAATGATAGTTATAGTTCACTTGCAAATCAAGTAAACAACTTAGAAAAAAGAGTTACACGATTAGAAAACAGTATGATGTCTTCTAATAGCACAACTCCATCTTATTCCGAATCTAACTTCTACATGGTTTAAAAGACTTAGGTCTTTTTTTATTCATTATATTAATTATTTATTAATATTTTTAATACATTATATTAAGTAATAAAAATATCATTATTCTTGCATTATTTTTTAAAAATTTAACATTATAATATTAAGAGGTGATACTATGAATATAGATATAAGAAAAAATATCATTGAAAATTTTAAAGACAGTAATGCAGAAGAATTAGCCACTTCAATCAAAGAAGCAATAAGTGAGAAAGAAGAAATTACTTTACCTGGTTTAGGAGTTCTATTTGAGATACTATGGGAAAATAGTTCTGATAGAGAAGTTATATTAAAAGACTTAATTGAAGGTTTAAAAAAAGAAAAAGTTTAACTTTTTCTTTTTTTATTGAGGCATTAAATTAGTTGGAAAACCAATTGTAGTCCATCTTGAATTAAAGCGCGTTGCAGTTCCTAATATTGTTATACTATTCCACTCATTTGAAAAAGTTTTATAAAAGGCATTATCACCAATAGTTGTAACTGTTGCAGGAATTGTAACTGAAGTTATATAATTATTATTAAAAGCTTCTGTACCAATTGTTGTTAAATTTGGTGCTGTTGTCAAATTGATATTGTTTATATAACAACGTCTAAATGCTTGATACTCAATATTAACTATTGTACTTGGAAGACTAACATTTCCATACATGGGGCCACCATAACTTACTAAAGTGGTATAATCATAACTTGCATCGCTATTTTTTTTATATATAAAGGCCTGATTTTCCGCAAGATCATTACCATTAACTGACCCTGGAGTAATATATGTAAGATTATCAAAGCTTCCAGGTGCAAAACTTTTAATATTACAATATCTAAATGATTTAGAATTCAACGTTTTAATATTAGATGGTACTGCAACATTGATAGTTTTAACCCTACTACCACCATAACTTACTAATGTAGTATTGTCTATTGTACCATCACTATTTCTTGCATAAACAAAAGCACTAGAATCATTTAAAGAATTATATAAAAATGCACCATCACCAACATGTGTAAGTTTATTTATACTTCCCCAATTAATTGAAGTAAGATAATTATATTCAAACGCATATTCTCCAATATATTCTAATTTTGTCAACATACTTAAATCCAATACTCCACTTAGTTCACATTCATCAAAAGCACTTTCATTTATAGTAATTAGATTAGGGGTTTTTGAAAAATCAAACTTTTTAATTGGATTTTCACGAAATGTATAGAAACCTAAGTAAGTGAGGCTTGGTAATTCACTCATAACAAAGGTAGTTATATTATTTCCTTGAAAAACACGTGATCTTATTTCTGCTAACTTTGGCAAGTTATTTAGTTTAAGACTCGTAATCAAATTTTCACCAAAACTATCTGAACTTATTCTAATTAGTTCAGGTAAATTGTTAAGTACTAAACTTGTAATATTATTATTATAAAATATGAAATCACCAAACTCAATTAATAATGGAGAATTTTCGATTTTCAATTCACCAGAGATATTATTATACGCAAATGCTGAGTCATCTACTTCTTGTAAAGCAGGTAAATTAGAAAGATTTACCGTCAATAATTGATTAGCTTCGAATGAAGAGTTTTCAATCGTCTTCAATGCTGGTGCTTTTGTAAAATCTAAACTTTCTAAATCATTATTATAAAAAGCATAATCTCCTACTTCATAAAACTCTGGCATATTTCCAAAATTAACATAATTTATTAAATTATTTGCGAATGCACCTAATTCTTGACCTCCAGTTGATTTATATATTCTTCTTAAATAAGTCGCATTACTAAAATCAACACTAGTTATCTTATTTTTATGACCAATGCCATTAAAAGATCCTGGACCTATATAAACAACTTTCACTCCATCTATCATGTCTGGTATAGTAACATCCATAGGACATGATTCTATATTATCAAAATTATAACCTGTTATTACCCTATTAACTGAATCAAAAGTAAAACAGGAAGTATCTATGTTTTGCTTACAATTTGAATAAGTATATGTATAGGAATTATAGTTCGAATCATAATAAATTCTTACACATTGATTTAAGTTTTTAGTATTATCTTTAGGATCAACTAAAGTTTCTTTATCAATATAATTTTCATCTATCAAAGTTTGTGTTGGCAGAAAATAAGCAGTATCCTCATTTAATAAATTTGTATTTTTAGCTGCCCAACTTTTTGCAGCTGTTTCTATAGTTTTTATTTGTGTTGACCTTGCCTTATTTTTTGAACCTTTAACTAAATTATTAACTGTTGGTACTGCAATTACTCCAACAATTGCTAAAAGTATTAATACTCCAAGTAACTCTACAAGTGTAAAACCATTTCTATTTTTCATACTACCACCTACTATATTATTATATATATAATAACTTTTTTATATTGCAAAGTCAATTGAAGTCAAGAAAAAGTATATAGTTAATCTATATACTTTCTTAATCTATCAAACTCAGATCCTTCTTCTAAATCAGTTTTATCTAATTGTTCAAATAGTTTCTTTTGTTCTTTTGATAGTTTTGATGGTATTACTACATTAATAACTACGTACATATCACCTTTACCAAAACTATTTACTCCACTAATACCCTTACCTTTTAATCTTTGTTTATCTCCAGTAGTAGCACCAGGATTAATAGTAAGTTTAACATTACCATAAATTGTAGGAATTTCTTTCTTACAACCTAATACTGCTTCTGTTATAGTAAGAGGCAATTCTAAATATACGTCATCGCCGTCTCTTTCATATATTGGATGATTTTTAACAGAAAACTCTATATACACATCACCATTAGGACCACCATTAGTTCCCATTTCACCAGCTCCAGCAATACGAAGTTGATTGCCAGTATTTACACCAGCAGGAATTTTTATATCCTTGGTAACTGTTTGTTTTACTTTTCCTGTTCCTTTACATTTAGAACAAGACTTTTCATATGATCTACCTTTACCCTTACAGTTTGGGCAAGTAGATTTAGTCATATATGTACCAAACATTGTTCTTTGTTCAGAAGTTACCTGACCACTTCCATGACAAGTAGCACAAGTTTTTTCACCATGCCCACCTTTGCCACTACATTCATCACATTTTTCATAATTATCAATAGTTACACTCTTAGTACATCCAAACACAGCTTCTTCAAATGTAAGAACCATGTGCATTATTGAATCTCTACCTTTTCTAGCTCTAGTCGAGTTTGATGAGCCACCAAAGCCACCAAATCCGCCACCAAAGAATTCACTAAATATGTCACTAAAATCAAAGCCGCTAAAATCGTAGCCTGCTGCACCACCGGGACCAGCACCTTGTTCAAATGCTGCATGACCAAATTGATCATATTGTCTTCTTTTTTGATCATCTGATAATATTGCATATGCTTCTTGCGCTTCTTTAAATTTCTCTGCCGCATTTTCTTCTTTTGACACGTCAGGATGGTATTTTTTAGCAAGCTTTCTAAATGCACTTTTTATTTCATCTTGCGTAGCACTTTTCTCTACCCCAAGAACTTCGTAATAATCTTTTTTATTCATACTTCACCGCCCTTTTAGTTATTGTAGATATTTAAAAATTCATTTATAGTTTCATTGAACATATTAATTGCACTTTCAACTACTTTTGGATTAGTCATATCTACACCAGCTATTTTCAATTCATCAAGTGGATAATATTTACCACCAGTTTTTAGGAACTCTAAATAAGAATCTAATGCTCCTTCTTTTCCACTAAGAATATTTTCTACAATATAACAAGCTGCTGACAAACCTGTAGCATACTTATATACATAGAAATAATAATAGAAATGGGGAATTCTTGCCCACTCATATTTAACATCATCATCAACTACAACACCATTACCGAAATATTTTTTGTTTAGTTCATAATAATGATTACTTATATTTTCCCAAGTAAGGACTTCATCTTTTTCAACCATGTCATAGATATCTTTTTCAAACTCAGCAAACATAGATTGACGATAAATCGTTCCTTTAAATAATTCCATTAATCTATTTAATATAGAAAGTTTTACATCTCTATCTTCTGTATTTTTAAGTAAGTAATTACATAATAGTAATTCATTTACTGTACTTGCTACCTCAGCTACAAATATTTTATAATCACTATCTTGATAAGTATTATTCTTTCTTGAATAATAACTATGCATAGAATGACCTAATTCATGTGCAAAAGTTGAAACATCATTTATTTTTCCTTGAAAGTTTAAAAGCATATATGGGTATGTATCATATCCACCACCAGAATATGCTCCACTACGTTTACTTTTATTAGGATATATATCAATCCATCTTTGACTAAATGCATTATTAGCATCTTTAATATAATCAGTACCTAAAGGACTTAATGCTTTAAGAACAATATCTTTAGCTTCATCAAAGGTATATTCACGCTCAGTACTTTGTATTAAATCAGCGTATAAATCATATAGATGTAGTTCCTTTACACCTAAAACTTCTTTTCTTAAACTATAATATTTGAACAATACATCCATATTTTTACTAACAGTATCTATTAAATTATTATAAATATCTATATTGACATTATCAGAATACAAGGACGCTTCTATGGCACTATTATAATTCTTTAAATTAGCCAACGCTACGTTACTATTTACTTCACCATACATTGTACTAGCAATAGTGTTAATTACGCTACCATAGGCCTTATACATAGCTGTAAAAGCATCATATCTAACACGTCTATCTTTACTTGATATATATTTAGAATAATTACTATCTGTAAGCTCTATTTCATTATTATCTTCATCTATAATAACACCTAAAGATAAATCAGTATCAGTTAATTTTTCATAAGTATTACTACTTGAACTAAGAACATTAGATAACTTTGATAATATCTGTTCCTCTTTTTCTGATAATACATGATCTTTATATCTAAATATTTCGATAAAGAAATTTTTATAATCTAATAAAGCAGGTACTTGCTCATAATACTCCTCTATTTTTGAATAATCATTTTTTAAAAGTTCTGGTTCTATATAAGAACTAACAACTCCTAAATCCTTATAGAGATTTCTTACCATTCCATCATAACTTTGATACTTAGTGTTGCTTGTTTCAGCGTCACAACTTAAATGTGCATATATAAATACTTTTTCAACTTTTCTTGAAATATTAAAGTAACACTGTGTCATATCAAATAATGTTTTTGCACTGTCCATGATATGGCCTCTATATTTTCCTAAAGATGATAAATTATTTTTAATTTCATCATAATCCTTTTGCCACTCTTCATCAGATGAATAAATCGCTGTTAGATCCCATTTGTATTTTTCTTCAATTTCACTACGTAGTTTTTCTTTCATATTATCTCCCGTTATCGTAATATAGGGTTCTAATTATTAGAACCCTATACTACTATCTATTTTATTCTTCAAACTCGGCGTCAACTACACCATCTTCTTTTTTCTTATCTGAATTTGCTTCAGAATCAGAATCAGAATTGTTTGCTTCAGCAGCTTTTGCTGCTTCTTCATAGACTTTTGCTCCAAACTCCATAGCTTTTTCTTGAAGGGCATCTTTTTTAGTCTTAATAACTTCTAAATCATCACCCTCTAAAGCTGTTTTTAATTCCTTAATTAATTCTTCAGCTTTTTCTTTATCTTCATCAGATACTTTATCACCTAATTCTTTAATTGATTTTTCAGTCATAAAGATAACTTGTTCAGCTTCATTTCTAGCATCTGCTTCTTCTTTACGTTTTTCATCAGCTTCTTTATTCTTTTCAGCTTCTTTAACCATTTTATCAATTTCATCATCAGATAATGTTGTATTAGATGTAATAGTAATTTTTTGTTCCTTACCTGTACCTAAATCTTTAGCTTTTACATTAACTATACCATTTGCATCAATATCAAATGTTACTTCAATTTGAGGAACTCCTCTTGGTGCTGATGGTATTCCAGATAATTGGAAATTTCCAAGTGTCTTATTGTCAGCAGCCATAGATCTCTCACCTTGTAATATATGTATATCAACAGCTGGTTGATTATCAGCAGCAGTTGAGAATACTTGTGATTTTGAAGTAGGTATTGTTGTATTTCTTGGTATTAGTACTGTACATACTCCACCTAATGTTTCAAGTCCAAGTGACAATGGTGTAACATCAAGAAGTACTATATCATTAACTTCTCCAGTTAAAACACCACCTTGAATAGCTGCTCCCATAGCAACTACTTCATCTGGGTTAACACCTTTAGAAGGGTCTTTTCCAAGTTCATTTTTAACTATTTCTTGAACCTTAGGAATACGAGTAGATCCACCTACTAATAATACTTTATCAATATCTTTTGCTGATAATTTAGCATCTTTTAAGGCTTTTCTAACAGGTTCTAAAGTTGAATCTAATAAATCATGAACTAATTCTTCAAACTTAGCACGAGTTAAACTAGATTCAAAGTTAACTACACCATCTGGTCCTTGAGTTAAGAATGGTAATGAAATTTGAGTAGTTGATACACCACTTAAATCTTTTTTAGCTTTTTCAGCTGCATCCTTAATACGTTGCATTGCCATTTTATCATTACTTAAATCTACATTATGTTCTTTTTTAATTTCTTTTACTAAATAGTCAACTATTCTTTGATCAAAGTCATCTCCACCTAAATGGTTATTACCACTTGTTGATTTAACTTCAAATACACCATCGCCAAGTTCAAGAATAGAAACGTCGAATGTACCTCCACCTAAGTCATAAACAAGTACTGTTTGACTTTGTTCTTGTTTATCAAGACCATAAGCAAGTGCAGCTGCAGTAGGTTCATTAATAATTCTTTCTACTTCAAGACCAGCAATTTTACCTGCATTTTTTGTTGCTTGTCTTTGAGCATCATTAAAGTACGCTGGAACTGTAATTACAGCCTTACTTACTTTTTCTCCTAGATACGCTTCAGCAGTCTTTTTTAAATCTCCTAGAATCATTGCACTAACTTCTTCAGGAGTATATTCCTTACCATTAGCTTTTACTGTTTTTTTAGTACCAATTAATCTTTTAATTGAACTTATTGTATCTGGATTAACTACTGTTTGTCTCTTAGCAGCGCCACCAACAATAATTTCACCATTTTTGAAAGCTACTACTGATGGAGTAGTTCTTTCTCCTTCTGGATTAGCTATAACTTTAGCTTCTCCACCTTCATAAACACAAACACAACTATTTGTTGTTCCTAAATCTATACCTATTGTTTTACTCATATATATCTCTCCTTTTTTACTCGCTAACCTTAACCATAGCGTGTCTAATAACTTTATCTTTTAGTAAATAACCTTTTTGTAATACTTCTAATACCATCCCAGGTTCTACACCATCTCTATGTTCTGTCATAATTGCTTGATGATAATTAGGATCAAAAAGTTTATTATTTCCATCAATGGCTTTGACACCATATTTTTCTAATATAGCAATTTGATTGCAGTACATCATCTTAAATCCTTCTAAGAATTTAGATAATTCATCACTTAAATCTTCATTATCAAGTTTAATTGCTCTTTCAAAATTATCAATAACTGGTAGAAGCTCTTTAACTAAATCTTCATTACAATATTTTAAATTTCTTACTTGTTCTTCTTCTAACCTTTTACGATAATTAACAAATTCAGCGCGGCTCCTTAAAAGTGCATCTTCAGTAGCTGATGCTTTATTTAAAGCATCATCAAGCTTCACTTGCATTTCTTTTAAATCATTGTTTTCTTCATCGCAATTACAATTGTCTCCACATGTACACTCATGGGATTCCATAGTTTCCTCTGTAGGCGTACAGTCGCATTCCATTAATTCTGGTTTTTGCTGACAATTGCATTTATTCTCTTTGTTTTTCATTCTGCCTCCATTAATTATTATTATTTATATTTTTCATAATATAGTCTAAAAGTGATATAACACGATCATATTCCATTCGCTTTGGTCCTATTAAAGCAATAGTACCTTCTTCACCTTTAAAATTATATTTCGTTTTAACGATTGTCACATCATCTGATAACTCATTTTCACTACCAATATATATATTAATGCCACCATCTTCTTCTTTAATACTGCTTACTATTTTTTTATCTTCAAATTTATTTACTATATCTCTGATTTTATCAGTATCATTAAATTCTGGTTGCATCAAAATATTATTTCTTCCTTTAACTTCAAATGGTTGATTGGTAAAATCACTAAACGCATTGTAAAAAGCATTATATAAAGCTTCTGATTGTTTAATATATTTACCTATTACTGGTTTAACTTCATATTCAAGTTTTGAACTAACTTCATCGATTGGCGTACCAACGATTAATTTGTTAATTATATCAACTGTTTTTCTAACATCTTCTGCTGATACTTTTTCAGTAAGTAAAACATTTTTATGTTCTACATGTCCTTTGTCTGTAATGATAATTGCTACCATACTACTATCATTTACTGGAACAACTTCTACCCTACTTACTAAATTTTCACTAGATGATGATCCTAATACTATAGCAGTTAAACTAGTCATCTCTGATACTATTTCAACACTCTTTGTAATATAATCATCAAGCATTAAAGATTGATTATGAAATAATGTTTGAAGTTTTAGCATATCATCCCCAGTTAATTCTTTAGGTCTCATTATATTATCAACATAATATCTATAACCTTTTTCACTAGGAACTCTACCAGATGAAATATGCGTTTTTTCTATAAGATTATTTTCTTCTAGAAATGCCATCTCATTACGAACTGTTGCACTAGAACAATTCATAATATCTGAAAGTGCGTTAGAGCTAACAGGTCTTGCTGTTTTAATGTAATCCTCAACAATTAATTTTAATAATTCCGATTGTCTTTCATTCAGCATATTATCACCTCTTCATTATATGCATTAGCACTCTTTTTTATTGATTGCTATTTAATTATATCGCCATTTTTTAGCACTGTCAATACTTTGCTGCTAATTTTTAATATTCACATATTTTTACATAATATACAAAAAAAAGACTACGCTTTGGTAGTCTTGATACAGATAATTTTAGATTATCTTAGCAGTTTATTAAATATTAAGATTTTGTACACTTAACTGCGCCATCTGATGATGTTAAAGCGTAAGTGTAGTTAGGTGAAGTACCTGATTGTGTACCATTAGTACAAGTAAAGCTACCAACTGTATATTGAATTACAGCGTCTCCATCTGTACTATATCCAAAGTAAGCGATTTCGCTTCCAGATGGAATATCACCCTTTACGTTAAGGGTACTCTTTAATTGTGCTTCTGATAAAGCAGCTAAACCTGTTAAATTACAAGCAGTAGTTCCGTCAGCTTCAAAACCATCTCTGATTTCGCACATTTGGTAATAAGCTTCTGCACTATCTGTCAAGTTATTTCCAGTAGTTTCCCAAGAACCTAATCTAGATTGTTGAATAATATTATTAACTGTTGGAATTGCGATTAAAGCAATGATACCTAAAATTAAAATAACTGCTAATAATTCTATTAATGTAAATCCATTTTTTTTCATTTCTGTATTCCTCCTTCTATTCTTACATTATTAGTATAACAAATCGGAAATATTTAGTCAATATTTATCTTATCAGTTTACACTAAAAAAGATACATTATTATTTTGTATCTTTTTTTTTTATTTATTCATTTTCTCAATAATTAATTTTAATTCTTGTTCTTCTTTAACTAAAGCTAACTTATCATTTTCAACAATATTAGCTGGAGCCTTAGAAACGTAATTATCATTAGATAATAATTTTGTTCTTCTTTCAATAGAACTTATTAATCTTTCTTTTTCTTTTAAAAGATTTTGTATTTCCTCTTCACTCATTGTTCCATCGTAATATATACTAAGTACTTCGTTCATAAAATTTATATCTATTTTAGATAAATTAGTATTAAGACAAGTATCAAGTATATTTTCACATTTTGTCATTCTTGCAATTAAATCTAAATTCTGTAATACAATCTCATTATTATTATGTACTAAAATAAAATCTTTACCTACTTTATTTTCAAGTTTAATTCTTCTAACTTTTACAATAAGTTCTATTATTTCATCTAATTTAATATCTTTAAATATCATTTTTTTATCTGATTTAGGATAACTACTTACCATAATAGAATCACAATCTTTTACAGGAAGCATAGAATATATTTCTTCTGTAACATATGGCATAAATGGATGTAATAATTTTACAATATCAGTTAAAATATAAATAAGAACTGATTTTGTTGTGTTATTCATATTAATTTTAGCAAGTTCAATATACCAATCACAAAAATCATTCCATATGAAACTATAGATTTCTGTACCTACTACATTGAATTCATATTTATCCATATGTTTTCTAACTTTAGTGATCAAATTATTCATTTTGCTAAGAATCCACTTATCACTTATAGATAGATTTTCTAAACTATAATCTTCTTTTTTAAAGTCTTCAAGATTCATTAAAGTAAATCTTGAGGCATTCCAAAGTTTATTAATAAAATTCCATGTGGATTTAACTTTTTCTTCATCATATCTTAAATCTGTACCAGGTGCTGTTGTAGTTGCTAAAAAGAATCTTAGTGAATCACAACCATATTCTTCTATTACATCCATTGGGTCAACACCATTACCAAGTGATTTACTCATTTTTCTTCCTTGCTTATCACGAATTAATCCATGAATTAAGCAGTCCTCAAAAGGTCTTTGATCAGTAAACTCAAGTCCTTGAAAAGTCATTCTATTAACCCAAAATGGAATTATATCATATCCTGTAACTAAAACATCATTAGGATAATATCTCTCTAATAAATTTGTTTTTTCTGGCCAACCTAATGTTGAAAATGGCCATAGTGCAGAACTAAACCAAGTATCAAGTACATCTTGATCTTGTATCCAACCTTCACCAGTCGGCGGCTCCATACCTACATATGTTTCACCATCTTTGTACCAAGCAGGTATTTGATGTCCCCACCAAAGTTGTCTTGATATACACCAGTCATAAGTTATTTCCATCCAATGATTCATAGTTTTTTCGTATCTTGATGGTACAAAATTAACTTTAGTATCTTTATTTTTTTGGTTATCAAGTACTCTATCAGCAAGAGGACGCATTTTAACAAACCATTGCTTAGATAAATAAGGTTCAACAACTGCATCTGTTCTCTCAGAATGACCAACATTATGAACCATTTTTTCAATTTTAATTAATAAGTCTTGTTCTTTTAAATCTTTTAATAGTACTTCACGACATTCAAACCTATCCATACCTTCATACTTGCCAGCGTTTGAATTCATAGTAGCGTTTGGATTCATTACTACTACTCTTTCTAAATTATGTCTATTTCCAACTTCAAAATCATTAGGATCATGAGCTGGTGTAATTTTAACAACACCTGTACCAAATTCTGGATCAGCATGCATATCAGCAACTATTGGTATTAATTTATTAACAATTGGAAGAATAACTTTCTTTCCAATATATTTTTGATATCTTTCATCACTTGGATTTACTGCAACAGCAGTATCACCAAATAAAGTTTCTGGTCTTGTAGTAGCTACTTCAAGATAATCATTTGTTCCTTCAATCATGTATTTCAAATGATAAAAAGCTCCTTCATCATCTTTATAGATAACTTCTTCATTAGATAAAGCTGTCATAGCTTCAGGATCCCAGTTAATTATTCGTTCTCCTCTATATATAAGACCTTTATTATATAGATTAACAAATACATGTTTAACTGCTTTAGATAGTCCTTCATCAAGTGTAAATCTTTCTTTAGTATAATCTAAAGAAAGTCCCATTTTAGACCACTGTGCATGAATATTTTCAGCGTACTCATATTTCCAGTCCCAAGCAACTTTAAGCCACTCTTCCCTATCCATTGCTCTAGGGTTAATACCTTGTTCTTTTAATTTTTTATCAACTTTTGCTTGTGTAGCAATTCCTGCATGATCCATACCTGGAAGCCATAATGCATCAAAGCCATCCATTCTTTTATATCTAATTAAAACATCTTGTAAAGTAGTATCCCATGCATGACCTAAATGTAATTTGCCTGTTACATTTGGTGGCGGAATAACAATAGTATATGGTTTTTTTGAAAGATCTCCACTTTCAAAATAACCTTTTTCTTTCCATGTATCATATTTATTATCTTCAACTTGTTTATGATTATACTTAGTTTCTAACATTATTATCAATCCTTTCATCTATATATTTATTAATAATTTCAAATGTTTCTTTAAATATTTCTGGTTTATCTATTTGTTTATAAAAAAACTTCATATTTTCTTTAAATTCATTTAAACAGATGTCATTATATACATCAAATGCAAATGCCATTTGTGTAGCAAGACGATCATTCTTACTTACAGTATATTTTCTATCTATTGTTTCGTTTAATTTAATCGATTTAATAACTTCTTCAGATAATGGAGTATCATCGCCTTTTAAATTTAGTTCACCTAATTTACCTAATAAATAAAGAATATCTATTTTATCAGTATCTCTAATTAATTTAGCATGCATTAACATTCTTTCATTATCTGTTTTAGGAATACTAAATTTATTGTGATTTTTAATAGCAAATTTTATTATTTCATATTCTTCTTTATTTTTTGTAAATTTTTCTATTTTATTTTTATCAAATAACTGAGTAATACTATAATCAGCGTGATCTATAGTCTTTGAATCAATATAACTATTGTAGACTCGTAGTTGCTCAAATCTACCTATATCATGAAGTAAGCCAATTAAAGAAGCTAGTTTTACATCTTCATCACTTAATCCTAATAATGTAGCATATTTTTTTGATAAATTCATTACTCTATAGGAATGATTATATTTTAGTAGTATATTTTCATCGCTCATATCATAATTACTTACATATTTTTCAAATTCTTCTAACATATTTCCTCCTACAAAATAAAAAATCACATCCTATATAAGGACGTGATTCTACGTGGTACCACCTTATTTATATTATAAAAATATTATAATATATCTCATATATTTAACGCATATCATACGTATTATCCTATTTACTTAGATAATAAGCTCACAAGCTACCTTCTATAATAATTTATATTAGTTCTCACCAAACACTAACTCTCTTTAATAAAAATATTATATACTCTTCTTGTTCATCGCAAGTTGACTATAATTATATGTTAAAATATGCTATTTGTCAAGTAACTAACTTAATAACAGTATGTGATATTCTTATATAAATATAACTATTATTAATAAAAAAAGAGTTTTATAAACTCTTTTATTTTTTACCTTTTGAAAGTCCTTCTAATGCATGTAGTACTTCAATTGGAATAGCAAACACTACAGTATTGGATTGATCAGAACTTAAGTCATTTAAAGTTGCTAAAGTTCTTAAATGTAATGCTCCTGGAGTATTACCCATCATGTTTGCTGCCTTACTTAAATTTTCTGCTGCTTGAACTTCACCTTCTGCTTTAGTAATAACAGCTGCTTTTTCTCTTTCAGCTTCAGCAACTTTAGCTATTACTCTCTTCATTTCTTCTGGAAGAGAAACATCTTTAAGCTCAACATTCTCTACTTTTACTCCCCAAGGATCAGTAGCTAAATCAATTACTTTACAAATTTCCGCTGATATAGTTTCTCTTTCAGATAATAATTGATCTAAAGTAACTGATCCAACTATATTTCTCATTGTTGTTTGAGCAAGTTGACCTACTGCGTAGTAGAAATCCTCTACTTCACAAATAGCTTTTCCAGCATCAAAAACTTTGTAATAAATTACAGCATTAATTTTAATTGATACATTATCTTTTGTAATTGCTTCTTGTTCAGGTACATCCACTGCTTTTGTTCTTATATCAACCTTTTTATAAAATTGAACTATTGGAAGAACAATAACCCATCCAGGACTTAAAACTTTTGAAAACCTACCAAAAGAAAATAATAATCCTCTTTCATATTCGTTAATTTGTTTAATAGAACTAATCAACACTAAGCCTAATAAAATTAAAAATATTATAACATAAACTTCCATAAATCATCCTCCTATATAAATTATATCATATTATGTACTTTTTAGTATTTTTTGTTATTCCACCATAGAAATTTTTGCGAAAAAGCCATACTCGTTTACAGAAAAGTCTGTAACTAATCTTATATTTACAGTATCACCATTAATAATAAAACTCTGCCCAGCAAGACTTGAATTTGTATAATTTAATTGTCCAATTTGTGCTCCCAAAGCATCTGTAATATAAATATAATCACACTCATCTTCTAAATATGTATCTAAGGAAAACTCTACTTTAATCTTAGTAGCACCTGTAATCGTTTTAGTATAAACTTGATCTAAATCCACAGAATATGGGTGATTACTTTCCAATATGGAATAATTTCCTAAAACCACATCAGTAATAGTCACATCATTAGTAGGCATTTCAAAAGAATTGCCTAAGACAGATGCACCATTAACTTTAAAACTTATAACTGTTTTATCACTTTCAACTGCATTTAAAATTACATTGCAGTTAGAAAAATATTTTCCTTCTAGCAAACAACTATTATCAATACTAACATCACTACCAGAATATGTTATACTGTATTTTTCAGCTTGTAACCAAATAACTGTTGCTCCAGTTGCTCCCCATGGTGATCCTTCAAGAGCGTTATACTCTTTATCTATATTAATTATAATTGATGAAGAGTTTCTTTGAAACGCATCTTCTCCTATAGAAGTAACTGAATTTGGCACTTTAATAGTTGACAAAATATTATCACCAAATGCCTCCTGACCTATAAAAGTTAAATTTGATAAAACACTTAAATCTAGTAATTCTAGGTTATTTCCTGAGAATGCGATATCATCAATTTTTTTTATAGATGTTGGAAAAATTATTGAAGATATACTGTTTCCTGTAAAAGTCCCCAAACCAATGTTTTCTAAGCCATTTGGAAGTATGACATTAGTTATAGAATTACCATAAAAAATCCCTGAGTTTAATTTTTTTAAATTTTGTAAGTTACTCAAATCAAGAATTCCATTTACTAAATTGTTTTGAAATGCGCCAGCACCTAAATTTGTTATATTCATGTTACTTGCTGTGAAGGTTAAAGATGTCAACTTGTTATTTAAAAATGCACCAACCCCTATAGAAGTTAAATTAGTAGCAAGATTAAAATTAACACTTGTTATACCATAAGATTCAACTAAGGGATCCTCTATATCCGCTATTTGCTGCACAGTTATATTACTAGCCGGACTATCATTTTTAAGAAGAGATACACTATTTTTGAGATTATCACTATTTTCTGCCAAGGTAAAATTGTTACTTATATTTACTGGTGCATAAAAGTCGGCCATTACACTTTCTGAATTATTATCTATAAGATTATCACCCACATTACAACCAGAGTATGGATCTGATTTAGTTATTTTATATCCTATTGGCATGACATCATAAGAAGAAGAATTTTTATAATAGCACCTTTTAGTAGTTACTATATCAGCATTAATAACAAATAAATCTAACGGACCATATGTATAAATTGAACTGTTTTCAATTATATCTACATATGGACTAGATTGCATTGAATTTGCAAATTTTCCTACCAGTTGACCATCACCCGCAAAAGCTCCATCACCTATCGCAACTATCTTACGTCCACCTATTTCCGCAGGAATAATTATATCTTTTGGACAATTTGAATCTGTAATCTTATAACCTGTTATAGTATCTTTGTTAGAATTTAATATAAAACATGAATTATTTATTTCTTCCATTTGTTCAAAATCAGTTATTTCACAGTTTACTCCAGAAGAAACAACTACCTGATTACTCCAAAGTTCTTTTTTAGCACAATAATTACCTTGTGTAACAGCTAATCCAATATTACCTGAAGCATCTATTAGTATGTATCCATTTTCAGGAAGTTTACCTTTAAAATCAAGTAAAGACATATTTGCACTATCAGTAACGCTAAGTGAAATCGAACTAGATAATTCATTATCATCTAAGATTTTATTATAATAGTATTGCTTAGTTGTTTCCACTAAATTATTAGCAGTTGTAAACAATATGTCCTTTTTCCCTTTATCAAGTATTTTACTAATAGATGGTACTGCTATAAGTACTATTATACCAAGTACTATTGTAACTGCTAAAAGTTCCATAAGTGTAAACCCTTTTTTATTCATACTACCACACACCTTATTTTATTAATTATAACATGCATACATAAAAAAAAGAAGATATAATCTTCTTTAAATCCAAACACCAAAGCCTACTGCAGCTGTTGCTAAACATAACCCAACTATCCAAAAAGCTTTAACTATATCACTTTCATTATAACCTTTTTTTTCAAAATGATGATGAAGTGGTGCCATTAAAAACATTTTTTTATGAAATAACATAATACCCGTCATTTGTATTATTGCACTTAAAGTCTCTATAACAAAAACCCCAGCTACAACAATAAGCGTTATTTCATGATTAGTAAGTATTGCAATTGAAGCAAGTGTAGCACCTAACGAAAGTGAACCTGTGTCACCCATAAATACTCTTGCAGGATGGGAATTAAATACTAAAAATCCTAAAAGAGATCCCATTAAGACAAAACAGAAAATTGCTATATCCTGGTATCCAGCTGTATAAGTTGAATTCCAAGCAATTAGTCCAAAAGCCAAAAAGGCAATTGTTGAAAGACCACCAGCAAGTCCATCAAGTCCATCTGTTAAATTTACTGCGTTAGAACTTGCAACTAAAATAAATAACAAGAATATTCCGTAGAACCATCCCATATTAATATTAACTCCTAAAGTATGGACGTTCAATGCTGGTTCATTACCTGTTTTCATAAATATATAAAAGAATACTAGTGCTATAACTAACTGACCAAACAATTTTTGAATTTCAGTTAATCCTTCATTATTATGTCTTTTTATACTTAAATAGTCATCAACAAATCCAAGTAGCGCATAAGCTACAAAGACAAATAATATTATAAATAAATTTTCATTAAAATGAATTTTTCCCATTATAAGTAATATAATTACGGTAAAGATAGTTGGTATTATGAATATAAGACCACCCATTGTAGGTGTACCATCTTTTTGTTTATGTTTATTCTCTAGATATATGCTTACTTTTTGTTTTATTTTAATTCTTTTTAATATTGGTATTAAAATAAGACCAAAAATTACTGATGAAATAAAACCAATCATCATTGCAAGCATTGCTTTGGCTAAAATTAACACGAAATCATCTCCTAATACATTTTTCTACTTCGACTCTATCATCAAAATAAATCTTTTCTTTACCTATTATTTGATAAGTTTCATGTCCCTTACCAAGTAATAATAGTATATCATTATTTTTTAGCAATTGCACTCCATTTTGAATTGCTTCACTACGGTTTACAATTATTTGATAATTATCTTTTTCTACACCTTTAATCATATCATCTATGATAATATACGGATCTTCATCACGAGGATTATCACTTGTGAATATTACATAGTCTGATAAGTCTGTAGCAATTTTGGCCATAATAGGTCTTTTAAATCTATCTCTATTGCCGCCACAACCAATAATAACATAAATTTTTGATTTAGCAAAGTCTTTTACACCGTTAATTACATTTTCTACAGCATCTGGAGTATGAGCATAATCAATAATAATCTTATTATTATTATAATTAATTATTTGCATTCTTCCGGGTGGAGCTGATAATTTTTTAATAATTTTATACTTGTTTTTAATTTCAAACTCATCTAAAATTGCTATTGCATTAAGCATATTATAAATGTTATAAACTCCAAGCAATGTCATTTCATATTTATTATTATTAACTATAAATTTAGTTTTATTATTGAAAATGTAATCTTCTATTACATAGTCTCCTTTAAAAGAACTGATAGTTATTAAATTTTTAAGTTTAATTTTTCTACCATATTTATCATCAACATTAATTATTCCTTTACCATCTTTTTTTAATTTTTTAAATAATTTCTTTTTAGCTTGAAAATATCTTTTTAGACTCTTATGATAATCTAAATGATCTTCTGTTAAATTTGTAAATATAGCATAATCAAATAATAAACCTTCTACCCTTTTCATATCAAGAGCATGGCTACTTACTTCCATTACTACTACCTTACATCCTCTTTCTTTACAAGTTATAAGCATATTATATATGTCTAATAATTCTGGAGTCGTATTATTTAAAGTTACTACTTTATCATCTAAATAAAAACCAATAGTACCTATGTAACCACATTTTATTCCAGCTTTATTTAATGCTTGATATATTAAATAAGCACTAGTTGTTTTACCATTAGTCCCTGTTATACCGATTAACTTAAGTTTACTTATTTCTTTATAATAGTTATTTTTTAAGTACTTAATTAAATATTTTTTTGTATTTTTTACTGTAATTGTTTCCACTGGATATTTACCATATTCTACTACTACTTTAGTTGCACCATTTTCTATAGCTTCATTTACATAGTCATGACCTTTTCCTAAAGCAACAAACGTATCGCCACATTCTATTTTCCTCGAATCTATTTTTATGTTCAAAAAAACACCCCCATATATTATATGTGAGTGTCTAATTATTGCCTAAACTGATATTTTATTTAATACCTCGTTTACTTTTTTTCTATCATTAAATGGAATTTTCTTATCTTTTATAATTATAAATTCTTCGTGTCCTTTACCTAGTATAAGTAGTATATCTCCATCTTTTAATAAAGAGATTCCTCTTTCAATAGCTTTTCCTCTATCAATTACTACTTCATAATTTTTATTAGTGTTTCCCTTTAGCATATCTTCAACTACATTCATTGGATCTTCATCATGCGGATCATCCATAGTTACTATAGCAGATTTAGCCTGATCTGTTACTAATTTCATCATAATAGGTCTTTTAGTACGATCGCGACTACCAGTACACCCAAATACAACGTATATATTATTATGTTGTATTTTTTTTACTGTGGATAAAATCTTTTCTATAGCGTCTGGAGTATGAGCATAATCAACAATAATACTGTTAGTGTTATATTTAATTATATCCATTCTGCCTGGTGGACATGTTAATTTAGATACAACTCTTATTATATTGTCTTTTGATATATTCATATTTTCAAGAATTATTATTACACATAATAAATTATATATATTATATTCTCCAAGTAAAGGTGAATTAATTGTTGTTACTTCACCGTTATGGACATAATTAAAAGTTGTTCCTTGATTATGGTAGAAAGTTGAAGTTACTTTATAATCACCACCTGTTAATCCATAATAAATAGTATTCGTAGATTTAAAATATTCTTTATATTTATCATCATAATTAACAATAGATATACCACTATCATCAACTTTTTCAAATAATAATGTTTTTGCTTTGGCATAATTTTCCATAGTTTTATGTTCATCAAGATGATCTTGTGTTAAATTTGTAAATACTGCATACTTAAATAGAATATTATCTACTCTACCTCTCACAAGAGCCTGGCTGCTCACTTCTAGAACCATACTACGATAACCACTGTCATATGCCGTAATAAGCATGTCATAAATATCACATATATCAGGTGTTGTATTTGGCAAATTCATAACCTTACCTTGTTCTAAATATAACCCGACAGTACCTATATAGCCACATTTTACACCTAATTTATTTAAAGCATCATATAAAAGATAAGCACTTGTTGTTTTACCATTAGTACCTGTTATACCTACTATCATCATTTCACTTAAATATTTACCATAGTTTTCTTTAAGATAATTTGATAAATATAATCTTGTATCGGGAACTACTTCATAAGGAATACTATAGTCCCCTTCATCCATAACAATAAGTTTAGATGCTCCTAAAGAAATAGCCTTATTGATATATTCGTGCCCATCACTATTAAAACCACGAAGAGCTATAAATATATCTCCCTTATTAATCTTTCTTGAATCTGCTTTTATATTTATCATATTATCACCTATACCCATTATATATTATTTTACTTTATTAAACAATAATCATAACTATTATCTAATATTAATTATATTTATCTATTTCAACTACATAATTATCTTTTTTAGACTTATATAACTCTTCTCTTATAATAAATTTACCAACTTTTCTAATCGATATAATATCTCCTGTTTTTAATATCTTATTAACATTCGTAATTTCGCTGTAATTAATAAGTACCATTTTATCTTTTATATAATCACAAGCACTACTTCTACTTAAATGAGCAAGTTTACTAATAAAGACATCTATTCTATAACTTGGTACAGTAATACTTAATTTAACAAATCTATCTCTAAGTAAAAGCATTTCATTCACTTCTGTCAATTTAACTTTTTTATTTTTTATTGAATATAAACTACTTTCTAATAAAGAATTTAATCTTGTTAAATTAGTTAAATAAATACATTCATCTTCTATAAAAATATCGCCTATTGTATCTATATCAAGTCCAATAGAAAATAATGTACCAAGTACATCTGAGTGACTAATACCATTAATTTCGACTTTATATATAGTTACAAAGTTTTCATAATTACCAAAACAAATTATACTCTTATCACAATTATCATTAGGTTTATAAATTTCATAATTAATTTTAGAGAATTTTAATGTTTCTTCAGCAAGGTTTAGCATTCTTGGATCTAAAAAGTTTGTATAAGTACTAACACCTGTTTGATCATACTTTAAATATTTATCTAATATATTTGAAATTAAAATTCTATCTTCTTTTATTTTAAATCTTTTCAGGACACTATTCTTATCCATAAATTACCTTCTATTAAAATATTCTCCAAAATTATTAATTTTTACTTTTGGCATCTCCTCTAATTTATTCATTGTTATATCATCAAGAGGTATACCATACTTTATTTTTTCAAATTCTGTCAAATTGTTAAATCCTTCCATATTCATTATATCATCTTCACAAAAAATGTTACTCGTTATTTGTTTAAATCTAATTATTGGATAGCTATTTTTTCCATCCCTCAAATAATATTTTTTTACCATTTTGTATATTTCTTCATTAATATTAATATTACTTACTTCTTGTAATAAAGGATAATCATTAAAAAAATAAGATGTCATAACTTTAGACATAATTTCAGCATTATATTCAGTTATAAAATCATCATAATGTCTATCATATAGATGATTTTGCCATCTAAATATATGAGCATCTTCTAAAAGAATTTGTTTTATGAGAGGGTTTGTTTCTTGTAAAGAACGAATTATTATTTCTTGTTTTGCGTGTGTAAGTTCATGAAAAAGCATTTCTAAAAATCTTATACACATTATTAATAGTTCAATATCAGTTAGTTCTTCAACTCTTTTTCCTTTAGATATTAGCATTCTATTAAAAGTATTATTACGACTAATTATAATAGACAGATGTCTAGGACTATATGATACTAAAGTATCTGGACTTCTTGAAAAACAAATATCTTTAACAACTTGATTTAACCCTAGTATATCTACATAATGAAAAATAAAGTATTCAATAAAGTCTTTATTAATCAATTTTCTATTATTATAACAATCCATTAACTCCTCTTGCATAATATCCCTCCTTTAAAATAAATTTGCTATATTATAACATAAAAAAAGATAAGCAATAGCTTATCTTAATATAAAGTCATTATTATCTACATCAATAGTTAATGCACTATTAAATTTTATATTATCATTAATAATATTATTTGCTATTAATGTTTCTATATTTTGACTTACAAATCTTTTAATTGGTCTTGCCCCATAATTTTCATCATAGGCATTATCAATAATATATTTTTTAGCATTATCTGTAAGAATAATTTTTATTTTTTTATCAGATAATCTATATTCTAATTCAGTAATTATTTTATCTAAAATAGAATATACTACATCTTTTGATAATGAGTTAAACATAATTATTTCATCAATACGGTTTAAAAATTCTGGTTTAAATGTGCGTTTTAATTCATTATTAATAAGTTCTTCGGCATTATTTTTATTTTCTAAAATATGCTCACTACCTAAATTTGAAGTCATAATAATAATTGTATTTTTAAAATCTACTGTTCTTCCTTGGCTATCAGTAATACGACCATCATCTAGAATTTGAAGAAGTATGTTAAATACATCTTTATGTGCCTTTTCTATTTCATCAAATAAAACAATACTATATGGATTTCTTCTTACAGCTTCAGTTAACTGTCCACCTTCATCGTAACCAACATATCCTGGAGGAGCACCTACTAATCTAGATACTGAAAAACTTTCCATATACTCACTCATATCTATTCTTACCATATGTCTTTCATCATCAAATAGTTCATATGCTAAAGTTTTGGCTACTTCTGTTTTCCCTACTCCTGTTGGGCCTAAGAATATGAATGAACCTATTGGTCTATTCGGATCTTTTATACCCGCTCTTGCTCTTATAATAGCGTTACTTACAAGTTTAATAGCCTTATCTTGACCTTTTACTCTTCTTTTCATATTATCTTCTAAATGAAGTAGTTTATCTTTTTCGCCACCTACTAACTTACTAATAGGAATATTTGTCCATCTAGAAATAATAGCCGCGATAGATTCATCATCAATAGTATCACTTAATATCTCAGATTTGTTTTGTTTTTGAAGTAAACTTAGCTCTTCTTCTAATTTTGGGATAATACCATGACGAAGCTTAGCAGCAAGTTCTAAATCATAGTTATTCTCTGCCTGCTCTAATTTGAATTTATCTTTCTCAATTTCGCTTTTCTTATCTTTAATAAGACTGTTTATTCTTTTTTCATCTTCCCAATCACTTCTTAACTTTTGTTCTTCTTCTTTTAAACTATTTAGTTTGTTATTTATCTCTTCAACTCTCTTTTTAGAAAGTTCATCTTTTTCTTTCTTTAGAGATGTATATTCTATTTGAAGACCCATTATCTCACGATTTAGTTTGTCTAATGAAGTAGGAACAGAGTCCATTTGAACTCGAATAGTAGCACATGCTTCATCAACTAAATCTATAGCTTTGTCAGGCAAAAATCGATCAGTAATATATCTGTCTGATAAAGAGGATGCCGCAACTAAGGCACTATCTTTTATATCAACACCGTGATATACTTCAAAACGATGTTTTAACCCTCTAAGTATAGTTATAGTATCTATAACAGTAGGCTGTCCTACTAATACTTTTTGAAACCTTCGCTCTAAAGCTCCATCTTTCTCTATATATTTTCGGTATTCATTTAAAGTAGTAGCTCCAATACAATGTATCTCTGACCTAGCAAGCATTGGTTTTAACATATTTCCAGCATCAAGTGCACCATCAGATCCTGCTCCCACTATCATGTGTATTTCATCAATAAACATAATAATTTTTCCATCAGAGTCTTTAATTTCTTTTAAGACTTTTTTAAGTCTTTCCTCAAATTCACCACGATATTTAGCACCTGCTATTAAAGAACCTAAATCAAGTTCCCAAACTATTTTGTCTTTTAAACTATTTGGAACATCACCTTTTACTATACGATGAGCTAATCCTTCAACAATAGCTGTTTTACCAACACCTGGTTCACCTATTAATACAGGGTTATTCTTTGTTTTTCTAGAAAGTATTCTTGTAATACTAGAAATTTCTTCATCTCTTCCTATTACTGGATCTACTTTACCATCTTTAACACTTTGAACAATATCACGACCATATTTTTCTAAAACATTTTCATCCTTATTTTCAAAATCCATAATATCCCTCCTTCTCACTAAAAAAGCGAATGTAACTACATTCACTGATAATTATATCACTATTTTAGCACTTGTCAAGTGTGATTGCTAATTTTTGATTTTACTTACTTTTTTTATAATTACCTACATTTAGAGTTTTCTCTATGATTAATAAAATCTTTTAACTCTTGTACTGTATACTCCTTATTTTTTTCATCACCAGAAATATTAGCTATTTGCATTTGTATTAATTGAGAATCTTTATTAAATGTGATCTTTGGCTTATTACTTTCCAACAACTCATTAATAAAATTAACTTGGATATCACTAATATCATCAAAATCGGGAATGATTAATACACACAATTCGTTTCCAGTTATATTTTTTGATATATCTGTTATTTTTGGTCCAACATAAATTATATGATTTAGCTGAATAAGTTTTTTTGCACCCTCAAATAACTCATAATTAGTCATATAATTTTCTTCTAGATAATAATGTATATAATTTGAAAAAATGTTGGAATGACTATCCGAATCATAAACTATTGCTACATCTCCACTTGGTGATATTATATATCCCGTCTGTAAAATATGTACAGATTCATCTTTCTCTTTTGCTTGAAATAAAAACTCGTTCCCATTAATACTTTTAAAAATCGTTTGCACTACTTTATCCATTTTAAACTCCCCACTACATTTAATGTCTACATTATATCACAATTTTTATTATGTAATAGATAAGTATTATTAAAATATGACTTATTATTTGTAAATAAAAAAAGTGTTAACTACCCACTTTTTGAAATTCCAACTTAAGTTTATCTGCGATTGTAACAATAAATTCAGAGTTTGTTGGCTTTGTTCTATCTACATCTACACTATGACCAAATATATCTTCCATTACTTTTAAATCGCCTCTGTTCCAGCTTACTTCTATAGCATGTCTAATAGCTCTTTCTACTCTTGATACAGTAGTTGTATATTTTCTAGCTAGTTCAGGGTAAAGTTCTTTAGTAATGCCACCAATCATTTCTGGTTTATTATAAACTATTCCAATACCTTCTCTTATATATTGATATCCCTTTATATGAGATGGTATTCCAAGCTCATGAAGTAGTTTTGTAATTGAAATTTGCAGATTACTATGGTAAAAATCAATATTTTTACTCATTTTTTTATTACCTGCTGATTCAATAATTCTTTTCTCTAAGTCGTCAAGTTCAAAAGGTTTTAAGATAAAATAATTTACTCCTAATTCAGAAACTTCTCTAATTACATTAGTAGCATTGTAACTAGTTGCTACTATAGTACTTTTAGAAAGTCCTCTTTTCTTCATTTCATTTAATACATAAAGCCCATCTTTTTTTGGCATAATTAAATCTAATACTAATACATCAAAATTGTCTATTTCTTTAGAAATAAGTTCTATTCCGTCACATCCATCATATGCACAGTTAACTATTTCAATAACTTCACTTGTTTTAAAATACTCTTTAACCATATCTACTAAATTGACATTATCATCTACTAATACTACCTTAATTTTCTCCATGCACTTTTCTCCTTTTATTATTTTACATTTCAATTATATACATTTTTTTCGACTTTTACTAGAATGAATTTTATCTAGTTTTGTCGTTTTTTGTCGAAAAAATAAAAAGAAAGTCACTAACCTATAATGACTTCCTTAATTTTTAATAATTTATCAGTTTTTAATGATGCTCCACCAACTAAAACTCCTGATATTTCTTTTACTTCATTTATTTCTTCAATATTTTTTTCATTAACACTACCACCATATAATACTGGAATATTTATATCTTCATGATATAAGTTATTAATTATTCCTTTTATATAAATGGCTACTGTAGCAATATCTTTGTTGTTAGGAACATTACCTGTACCTATTGACCAAATTGGTTCGTATGCTATTATTATGTTTTTTAAATCTTCTTTATTAACATCTCTTAAAGCATTAATAAGTTGTCTTTTTAAAACACGATCTGTCTTAAGCATATCTCTTTCTTCTTTTGTTTCGCCTATACATAGTACTAAATTCAACTTATTTTTAAGTCCAAGTAATATTTTTTTATTTATTACAGAATCTGTTTCATTAAAGAACTGTCTTCTTTCACTATGACCAATAAGGGCGTAATCAATACCCATACTACTTACCTGACTAGCACTAACTTCACCAGTATATGCACCATCTTCTGTTTGTGCAATATTTTGTATACCAACAGAATAACCATTTTTTAAAAAATATGGTAAATACATACTTGTTGGACATATTACAACTCTCTTAGTATCTATAAGTTCATTTATTTTTACTACATAATCGCAAATTTCATAAAGATTTAAATTCATTTTTAAATTAGCGATCACTATCTTTTCCATGAAATACTCCTTTCAATGTTTTTCTTATTGTTTCAACAAAGCCATTATAAATTGTTTTATTTTCTCTATGAAGTGGACTACTATCTATAGCCTTCTGATAAACATCTAAGACTCTTTCAGCAAAGTATTTTGATGAATATTGATCGGCATTAATTCGTGCCTGCTTACTAAACTGTTTTAATTTTAATGGATCATTTATGAATGATTCAACATATTCTTTGTACTCTTTTTTTGTATCAAATAAATATCCGTTTAAACCATCAACAACAACATTTCTAAAACTCTCATCATCTACGGCAACTACTGGTAAAGAAGCTGCCATAGCCTCTATAACAGTTAATCCTTGTGTTTCAGAACGTGAAGCAGTGGCAAATAAGTCAGCAAGTTGATAATATTTTGTTACTTCAACCCAAGGAACTTTGCCTGTAAATATAACACTGTCCTCTATACCAAGTTTTTTTGCCATATCTTGATAATGATCCATATCAGGTCCATCGCCAACTATTATAAGCTTACTATTATATTTTTTAGATAATTCTCTTTGTGATTCAATTAATACATCAATACTTTTTTCTTTACCAAGTCTTCCAACAAAAAGAACAGCAAACTGATCTTTAGAAAGACCAATTTTTCTTCTTATTTCTTCAAGTTCTGCTGGCTTAAAGTTTTCTTTGTAAAATCTTTCTACTTCAATACCAGTTGGAATAATATGAACATTACGAGCATAATGATATTTCTTTTTAAATAAATCATAAGTCTTTTTAGTTGGAACTATAAGTTCAGTGGCTGTTTGATCACAGTAAAAGTTTGTTAAATACTCAACTATTTTCTTACTTGGACCACTAAAATATCCCTTTGTTATATAATGAACATAATCTTCATACATAGTATGATAAGTATGAACAAGTGGTATATTAAATTGTTTAGATATAATACGTGCGAAAGATCCGACACCAAATTCTGTTTGTGAATGAATTACATCAAGATTCCATTTTCTTATTTTACCGACAGCTTTAAGTGGATATGCACCTGTTAAACGATAATCATATATTCCGATTGGTACACCTGGAATTCTAATTATATGGTCTTCGTTCTCATATTTATATTTCATATTTTCATTATTTACAGTTACAATATACACTTGATGACCTTGCTTCTTTAAAGCTGTTTCAAGCATAGCAACACTTGTAGAAACACCGTTTATATATGGAGGATAAGTATCAGTAAATATACCAATTCTCATTTTTTCACCTACTTCTCATCTATTATAGCAATTCCTGGAAGTACTTTTCCTTCTAATAATTCAAGACTAGCTCCACCACCTGTTGAAATATGGCTAAACTTCTCTTTATATCCAAAGTTAATTGCAGCGCTTGCTGTATCACCACCACCAATTATAGTAGTAGAGTCTATCTGACTTAATACTTCACATAATTCTTTAGTCCCACCAGCATAAGCTTCTTGTTCAAACATACCAACTGGACCATTCCATACAACAGTTTTACTTGTAGTTAGTATCTCCTTAAATAATTTTATGCTTCCATGACCAATATCTAAGCCTATTTCATTCTCTTTAATATCATTTATAAAACATTCTCTTGATAAAGAACCTTCATTCATACTAGTACTACAAATAACATCTGTAGGAAGGATTAACTTATCTTCATGTTCCTCTAACATCTTTTTACAAAAATCTAAATTTTCAGCATCTAACAAAGATGCCCCAATAGGCAATCCACTAGCTTTTAGGAAAGTAAAAGCCATTCCTCCACCTATCAATATATGATCTGCTACCTTAACTAAATTTTCAATAACTCCAATTTTATCACTAACTTTAGAGCCACCTAATATAACAGTAAATGGTCTTTCAGGATTAGTTATAGCTTTTTCTAAATTATTTAATTCTTTCTCAATTAAAAAGCCAATTCCATTTGGTAAATTAGTAGCAATTCCAACATTAGAAGCATGCGCTCTATGTGCTGTACCAAACGCATCATTAATATAAATATCTCCTAACGATGCCCAGTACTTACCTAGTTCAGGATCATTACCACTTTCCTTATTTCCATCTATATCTTCAAATCTAGTATTTTCTACTAAAAGAACATTTCCAGCTTCCATATTATTAATTTCATTTTCAAGAATCTCTCCTCTAGTTTCATCAACAAAGATTACCTCTTTATCAAGAAGTTCGCTTAGTCTTAACGCAACAGGCTCTAAAGTATTAGTCTCTTTATCAGCATCTGTTTTAACTCTTCCTAAATGTGACATAAGAATTACTTTAGCATTATTTGAAATAGCGTAATTTATAGTTTCTAAACTTTCTCTTACTCTATTATCATCTGTAATAACATCTCCTTTAATAGGCACATTAAAATCTACTCTTATAATTACTTTTTTTCCATCTAAATCAAAATCTCTAATTGTCTTTTTCATAGTTATATATCTCCTTATTGTTATTCTATAATCATTATACATTTTTTAAAGATACGGTGCAAGAAAAAAGCACTATTTGACATAGTACTTACCCAATTACTTCAAAAGAGATGCTTTTATCAGCATTTATTGTTGCTTTTATATAATAATCTGTTAATTCTTTACCAGTAGGATTTTTAATATCTTCATCAAGATAACCATCATCTATCATTTCTGTTGCTGTAATAACAGTAATATCTCCTGTTTTATTGAAATTAAAAAACTCGTCTTTTTTATCCGCTATATACTTTTCAGCTGATTCAGTTAAATTACTATTAAATAATTTAATTTGCCTTAATTTATTACTTTTATTTATAGTTTTGAATGTAAAAAATATAAGTGAACATATTGCAACTATTAAAATAGCAATAGCTATTTTTTCTATTAGAGTAAACTTTCTTTTATTTTTCATAATATCACCTATAATAATTATATCACTTACTTGATAAATTAAAAAGAGATATCTCTATCTCTTATATCATTATTATATTTCTTTAAAATATATACACTAAAATACTGTACTCCCAATATATTACTTTAGTTATATAGTTCTCACTTGTATGATTTACTAATTATTGAAAGAATATTATATAACTATAATATAATAAAAATATTGAAATCATTAAAATACCTTCTTTTCTAGAAAGTGTTTTTTCACTTTTAGCAAATATATACAGTAGTAAAGAAGAAATTAAAACTACTCCAATATCAATTATATCAAAATCAACAATTGTAAATCCATTAAAAATTACTATTGGTAACCCCATTACTATGCATATATTAAATATATTAGTTCCAATTATATTTCCAATTGCCATTTCGTGTTCTTTCTTCTTAGCAGAAGCAACTGTCAAAAATATTTCTGGTAAAGATGTTCCTATTACAATTACTACCATAGTAATTACTTTTTCACTAACACCTAAATTATTTGAAATAGTTATTGCACTATCTACCAGTAAATCAGCACTGAATATTATAACTACTATACTAATAACTAAGTATATAATAGATTTTATCATACCATATTTATTTTTTTCTTGACTGTAACTTCTATCAACTTTTCTTACTGATTGTACAATATAAATTATAAAAATGACAAACACTAACAATAACAATAAACCATCAAATGTATTTAAAGTATTATGTTTATAACCATTTAATAATCCATTTGCTATAATTATTGTAAAAACAATTGTAACTAGAACTAATATTGGTAATTCTTTTTTTATTGTATCTTTTTCTATTTTAATTGGATAACTAATAGCTGTAAGACCAATAGCTAGTAGTACATTAACAATACTACTACCTATTATATTGGATAAAGCTATACTTCCATTATCGGACATAATACTTTTAAATGAAATTGCTAACTCTGGAGCAGAAGTTCCAAAAGCAACAATAGTTAAAGCTATTAATACTTTTGAAACTTTAAATTTTATTGCAATAGTTTTTGCTGAATCTATTAAAACATCTGATGCTTTAATAATTAGCGCAAACCCTAAAATTAATAATATATAATTCATAATTTACCTCAGTTATATATTTTTTTAATTTAAATATTCTTCCTTTTTATGTATATAGTATACCTAAAATTTATAGAAATATAAGTTTTATTAAAAATGTTTAATAATATTAAGCTATCTTTGTAATTTTTACGTAACCATTACCAGAATTACCAGTCATAGTACCAGAACCATCGTGTGTTGGTATCGAGGCGTTACCGGCTACTGTCTGAGCATTACTTAAATAATAAGATGAGTTAAGTAGCCATTTTGCAGCATCTGTTGCATTGCCTGTTTGCCATGTAGTAAATGTACTAGCTGTATAAATCCAGCCAGATCCACCTCCGCCACCACGGTCATCATCTGCTGAAGTATCTGGATATGCACCTGAACCACCATACCAGCCACCACCGCCAGCACCACCATAGCCTGATGAATAGAATATCCCATTGCCACCATAACCAAAGCTAGCCATAGCGTCTGCTTGAGTCGTCACATTTGTAGAGTGAACAGCAGTAATCCAATTATTGCCTATCTGTGTCCCGCCAAATCCACCAGTGCCATAACTTTCCATAGTTGTTCCACCAATAGTACCACCACCATACATTCCAACTTTATTTGAAGATCCATCAGAACCTCCACCACCAGCAACTATTACTCTAGAATATAGCGAATCAACACCTATTCTTATATCAGAAGCTCCACCACCGCCTTTGTAAGTCAATCTAATTCCGCCACCATTAAAACCGCCAGTATTCCCCGACCCACCAGTATATACATATATAATTGTGGAAGTAGTTAAAACTAATTCACCATTTGAATAACCACCAAGACCACCATATTGAATACTTGAACGGTATCCGCCTTGAGCTCCCCAAACTTCTAATTTATAAGTGCCTGGATAAAGTGATTTTGTTTGAACTTCACCAGTATAATCAAATAAATACTGTGTACCAATAGGATCACCTATAAAGACATTAACTGTTCTTGTTAAAACAGTTTCACCATATGTATATGTTACTGTATAAGGTGCCTTATTAGTTAAAGATGCATCAATAGATGATACAACATTTCCATCCTTATCTTTTATAATTTGCGTTACTGATGAGTTATTTATTTCACCATTATCATTAATTGCAAAAAAACCTGGGTCCTTATATTCATTACCATTTTGTAATACAACAGTATTATTGCCTAATAAATATAAAAGGTCATTTAACACAGTAACAGAGCAATCATCATCATTTCCATCAAGACCACTGTCTTCATCAATATTGTAAGTGTAACCTTGCTTTACTGCTGAAATAGAAAGCGACATATCATTTGAAAAACATAGATTAGTATTAGGATTTTTAATATCCTCATCAATGAATCCCATTACTTTTAACGTTCCTAAATTAATTACTAAGGCGTCCTCTCCATCTTCAGGAAGATATTCAGTATAAGCATCACCCCATGTTTTTAAACTATTTTTTATAGTGGTAATTTGAGCTTGATACATTTTTTCTCTATTTTTAGTTATTATATTATCTACTGTTGGTACTGCTATTAAAGCTAAAGCAGCCAGTATTGTAATTACTCCTAATACTTCAACTAATGTAAAACCCTTTTTATTTTTCATATTGTCACCTACTCTACAATAATTATATATTATTATTAAAAATAAGTAAATAAAAGAAAGATACTATCTTTCTTTATAACTATCACACATTGTAAACTCTTTTAATCCATCATCATTATTACAATTACTTACTTTTATAGATGAACGTATACAGAATTTTGACTTACGGTCACAGTATTTACAACTTTCAACATCACACTTAATTGACTTGTTATCTTTCATTTTATCACCCAGTATTATTATTAACAAAAAATAGGACATATAGTCCTATTTGTTAATTAAATTACCTAAATATTTAACTGTTCTAACCATTTGACTTGTATAACTATTTTCATTATCATACCATGCTACAACTTGTACGTGATAAGTCTCATCATCAATTTTACTTACCATTGTTTGTGTTGCATCAAAAAGTGAACCTTCAGTGATTCCTATAATATCAGATGATACTAATTCTTCTTCTGTGTAACCAAATGATGCATTAGAAGCATCTTTCATAGTTTTATTGACTATTTCTTTAGTTAATTCTTTTGCCTTAACAACCGCTACTAATATAGTAGTTGACCCTGTAATAACAGGAACTCTTTGAGCAGAACCAATAAGCTTTCCTTTTAATTCTGGAATAACAAGACCAATTGCTTTAGCAGCCCCAGTTGAATTTGGAACTATATTTGCAGCAGCAGCTCTTGCTCTTCTTAAATCACCTTTACGATGTGGTCCATCAAGAACCATTTGATCACCTGTATAGGCATGTACAGTTGTCATAATGCCACTTACAATAGGAAAATTATTATTTAAAACATTAGCCATTGGTGCTAAACAGTTAGTAGTACATGAAGCTGCACTAATAACATTATCACTTTCTGAAATAATATCTTCATTTACTCCATAAACAACTGTTGGTAAGTCATCACCTGCTGGTGCAGAAATAATAACATATTTAGCTCCTGCATTTATATGTGCCATAGATTTATCTTTTGAACAGAAGAAACCAGTGCACTCAAGTACAACATCTACTCCCAATTCTTTCCATGGTAAATTATTTGGATCAGCTTCTTTGTATATTTTAATCTCTTCATCATCAACAATTATAGAATCTTCTTTAGCTTCAATAGTATGCCCAACATATCTTTTTTGCGCTGAATCATACTTTAATAAATGAGCAAGCATATCAGGACTAGTTAAATCATTAATGGCAACTATGTCATACCCTTCTGCTTTGAACATTTGTCTAAAAGCTAGTCTTCCTATTCTACCAAAACCGTTTATTGCTACTTTAATCATATCTAAATTACCCTCTTTCTTTATATATCGCATTAATTTATTTAAGAACTAGATTATTAAATAATTCTATTCTTCTTTAAATCCACTACCACCTATAAACTCTCTAAGTATTGAATCTTTAGGAATATCATCACTTGGTATTGCTAAAAAATTTCTTAAAAAATTTATTAATCTTATAGCTTCTGGATAAGCTGGATCATCTTCTGAAACAGAAAATAATAAAGGTTCAGCATATGTCTTAAGAATACCTAATTCATATACTAATGCAGTATTAATTATAGCATCTGCATCATCTTGGAAAGGAAAAATAAATTTTTCTTCTCCCGCTCTAATATTATTCCACATATTAAGTGTGTCAGCTGCTAAATGACCTCTAAACTTGTTATCTCTAACTATTCTGCGAAGTTTTCTAGTATCACTTGTATGAATACGATTATGATTATCAATATTTAATTGTGTTAAAGGACTAAGATATATTTTAAATTTACTTTTTCTCTCAACAGCAACTGTAAGCTCATCATTTAAAGCATGAAGTCCTTCTATAACTATTATGTCATTTTCTCCTAATTGTAACCATTTATTCTTAAACTCTTTTTTTCCAAGAACAAAATTATATTGTGGAAGTAAAACTTTTTCTCCATCCAATAATTTTGATAATTGTTTATTAAATAGTTCTAAGTCAAGTGATCGTAATGATTCAAAATCATAATCACCATTTTCAAGTTTAGGAGTTTGATTTCTATCTAAAAAATAGTCATCAACTGAAATACTATGTGGTTTTAATCCATAAGTTTGTAAATAAACAGCAAGTTTTTTTGAAGTTGTTGTCTTTCCACTTGATGACGGACCAGCCATTAATACTAATTTTATTCGCTTACGATTAGAATTAATGGAATAGCATACATTTGCTAATTGATTTTCAAAGTTAGCTTCTGCTAAACGGATAATTTCATCGTATTTACCACGAGAAACTATTTCATTTAAATCAGCTGCACAATCGATGCTAATTGTTTCGCCCCATTTTGTATAATCTAAGAATTTGTCAAATACCATCTTATGATGAATATAATCAAGTGTACATTCTGGATTAAATATAGTTGGATATGCTAATGAAAAACCATTACCTTTAATATATGTTAATTTAAAATCATTTATTGCCCTTGTACTACTAGCCATTTCAGTGAAAAAGTAATCGTAAACATCATCTAAACGATATAAATTTACAAATGAATTGCTTATATATCTTAGAACACTAACTTTATCTAGCATTTTTTCTTTTTTAAAAAATTTAATTGCATCTAATCTTGCTACCGATAATCTAGTAAAGTTCAAATCTTCTTCAACAAGCTTATGCATTTCTGCATCTATTTCAGCAAGTATTATTTTATCAAGTTTCTTACCGTGTAATTCACAGTAAACTCCTTTGTCAATAGAATGCTCAATTTTAACATCAACACTTGGTCCATATAATCTATGAATAGCCACAACTAACATAAAGTTAGCACTTGATGTATAAACAGTATTACCTTCTGAACTAGATCTATCAAAAAAATCTATATCACATTTTTTTTCGATTGCTCTATTTAGATTTACTACTTCATTATCTATTTTAGCTGCTAATATAGGATAATTGTAATACTTTTGAAATGAATGACTTATTTCCGCAAGTGTTGTATCCTCTGGAAATTCTTTTGTTATTTTACCTCTGAATGTTACTTTTACAAGTTTTTCCATGTTATCCCTCTTATTCTCTATTATTAATGATATCAAAAATTATTGGTTTTGTACACGATTTAGTGAATAATTTTACAGTTTGTAACTATTATATTAAGGAGAGGTGATTTTATGCTTATACCAACTGTTATAGAAAAAAATAATAACGAACAACAAGCATATGACTTATATTCTAGACTTTTAAAAGATAGAATAATTATATTAAGTGGTGAGATTGATGATGTAAAAGCTAATGTAATAGTGGCAGAATTACTATACTTAGATTCCTTAAGTAACGATGATATTAGTATATATATGAATTCACCCGGTGGATCAGTAACTGCAGGGATGGCCATATATGACACTATGAATTTTATCAAAAGTGATGTTAAAACAATTTGTGTTGGAATGTGTGCTTCTATGGCAGCACTTTTATTATCTAGTGGAACTAAGAAAAAAAGGTTTTGTTTACCTAATGGTGAAGTAATGATACATCAACCACTCGGCGGTGCAGAAGGACAAGCAACAGAAATTAAAATTGCTGCTGAACACATTCTTAAAATTAAAGATAAGATAAATGTGATGCTTGCTAAAAATACAGGTAAAGACATAAAAATAATAGAAAATGATACAGAAAGAGACTATTTTCTAAGTGCAAAAGATGCCTTAGAATATGGACTTATTGATGAAATTCTTTAATATAAAAAGACATAACTTAAAGGTTATGTCTTTTTAAAAAATAGTATTTTTAGAAACTGTTATTACTGGTCTAATACCAACATCATATGAATGGCTAACTTCGTTATTATATATAAAACCATAACTAAATACTGTCCATGCAGTTGTGGCGCTACCTGATACTGCAGTAGAGGTCCAATATCCAAAAGTACCACTAGCTTCATTACTACATCCACAGCAAGAACAACTTATTGTATAATTAAACAACCAGCTATGTGCACTGTTATCAAACCAAAACTTATTTGTCGCTAAAAGTTCATCAAAATCGCTTTTGCCAACTGCTAAAGCAACTTCATTTGCTGTTAATAGTCTTGCTTTATAAGTTGAATAATCAATTGTATAATTTGCTGAACCATTATTCAGTGTATAATTATCCGTTCTTGTTGGAACTCCTGTCCAAGAACTAGTATCATTTTTTAGTTGCGTGAGAACTTCTACAGGCCCAGTAGCATTACTACCTCCAGTGTTCCAACCAACTAGTTTAGATGTGTTATGATCTAGTAATAAGTTAACATTAGACTTAAATTCATTATCGTTAAGAGTAAACCATTTCATACAACCACTCTTATTACCATTGGTACTGGCGTCAGGATTTGAGTTATAGTTATCTATAGTACATTTTTTACCTGTTTCAGGATTAAAATAAATAATACTGCCTATCTCATATTTAGTATATACACCATCAATTATTACTATTTTATCATCTTCTGCCTCTTTTATTGCTGTAAAACTATCTCTTTTTACACCAACAGTAGTAAGACAATCAGAATTAACTGTAATTGTTCCATTAGATGGTAATTTCCCTTTTATATTTAATGAGGGATTTACATCTCCATCATCGAAAGTATAAGTTGAAGTAATCACTTCACCCTTTAGTTTTTGAAGAAGGCAGGTATTTTCTATAGTAGTTAATACATTGTTGACAGTTACCTCAAAGCTGGATTTCTTACTTTCTTTAATTATTTTGGAAACTATTGGAATAGCAATTATGGCAATAATACCAAGTATTAAAATTACTGCTAAAAGTTCAATCAATGTAAAACCTTTTCTATTCATATATTACACAACCTCTTACACTATATATTAATATTATCATACAAATATAAAACTGTAAATATGCTTTTTATTTCTTAAAAAATAATTTAATAATTTAAAAAAATCTTTTGGAATTAGTCATGTAAAAGTAGACATTCATTTTTCAGAATGTCTACTTTTATATTATTGTTTAATCACGAATATTTTTTTATTTCTAATATATAATTTTCATTTAATTCCATATCAATATTGATTATTATTTTTTTGCTTTCTTTTGACTTTATTTGGCCTCCAACATAACCTTTTGTATCAACAATTAAGTTTTCTTTTAAATCTTTTATTACTATAGAAATTAAATTAATAGTAATATCACTATCCGTTTTATTAGTAACAGTAGCTTCTAGTACTGTATTATTTTCACTTACTAACAATGATATATTATTAAAATCTAATTCTTCTTTTAATTGGTCCTCTATTACCAATTTATCTATATTTCCTGTTAAATCAGGAACTACATCAGGTTTACTTTCTTTATTTCCACATCCAGTTATTAATATAAGCATTAATAATATTAAAATCTTTTTCATTTTATCACCTAATTGCACTTAACAAATGCATCATATTCATATTTTTCTGTATCAATTATTCTGAAAGTTGCATATGTTTCTTTCTCATCGCATTTTTCTTTATCTTCATTAATAAACATAGATGTATCTTTTCCTATTGCAGTCATTTCTGCAAGATCTAATCTATATATATTATTAGATGGTTCTTTATTAGGAAAAGAATCTGATTCATATACACTTTTAGCATATTCAATTAATATGTCTTTTAGTTTTTGTTCATCATATTCAATCTTTTCTTCTTTTTTTTCACCACATCCAGTTACTAGTAATAGAAAAACAAAAATACCTAATATCTTCTTCATTTTATGCTCCTTTCATATATCTAATTGTCACAACATAAGAATAATAATAATTGCCCGAACAAACATCTCTCCAACCACAAGATGTTTCATTTGCACAACAGCAACTTGTTTGCCATCCACATGGACATCCACAACAAGTTCCAGTATATGATTCAGAGCAACTCCAGCAAGATGTGTGACAAACGTTTGCTGTTTCACATACATACTGATTTGAACATGACGTTTGATAATTTCCAGTACCACCAGACACATTAGTAGTAATTGTATTACCACTCATACTATATGATACACTTCCATTATTTACAGTTACACTTACAATTCTAATAAACCCTGTTAAAGCTTTAGAACTTGATCTACTTTGAGTAGTAGTAGAATCAAATGTTATCGTTTCTGTCACTTCAACTTCTGCAACTTCCCATACAGCATATAGTGTAATTGGTGCATTATTTGTATATGGTGCTCCACTTGCATATGAACTAGTCCCTGTACTAGAAGTAGACCAACCTTTAAAATTATAACCATTTCTTGTTGGAACTACAGTTGTTATAGTTTTAGATGTTCCATATTTCTTAGTTTCGTTACTAATATTACCAGTTCCACCATTTAAATTGTATGCTATTTGATAGTATGTATCAAATGCACTTGATGTGCTTGTAGAAGTGTTTCCTGCGTTGTCAGTTACTTTTATCCATAAATATTTTGATGGTCCACTAAGTGTTGTTACTATATCTACACCTTCATTAAAATCATTATAATTACTTGCTGGATCTACTGAACTACTTTCACTCCATGCATATTTTCTAGTTGCAACTAAACTACCAGTATCATTTGTAGCTACTTTCGTACTTACATTTACACTTGAACCACTCGTTATAGTAAAGTTCCCACCATTAGTAACAAAATTACTAGTTGGCTTTACTTTATCTATTTTTACTGTATATGTATTACTTGTTCCCGAATTATCTACTCCAGTTATTACTTTTACAGTATAAGTATTATTTAATTGAACTGCATCATCTACAATATAAGTATTATCTGTAGATGTGTTTACTTTAGTTGAACCATTATACCATTCATATGTATAACCACTTGGACTACTTGATGGTGTAACATTAGCCGTTAACTCAACACTTGTATTTACCCATTGTCCACTAGCAGTAGAACCAGCGATAGTGACAGCTGGAATAACATTATCTATTTTTGTGATAGACTGTGTACTACCAAGTATATAATTATTACCATCACTTATTCTAGCTATTATAAAACCATTTTCATTAAATACTATTGGAGTAGTATAAGGTAAAAATGTTATTCCATCTATACTGTACTCATTAGTGTAATTACCTAAATATGTTATAGTTACTGTTTTTGTTTTGGAATATCCCTCTGGTTCTATTAAATAAGTAGGCGCATTTATTACATCTGTTGTAACTGTTTTTTCCAAAGTACTAGTTAAATTATTACCATTTGTTATTATTAACCTTACTACATAGATTGTACCACTAGTAAGTTCATTAAATGACATTTGACCTACTTGTCCCAATGACTTACTAGTTACTATACTGCCATCTTTATAGATTTCTATTTTATATTCACTTATATCACTTTCTTCATCATGTGCAGTTCCATCATCTAATGTAACAGTAATAGTATTAGAAGTTGTTTGAACATTAAATTTTGCTTCATCTACAAAAGGATTAGTGATATCTAATAATGCACAATCTTTTGCTACCTTTAATTCTTCTCTTGTTCCATATGCACAGTATTTACCTGCTTTTACAAACTGCGCAACGACATTATTATTTTCATCCACAATAAAATTTCCACTAGTAAAAGCATTGTTTTTTATCTCTAAATCTGTCACAACTACTTCTTTAACACCACTTTCAGATAGTTCAAGAACATAATCAGCTGCTTTAAAAGCACCAAAAACACTATCTTTAAAAGCATCTTTTTTAGCCGATTCAATAATTCTACTTATAATTGGTATAGCTATTAAAGCTATTATTCCAATTACTATTATCACCGCTAAAAGTTCAATTAAAGTAAAAGCCTTAGACTTACTTATTTTTTTAAACTTTTTATACATATATTCATCCACTTTCTTATCTAACAAACTATAAAATTTATATATACCTATAATTTATTATGAATATATATATAATTAATATACTTCTTAAAAAAATGCATATAATATTAATTTTAATTTATTAGGTAAAAAAAAGAGGAATAATACTCTTCCTCTTTTAATTATTTATTAAAATTTTATATATTTCTCTAACAGTTAATACTTTACCTTGACTTATCACCTCACCATTTATTACCAATCCTGGTACATTTTTTATACCATATTTTTGTTTACTAGATGTATCATTTAACTCTTCTACATCAAATTTAGTATCTGTTTCATCAATAGCTCTTTTAAGCATTTTTGTTAGTTTAATTCCATTGCTGCAATTTGAACCAATTATTTTTATATTGATTTATCTCACCTCTTTTCTAATTTAATTATATCTTAACAATATGAGAGAAATATGTCGAAAAAATGTGAAAGTATGAAAAAAAACAAACCTAAGTTTGTTTTTATTATTTACTCATATGACTTTTTCCAAGTTCTACTAATCTCTTAGTCATTTCGCCACCTACTGAACCATTTTGTCTAGCAGATGTGTCTGGACCTAAGTTAACATTTAGTTCTCTAGCTATTTCATATTTCATATTATCTAGCACTTGTTTAGAACCACTTGTTACTAATTTATTATTCATACAACTCACCACCTTATTAATATTGTTTCCATAAGCGACAAAATAATACATATTTTTTTTCTAAATTTATAATAAAAAAAGACAGTGATAATAACTGTCCATTTTCATTATTTTGATTGGTAGTTAGCAGATCCACCTAAATTTTGTTCACCCATTTGAACTAATCTTTTAGTTATTTCTCCACCTACTGAACCATTAGATCTACTAGATGCATCAGGTCCCATTGTAACTCCTAATTCACTAGCTATTTCATATTTCATTTTATCAATTGCTTGTTTAGCACCTGGTACAACGAAACTACTTTTCTTTGCATTATTCATTGTTTCACCTCCTGTACATTAATATCTTGTGTACATTTGGTTTTTTAATACATTTTTTTTACTTTTTTTATAACAAGTCACTATATGCAGTTGGATTTAAATCAGTTATAACTTCAATACCATCTATTGTTTCATCAATTAAGACATTATAATCAAAGGTTTTTTCATAGATTAAACATTTATCTAGCCTTGGGTTAATAACTGGATGTCTTGGTAAAAATATAGTACAACAATCTTCAAAAGGTAAAATGCTTGTTTCATAAGTACCAATCTTTTTAGCAATATCTATTATCTCTAACTTATCAAGACACGCTACCGGTCTAATAATTGGCATATTAGTTACATTGTTAATAACAGACATACTTGTTATAGTTTGACTTGCTACTTGTCCAACACTTTCGCCATTAATTATTATTTCACACTTAATTTTTTTTGCATACTTTTCAGCTATACGATACATCATTCTACGCATAATGGTTATATTATACTCAGAAGGACAATTTTGATATATTGCTTCTTGAATTTTAGTAAATGGTACAACATGTAATTTAACATTACCTGAGTATTCATTTATTATGTTAGAAAGTTTAATAACTTTATTTTTTGCTTCTGGACTTGTATGTGGAGGAGATTGAAAGTAAAGACATTCAACATTAACTCCACGTTTTAAGGCAAGATAACCTGCTACTGGTGAATCTATACCACCACTTAACATAAGAAGACCTTTTCCTTGAACTCCTACTGGATATCCACCTGAGCCTTTTATTTGATTAGTATAAATAAAAGTTCCTTCTTGTCTTATTTCAATATGCACCCTAAGTTCAGGATTATGCACATCAACCTTACAATCAAAATTTCTTAAAACTAATCCGCCAATTATATTATCAAATTCCATTGAAGATATTTCAAATCTCTTATCAGCTCTTTTAGTTTCAACTTTAAAAGTTTTAAAATTTTCATTTTTTAAAACTTCCAAAACTTTCTCTTTTATATTATCTATATTATTATCTACCTTATGACATATAACTATACCATGAATACCAAAGATTTTACTTAATTTTTCTACTACTTCATCAATATAGTTATTATCGCATTCTATATACATACGAACTCTATCATATCTAATAATTATTTCATAACTCTTAAGTAAACTTTTAATATTTTTCACTAAACATTTAATAAAAACATTTCTGTTTTCTTTTTTTGTTGTTAGTTCTCCATACTTAATTAATATTAACCTTTCCATATACTTCCTCCAAACTTGTGATATTATATCATAGAAAAAACATAATATCTATAATATTATGTCTATCTTTGCCCATACTTATGATAAGGACATATAGCTTTATTTCTTATAAAACCATTAAAACTACTATCTATATTATTTTTAGCAACTGCAAAATAACTTTGTTCAGATAAAAACATATAATAGTTATCATCTGTTTCTAAAACTTTATAAATTTGATTATAATAAACTTTAGTACTTCCCTGCTTTGTCTTAACATTAAAATACTCTTCATAAAAAGTCATTTTCATTAATGCATCTTTATTTATTTTGTAATCATTAAATAATTTTTTAGCTTTATATTTTGGAACCAAAATAAAAGATACAATATATATAATGATAATATAAAAGAAAAAACATAATAATATGAAATCTTTAATATATGCATAAAAAATAACATCTAATACTAGTACAATGGCTAGAATAAATTTTACCAATTTATTTAAAAAATTATGTTTAATGAGTATATCATTTATTTTCATGTGCTCAGTATATGTATACTCAAATTCAGTTTTATATAGTAATCCAATACTATCATGATCATCATATCTGTCGTGTAAAAACTTAAATAATTTATCATGTTCTTCTGTAATTGGTACATATTCAGGATCTCTATTTTTAAATATTTGTTCTAGATATTCATAATAAACATATTTAATATCAGTTAACTCTGAAAACTGCAATTTAGTGTTTTCAACATCCAAATCTGCCTGAACTAAATAAACATCATCAAGAGTATTTATTAGTAAATCTCCCATTTTGTCTTTTCTTCTAATAGAAAATAGATATTCTAAGTTTTTTTCAGTAATTTTAATACCCAGTTCTTCTTTAAGTTCACGTAGTGCAGTTTCAATAGAATCATCACCACTAGATATATGCCCTGCGGTAGAAATAGCCCATAAACCCGGATATGTATCTTTTTTTGGACTTCTTTTTTGAACTAATATTTCTTTATTAGAATTTATAACCCAAATATGTACAGTACGGTGAAGATCTCCATCAATATAAATTTGTTTCCTATCTTTTGTACCTATTACTTCACCATTTTCATTTATTATATCTAATATTTCCATAATTTCTCCTTTAATTAAAAATGAAAAGATTAATTCTTTTCATTTCCATAATAACCAATTAGTTTATCATATATTCCTGGTTCAACTCTGTTCAAAGAATTAATAGACAATTCTAATGACTTTTGATACTCTCCTCTAAAGAACATCATCTCTGAATAAGCCATATTACGATCTAATTCATCATAATTAGAACGATATCTATTTCCATAAACAATAGCCATTTCCGAAAATTTAGCTACTTTAATCATTTCTTTTGTTCTACTAAATAGTTTTAATACTAAATCTCTAGCAGTATCTACTCTAGTATTTAATATACTTATAGATATTGGTTTTTTATCAAGTTCTAATATTATTTCTTTAATAGCACTTTGTGCTTCAGAAAGTTCAATATAATAAGATTCAGGTACAACTGGAAGTTTATATTCACGCATTTTTGATTTTGCATTTTTAAGAATAACTTTTACTTCTTCTAGTTGTTGACGAGCTCTTACTTCGTCTTCTTTCATATTACCTATTGTATCAAGTGTTGAATCTAAGCTTTCTTCTATTGCGCTTAATCTAACAACTAATACATCTAGTTCTTTACATAATTTAGAATATGCAAAAGTACTATTTCCAGTATGATCAACTAATACTTTATAATCAGTATTTAACTTTTTCAATTCTTCTCTTATTTTATTTAATAAAACAATATCATCGTCGTTTAAGTCATAAACACTTTTAATATCATTAAGTTGTTTGAAAATATCCGCAACTAATTTATTAATACCTGTTAGTTTACGATCAAAAGATGATAAAGTTTCTTCGTATGTCTTACGATTAACTTTTTCTTTTTCAAAATCTGTGAATAATCCTTCAAAGTATTCATTTAATACTTTAAGTTCTAAAACACTATCTTCCATATTAAGTATTTTAGCTCTGGATAAAATATCACTTAACTTTTTATTTGCTTCTTCAATATTATATTCAACATTTAAATAATCAAGTGGAAAACCTGCCTTATTCATTGCATCATAATATCTTTTAAGTTCTTCTATTTTCTTAGGAATAACCCCCATTGCCATTAAAACAATCGCAGGCATTTCTTCAATAACAACATTCATATGCTCAAGCATTTCTTCAATTGAAGTAGTTATTTGAGTTAATTCATGAATTTGACTATTTTCCATAACTCTTTCGAAATCTTCAAATCTCTTAGCTATGTTTTCAAACTGTAATGATATGGAATCAGCTATTACGCCATAATCTCCTTTTGTATCATTAAACTTTTGAAAAAGTTCTCTATATCTTGTTTTTAGTTTTGTAATTACTGCTCTATTACGTTCTTCACTAGAAGTAACATCCTTAATTTCATCAAGTAAAAATTCAGCATTAGTTCTTACCTTATAAATTTCCATTTCTAATTTCGCTATTTTATATAAAGTTGATTTATAATCCATTTGAGATAATGTATAATCAGCCTCTAATAACATATCTGTTATTTTAGGTATTTGAGTTTCATTAATATCTTCTAATCTACCCTTCCACTCATTATACATAATACTTAATTTTTCATTTCCTGTATAACTTTCTATTTTAGATAACTCAGGAATGATTGGTGTCCCCGAGATTCTATTTTTTTCTATATCCAAAAACTCTAATTTCTTTTTAAACCCTTTATTCTTACTAGCTCGAATAGCATATAGAACTACAACAATTAACAACATAGTAATTACCGTAAGTGTAACACCATATAATGTAATTTCTTCCATACATTCACCTCGCTATTATAATAATACCATATTTTTTGTCATTTTTGTATAGTTTTTGTCAAATTTTATTGAATAAAATACTTTACATATTGACAATATAAAACTATAATAAAGAATATTATTACTTAGGAGTTGAAGTATGCAAGAAAAAAGTATTAGACAAACTATTAAAGACTTTATGGAGACTAAGCCAAAGACACTTGACATTATCGGATATGGTTCTGCTGTAAAAAATCAAACAGGTTATAATAATAGTACACAAAGACAAATTGACATTATCGCTACTGTCGATGATTCTTTAAGATGGCATAAAGAAAATAAGAAGAATAATCCAAATGAATATAGTAGATTTGCTATACAACTTCTTAGACCTATTTTACATTTAGGTACAGATATAAGTTATGTTAGTGATATACCTTATAATGATAATTTTTTCAAAATTGGTGTTATAGATAAGTTCGATTTTCTATACGATTTAGAAAACTGGAACAATTTTTATATGGCTGGTCGTACTCAAAAACCAATTATGTTAGTAGAAAGTGACGATAAAGTTAAAGAAGCTATTAAAAAAAATAGAATCAATGCCATTAGAACTTCACTTATTTTAAATAGTAATAAAGTTGTTAATGAGAAACAACTATTTGAGACTCTTTGCTCACTATCTTATCTTGGGGATATTAGAATGACTTTAAAATTTGAAAACCCTAATAAAGTAAGCAATATTGTAAATGGTCAATTTGAAGAGTTTAAAAGAATATATTCAAATTTAAATAATGATTTATATTGTACTAGAAACGGCATGGTAATACCTAATATGGAAAAATTATTGGAAGATGTTCCTGACATGCCTAGTTGCTTAGTAAACTATCTAATAAAAAATATGATTGATATAGAAAGTTTAGGTAAAGAAGATTTACTTATATTAAGAGAATATATAACTAAGTATATTAAGAAAACTAATCTCAAATCAAGTATCAGTCAACCTATAAAAAGTTCTTCTATAAATAACACTAGTAATAGCATAAAATATTTAAAAGAAAAAAGAAAAAAATATACCGCAAACAAGTAAAAGTGTTATAAATGCTTGACTTTTAAGGCTAAAATATATATAATCAATATTGCGTATGAATTAGCAGCGCTAAATAGAAGATTGTAACGTGTCTATTACCTTTAGGGTTTATTGCGTAACTTTTGCTGCAAAGCGAAAATATTAGAATAAGACACCCTATGATTTGGCTATTTAGTCTTCTGAATTTATATGAATATTTAGAGGAGGAGAAAATTATGGCAAGATATACTGGAGCAACATTTCGTAGAGCTAGACGTTTAGGTTTCTCAATTAGTGAAACTGGTAAAGAATTAGCTAAAAAACCATTCGCACCAGGACAACACGGACAAAAACGTGCTAAAAAACAATCTAACTATGGTGTTCAATTAGCTGAAAAACAAAAAGTTAGATTTATGTATGGTATGAATGAAAAACAATTCAAGAGAACATTCAGTGACGCTTCAAAAATGAAAGGCGTTCACGGTGAAGATTTCTTAGGTTTACTAGAAAGTCGTTTAGACAATTTAGTATACAGAATTGGATTTGCATCTACAAGAAATGGAGCAAGACAATTAGTTAACCATGGACATATTACTGTTAATGGTAAAAAAGTTGATATCGCTTCTTACAGATGTACTCCTGGTGATGTAATCGCTATTAAAGCTGGTAAAGATTTAGCAGTAGTTAAAGCATCATTAGAAGCATTACATAATAGAGTTGAATTTGTTACTTTTGATGAAGCAAAATTAGCTGGGACTTATGTAAGAGTTCCATCTCGTAGTGAATTAAATGCTGATATTAATGAAGCATTAATCGTTGAATTCTACAATAGATAATAAAAAGAGAGTTTCCTCTCTTTTTTTATATATAAAAAACAGTTAGAAATAATAATCTAACTGTTTTTTATTATATTTATATAATTATTTACTCTGCTTGCCCATAACGTATCTTCTGCATATGAAGCATTCATAGCTTCTGCAGTTATTAACCCTCTGGAAACGTAATTATTATATAAATTATAAACGTATGCTTGTATACCTTCATCAATGTTTGAAAAAGCTGCATATGAGCCACCCCAACATGAATAGTATCCACCTTTCATACCACCTACATTATAACATTGATTAACCATCGCACTACAAGTTCCCCAGTAACATCCTGTTTCTTGAAGTACTATAGCAACTGCTAAATAAGGATCTACACCTAACTGAATAGCGTAATTAGCAAATGAACCACCTGTACCAGTCAAAGTTGATTTTAATACCCTATTCAATTTATTTGTTAATTCTTCTAGTGTTAAACCATCATAAACAATAACTGGTTTAACTACTTCCTCTTCTTCTTTCACTATTACCTTAGCTTTAATTTCTAAGTCTTCGGTAGAACTTATAATTAACGCTTTAGCAGTAATTTCAGCTACTTCCTTGTTAGATTCAATATCGTTTGAACCAGCTAGAATCTTATCTTCGATTACTATATCTGATTCGTTTAATAACTCTACTACATTATTACCAATAACAAGTACTAAAGCAAATAATAACATTGCAATAAACTTGGTAATAATCTTCGTATTATCTATCAAAATTACACCTCTTCTTTTTAAGCAAGCACTATAATTTTACCATATTTTAGAAGGTAGCGCAAATCGACATAAAAGAAGAAAGTTACTTTTTCTTGGTAACTTTCTTCTTCGTTTTTTTCTTTTTAATTGGATTTAAAATATAATTTATAAGCAGATAAGAATATAGTGGTGAATATACGATTAAATATAATAATACCCTTATAGGAAAATAAATTAAAGTTTCATTATCAAATATATTCTCATAAATTCTATAATTAAATAATACTAAGAAAATACTTAATGATGCAAATATAAATAAATATATATCTAATTTTTTAGATTTAATAACTTCTTTTAATTTATTAATAAAGGCTAAATTAAATACAATAATAAGGACTAAATGGATAAATAAAAGTATATATATACCTAAACTAGAACCATTCTTTAAACAATCAAAATATGATGAAATATTACACATATAGCTATTGCTAATATGATAATAATAATATAAAAGTATCGTTATAACAGTTAAAAAGATCGATGTTCCTATTAAAATTTTATCAGTATCACCTTTAGGTTCAAATTTATCATTTTTATATAATAAGTTAGTTGGATAAACAAATAATATCATAACACCAATAAATAATATTATAAGAAGGCCAAATACCTTACCAAATACAATTAAAGATTCTAACATACATACCCTTCCTATTCTAATATAATACTATCATAAAAGAATTAGTTTTACAAGAAAAAAAGACAGAGTAATCTATCTTAATTATTTCTATTTCTTTTTCTTTCGTTTTCAGTTAAATATTTCTTTCTTATACGGAAATTAACTGGCGTAACTTCTACAAGTTCGTCGCTATTAATATAATCAAGAGCTATTTCTAAAGATAATAATCTTGGTCTTTTTAATACAACAGTGTGATCTTTACCAGCACTTCTTGTATTAGTTAAGTTTTTACCTTTTACAACGTTAACTACGATATCATTTTCATGACTATGTTCACCAACAATCATACCTTCATAAACTTCAGCACCTGGTTCAATAAACATTACACCACGGTCTTCTAATTGACCTAAGGCATATGCTGTTGCTTTTCCATTTTCCATAGAAACCATTACACCAAGTTTTCTTTCTCCAACAGCAGTTCCTGCTAGAGGTCTATATTCTTTATAAGTGTGGCTAAGCATACCATAACCTTTTGTTAGAGTCATAAAATCAGTTGAAAAACCAATTAATCCTCTTGAAGGAATAGTATAAAGAATTCTTGTTTGTCCATTACTATTACTCATGTGTTCCATGTTTGCTTCTCTTTTACCTAAAGCTTCAATAACACCACCAATATATTCATCTGGACAGTCAATTTGTAATTCTTCAAATGGCTCAGACATAACACCATCGATTTCTTTTTTAATTACTTGTGGTTTAGAAACTTGTAGTTCAAAACCTTCTCTACGCATATTCTCAATTAAGATTGATAAATGAAGTTCACCACGACCTGATACGATCCATGATTCATTACCTTCACCCTTTTGAACTTTTAAAGATACATCTTTTTCAGTTTCTTTAAATAATCTTTCTTGAATTTTGCTGGCAGTTAATATCTTACCTTCACGTCCTACAAATGGACTAGTATTAGTAGAGAATGTCATTTGTAATGTTGGTTCATCAATACGTAATATAGGAAGTGCTTCTTCAGCCCCTATTTCACAAATAGTTTCTCCAACTTCAACATCAGGTAGTCCTGCGATTGCAATAATATCACCTGCTGATGCTTCACTAATTTCAACTCTTTTTAGTCCAAAATAACCAAACATTTTTTGAATTCTAAATTGTTTAATACTACCATCAAGTCTTACACATGAAGCCATTTGATTAACTTTAACATTACCTCTTTTAACAAGACCAATACCGATTCTTCCTACGAAGTCATTATAATCAAGTAAAGCTGGTTGAAATTGTAAATTTCCTTCTTCAGAAACATTAGGACTTGGTATATGTTCAATTATTAAATCTAAGATTGGATTCATAGTTGGTGCTTGTGTAGCTATATCTGGATTCATACTAGATGTACCATTAATAGCAGAACAATAAACAACTGGGAATTCTAATTGATCAATATCAGCTCCAAGTTCAATAAATAAATCTAAAACCTCATCTACAACTTCTTTTGGTCTAGCTGTTGGCTTATCTATTTTATTTACTACTACTACTGGTGTAACACCAGCTTCTAAAGCTTTCTTTAAAACGAATCTAGTTTGTGGCATTGTTCCTTCATAAGCATCGACTACTAAAAGAACACCATCAACCATGTTCATTATTCTTTCAACTTCTCCACCAAAGTCAGCATGTCCTGGAGTATCTAAAATATTAATACGAGTATCATTATAATTAATTGCTGTTGTTTTAGCAAGAATTGTAATTCCTCTTTCTCTTTCAATATCATTAGAATCCATAGCTCTTTCTGCTACTTCTTCGTTCTCTCTAAAAGTACCTGACATTTGTAATAATTTATCTACCAATGTAGTTTTACCGTGGTCAACATGGGCGATAATTGCAATATTTCTAATTTTTTTCATAAATACACTTCCTCATAACTGCAATATTGTATCACAAACCTATGCTTTGTGTAAAGTTTTTTATTTTGCTACTTTAATATATACAAATATTTAATATATTATTATATAATTAATTAATAATATAGGAGGTAATATGAAGAAATTTTTATACTATATTTGTTTTATATTTCTTATTATTATAGGTATAAATAAGGCATATGCATTTGATAAATATACTGTAACATTAAATAAGTGTGTCGATGGTGATACTGCATATTTTAATATGGATGGTAATGTAATAAAGACTAGATTTTTGGCTATAGATACGCCAGAATCAACTAATCAAATAGAGCCATTTGGCAAAGAAGCAAGTAAATTCACTTGTGATAGTTTGACTAATGCTAAAAAAATAGAAATCGAGTATGATCCAAATAGTAATAAAACAGATAAATATAATCGTGACTTAGTATGGGTGTGGATAGATGATACTTTACTTCAAGAAATATTAATTAAAAAAGGCTTAGCTGAAGTAAAATATTTATATGGAGATTATGATTATACTGCTCATTTACAAGAGGTAGAAGCTGAAGCTAAAAAGAACAATCTCAAAATTTGGAACGATGATCAAAATGAAGAAAATAGTGATACTGAAAATGAAGACATATTAAATACTTTATACTTCATTATCATTATTATAATACTTAAATTATTTAGAGTTTATATAATTAAAAAGAGAAGAAGAAGAAAAAAAAATAGCTAATGGCTATTTTTTTCCTTTATATGTATTTAATATCATCTTAAACTCTTTTTTATTTTCTTTATGCCACTTAGCATAACTATGGCTAGAAGGTTGATATGCAAAGAAATCATAATGATTATCATTCTTTGCATTTATACTTATTATAAAATTATATATATTCTCATGTAAGTCGCGATAAACACAAAGCATTCTTATATGGTCATCTTTTGAAACACCATTTTCATCTTCTCTAACTAAATTAATTAATCTAGCCTGAACTGTTTTTTGTTCATCAGATTGCATATCTAATGTAGTAAATAGTTTTTGGTTAAACTCTTCATTAGATGCTTGTGTACCATGGACTTGCAAACCTGTTAATAAATTATAAAATTTAATATTGGTAGCTACTCCATAACCAATATTATGAAGCATTAATTTAACATTAATATCATTATCACTTTCAATATTAGAATAATCTATTTGTGGATTTGCTTCTAAAAAATTTCTTCCAATTGGAGTTAAATAATAAGAAAATTCATTTATTTTATCCATATCTACTACTTTTTCAAGAACAACATATGGTTGATGGTTCTCTTTATTTTGTGCTTTAATTCTACTATTAACAGTATATAATGTCGCAAATACGGGTATTATTATTGACAAAACTGGAAGTAAAATATTTATCCAAAAATCAGTCATTCCATCTTCAAAAAAAAGTTTTAAAAAATCCATAATTTAAATTCACCTACCTAAATATTTCTTTTAAAAGATAATCCATTGTTATTTTTATATCAGGAAATACATCAATATGTTCAAGTTCTCCGCGGCTAAACCATTTAGCTCCGTAACTCTCTTCTTTATTAATAATTGGATCAACACTATAGTTAGGAATACCAGCATATATAATATCAATATGCATATCCCCTTTGCCATTCATATTCTTTTGAATACCAAGTGGTCTTACAAAATCACTTTCTCTTGGAAATCTTTCACCTAGCAAAGTAACTTTTAGTCCAGTTTCTTCATATACTTCTCGCAAAGCAGTTTCTTCTGGAGTTTCACCAGTTTCTACGTGTCCACCTGGTTGTACCCATCTATTCATTTTTTTATGTTTAATTAATAATATTTTTCTATCTTCAGGATTAATTATAAACACTGATGCACAAAAATTTCTGTTCACTTCTATCACCTATTATCATTATAAACAAAAAGCAGTACTAAGTCAAAGCCTAGTACTACTTCTTTACATTATATATTAGTCTAATACATCTTTAACTCTACCTTGGAACTGTTTTTCATAAACTGTTAATTTATCATTAATATCAAGTGTAGCTAAAATAATATTATTAACTGTATAATATCCAAGAACTTTTAGTTGTTGATTTAGCCACTCTTCATCCTTACCCATATTTTTCAAATTATTTATCATAACTTTACTGTCTAAGATTATATTTGCGACCAAGCTATCTTGTTTTATTTTTAAATTCATATCCTTAACTGTAAGCGGTTTATAATCTACCTTAGGTAAAAAACTAACATCACCATTAGCTTCCATTAAGGCATATTCTATTTCATTTATATTGAAAAAGCCATTACACCTACAAACCTCTAATAAATCATCTACATCAAATCTAGCTTTTCTCATATTCTTGGTAACAATTTTGCCTTCTTGAACCAATACAGTTGGAGAACCTGCGAAAAATTTTCTTATCTTAACACTTTTCATAGTTAAATAAGATACTATAAACGCAATAATTCCAAAAATTGAGACTGCTACAATTCCGTTTATTTCACTAGAATCTAAATTAATAGTCATTTCCGCAGCAAAGTTACCTATTGATATTCCTACAACATAATCAAATAAACTAAGTTGCGAAACTTGTTTTTTTCCTATTATTTTAGTAATAACAAATAAAGCTATTAAAGATACGATAGCTCTAAAAGAAGTATCCCAAATTTCAGATAAATTAAAATCCATAATATCACCTATAGATATTATGGATTATTTTAAATTATTTATTATTTTTTCTTTCTTCTTTTTACTACCTTATTATCTTTTTGTACAATTTTTTCTACTACTTCTTCTACTTGTTCATCTTCATTTGGCAAATCTTTTTTTGACTCATCTTTACCTTTTTTAGATTCATGATCAAATACAATATTAGTCTTAATTACAAAAATAAGCACTATTAGTAAAAGTAATCCATATATTATATAACCTAATACTCTATCTTTTAAGAAATATACTATTGAAGCAAAAGCAAACAATATATCAATTATATATATAACAAGAACAGTTGTTCTTTGAGAAAAATTTCTATTTAAAAACTGATGATGTATATGAAATTTATCAGGAGTCGATATACTCTCTCCTTTTAAAAGCCTTCTCATTATTGCGAATAATGTATCTAATATTGGAATAGCTAAAATTAGAAGTGGAATAATAAGCGATGTCATAGTTACATTCTTAAATCCTAAAAGTGCGATTACTGCAATAATAAAACCTAAGAACATTGAACCTGAATCACCCATAAAAATTTTAGCTGGATAGAAATTGTGAACTAAGAAACCAAGAGTTGACCCTAGCATTACAAATGCAAGCACACAATCTAAACCAAACTTTCCTTGAATCGCGGCAATAATACCTATTGTTAAAAAATATATTGCGCTTATTCCACTAGCTAAACCATCTAATCCATCTATTAAATTTATGCAGTTTATACAACCTAATATAAAGAAAATTGATACCGGCTTAGCTAAAATTCCAAAATCCACTGTAAATCCAAAAGCAGAAATTTGTTGCATAAATAATTGTCCATAAAATACAATAATACAAGCTGCCGCCAACTGTCCAAAAAATTTCACACTAGCTTTTAACGGCTTAATATCATCTAGTACTCCAGTCATTACAATTATAAAACTACCTATTAAAACAGAATTCATAATTGCACTTGGAGATCCAAACATCATATATCCAAGTAAAAATCCAAGATATATACCAAGACCACCAAGTCTAGGCATAGGTTTTTTATGAACCTTTCTAGCATTTGGAATATCCATTGCTCCTATATGTTCTGCTATCTTTTTAATAAAAGGTATTAAAAATGTTACAAATAAAAATGTAACTATTACCATTGAAAATATTCTTATTAGTTGTTCCGTTGTCATCTACTATCACCTACAAAGATTATACCACAAAACCATAATGTTTGCTTAAAAATGTCATTTTATGTTGTAATATAAAGATATACTGTGAAAAAATAAAAAAGTTATACTTAAGAGTATAACTTATTTTAATATATTATAACCAACTACTACTGCAGCTACTGCAATAATTATAATTAATACTATAACTGTAATTTTAAAACCTAAACTAACACTTTTTTCTTCTTCATCATCTTCTGACTCAAAATCTTTTTTCTTTAAGTTTAATGTTGAAGTATAGAAAGATTTATCAACTTCAATTGGCAATTCAGATTTTATGCTATCTTCTTCAATTTGCTTAGCTTCCGCAATAATTTTCTTTATTACGTCGGAATCTTCTTTTGATATTTCGTTAGTTGAAGCAGCCAAATCAGCAAACATATCAAGGCTCAAATCTTTATCAGCAAGTTTATTTAATTCTTTATTAGATCCTGCGATGGTACTAATAAGTTCTTTTAATTCCTGAAAATCTTTTTCAGCATCTTTAACTTCATACTTTTCAGCACTACTAATTCTCTTTCTAATACTATCAAAATCAATATCTTTTAAACTACGACGTTTATCATCATCTTCTTCTTGTTCCTCTTTTGCTTGAGCTAAAATATCTCTTATATCATAATTTTTACTTTCATGGTCATCAAGAGTTTCCATATCAGGTATTTCTAATTCTTTTTTTACCAATTGATTTCTTGTTTTAAATTCCTTTTCTTGTTTTAATAACAATTCTTGTACTTTTTTTATATCTATTTCATTTGTTTTTGAAGTTTCAACTATACCTTCTATATTAGAATATGTTTCATCTTCATATATAGTCTTATATAGTTCTCTGTTTTTTAAGCTTCTTTTGTTAGTATCTATATTATTATCATAGTATCTCTCAACACGACTAGCCATACTCTATCACCATATTTATCATAACATAAATAGAATCTTTTTAGTATCAAATATTGCTTTTTTGACACTTTTTAATTATAATGTTTACAGGAGGATTAATTATGAAAATGAAAGTTTTAGAAGACGTATGTATCGGTTGTGGTGCTTGTCAAGCTATCTGTGATGATGTTTTTGAAATAAATGATAATGGTATTGCATTCGTAAAAGTCGATGTAATTCCAGAAGATAAAATTGATGAAGCTAATGACGCTAAAGAAGGTTGCCCTGTTGGTGCGATTGTTGAAGTTTCTGATGAGGAAGAAAAATAATACAACAATATAAAAGACTAAATATTAATATAACTACAATAGTTATTAATATTTAGTCTTTTTTTAATATCATTTTTTTACTTTCTTCAAAATAATTACCACCTAATAATATAGGTTTTTTAGTTATGTTTTTTGCATATATAAATTCATGTTCTTTCTCAATACATGTAAATATTGGAATAGATGGGTTTATATAATTTGTAAACATATTAACTTTTGATTTTAAAGAATAATCTATTTTGGGATTATCTAGTGCGCTTTTCCAATAAGCATCATCAAATTTTATATAATCAACAGGTGCGTTTTCATAAATTGTATCACCTGTTTTACTATTATATCTGTCTATACCAACTTTAAAACCTAATGCTTTTATATTATTAATTAAGTTAATAAGCTTATCTTGATTTTTCTTGTCAATATCATTAACATTTATACTAATTACTAAATTATTTGACTTAAAATTCATAACCTCAACTAATAATTGTAAATATTCAATTAAATCAGGTTTTGATAATAATGATTTATGATCTAAACTAAGTATTACTTTATTATTATCTAAATTAAGTCTCAATAATAAATATTGCAAATTAAATAAATCAATTTTTTTTAGCTGTGAATTGTTTCTTAAAAAGTCATACTTTTCAGGTGTAAATATGATACTACAATCTTTACCCCTTGTGCATATAGATTCAAATTCTGTTTTGTTTTTATCTGGTGTATATAAAGTTTGACTAAAATAATTAAATTCTCTATTTTCTGTACTCTCATTAATTGATTTGATAAAGTCATCTTCAAGCATCTTCTTGTTCCAAATTTCAGCTTTAAAAAACTGCGAACGCTTATTATTTTGTTTAGCATAATACATCATATAATCAGCTTTAGTAGCTGTATTATTTATTCCATGCTCAGCATTAACTATACCCGCATTATAACTAAATACTTCAGGTATAACTCCAGCATCAAAAGATAACTTTATTCTTGAATCACACAAATTAAATAATTTATCAATTTCTTCTAAAGATTTGTTTGTTAGTATGACAAACTCATCACCATGTAGTCTTACAACTACTGAATCTTTAAAATTTTCTTTCAAAATTTCAGCAAATAGTTTTAAATAAACATCTCCAATATCATGTCCATATGTATCATTAAAATGTTTAAAATCTTTGAAGTCAAACATTATAAATTTAGAATCAGGATATTTACTAATATATGTTTGATAATTTCTTTTTAAATAAGATTCATTATTTATATTTGTTAATGCATCTACTTCTCCATAAATTTTAACCATAATAATCACCCCTGTCATAATATTATATTGTATGTTTAGTAAAAAAATAGTGTGAAAAAAGCACTATATTACTTAGAATTGTTTACCAAGTTATATAATACTTTTACTTCTTTTACTGATAAAAATCTGTATTCGCCAGTTGGAATGCCATCACAGTTTAAGAAAGCAACACTATCACGACGTAATTTAATCACTTCGTATCCTAATGCCTTAAACATATTCTTAATTTGATGGTTTCTTCCCTCATGAATAGTTATTTCAACAATTGATGTATTTGTTTTTCGATCAATTTTTTGAGTTCTTACTCTTGATTTATCTGTTTTTTCTCCATCGATAACAACACCATTTTCTAGTGTTTTACGATGTCCTACAGTTAGTATACCCTTTATTTTAGCAATATATACTTTTTCAATATTATTACTAGGATGTAACAATAAATTTGTTAGATTCCCATCATTTGTAAGTAGTAATGCACCTGTTGTATCATAATCTAATCGACCTACTGGATATACTCTAGTTGGTATATTGATTAAATCTGTAACAACTTTACGATGCTTATCATCACTTGTAGATGTTACTACACCACGTGGCTTATTAAGTAATATATATACTTTTTCCACATTGTTTTCTAAAACATATCCATCAACTTCAATTGTATCATTTGTATTTACTAGAGTACCTAATTCTCTAATAACTACATCATTAACTTTTACTTTGCCCTTTTTGATTAATTCTTCAGCCTTACGTCTTGAACAATAACCGTTATTAGCAATTACTTTCTGTACTCTTTCCACTCATATCACCATAGACATTATACCATCTAAAGGCCTTATTTACAAGAAAAAGTAGCATATTGCTATACTACTTTTTCTTTTGTTCATCTCCTAAGTATAATTCTCTAGCAGATTGTAAATTTTGAATTAAACTTCTTCTTTCTTTTGGAACTCCAAGTTCATCCATATCTGTACTTGGTGTTCTAGATATAATTAAATCATCAACACTTTTAGCATAATTAGTAAAGTATGTTCCTGTTGTATTAACTAGATTTGCAAAATTGCCAAACATAATTTTATTTTCACAGCTTAATTTATATAAATATATCAATTTAGAACTATTTAACAAATCCATTATTTCATTTGCTAAAGATAAGTTATCTTGAACTTTTAATTCTTGAACTATTTTATTGTTATAAAAATCAATTTGTCTTTCGATATTTGGAAAAGAACTACTTGACAAAGTTTTACCAGCACTCGCTGTTTTCGTAATATAATCACTTAAATTAGTTTCTGTTTTAGTACCATTACTTTTTATTTGAATTAGTAACTGGTTGCCCATTTTCTCTTCCATAATTTTACTAAGTGAACTTGATATTTGAATTAATTCTACTTGTTCCTTTTCAAGAGAACTTCTTAAACCGATAGCATTATCATATAAAATATCTTGCGTTTTTTTACCAATAGCGTTATTTTGTTCTAACAAAGAAAACATACTAATAGTTATTATACGATATAAATCATCATTTATACTATTAAATTCTAAACTATATGTATTTGCTAGAACGTCTAGTGTTTTTTTAGATACATTTATCATGCTTTTTGCTAAATCATAATTAGCCTTTTCACGCATTTCTGCTTCAATTATTTTTATATTATTCATATGCTATCACCTATTATATATATTATACCTTTATAGATGAAAAAGCAATATTAAAAAATCCACTTTACTATTAATATACTAGCTATAATACCCACTAGATCAGCAAATAAACCAACATATAAACTATATCTTATTTTTTTAATACCTATACTTCCAAAATATAGTGTTATTACATAAAAAGTGGTATCAGTACATCCTTGAATAGTAGATGCTAATCTTCCTATAAAAGAATCTGGTCCGTATTGTGAAAATATATTATTTAGTATAGCAAGCGTTGAAGTTCCCGATATTGGTCGCATAATTGCCATTGGTATAATATCAAATGGAATGCCTATTATACGAAGAACAGGTTCTAAAAAGTTTACTAAGGAACTTAGTATATTACTATTTAAAAATAAGTTTATAGCGAGTATCATTCCTAATAAATAAGGAAAAACAGTTAGGACCATTGAGAAACCCTCTTTAGCCCCTTCTATAAATACATCATATATATCTACTTTCTTATATATACCATATAATACAACCACTAAAACCATTATTGGTATTATTAAACTTGATATTAGATTCATGAATTTCTCCTTGCTATAATTCTATCCAAGATAAGTCCTGATACAGAAGAACAAATGGTAGCTAAAACACAAGTTATTACTATTTCTGTAGGGTTACTACTACCATGCATCATACGAAGAGATATTATTGTTGTTGGTACTATAGTAACTCCGCCTGTATTTAGAACTAGAAAAGTTATCATACTTCTACTAGCAACATCCTTTTTCTTATTAAGTTCTTGTAAGGATTTCATTGCTTTTAATCCAAATGGTGTAGCAGCACTTCCAAGACCAAACATGTTAACAACAACATTTGATGCAATAAAAGAAATTGATTCATGTCCTTTGGGAATTTCTGGAAATAGTTTACCTAGAATTGGTGATATAAAACTAGATAATTTATTTAATAAACCTGCTTCTTTGGCAATATTCATGAGTCCCAGCCACACAGCCATTACTGGAAACATTTGAATAATCATATCTAAACTTGTCTTACCACTAGATAATATTTGGTCATTTATACTACTAATATTACCAGTAATTAAGTAATAAATAATACCTAGTAATATAAATCCTCCCCAAATTAAGTTAATCATTTAAACCACCCTAATATCATATCTATAATTTTAATTTTCTTTTTTTTAAGTTCAATATAAACATCAGTTTTAAATACTTCTTTATCACCAATATATACAGAGACTACTCCTACTTTATCACCATTATCGTATGTATATTTTCTATCTAAGTTAAATTTTAAAAGAACACTGTCTTTTTCATTATCATTAAGTATATAATTAAATTTTTCTTCTATATAGAATTTTCTATTACTATAATAATCTTCATCAATTATATCTATATAACCTTTCTTTAAAAGTTCATAATTAGTATATTCTTTAAAAGCTTCTTCAAATAAAGATTTATGATCTCCAAAATCATTACCATCATTTAATGTTACTGCCACTAGGTTTACACCATCTTTACTAGCAGTAGTGACAAGAGTTCGTCTAGCTATTTCTGTAAATCCTGTTTTACCTCCTGTTGTATATTTATATGAAGATAGTAACTTATTTTTATTAATCCATTCATAGGTATTTTTATTAGTTTTAAGTTTATAATTCTTAGTCTTTGTTATTTCTTTATATGTCTCATTATCCATTGCGTAACTAGCAAGAACCGCCATATCATATGCGGAAGAATAATTACCTTTCATTGTACTACTGTCAAGTCCACTAGGATTATAGAAAGTACTTTCCTTCATACCAATACTTACCGCTTTTTCATTCATCATTTTAACAAAGTTTTCGGTTGATCCACCTACATAATTAGCAATTGCTAAAGCAGCATCATTACCACTCCTAAGCATTAAACCATATACTAAATCTTCAAGAGTTAATTTTTCATCTTTAGATATATAAACGCCTGATCCATAAGATCCTTCTATCTCATCACCAATAATTACAATATCATCTAGTTTGCCTGATTCTATCGCAAGAACGGCTGTCATTATTTTAGATATAGAAGCAACACTTCTGACATTATGAATATTACTAGAATATATAATTCTATTATTATCTGTATCCATTAAAATGGCACTAGTCGCACTACTGGAATATCCAAATACTTTTACTGGGATTAACATAAGTATTAAAAACAATATTACTTTTTTCATAATTTCACCTAAAAAAATATATGAAAAAAAGAACTTAATTAGTCCTTTTTCCTTTGGATAGTTCAGCTATCTTCTTATCTATTTTACTTATTACTTCATCTATTCCTAACTCACTAGTTATTTCAGATGCTTTTTTACCAAGTTTATCTACTGCTTTAGAAGCTCCCTTGGTTATATCATCTATCTGCTCTAAGAACTTATCTGTAACATATTTTTCTACATCAAATACATTATACTTATTATTTGGTGCATCAGGATACTCTATCTCAGTGAAATATAAATCTTTCTTAAGAAGATTTCTTCCCTTTATAGTTTTAGTAGTAGTACCATTAGTTTCTATTTTAATACTTGTACTTTCCATAGATATTTTAGTAAGTATACTTTCAGTATTTTTACCATAGGTATGAGTAAAGCTATCATGATTTCTTGTACCAATATAGAAATTAACATTTCTATATTGAGATGAACTTAACATATCTACTAACCCATTAACGTTTACTAGAGTATCGAAATTATCTAATATAAAGTTATATTTAAATTTTTCTTTATTTGCTAAAATTAAACTATATAAATGATTAATAAATATTGGCGCTAGTAAATTAATATCAGTATTTTCATCTTTAGTTATTATGAATATAGCTGTTTTTTTATTTAGAAGTTTTATGAAATCAAAATTACTTTTAGAAAGCATGTTAGTTAAACTATATTTTAAGATATATGGTTTAAGCTTTTGCTTAGCAAGTGATAAAATACTAGCCCTTGTCTCTTTAGGTGCAAAAGCAGTACTAGAAGCGCTTAAATAAGCTGGGTCTGTTTTATCCTTCAAACTAAAATATCTATTTAATAAATAAGATTCTTTTATCTTCTTATCAGAGTTAAACATACCAAAAACACTATTTAAGTTAACTTCACTTACCTTAGCGTCATCAAATAATCCAAGAACAACTCCAGTAAAAAAGTCTGTCGCACAGTTTTCCCAGTATGGATCAGAAGTACTATCATCATGGAAGATAATCTCTCCTATTTTAGTAACTAAATCAATAGCTAGATCTTTATCACCATTTTTATATAAACTATATGGATACTCAAGTGGATTCCAAGTATTAGTCTTTTTGGTATCTCTAAAGTTTAAAACTACTACATCATATTTAGCTTCCTTTAACTCATTAATATATGTTTTATAATACTCTTCCTTAGAATCTATAATTAATAAATTCTCTTTTTCAGAAATAATATAATCTACTAATGGAAATAAAACATTACCTGTTTTACCAGTATCAATATTTCCAATTACTATTTTATTTGTATTACTATCATGTAACTTCTTAACTATTTCTTTTTCCATTAATATTACTACCCTTCTTATTATACTTATATAGTATATTATTATCATTTAATTTCTTTATCTTTATAAAAGAACTGTCTTCTAATACCTTCTTTTCAAAGTCAGTTACACCTACGGAAACAATACTATCAATCTTATAACCTTGTTTTTCTTTTTCTCTAAAATACTTTCTAATTGCTCTTGAAAATATCTTTACTACTTTTTTACTTTCATAGTCAGGCTTAATAACAATAGAATCTATTATTATATAATTACTAGATTCTAATTTATAAGTTAATATATCTTCTTTATCGTAATTAATTTTAAGTTCATCTAAATTAATTATCTCATCATATTCTTCTTTAGTAAGAACTAAATAATTAACATAACCAAGTATATCTTTTTTATATTTTATAAAAGTAAATGAGTCCTTATTTCGATTATATAAATCTTCTTGATACTTAGAGTCCCATAGTATATCTTTATCATAATTAGCTTTATCAAGAGAATATATATCCTTAAAAGTTTCTTTATCAATATGGTGATTACTTATTACTTTAAAATCTTTTATTCTCTTTAATCTAATAAAGTATCCAATTATTATAAATAGATTAGATCCTACTATTATAGCATCAGTTATAACGCCGGTATATGATCTAACTGCCATATCATAAGCAATCCATAAAGTGTATACCAATAGAGCTCCTGGTACTATAATAAACTTCTTTTTAGTAAGTGTAAAACCTTCAAAAACACTTGCTACAATAGGAATTAATTCTATTAAATCATTCCTTGAAAAATACGCTAGAATCAAATATAATGGTATACTACATAAAAAGACTAAATTATCTTTATCTGTTTTATAATAAGCATAATCTCTAGTTAGTTCTATTAAAATAACTATTATTCCAGTAAATGCTCCTAAAAATAAATAATTAAGACAATAAAAAGATATTGATAATAACTGAAGAAATAATATTCTTTTGGTGTTTTCTCTATAATAACTTATTGCTAGTAAAAACCACGCTACTACACCAAATATCTGTGCTAGTATAAACATTAAGTCCATATATGATAATCTCCTACTCTTACTATATTTTAGCACAAGATGTCGTTTTTTAAAATAGAGCAATTATAATATTTATACTAAAAAGATTACTTTTTGGTATATAGAATCTATATTATTTTACTATTTTAAAAAATAATTATTTCAGACTTAAAAGCTAATGATATGCTAAACTATTTTTTACTAGATTCTGTTTGCTGCTCATGTTTTGATTCTAAACTTTCACATTCATCAATCAATTTTTCTATCTCAAAAAAAATATTATTTGTGACTTCCTGATCGTTTGCAAATTTTAAAATTTTCTCTAAAATATATTGTGGAATTGAATCACCTAGTAATAAATTTTCCATAATTGAATCATTTAACGTATTAATATTTGTTTTTAAATAAGGATCTAGAAGTTCGCTATTATTCGGCATTTGCGATGTATAAAATTTATCAAATTTTTGCATAGGAGTACATATTTTCAATCCTTTTTCAGTCTTTTCAGTATAAAATTCTATTATTTTTTTAGCATTTATCGCTGAAAAATATTGCAAAGATTTTTCAGAAAATCCATTCTTAAAGTTTTTATCAAGTTGTAAACTGCAATCCATTATAGCAAATAAATCAGCTCTTTTTTCTTCAATAAATTCCGAATGATTTTTTACATATTGATCGTATCCTAAAAATAGTCTTAAAGTTCCATTCCTATACCAATAGTTTAAAAAAGGATCAGTCACAATCTTATCATATAATAATTGTGTATCATTTGTACTTTGAAAATCATTAATCTTTTTACCATCTAATACATGACCTAATTCGTGAGAAATCATTTGAATTAGCACTAAATTAATTAAATCATTATTTGCCATTTCATTTGTTAATTTATTTGCTTCAAAAATAGGTCTAAAGACATTTTTAACATAATTATAAAATATTCTTAATGTTTTAGTAGAACACTGAAAATCTCCGAAAGAATTAGGATTGTCTACATAAGAAATCATTATTTCCTTACAATATGAATCAAGATTTAATTCTTTAATTCTATATAAAATATAGAATTTTATCATGTTAAAATCTAAAACTCTATGACACTTTAAATTAAAGTTTAGCATATCGATACACGTGAAAAACATATTGCTATTACTTTCAATTTCATCAAAATTTTCAGCAATTGCACTCAAATAAGCATCTATTAATAAAGCAATATCTTCACTATAAATTGGATTACTTTCGTAAAATAACAGTAGTTTACTAATATCATTACCAATTAAGTCTAACTTGCTAATATCTGATTCAGATGTGTAGATCTTACTTGAAAGGTCGAAAACTTGTAGTTTCACTGCTCTTTTATCATTAACTTCAAATTTTAAGTGATTTTTAAAAATTTCTAAATCTTTTATAGCTAGTAAGCATTCAGGAGAACAACATCCCTCATATATAAGACTTACTATATCTTCATAAGTCATCGAATTCATCTTATCTTTATAATTAGTAATAAGTACTAGCGGATTCTCAATATATGATACAATATTAATAAAAAGACTAAACGGTAATTGACTTATTCTTTTACAACAAGATTCTGCAACAAGCGATTTATAGTCATCACTTAAATCATTATCTTCAAATAGTTGTTTAATCTTCTCATCGCTTAATTTGTTAAATTCTTCTAAAATTAATTCTAAATTGAACTCTTGACTGTTAAAACTCTGTTTCATTTCGTATTCTCCTAAAAATATAATGATTTTATTAAAACTATTATAACATAAATTTAGAACTAAATTAATTTTTGCCTCGTTCTATAATTGGCAACTTAATATTTTAAATGATAAATGTGATACTATCTACTATAGATAATTCATCATATGAGTATGATACTTCACTTAATGGACATGATATTATGATTTCTGATTATTTTGTTACTATATAGTTAGATACTACTTCGATAGGTGGATTGTATTAAGAAACATGAAAAAGACAAAAGGAAAAGAAGTTACTGATGTAACTTCTTTTTGACTAAACTTTTATTTTCTCATTATTTATAGAAATATAGTAATTGTCAGAATAATTATCAACTATTATTAAATAATAATCTACTAAATCTGTTCTATATTTTTCATAACTATTATTTTCAGAATCTACTAAATTATATTCTTCAGCTTGATTGTTCAAAATAACGCCTATAAAAATTAAGTTAGCTTTTACTTTTATTTTTAAAATCTTATATTTGTCATGATTAATAAGTTCAATGTCATTTAAAAAAAGGGGATTTTTAAAAAGCCATCTATCTCTACTATTTTTATAAAAATATGTCAAAGAATAAATATTATCTTTCTTATACAGAAAAAATGCATAATCGTCTTTTTCCAAAGTTTTACATATCTCATGATTAGGAAAACTATAATTAAAAGCTTTTGCTGGATTAGTAAAATTAATAAATAGACTTTCATAAGGCATCCAACATAATATGTAAAAAATAACAATTATTAATGACAATTTAGTTTTAGTCAATTTGAAAATTCTTTTTCCTGTCGCAAAGATTAAAATAAGCAAACTAATCAATAATATAAAATACCTAATTATATAAAAATTCATACCATTCTCCTATCTAGCTAAACAAGAACTGTAATCTGGGCAAGTGCCGGTAGCAATACCATAAATTGCAACAGGAATAGCTAAATTAATATCTAATCTAGAATAACTTGTTAAATCGTAATTATATATTGAATTGTTATTTTCAATAATACCAAACAAACTAAATTTGGTTAATGATGCACTAGATAAATTAATATAGTTGTATTGTCAAATCTATACTAATTATTTTATATAGTAATTAATTAAATCTAAGTAATTACTATAATTTTATTATTTATTTTGTTCTAAAATAATTCCAGCAGCTCCAGAAATGGTTCTATCACTATTTGTTTTTGCAATTATTTTTAAAGTTTTAATTGCTTTATCTCTATTGATTCCCTGCCTTAAACAATGTGAAGATGAAAGAAGTTTTACTTTATCATCAGAAAAGTTCATTAAATCACTTAAAACATTAATATATAAATTAATATTTTCATTCATTTTTTCTTGTAATTGAAATAATTTTTTCATAGCTTGATTATGTTTTCTAATTTTATTTTTATCTAAATAATCATTCTCACTACTCATACTAAGAGATAAACTAATATATTCTTCATAATAATTGTCTATCATATAAATTTCACCCTCACTTTATAAACATTTTAATTATTTTTATTCCAAAATGATGCTGCTGCTTGTAATCTTGCCCAGCTAACCAATTTCTTACTAGCATGTCACTACCAGTCAAGTCGGTTCTAATACTAGAGTATATTCCACTTATTTTCCTATGTACATCAGTTGGAATAACAACTATATTTTTCGTATTATTAATCATGGATTACTCGAAATTAATCTTTACTATTTGCGACTGTTCAACTATATGATGCCACTCATTTCACTCACCATGAGAACCTAGTTTAATTTTAACAATATTTATAGGCATGATCAAAAAATATATTTCTTTGCTTAGAGATTTTTTTATACTGTACATATTTGTTATTTAGCTATTGCATATAATTAATAATATAAATATTATAGTAGTATAATTTCTAAGTATTAATCTTTATACTCTTAATAATTTTTTCAATTTTTTTAATTTCTTTCTGATTCTCTATTTTATAATGATATGTTGCTACGATTATTTTAGGATATTTTCCTAAAAACCACATTTTTCCATGCCAATCATCATTTTCTTTATAGTTCCCATACAAAACTAATTTATTTTTATTATCACAATTAAAAATAAGAGGACTTTGCAAAGTTATACTATTACTTTTAATAAAATTAGAAGCTATCGATGTTATTGTGTTTTCAAAAGTTGTTTGTGACTCAAAAGTTGTAAGAATAGAAATATTTAATGCTCCGTATCCATTATTATCATAAATTGAAATAGTGTCTTCTTTATCTATGCACCAATTCTTTGGAATATAACATCTCATACTTTTAATACAAAAATTTTTCATTTAATATTCACCATTTTTAATTTCAATTTTTAATTCTCTAAATGTTTGAACTATCTTTTCATTAAGTTTATGATTAGATGTGAAAAATAGTTTAGTATTGTCTAATGCTATCGTTTTGCTAAAATTTGCAATTTTTATATTAAGTATTTCAATTAGAAGTTCTATTTGTTTATCGTTTAAATCATATTCCTTCTTCCAATATTTGAATGCTTTATTGATTCTTCTTTCAAAAAGTGGATAACAAATACTAATACCGTTTTTTTTATAAGAACTAATGTCAGATATTATCTTGATATGATTGCCACTACAATAAAATAATGATGTTATAATAGGACAAATCACCCCATCTCTGTCATCTAATAAATACTGAGAAGTTTCTGTCATGAATTGCTTTTTTATGTAGTCTGAAAATCCATCTATTTTTTTATCAAATTTTTTTATTGGACGACTCTTATCATTTCTAAAACAGCCAATGCAAAAATCATTGTAAAAAGAAATTGTCCCTCTTGTTCCTACAGCATCTTGGATTGAATAATTATTATTATCCCAACTTTGTAAAAAATCCCAATCCGGATTATTACAAGTGAATAAGGCGTGAGCAATAGAGGCAATTAGACAATTCCTCTTAATTAATTCTACCGAAATTTTTTTGTTCATTTGGTATCACCTCATTTATCTGACCAACTTGTAAATATTTATAATAGCTTATGTCTACAATAGTGCCAATTGGATAGTCAGCACCAATATAAGTAAATGTTATCCTATTACCATCTTTCTCACAGGTTATAGTATTTTCGCTAAGTAAATTTTTAGTCGCATTAGATTTTATAGTACATTGTGTTGTTGTACAAGATGTTTCTAAAACATTTTTAAAATCAATAATACATCCCTTAGTAAATGATATTGTCATATAAATCCAAAGCAACATCAAAAACATCAAAATTGTATCTATAATCTTATTATTTTTAATATAGAAAGGAATAGCAATTTCTTGCATATATTTCTTTTCTAGTATTTTTTCTTTTTGTACAATTTTTTTATATATTTTATAAATAAAGAATACACTTATTATTAACGTAAATAAATTTATTATGTACCTTTCAATAATTAATCTATTTAAAGCAGTCATTTTTTCACCTCTAATTTAATTTGCATATCTTTGGAGTATTAAAATATTTTTTATAATTGATTATTTGATCATATAGATATTGGTTTGAACTTGACGATTGCTGTTTTAAACTACTTTTTGAATAGTTTGCTATGCCACTTATAGAACTATTGAGCATTCCCGTAACTACTTGTACTGTAGTTCCTTTAAATATTGTATTAGTACTTACGTTAGTTATTGTTCCATTTACTGCTTTTTTGGATATAGATTTCATAATAGCATCATAACTATTCTTACCACTTGTTAAACCAGGATTAACTAAATTTCCTGTAAGAAAGCCAGTAGTTCCACCAAGAGCAGAATTTATAGCTAAGTCCCCAAAAAATAAATCTCCACCACTTAATTTAGTAGTAACAGCAAACGACGTTGCACTTGATAATGTTCCTGCTAAAACAGGACCACCGCCTAAGTATCCAAACATACTGACTACTCCGCCAGAAACTGCTCCAGCATAAGTTTGCCAAGAAGAAACATAAATCTTTCCTAACATTGCACTCGTTATAACATCGCCTACAAGTTGTCCTAATCCACCACCAATTGCACCTACTAGTATTATACCTAAAAATACAGGAATATTTCCATTTGAATCAATCATGTTTATTGGATTATTATTGGAATAAACGAATAAATTATGTAATTGTATTCCCTGACCAGTCGATACAAAAGAATCTAAGTTAATAAACCTACCCCATTGCTAGTTGAGATTATTTTACTTTTAATAGTAGTCGGTAGACTAACTCTTGTTGTTAATAATATTTTAACACACAAGAGTTAATTTTCCAACTTTTTGAGTTCTTTTAATTTTAATTCTTCTTGTTCTTTGTCAATTCTATCCCGGTGTAGTTTTTCATAATGGGTGTGTAATTCTTTCGGATGAATATATTCAGTTCTATTTTTTATAAGCCCATAAATGATATTAACGATTCTTCGCATTACTTGCAAGATAGCTTGATGTTTAGTTTTGCCTTCAGATATTTTCTTTAAGTAATAATCAAGAAATATCGGACTACATATTCTTCGGGCTGTTTTAGTACCGAGATTAATATGAACACAGGCAATCATATAAATATAACTGTTTAGAGTGCGATTACCATATTTATTATTAACATTCTTGTCTTTCATGCCACTAGAGAAAGATACAGGTGCAATTCCTGCATATTTGGCGAGTTTATCAGCTGATGAAAATCGATCAATGTTACCGATTTCACTTATAATTTTAGAAGCCATTACTTTATCAATACCAATAAAAGTATTTAGTTTATAACCGGTTTTATTAACGACAATATCTATTTCACTATCCATCATTTCTAACTGTTCATTATTATACCTGGTGTGCTTAACTAATGTTTTAATAAGAGTATCTCGCTCCTCTTGATAATCTATTAAAGTATAATCATTTTCTTTAATAAGTTCTAGAATAGTATTAACTTTACTTTCATTAAAATAGCCTTTACTGCTTTCATATACTAATTTAATAATATCTTCTTTATTGGTATTTACTAAGATACTAGGATTAGGATAAGTATCCCAAAAAGCGAGAGCAGTTTTATTAAATGGATCAGCAAAGAACTTAGTATAGTTAGGATAATGATGTAATAATTGAGCATGTAATTTATGTTTATAATCAACATTATTAACTTTGCGAAAATACGCTAAAAAAAATGATTAAGTGCTTCAGCACTTTTTCTTTTTGGCATAACAAAAACCCAAACCGCTTCCCCCACACCCCGCGTTTTGGATTTTTTAATTAGATTAACTAAAAATTTGATTTTGTTTATTCTGTTACTGAAATTTTATCTTTCTCTCTTTTTTTCACTTCATCAATTGCTTCTTTTACTTTTTTATCATTTATTTTGATATCTTCTAAAAAACATGAAATTGCTTTTTTTACAACCAATTCAAATCCCTCTTCATCAAAATCTTTATCATTAGATTCAACTTTTATCTTTTTTAAATCAATTTTTTCCTCATATTCTATAATTTTTGATATTAATAAACTGATATCTGGGGTATTGCTACTTAATTTAATTGAATTAGTGTCAAATGTAACTTTAACATACTTTTCCGCCATACTTTTTTAATCTCCTTTCTACAGCGTCTACGCCTCCGTCTAATATAACTGATATTTTTTCTAGAGATTGATCAAACTCTAATGCTCCATATTCATAATCAAACTCATCGTCTTTTTTTCTATTTGCAATAATAACATTTTCTGCATCAGCATTGACAACAATGTTAGCATCATGGGTAACTACAATTATTTGTCTCTTTGCTTTTAACTTATTAAACCAATCAGTTAGTTTTGTATAAATTGTTTCATTATCAATATTGTCTTCTGGTTGATCAATCAACAAAGGTATACTGGTTTTTTTAGAAACGATATATTCCATAAGAATATTGGTTTGAGTTCCTGGAGAAAAAGTGGATATATCTTTAAAAATACTTTCTTCATTTTTGTACATTATTTTATTAGCAGGTTTAAATGATAAGCTTGATAGATTAGTTATATCATCAACAAAATCCTTCGATTTTTTTGAATCTTTCATAAATTTTTCAATATGAAAGCAAAAAACATTAATCAGTTTAGGAATGTTGTCTAAGTTAATTTTAATTTTCAGAGCATTTTTGTCGAAATACTCATCACATAATCTAAGAAAATAATTTACTGGAGTTTCTATTTTTAATTCTCTCTTAAAAACGAAACACTCTTCACTTAATCCATCTTTGACAGTTTTTTCTTCATATAAATTCTTAAAACCACTATTTAATTCAAATAGTGCATTAATCAAATTAACTCTCCTTACAATATCTGCTTTCCTGCAATTAAAATGGCTTTCAAACAAAGATTCAATTTCTGCCTTTTGTTTATTTTTGAGTGATATTTCATTGTTATAAGCTACATAATTATCTATAAAATAATCGCTAATATTTTCTTGTATTACTTTTTGGTTATACAAGTATATTTGATTAAATATTTCTTTTTCAAGTTCATATACTTTACCTAATATTTTCTCATTTGTTTGTAATTCCTTAGGGACTATTTTTCTGTTCTCAATTACTAATTTATACTTTTCACTTTCGGAACCCAAATCAATTATTTTTTTATTCAGTTTATCTTGTTTGCGTAATGGTAATTTTAACTTTTGAACAACATTTTTTGTATATTTTTCAACAAGTGATGAAATATTCTCTAAGTTGGTCGTTGAAATATTATCAGCTTGTAATGACTTGTATTTTTCTTTTATTTCTTTCTCAATTTGTTCAGCATCTATTGCCGTTACTTCTAAAAATTCAACAGAAAAATATTCTTCAATTTTTTTAGAAACATCTTTATCACTGAATATTTGAGCTACATATGCTTGATTGTAGTAATCAAAGTTTATACTATCACTTTCGATGTCATTGCCCGCAAAATTTTTAATTTCAGTATTAAAGGTTTCGAGATAATCTATCCTATCTGGTCTAAGGCTTTTCTTATTTCCTGGTCTTAATTTAATTGCTAAGGAGTCTAATAATAAAGATTTGCCGCTACCTCTGCCACCTATTATTACATTTAATCTGTCTGACAATTCAATTGGGACTCCATTAAAATTAATTGTCCCAATCATATTTCCCATTTCTAATGAGTTCAAATTTTTTTGCTCTGTTACAATTCTTCTGGCATCAGTACCGGCCATTTGTAATCCTCTATATGAAGGTAGTGAATTAAAATATTGTGTTGGTTTGTCTAAATATGAAGTTAATTTTTTTATGCTTGTTGAATCAGAGAAAGATACAATAGAAATCTTATCTCCAGAATTAAAATCATTTAAGAAATTGACTGCATGGACAATTGCTGTTTGACCTGCGGCTTCCCAAAAACAATAAAATTGGTCCATGTACTTGTGAGTATTCTCAATTACTTTTTCTTCGCTATTCCAATCAATATCTATTGATCTTTTATCTTGCTTAAATGCATGAGGACTCACAACAAAATTAATATGTAATCCAGTCAAATATTCAAATAACTTATAAATATCAATTGGCAACTTATCTTCTAAAAAGTTATTTAAACTATTTCCAAAATCTTCAATATTATTTTTTTCAATGTTAAAGTATAAAATAATATGTTTTGATTCATCAACATTTGGTAGTTTAACATCTACTTCAATACCTGGTATAACAATTATAGGACTTTTTCGTGAATAGAATTCCTTATATACTTTAGTAGAAATAACATTATGATCAGTAAAAGAGATCATTTGTAAATTTTTATATGAAGAGAATGTTTTCAATAAAAGAGTCACATAATCCTTGACGTTTAATTTTGAAAATTCACCACTAGCCTTAGGACACATACATGTATGGATATGTAAGTCCCATATGGCACTTGAATATACTATTTTCATATTTTCTTCTCCTTTAAAGTAAAAGCAGCATCAAAATCTCTGATTCTAATACTGCTAAATTTAATATGATTATAACATTTTTTGATAAATTTTAACAGTATTTTGCTTATATTTCTTACTGTCAGTAACAGAATAAACAAAATCAAATTTTTAGTTAATCTAATTAAAAAATCCAAAACGCGGGGTGTGAGGGAAGCGGTTTGGGTTTTTGTTATGCCAAAAAGAAAAAGCGCTGAAGCACTTAATCATTTTTTTTAGCGTATTTTCGCAAAGTTAATAATGTTGACAAACTTAAATAACAATGTATTTTTAGGTCATCATCATTACTATTATTTGCAGTTTCAATTAATTTGTTTTTATATTTATCGTTGAAAATAAATGTTTTTCCTGTTCCATATGTATTACTATTAAAATCAATTTCACGTTTATTTAATAAGCTTTGTGAATAATTAACTAATTCTTCATAATTCTCCATTAAATCTATTTCATCATTTTCATGAAATTTAATATATTTAGGTATTTTATTTTCAATAAAACTTTTTAATATATATTCATCTTGTTTTTCAATTATATTTTTCATACATCCTCCATATTTCTAAAAGAACGAAAATATTTTGCCAGCTTGCGAGAAAAATCCTCCCACATTGTGTCCTGAAAATGTTGCTCTAATTGCATAGTTTCCAGACGATGTTAATCTCATAATTCCTTGATTCATGCCATAAAAACTTTTAGCATTGTTTGTATATTGTATAATGTTTTTGCCAAGATAAGTATGACCTTCGTTTAAAACATGTTTGCTATAATGAGAGGCCATATTTTCATAAGCATTTCTTCCTCCTGCTTCGCCCCAAGCACTTGCAGCTTGTCCGACTTGTATTGCACTAGAAACTCCACCCAATACAGCGCCTGTGACTGCACCTGTTACCGCATCTGTTACTGCTCCATTTACCATTGCTTTAGCAATGCCTTTAGTGCTACCCGAGGAGACGACATGTGAGACACCACTAATTACAGCACCACTAGCTGCTCCTATAAGGGAACCTGTTACCACACCTTTTAATACTCCTGCTGCTATTACAGCCGCAGCTGTTCCCGTGCCAGCAGTAGCCAACGTTACTGCTGCTACAACTACTATAGCAGCGGTAACTATTGCAACAGCTTTTAACCATTTTGGCCAGTTACCATCTTCATCCTGTAGATTAATAGGATTATTGAAAGCGTATTTATACATATTATGTCCTAAAATAGGTCCTCCAATTTGTCCTGTAGTTTCGTCTACATTTATAAACCTACCCCACTCAAAATAATAATATCTAGAGTTAATATAATACATGCCTATCTCACTATCGTAATAGTATGATCTATATCTAAATGGGTTTATAAGTGCTATGTTGGTACTATCTGTTATGATATTACCATTTGTATCTTTGATACTTAAGATATTACCCCATGAATCATATTCATATGTAGTAAGTAAGTTAAAGCTATCATCCATGATACCTGTTACATCATTTTGAATATTCTTGTCATAGTAATAAATATCATTATTATATTTAAGTCCTATGACATTACCCCTTGCATCATATATATAGTATATCATATTATCATTTGTCTGTTCAAATATGATATTACTTCCTTGCAACTTATAATTAATTGTTACTCCATTTATTGTTTTAGAAGTTCTTATACCATCTTCATTATATTTATATAAGTATGTATTACTTCCATCAGTAATAGACTGTAACTGTCTTCCATTTACCCAATTAAGTGTTTTAGTATCTATTGTAAGTGGATTACCAATAGAATCATAAGTAATAGTTTCAATATTATAATTAGTTAACTGGTCTGATCTAGTCGTACTATAAGTATAAGTATCTTCATCAATTAATTTAGTTGTATTATATGTATAGTACTTTTTAGATAATATATTACCACCATTATCGTATGTATATTCTATTGTTTTACTATTTACTAAATCATCTTCTCTAATTAGCTGATTTATATCATCATAGTAATATTTATCTGTTAAAACATTATTTGTTTTAACTTCTGTTATATTACCTAAAGTATCATAAGTATATTCATAGGTATTATAGTTAGTAGAATATGTACTATTATCTAAAGTATTTTTATAAGTAGTATTATTTACTCTAGATAATTCATCATATGAGTATGATAATTTGGTTGATGGGCATGATATGAAGATTACTGATTAAGTTGTTACTATATATTTAGAGACTACTGGGATAGGTAGATTGTATTAAGAAACAAGAATAGTAAAAAGAAAAGAAGTTACTGGAGTAACCTCTTTAAATTAAATATCTTTTAAGTCATCATATGTTAATTCTAAAGCATCCAGTATGTCCTGTTTAAGTTTTTCACCTTTAAAATCGCCTTTAGATCTAGAAATAATAACATCTATTGAATCCATTATATTTTTAACATACATTAATCTTTGAACTTCAAATGATGAGTTAATAAATTTTTCGTAATCAATATATAATCTAATGTCTGCTTCTTTATCTTTCCATTTTATAAGCTTTCTTTCTTTTCTTCCAGCTTCTATCATTCTGATTGGTACTATAATACAGATTATACCAATTAGTTCAAATTCTTTACCATAATTATCTTCTTTTTCTAAATTTAATACTCTATCACAGACAAAAGGTAGTTTTTCTTCTACTAGCCTACTTATAACATGATAATCTTCATAAGCCTTATTTTCTATTTCACCACTTAAAAATAGTTTCATTATATCACCTACCAATCACTTTTATTTAATAGTGGTCTTACACCATTTGCTTTAGTATAATTTATTATCATTTTATGTTGCCAGTAATGCATTTCATATTTTGTACCTTCTGCCATAAATTTCATATCGGCACCTATACTGTTTAAATATTTATTAGTATATATTGATGGACCCATAGTGGTCTCTCCATATTTCAATGTTTCACCTGTATCTCTACTTATTAACGCATAACCTTGGGCTGGTTTTACTATAATAAAAAGAAGAAGTGTCTAACACTTTTTCTTTTACTTTAATTTGCTTTAACTTTACGTTTACTGTTCTTGAAGGAAAAGACTAGTACCTTTTGAAAAACTATAATTTGTTTGGATAAAATAAGATTTATGTTTGCAATTATCATCAATGATAATCAGATTACTAAAAACTACACCTGTCGAAGTAAATGCAACTATATACATTTCGTTCTTTTCGTCATTTATATCAATAGTAATTGATTTGCCATTTGATATAGAAATAATTTTACTTGGGTCATTTAATTCATATTTTTCTTCTAGCTCAACATACTCTTTAAATTTTTCAATACTACAATTCAAAACACAGTAATATTTTATTAAGCGACCAACTAGTTTTTTATTCTCTCTCGTAATTTTTATTTTTCTCATACTTTCACCTTATATTCATTATTTTGGTCCAAATACCCAAGGTACAATTATATTATGCACTTTCCCGGCTGCACCTTTGCCAATATGATAATGCAGTCCATTATAAATATCCAAGTCCAAACGAAATTTATTTATGGGTTTTATAGATATTAATGTGCCTCCTGAAGTATTTGGAGTATTATACATACCTTGTATTTTTCCATTCGCTATACTAAATCCATAATCAGCTGCAGATTGTAAATACGCTTGAGTTCCCATAATTGCTCCAGCACTTAGACCACCCCACATTATTCCATCTGCAACAGCATCACCAACATCTTTTAGTGCAGTCTGTTTTACTTCTTTAACTCCCCCTCCAGAGGAAACCGTTTTAACTACATTAGTTGCAACCTTAACTGTGACAGATACTGCTACCGAGATAGCTACAATTTTCGCTGCACCAATTAACGCAGGAAGTGCAGCGCCACCAGTTGCTACAGTTGCTATTACTCCAATTGTAATTGCAGCGGCACCTATAGCGATTTTGGCCCAATTTGGTAATTTCCAGTTTCCTGTAGGGTCACTATTATTTATCGGATTATTAGATACATATGCATACAAATTGTAAGATAGAATATCTTCGTTCGCTCCAAAAATACTATCTGCATTGATGTATCTTCCCCACTCTTGATTATAATACCTAGAGTTAAGATAATACATACCTATTTCACTATCGTAATAGTATGATCTATATCTAAATGGGTTTATAAGAGCTATGTTAGTACTATCTGTTATAGTATTACCATTTGTATCTTTGATACTTAAGATATTACCCCATGAATCATATTCATATGTAGCAAGCATATTAAAACTATCATCCATGATACCTGTTATATCATTTTGAATATTCTTTTCATAGTAATAGATATCATCATTATATTTCATACCTATTACATTACCACTTGCATCATATATATAGTATATCATATTATCATTTGTCTGTTCAAATATGATATTACTTCCTTCAAGGTAATAATTAGTTGTTACACCATTTACTGTTTTAGAAGTTCTTATACCGTCTTCATTATATTTATATAAGTATGTATTACTTCCATCAGTAATTGACTGTAACTGTCTTCCATTTACCCAGTTAAGTGTTCTATTACCTATTGATAATGGATTACCAATTGAATCATAAGTAATAGCTTCACTATTATAACTTGTTAACTGGTCTGATCTACTTGTACTATAAGTATAATTATCTTCATCTATTAATGATGTTGTATTATATGTATAGTACTTTTTAGATAGTATATTACCACCATTATCATATGTATATTCTATTGTTTTACTATTTACTATGTCATCTTCTTTGATAAGCCGATTTATATCATCATAGTAATACTTATTAGTTAAAGTATTATTAGTTTTAACTTCTGTTATATTACCTAAATTATCATAAGTATATGCATATGTATTATTATTTGTTTCTATCTTTTTTATTGATGTAGTAGTTTTATCACTATCTATATTTTCATAAGTATAGTTAGTAGAGTATGTACTGTTATCTTGAGTATTTTTATAAGTAGTATTATCTACTCTAGATAATTCATCATATGAGTATGATACTTCACTTGAAAGATTGTTAGTTACTTTACTAATTTTATTATCATCATCGTAGATATAATTATTACTATATTTTATATTATTTAATGCATATTCTAATTTGTTTATATTACTTTTTGCATCATAACCATAATTTATTTTATAATTATTATTTTGGTTAATTTCAAGTAACCTTTTAGATATATCATATTTATAATATGTATTTGTATTGTTATAACTATCTTTTGCTACTGCTAAATTATTCATATTATCATATAAGTAATTTATTGTTCCTGTTTCATTAGTTACACCTGTAACTCTATTAAATGAATCATATGTATATGATGTAACGTCTCCATTACCATATGTTCTACTTAAATAGTTACCATTATTAGCAGCATATGTATTTGTTACAAGTAATGTATTATTTACATATATGTTTGTATTATTTCCAAACACATCATAATTAAATGTATATGTTAAATTGTTATAGTTAATTGTTTTGAGTTTATTATTTTCATATGTGTAGTTATTTGCATGATTTGAGCTTGATACATTTGTTAAATTATGATTAATGTCATAATTATAACTTGTACTAACATCGTTTGGATTAGTTATACTTGAAACAAGTCCCTTATCATTATATGTATAATTTGTAGTATTTCCTTTTTGATCAGTCATACTTGTTAGAAAATCACCTGTTGTATCGTATGTTGCATTTGTTTCTATGTATTTAGTACTTGCATCCGCTTTCTCTAAATACCATTTTTGTGCGACAGAATTATTGCAATCAAAAATGGTTACACTTGCATTATTTGATAAGTTATTACCATATACTTCAACGCATTTAGTAGCATAACTTGCTTTAATTGAAAAACTACCATCTTCTTGTTTCACCATGGTATATTGCTGCGCTATAGTATGATTTTTGGGATGTAAATCCACTCTGGACTGATTTGCAGTAGCAGCTCCATATATATCAAGAGCTTTATCCGTATTGTTATGAATTATCTCATAATAACTATTGGATTGCTTTGTTACTGTCCATATATCCTTAGTAGTCGTTTGTACTATATTTGTACCATCTATACCTAAATAATAATCAGTAGTATTTCTTCTTATATAATACTGACCATCTGCTATCTCATCAATAGTTTCTTTAGGAGTAATAGTTACTTTTGTGTTATTACCCTTACTATCATAATCTAATGAATATGTTAAATCATATGAAGAACCTCTAAGAATTCTGTTCTTATATAACTTGTCATATTCATAGGTATATTTTGAACCGTTTGTTTCAGTACTAGACATTAATTGATTAGCAGCATCATATGTAAACTTACTATTTTGTTTTGCTAAGTCACTAGCACTTACTAAATTACCATTTGTATCGTAAGTATAGGCATTACCGCTTACATCTTTATACATATTTATATCATCGAAATAAGCAGCATTCAAATTATTATAAAAACATGCGTACAATGCGACTCCTTTGTATGGCTTAGATATTTGTATGTCTTTTGAAAAATATTGCCAATTATCTGTATATGTTCCTGAATCAATACCAACCCATCCAGATGTTCCATCCTGATACAAAATTTCAATTGAAGCAAAAGTTGATGAGCCATTTAAATTATCTGATGGAACTCCATTTGCTTTTAAAAAACCACTTATAGTATATGTATCACCTGCTTCTCCTTTTACCGATACCACTTGTCTAAACCATTTTCTTATATTATATACTCCTGATATTTTCAATACATTATTGTTTTCAAGTACAACTGAATTATCAGTGTTCGGATTTATATTATATGTTTCCCAATAACTTGTTCCATAATTAAAACTAGAGTTTTCCACTATATTATAGGGATTAGCGATTTCACCTTCCTCTAATTGAACTTCATCATAATATACATTTCCTATTAAATTTTCGATTCCTAAAAATACGTATGCTTCTGTTGAAGCTATATCATTTGGCATAGTAAATGTAAAATTTCTTGTCTCCCAATTACCATTTGTTTTTATACTATAACTGTTAAACGTTGCAAGATTATTTGAACCATTAACATATCTTATTATAGCAAGTGCACCATTACGAACAGACTCTTCACTAGTTATTATTGTTTTAACTTTAAAAGATAAAGTATATGTTTTACCTGGTGAAACTGTAATTCTATTTCCATAAAGGGGAGATGACTGTATTTGTGTAGCTGTACATTTACCGCTTCTTATTCCCGTTGTATAATTTGAAGTATCATATGAACATGTTCCAGCATTTACACCCCAGTTAGACGCAAACCAATTGCTGTCTTTTTCAAAACTAGAATTAAGTAATAAATTTGTCACTGGTTTTACAAAGTTACTTACTGCTGCTAATTTATTATTACTACTACTAGAGGATTCATAATTATATCTTGTTCCATATTTATCATTACCATTTGTTATTCCAATTGTTCTACCAAGATTATCAAATATATATGTATTTGACAAACCAGTGTTGTCGACAATTTTTGTGGCATATTCTAAATAATTCATGTCAAGAGTATTGCCTAAACTATTATCTGTCCCATACTGTTTTATGCTCTTAACTCTTGATGCTGAACCTGGATAATAATCATAAGTAAGTTTACTATTGTCTGTACCTGTTATACTTGTTAGTAAATTACTTACATAGCCATACTGCGTATTTGTACTATCTAAATAAGTTATCATTGATAAATTAGTACCTGTATAACTATAATTTATTTGCTCACCAACATTATTTACAATACTAGTTAATAAATTGTTTGTATAAGTAAGTGTTAAATTCTTTCCTGCTCCATCAGTTATACTTGTTACATAATTACCTGTATAATTTATACTTATTTGATTATTATTGGTATCTATTATTTTAGTAAGTCTATATATACCATTATAATTAGTAAACTCACTTTTATTGCCTGCTTTATCAGTCATTGTAAAAACAGATCCTGATAGAGTTAATGTTAAATTAAGACCATCTTCATCGGTATATTTAACATCACTTTCTTTGTTAAAATAATGGGCTGTACCATCCTCATCTATGTATTTTGCATATGGCGTTGAACCGATGGTAACCAGTTGTACTACTTGATTATAATTAAGTCTAAAACCATTACCATATCCTATATTAACATTTTTATCATTTGTATTATAAGTATGGTATATAGCTGCAGGTAATAAATTACCAGTAGTACTTAAATCATTATGAGTAAGTACTAAATTACCATTGTAATTATTAGTGTTTACTGTGTTATTTCCTATTGCGCTAGTTTGATATGTCATGTAATCTTCTAATCCTGTTTGATTACGATATACAATAGTAATTATTGGTCTTGCCGATGCATATGCTGCTCCGCAATCTGATGAAAAGAAATATGCATCAGGTCTAGAACCCCAACTTGCTTCATTCTTTTCCTTTACCATCACACCATAATTATTGCCTGTTACATACCAATCTCTAACTATGCTTGTAATATTGAAATAATATGACTTTATTGGATTAGCTGTGTCATATCTGTAAACTATGTAATCTGCTATCTTTGAATCATAATTATTTGTATTAGAATAGTATGCATTATAGCCATTCCAATCTACATTCATTTTATGAACATCAAATTCTATTTCGCTTGTTGGATAAGAATATCCAAAAGCATGTGTTGGATAACTAGCTAAATATAATCTTGCATTTACTATTTGATCTCCTGAAGTTAGAGTTGGTAAATTAAACTTAATTAATGCCCTTCCTGAAGCATGATTCATACTTGCAAATGAACTATTACCAATTCTAAGCATTTGTGAATTAACACGATTAGATGCACTATTATTACCATCACCATTATAAACAAATGTATCATCAATTTGTGTATAATCTTGACTTGTAGTTATAGATGGATCTATTACAACTGGATATGACCTGCTTTTATCATTAAGCCATTCCTTATTTGGAGTTATAGTAATTTTATATTTTCCTTTTTCTTTTACAATATTTAGCTCAATATCACTAGAATAAACTCCATTATCATCATACATGAAAAGTGAATCTATATAATAAATAACCTCTCCTGTTTTTGGATTTACTATATTAAATGAGTTGCCCTCATTCTTGATTATTTCTAAATCGCCTACATCATAAGTAAATGTCAGTTCCTGTTCTAACGCTTCTTTGTAGTAGGCAATAATACTTTCTTTTACAGCAGAACCACTATTATCATATCTTAAAGTAATTCCATCTAAAATATTTTGATACTCTACTCTTGAATGAGCATTACCAACTAAAAGATCAGAATCTATATCGCCATCGTCTTTTTTTAATGTGATATTTTTCATATTAACTTTCTTTTGATCATTTAAATACCAACTTATTTTATTGCCATCTTTTGAAAGTGTCGCTAATTTTTTACTATTTGATTTTTTTGCAAATTTAATAGCATAATCACTATTATCTGTTTTAAATTCATCACTTTCTTCTTTTAAAGATGAATTAAATTCTTCATATGAACCATCATCATTTTGATAATGAATATCTTCATTATATAGAGCAACCATTGTACTACCATCGCTCATTTCAAAATATTTTTTGTTTGGTTCACGCATTTCTACTATTTCTTTTTCTATAGTAGCGTCTTTGCTTTGTTGTTGTACTTCTTCAACTTTTGCTTCTTCTTTACTCTCCTTACTACTTTTAGTATTAGTTTTAGCATTTGCTGTTAATGGGAAACACTGCACTAACATGGCAAATACTAATACTATACTGATGAACTTCCTAATTCTCTTCATCCTTTTTCTCCTTCTACAAAAAAAAGGCAAGAAGTATTAAAAAAGGATTAATACTTCTTACCCTATATCTACAATATACACCTTTTTTCGACTTGCTTCAACCGTTTATGAACTTTTTGTGAACAAAAAAAGAACCGAAGTTCTTTTAATATTGTATTCCCCATACTACTAAATGTTTAGCTTCTTCACCACATATTACACACTTGCCAGTAAGTGTTTTTTCGTGTTCAAGAATACATCTTGATTTAGTACCTTTTATTTCTTTCATTTTCATTTCACATTCAAGACTACCACACCAATCAGCTTTTATAAATCCTGGATGTTTTTCCATTATCTCTTCTACTTCTTTGCTACTTCTAGCTTCAAATGTTAATTGATTTTGTCTTTCTAAAGCTCTACTATATAAATTCTCTTGAATGTTATTCATTAAATCAGTTACATAAGAAACTATATCAGTATCCATACTTATAGTACTCTTCTCACTAGTATCTCTTCTTGCTACTGTAATAGTATTATTTTCAAGATCTCTTTTTCCAACTTCAATTCTTACTGGAATACCATTTACTTCAGCCTCTGCAAATTTAAATCCTGGTGATTTTTCTGTATCATCTACATAAACAGATATACCTGCTTTACTTAATTTATTATATAAATCAGTTACTACACTATTTACTTTTTCATCTTCACCAATTGAAATAATAACTACTTGCTTTGGTGCAATTTTTGGTGGTAATATTAAACCATTATCATCACCATGCACCATTATTAAAGCACCAATCATACGGTTTGATACTCCCCAAGAAGTTTGATATGCATATTCTAGTTCATTATTCTTATTTAAGAATTTTATATCATATGCTTCAGCAAATTTTTGTCCAAAGTAATGACTTGTTCCTGACTGAAGAGCTACACCATTATGCATAAGTGCTTCAACTGTATAAGTATACTCTGCACCCGCAAATTTCTCTTTTTCTGTTTTAAGTCCAGTTATTACTGGTACTGCTAAATAGTCTTCAAAGAATTTTCTATATACATTAAGCATATCTTTAGTTTCTTTTTCAGCTTCTTCCTTAGTTGCGTGTACTGTATGTCCTTCTTGCCAAAAGAATTCTCTACTTCTTAAGAATGGTCTTGTTTCTTTTTCCCATCTCATTACACTACACCACTGATTTAACTTCATTGGAAGATCTCTATATGATTTAATAACATTACTATAGTAATCACTAAATAATGTTTCACTTGTTGGTCTTATACATAATCTTTCTTCAAGTTCTTTCTCTCCACCCATAGTAACCCATGCAACTTCTGGTGCGAAACCATTAATTAGTTCACCTTCTTTATTCATTAAATTTTCTGGTATAAGCATTGGCATTGCTACATTTTGATGACCTGTTTCTTTAAATTTCTTATCAAGTTCATGCATAATTCTTTCCCAAATAGCGTAACCATTTGGTTCAAATATAACACACCCTTTTACATTTGAATAAGCTGCAAGTCTTGCAGCTGTAACTACATCAGTATACCACTGTGCAAAATCTGTATCTCTACTTGTTATCTTTTTGTTTGCCATATTATTCCTCCTAAAATACAAAAAAAGAATGGTTTAAGGAGTGCTTAAAGCACGGTACCATCCTTTGTTTTTCTTAATTATATAACGGCTACTAACCGGAAGTAATTTATTACTTCATTCATGGGTAGGATTTATTATGTTTATATTTAGGCTTCCACCATCCCTAATCGCTTTATTATAAATAAATAATAAATATGTCCCAATCAACACTTTATGCATTAATTCTACTATTTTACTAGTTGTTTGTCAATACCACTAAAATATTCAATATCTTTATCATTTTTCTTTAATAAAGAATTTCTTCCTAACTTTCTTAAAAACTTTGTGTTATTAAATAGTGAACTAATAATTGCATTAAAATTATCTATATCATTTAAATCACCAAAATGCATAACTGCTTTTTTAAGTGAAGTAAGTTTATTTTCTTCGTATATTGTTTTCTTTTCATAGAAATATAAATCCATAAATTTACTAAAAATACTTTTTGTTTTTGGATTATTCATTCTACTATTAGATTCTAATAAATTTGTGAGTTGTTTAAAATTGATAACAGGTTGATTAGTTATAAGTTTTAATGCTTCTATAACATCTTGTGATGTTTGTAATGGTTTTTCTAGTTCATTACTACTAACTTCTGCCGCTTTAACTTCCCCACTTATAATATTACAATTATTTTTAGAAGACACTATTCTTTGACATGATGGAACATATCCTTCTTCAAAATTATAATCTTTGATACTATCAAAGAAATCATCAAGTTTTTTTTCATCCACAGCCGCTACTACTTCAACAATTTTTTTTGGTTCTACATAACCAATAATACTTTTTTTCATTTACTACGACCTCTCTAGACTTTAGTTCATGTAACAGTTTATTATTTTATCATATCCATAAGTTTTGTCAAATTATAGATATAAAAAGAAGTTCTAATCATTTTAAAAACTTCTCATTAACTATTTTTGTAAAACTATAATCTTCTAATCTTAAACAATTTATGTGCTTATTATTTACTACTGTTATTATTTTATCTACATTCTTATATACTTTATTTTTACCATCAATAGTAATTAGTAAGTCTTTTTTATCTTTACTAGGAATTAATGTAATTATATTATTTTCAGGAACTATTACCGAATTTAATAAATCTCGATATGCTTTAGAATTAAGGGGTGCGATTGGTGTTATTTGTAAAGTAGGAAGTGAACCATAGACAATACTACCACCAAAACTTAAATTATAAGCTGTTGATCCTACTGATGTTGATATCATAAGACCATCACCAACATATTTTTCCAAAAGTTCATCATCTACTCTTACTTCAAGACAGACAGTATTTAAATTTTCTTCTCTTACTAAAATTTCATTTAATGAATAAAATTTATCATTTGTTTCACTGTTAATTACCGTTGTTTCTTGAACCCCTATTTTTTCAATAGAATATTTTTCTTTTTTTAATTTATTGATAAATTCTAATATTTCATTTGGTTTTATCTCTTGAAGAAATCCTAAAGTACCAGTATTTATTCCTACATAATATATATTACTATTAAACTTATTTTCTTTAAGCATTCTTAGAAATGATCCATCTCCACCTATGGCGATAGCTAGATCATAATTTTCATCAACTATTTCAAAATCATTTTCTATAAACTCTTTTGATGCCATCTTTAAAAGTTCATTAGATACATCACTATTATTTGAATAAAACTTAATTCTTTTTATCATGTTTATACCTAAATAACGCTGATGGTCTATGACCACCACCTGTTTTCACTTTATTAGTTTTTTCAACTTTATCAGCTATTATTCTTCTAAAAGCTGGATCTAATAGTTTCTTACCTAATATTACTTCATAAACTTGTTGTAATTCTCCAAGTGCAAAATATTCTGGCATCATGTTAAATACTATGTCAGTATATTCTAATTTATTCTTTAGTCTTTCAATACCTGATACTATTACTAGTGGGTGATCAAAAGCAATTTTATCATTTTTTACAACATCATATTTATATCTGTCAGTTGTTGATTCATGTAATGTTTTCTTGATGGTAAATCTCATTTCTTCAGTACCATTTTCAAGAGTTACATCAATACTATTTTCATCTTCTAATAGCATTATGTTAAACCAAGATGCATTTGGAGATAACTTTTCATTTAACTTATTTTTATCTACTAAAGCCATATAAGAAGTACTTACAATACGCATTCTAGGATCTCTTTTAACTGCTCCAAAAGTATATAATTGTTCTATATAGATATTATGTAAATTAGTTTCGTTAGCCAGTATTCTTATTGCTGCCTCATCAAGAGATTCATCTATTTTAACAAATCCTCCTGGTAAACACCATTGATCTTTAAATGGATAATCTGTTCTTTTTACCAGTAATACACTAAAATATTTTTCATTTAGTTTACGATAGTTCTCTTTATCACCATCGGCTACACTTAATATTAATATATCTGTTGTCATTGATAATTTTTCAAAGATACTTGAATCATAATCTTTTAAAAATTCTTCTTCTGATTTATATTCTTTATTCATACCACACCTCTTTTATATACTTTGATTATAACACATTTTTACTTAATAATATCTAGTAATCTATTTGTAATAATATTAATTATGTTATTTTTATTATCTTCTCTAGTTCCTTCTATAGCTTCAATATATATTTTGTTATATTCATTATTATCTTTATCATAAATGCATACATATATCATATTTACATTTCCACCAATATTACTAGGATCTTCTCTATTAATCCTACCTGTTATACCTACTGCATAATTAGAATTAGTATATTCACTTATATTTTTAGCCATTTCTACGGCTGTTTCCATACTATAAACTGTGTACTTATCAATGATATTACTATCTACTCCCATTTTAATTTTAAATTCATTAGAATAAGTTATCGCACTATATTTAAGAACTTGGCTAGCTCCTTCAATACTAGTAATAGCATTTACCAGTGCTCCTCCTGTACAAGATTCCATCGTACTAATTGTTTTATTTTTTTGTGTTAAAATCTCTATTATATTTTTCATATAATTACTCTTTTCTCTATTATAAAATTTATCTATTACTGGAAACATATAGTCTTTTATGTAAGGTTTAACTTTCTTTATTAGTTCTTCTGGTACACCATAATAACTTTCCGCAAGTGAACCCACTATACAAGCTATTGTATCAGTATCCCCACCAATAGATATAGATTTTCTAATGGCATCTTCAAAATCAGTTGATTGTAAAAAGCAGTATATTGCTTGAGGAACTGAATTTATTGCTCTACTAGTAAACTGATAATTATTACGTAAGTCTTCCATATTATATTTTAATGAAAAGTAATGTTTTTCTATATACTTTTTAAGTTCATCTTTTGATATCTTGCAGTTAAGCATATATATACTTACTGCTATTGCTTCAGCTGCTTTAATTGAATCAGGATGATTATGACTAGTGGTAGTAACTTTATAAGATTCTTCTTTTATCTTATCTAAATCATCAAATAAGAACCCTACTGGTCCTATTCTCATAGCGCTTCCATTACCATAACTTTCACCGATTTCATCTTTTTCAAGCCACTCAGTAAATGATTTACCAAATCTACTACGACCATATAAATCTTTACCCATATCAATTTCTCTTAGACCATATTCTTTTAATGTTTTACCATAATCTTTATTATTTAATATAGCATCTGCTACTGCACAAGTTAAAACTGAATCATCAGTACATGAACAGTTTTCTGTAAAAAGAGGTACATTCTTATCAAGAATTAATTTTCTTTCTAAAGCAGATCTTATAGTACCTTCTTTTTTAGCGTTCATCTCAAGTACTTCAACATATGAACCCGCAACATCACCTATAATTGAACCATACATAATATTCCTCCTATATTAATGGCTTTTTATTAAAACCAATTGTTAATTTATTATCAGAAGTATAAACTAACTGCCTCGCATACTCACAGTTTAATTCTTTAGTCATTCTTGCATAATACTCAATCATATTTCCATTATACCCTAGAAATAACCCATTAGTACACTCACAAATATTAAAATCATGTAAATTATTAGTATTTAGAAAGCGATTAGGTAAATCTTTAAATATATCATTAAAGTTAATAAAGTTTTCTATAGATATATCGTTTATTGGCATAAGTGAAACAAAGCCAACTCTAAATATATTAAGTAATGCTGCATTATCTAAATACTTAGTTACTTCATCAATACTATTTATATACTTTTTCATAAGAAGACAGTTTAGTCTTAATAATTTTTTATTATCTACTTTATTCATAAAATCTACTATATCTTTATTAGAAGCTGTTTCTATACCAAAGAAGGTATTATTAATATCATCATTATAATGGTGTCTACTAATATGAATGCCATCTATACTTTTATTACTATCTAAGCTTAATATCTCTTTTATCCTAAAACCATTAGTATTAATAGTAACCATTGCATCTTTTTTAACTTCAAATATAGCATTAAGTAAATTATTTAATTTATTTATTTCTAGCATAGGTTCACCACCAGTAATACCTATTCTATTTATAATACCCCTACCATCTAGATATTTTATAACCATTTTTAACTTTTCTAAATCTATATTTCCACTTTTCTCATTTCCTTTATTACTACATACTTCACACTTTGCATTACATATATCGGTAACTTTAATATATAAATTAAGTTTCATTGGCATTCTAGTTACTTCATCACCACACTTAATACAATTACTATTTTTAATATCAACTTTTTGTCCAAATAACTCTATTGTTTCAAACATAAATTACTCTCCTAATAACCACTTTTTAACCTTTTTTGAATAGAATAAAGCCCCTATTGCGCCATAATATTTAAAACCCTTCATAGTAACTTCAACAATATTATTTTTAATTCTTATATACTTATTACTTATCAAATAGTTTAATTCTTCTTCATAATACTTTTTAGAATCATCTTTAAGAATATCACTTACTATATCTAGATTAAACTTCCCAAAATATAAACTTATCATAATATATTTAGCTACTAATTCTTCTTTAGGAAGTAAATATATATCATCAGCGTAAAAAGTCTCTTTTTTAAAACACTCTTCTATAGATTCATGATTCTTACCAATATTATAACTAATACCTAGTTTTGACTTTGACTGAGCGGCAATACCAAAACCTTTATATGATATATTATCTATCATACGATATCTTAAATATGATGATAAACCTGAGTCTTTTTTATCTTTACTAAAAGTATTTTGTCCAAACTGTCCTTTATAGCCAAGTTTAATTAAGCTATCATATATTACTTTATATTGCTTATATAATTCATCTTTTAAAATGCTTTTTTTATTATGAATTTGGTTATAACGCATTTCGTATAATGTTACTTGATCAGGATTAAGAACTTCTACACATCTTACCGAATTTTCTATGTCAGTCATTGTTTGACCAAATATTCCATACATAAAATCTATGTTTATTTTTTCAATTCCATTTTCTCTAATAAGATTAAAAGTTGATAACATTTTATCTACAGTAACTATATTTCGGTTTTGACAGTTTAACATTTTTGTATTAGTCGTTTGAACACCAAGAGATATTCTTTTAAAACCCGCACTAGATATTAACTTTAATTTATCTAAATTCAATGTATCAAAAGTTGCTTCTATACTAGGCTCATAATCAGCAATATTATTTAAACTATTTATCTTTTTAGCTATATTCATTAGCCTATTAAAATTATCTAAATTAAGACAAGTTGGTGTTCCGCCTCCTATATCAAAACCATATAGTTTAAAGCTATTATTATTTAAAAAACTCTCTATATCTTTTTCAAGTATATCCATATACTTTTTTTCATACTGATCATTATCTTTTCTAAACTTTATGTATTCGCAAAAAGCACATAGTTTATTACAAAAAGGTATATGAATATATAAACATAAATTATCTTCATCCTTAAATAATACATCACCATCTATCTTATAATCTTCCCAGTTGCTTTTATCAAGTGGATATGAAGTATTACAGTACGGACTACTTATAGCCTTTTTAAAAACATTTTCTATTAGCATCTACTTGAATATCTACTAGAACCGCAACTGCTTGAATAACTACTAGAACCACAACTACTTGAGGAATTACCACATCTATCATAATCATTATTTGTGTTACGACTTTCTATATTTATTTTCCTCTCTTTTAAACAAGAACCAATAGTATAAACTTTAGGGTGTTCTATTTCCTTATTTAATTTAGTATTAGCTATTAAATTATTTCTTAATATTTCAATATAAGCTTCATCTACTGTTATAAATCTTTTTAATATTATTTTTATATACCTTTTTAAAGAATTAATAGCTATGACATCTTCATTAGAAATAGAATTTTCTCTTTTTAAATTATTCATAAGAATATCAATATTCATTAATATCTTTTCCTCGGATAATTTATTATCAATACCATTTTCAATAACTTTCTTTACAAATCTATATATATCCATTAATTTTCTCCTATCTTGGATTACTATATAATCCTTTTTCTTTTATATACTTATAAACTTCTAAATCAATGTAGTTTAATACCTCTTTAGTATTAAGATTATTTAAATTGTCTCTAATATCAGTTGAAGATAACTCTCCTGTTTTAATATTAGCTATTACAATATTTCCTTTATAGTTTTCATACTTATTTACTAAATTATCTAAATCTATTTCATTACGATTAATAACAATAAACTTATAATTTTCTAATATATACTTATACTCTCTCCATGTTTCTATTTGATTTAAATTATCAGCACCACATATAAAATAAATATCATCATTTGGGTAAATGCTTTTGAAGTAATTTAATGTTTGATAGGTATATGTTAAATCAGTTTTAAATTCATAATCTGATACTTCTAAACTAACATTATTTTCACACATAATTTTAAGCATATTATACCTATCTATATCATTTACTAAGTCTTTTTTATTATATTTATTACCTGTTGGTACATAGATAATCTTATCTAAATAATTGTTATTAATAAGCTCTAGAGCTATATTTTTATGCATCTTATGTGGCGGATTAAAGCATCCTCCAAATATACCTATTCTCATACTTTTCCTCCTTATATATTTACTGGGTTATTACTATCAAAATCTTTATATAATAAACCATCTTCACGAAAGACCATATATCTATTTTCAGCTTCCATACAGTTTTCATCAAATATTATAGATCTATTTCCATTATAACTATGTATATCATTCTTAATATTATTAACGGTATCTTCAGAAATTTTATTATTTTTAATCCATTCATCAATTATAGGATTAACACCTTTACTATCATGTAGTACTTTAAGTGTTAATTGATTAACTTTGACTGGAACTACTTTTAAAATGTCACTAAGACTTTTATTATCAAATGTATTTGTTAAAATAAGAACATATCTTGATCCTTTATCTACAACTTCTATTTTATTTAATAGTTTAAAATCACTAATACTATAAGCTACAATATCTAAATCACTAAAAACATCTATTTTTTTATAAAATCTTGTTTGTAGTTCAATTTTTATATCCGGCCTATTTTCACGAGTTAATTTAATAACATCTTTAATGTAATCTAAATCTTGAACAGGTTCATTTGTACCTGTTATAACAACTGTTTTTAAATCACTATTCGATTTTAAAATATTTATATAATTTTGTTCCCAGAAATCCTTTTTTTGTTGATAATTATTATCAAAAAGATTATGATGCTTATGCGACTTAGCAATACAAAATGGACAATTATATATGCATTTTCTTGCGGGTGTTAATACTTGTAAACTTTTCATTCTACTTATTGTTTTTTTCCTTTACCATATTAAGTATTTCTTGTTTGCCATTAAATAATGGTTTTAAAGATTCTTTATTGTTTAAAGCATTAATAATTTTTGCCATTCTGTTAGAACAATCCACTTCTTGATACCAATCTTCTTTTTTAATTACTTCAGATACATAAGATAAGTTTGTAGTATAAAGTTTATTAAATAATCCTTCATTATAAGCTTTTATAAAAGCTTCTGGTCCTTCTGTAAGTAAAGCAAAAGTAGCAACAAAGTAAACCTTATTTGCGCCTTTTTCTTTTAGTAAAGTCGCTACTTCTATCATTGATGAACCACTAGCTATCATATCATCAACAACAATGATATTCTTTCCTTTAACATCAGCACCCATATAAACATGTTCAACAATAGGATTTTTACCATTTACTACCTTACTTAAATCTCTTCTTTTATAAAATACTCCTACATCGCTACCAAGCATCTCAGCATAGTATCTAGCTCTTTCCATAGCTCCCATATCTGGACTTATTACAAGTAAATTATTTATATCTTCATTAGTAACTAAATCAGTTAATATATCATGAGTTGGATAAAAATTTTCAAAAGGAAGATTTGGTATAGCATTAGCTACATTAGGATCATGAGCATCAAATGTAACAATATGATTTACACCTAATGTTTCTAGTTCTTTAAGCGCTATTGCACAGTCAAGTGATTCTTTTCCTTTTCTTTTATGTTGTCTTGATTCATATAAAAGTGGCATTACAAGAGTAATTTTATAAGCATATCCACTTATAGCAGATATAACTCTTTTAATGTCTTGAAAGTGTTCATCAGGAGACATATGATGAGTAAATCCGTGCATATTATAAGTCACATCATAATTTCCAACATCACTTATTATGTAGATGTCTTTATCTCTTACTGTACCACTAATTTTAATCTTACCTTCACCATTACTAAATCTATCTCTAGTGATGGGAATGATAAAATCATCTTCACTATCTCTCATTTCCTTTAAGTAGTCATTTGTCTTTTTACCTAAACCTTCTATATTATCAAGCACTATTAATCTTAAATCTTCCTTTTTCATAATTATCTCCTTTTTACATATTGTTTTGCTTTTTCTAAAGCATAAGCACTATTTAATCCTTCAATATAATTCATTTCAATAAGTTCTAAAGCCTCTTCATAAGTACATATAAAGTACTTAACAAATTCGCCTTCATCTAATTTTTGATCACTAACTTTTATACAATCTTTAGCAATAAAGTAGTGATTGTATGCAGCTGAACAACCTTGATCTTGATAGAAACTACCAAGTTTAATCATTTGACTAGGACTGTATCCAGTTTCCTCTAAAAGTTCTCTTCTAGCTGCATTTTCTGGATGTTCACCTTGTTCAATATAACCAGCTGGTAAATCAACTCCAACTGTTCTTTTTGTAAAAACTCTAGGTTCTACTGATAAAATAATTTCACCACTAGTTGTAATAGGAACTATAATAGCTGCACTACCATCTTCACCATTTTTTAATATCTTATCTCTTCTAATAGTCTGATCATTATTTAGAGTAAAGTTAAATCTTCTTATATTAAGAAAGCCTTTATTTGTTTGATTTTCTAATACTTTTACTGTTTTAAGTTCTTCAATGTATTTTTTTAATTCTTCTATTTTTTCTTTACGCATGTTTTACTAATTCCTTACTTCTTTGTTCTACTTCTTCTCTATGTTCAAGAATTAACTCTTTCTTTAGTTTTAATAATTCCTTAGTTAAGTCAACATAATATTTGTGTGGTTTTTCTAATCTTCTAACTTCTGGATATAAAGTATCCATTTGCTTATTACAATAATCTTGTTTTTCCTTCATAGTTGGATCGTTATATACTAACATTCCATCTTTAAATAACTGTTGTTGTAATTCTTTTACTTCATAATTTCTTAGTTCTTTTGTATTTAATTCATTTTCTGGATCAACTAAAGTAAATACATCACTTGGAATTAACTCATCATGTAATGCTATTACGTCACCAAGTGCGTAGCCAGTTTTCTTATCATAGAAACGATATACTTTCTTGTATCCTGGGTTAATCATTTTTGCTAAATCATTACTTAATTTTATTTTTGGAGTAATTTTTCCATTTTCTTCTTTTCCTACTAATTTATAAACTACCCCAACTCTTTCTTTTGGAGCTGCAATATTATCACCTGCTCCAATACTATCAATAACTGCGCCTTCTTCTTTTAAAGCCTTTATTGTTTTTGGATCAAGACCATTTGATAAGCATATCTTAGTATTTGGAAAGCCAGCTTCATCAAGCATTTTTCTTGCTTCTTTAGATAAATAAGCTAAATCTCCTGAATCAATACGAATTCCTTTTAAAGTATAACCATTAGGTATTAAATATTCTCTAGCTACTCTAATTGCATTTGGTATACCACTTCTTAAAGTGTCATATGTATCTACTAAGAATAGTGCGTTATTAGGATATGTTTTTGCATATTTTAAGAATGCTTCATATTCATTATCTTCTTCTTTAACCATTGAGTGAGCCATAGTTCCCATAACTGGTATACCATATTTCTTTCCAGCTTTAACATTTGATGTACCAACACAACCAGCTATATAAGAACATTTACTAGCTAGTACTGCTGCTCCTGGACCATCTGCTCTTCTAGCACCAAATTCCATAATTGGAATATTGCCTGCTGCATCTGTCATTCTTTTAGCAGCTGTTGTAAATTTAATACAACTATTTAAATAAGATAGAATAGCTGTTTCAATTATTTGAGCTTCGATTAAGTTTGCTCTTACTGTTATAATTGGCTCATTAGCAAATACTGGAGTTCCATCTGGAATTATTTTAATATCACCTGTAAATTTAAAGTTCTTCAAATATTGTAAGAATTCTTCATTAAACTGTCCTAGACTTCTTAGATATTCAATATCATCTTCTTCAAATTTCAAATTATTAATATAGGCAATTATGTCATCTACTCCGCCCATTAATGCATACCCATTCTCAAATGGAATATTTCTAAAGAAACCATCAAAGTAGACTTTCTCATCTATTTTTTTATCATTAAAATATGTTTGTGCCATTGTTAATTCATATAAGTCTGTCATCATTGTTTCATTATTTTCCATAGTTCATTCCTCTTTCATACTTTTTAACTAGTTGTATTCCGCCTTGTTTCATTAATTTATAAGCGATATCATTATATTCATCACGATTATGCCATGGCGCATCATATGTATCCATTGCATTTTCTGGGACAATTACTTCTACTTTTCGATTTAATTGGTTAAATAAACATTTTGTTGGAATTATTGCTTGGATACCACATATATCTGTGCATCCTCCTACAAATACTGCTCTCTTAAGATTTTTTAGTTTTGTTAAAAGTTCAATATACTCAGGTAATATTGCTACACAAGTTGAGTTCTTTTCAAAAACTAACATCTTGTGTTCGTATACCCTTAATTCTGGAACTAATAATGCTTCGCTAGTTCCTTTCTTACAGTGGTCTGGATAGTCATTAAATTCTACTGACTCATCATCATGAGCTTCTTTTGCTTCAATAATAAGTGCCTCCTTATCATTATCAAATTCTTTTGTTAATCTTAATACCTCTGGGATTATTTTTTGCATGTAAATGTTTTTCATACTACCTTCTGTTGTAAATCCGTTAACCATGTCTACAATTACTAAAATCTCTTTTACTGCTTCTAATTGCTCAATTGTCATATTTTCTAATTTCATAAGTTTTTCTCTCTTTCTTTACATGTTATTATCTTTTTGTTAATAACACATTTTATAATTATTCAAGAGTTTTTCCTCTTGTTATTAACATTATATTAAAAACATATTAAAATGTCAACACTCTTTTTAACATTTTATTAAAAAGATGCAAAAATATAAAAAAAAGATAGTTATCTATCTTATTTTATCTATTATTTCTTCGAGCCTCATAGCTCTTGACCCTTTAAAATATATTACTGTATCTTCACCTAAATCTTCTTTAAGGTCTAATACCAAATAATCTTTCTCTATATAGTGGTTGCTTATTTTTTGACAACTATTACCAATATATTTTGAGTCATCACCATATGTATATACCTTATTGATACTTGTTTTCCTTATATACTCTCCTACTTGTCTATGGTAATATGAACTATCTATACCTAATTCTAACATATCACCCAGTACTAATATTTTATTTTTATATTCTAAATTATTAACATAATCTATACCTACCATCATACTCTCAGGATTAGCATTATAACTATCATCAATAATTACTGTATTTTTAATAATCATCTTTTTCATACGAATACTTTGATAATCATCGAAGCCTTTCTTTATTTCAGAAGTTGTCATATTTAAGTATCTAGCAATAGCTATACTGGCACATATATTATAAAGATTATGTTTACCATAAGTGTCAACTTTTATTTCAGTATCATCAATATATATATTAATACTACTATCATTTTCTAAATAATCTAAATTTTTAATACTATATTCTATCTTATTATCATAAATTACATTCTTTAGATAATCATCATCGCCGTTAACAAAAAGCACTTCTAAATCATTGTCTGTAATTTCTAATTTTGCTTTTAATATTTCTTCTTTTGATCCTAAATTTCCTATATGAGCAGTACCAATATTAGTAATTAGACCTATATCTGGTTTTAATATATCCACCATTTCTTTTATTTCTCCGGCATGATTCATACCTAATTCAAAAACTGCAACATCTTCTTCTTTTAATTTAAGAAGCATTTTACATATTCCTATTACATTATTATAACTTTTTATGCTTTTAAATACACTATATTTACCACTTAGAACGCTCGCAGTCATTTCCTTTGTAGTTGTTTTACCATTAGAACCTGTGATTGCTATTATTTTACCTTGGTACATATTTCTATAATACTCTGCAATTTTTTTTAGAGCATCTAACCCACTATCTACCTTTATTATCCCGATATTAGGATTTATATTTAAATACTTTTTAATATCAACATCTGTTACAAAGATAATACTAGCGCCTTCTTTAATCGCTTCTTCTAAATACATAGCGCCATTTTCTTTTTTGCCAATAAGCGGTATAAAAGCATCATTATTACAAATTTCTCTAGTATCAGTTACTATACTGTTACATGTTTCACTCGTATAGTTTAGTATTATTCCGTCAGTAATCATGACTAATTTATTGAATTCCATTTCATCACCTAGTAATTATATGCATAAGAAAAGAAGATTATAATTAATCTTCTTCTTTAAATTCACCTTTATAAAATAAGTTATATTCTTTAAGAGCTATATTTGTTCCAAACTGAAGTAAGTCATTTTTTGTTGACTTATTAATTTCTCTTAATATCTTTCTTGATTTTAATTTATAGACGCCATATCTTAAACAATAACACGCAATTAAATATTTTATATCTTCCTCTTCAAGAAATAAAGCATCAATATATTTTTTTCTTTTTTTAACATCTTTCATCATATATAAAAAAATCTTTTGAGTATCTTTCATAGTCATATTATGTATGGACACACTTTTATTTAAATAATCATCTTTTGTTGTCATTAATTTTGAACATATCTCTTTAAATAAAATCAAAAACTCATCTATATTATTTTTATCATAACATTCCATTATTTTTTGTTTCATTTTAACACCATCTATCTGTATCAATTATATTTTATATATTTATAAAAGTCAAAAAAAAGAAGATTTTATTAATCTTCTTTTAATAAACTTTCTAATTTATTTAGTTTTTCTTGATTCATAGGTGCTACTCCATTAAGTTTATATGATATGCCTAAAGTTTTGTATTTATCTACTCCATACAAATGGTATGGAAGTAATTCTATTTTTTCAATATTATTAATACCTTTTAAATACTCTTTTAGCCCTAAGATATACTCTTCTGTATCATTAATGCCTGGTACTATTACTTGCCTAATCCATAACTTTTTATTAAGTCTTTTGCAAAAAACTAGGAACTTATTAAATTCTTCCATAGTACTTCCACCAGTAATGTTCTGATACATATCTTCAGTATATGCCTTTATATCAAGTATAACTAAATCAGTATGATTTAGAATTTCCTCATAATTACCTATCCCTACACCTGAAGTATCAATAGCAGTATGTAAGTTAATCATTTTACATTTTTTCAACATATCGATTAAAAATTCGGGTTGCATTAATGGTTCACCACCACTAAATGTAACTCCTCCATCTATATAATAATTATGATACTTATTTATCTTTTTAAGTAATTCTTCACTATCAATGCTTATTGCATCATTCATAGTCCATGTTTCAGGATTATGACAAAATAAGCATCTTAGTTTGCAGCCTTTCATAAAAACTACAAATCTAATTCCTGGACCATCTACTAATCCCATTGTTTCAATAGAATCAATATAACCAGTCATTACATTGTACCATGGAATGTTCTTGAAATAACTTCTAGTTGCTGTTCTCTAGTTAATCTATTAAATTTAACAGCATAACCAGATACACGAATTGTTAAATTAGGGTAATTATCTGGATTTTCCATAGCATCTTCTAATGTCTCTTTGTTTAAAACGTTAACATTTAAATGATGAGCTCCTTGTTTAAAGTATCCATCTAATATATGAACTAAATTATCTATTCTTGCAGAATCATCATTTCCAAGTGCTTTTGGTATTACTGAGAAAGTATTTGATATTCCATCTTCACATATATCGCAGTAAGGAATCTTCGCTACTGAATTAAGTGATGCTAAAGCACCATTATCATCTCTACCATGCATTGGATTAGCTCCTGGAGCAAATGCCTCTCCTGCTTTTCTTCCGTCTGGTGTAGCACCAGTCTTTTTACCATAAACAACATTAGATGTTATTGTTAAAATTGATAAAGTATGTTTTGCATTCTTATATAGTTTATGGGAAGCAAGTTTAGCATAAAATCTTTTTGCTAAATCAATACCTATTGCATCTACTATTTCATTATCATTTCCAAATTTAGGGAATTCTCCTTCAATTTCAAAATCAATTGCTATACCATTTTCATCACGAATTGGTTTTACTTTAGCGTACTTAATAGCAGATAAAGAATCTATTACTACTGAAAATCCAGCTATACCAAAAGCCATTAGTTTGTCTGGATCAGTATCATGTAATGCTAGTTGCCCTGCTTCATAAGCATATTTATCATGCATAAAATGAATAATATTCATAGCATCAACATATGTTTTAGCTACTTTGTCTAACATCTTATCATACGAAGCCATAACTTTATCATAGTCTAAAACTTCATCAGTCATTTTTTCAAAGCCTTCAACTACTAGTTCGCCTTTTTTTTCATCAAAGCCACCATTGATAGAATATAATAAAGCTTTTGCTATATTACAACGTGCTCCAAAAAATTGCATTTCTTTACCAACTGTCATAGCTGATACACAACAAGCTATTGCATAATCAGAACCATGAATTGGTCTCATTAATATATCACTCTCATATTGAATAGCATCAGTATCAATAGACATTTTGGCACAATATTTTTTCCAATTTTCTGGCAACTTATCATCCCATAGAACTGTCATATTTGGTTCTGGTGCACTTCCTAAATTAGTAAGAGTATGTAAATATCTAAAACATGTTTTAGATACTAATGAACGATTATCGTCTAACATACCACCAAGTGCTTCTGTAACCCAAGTTGGATCTCCAGCAAATAACTCATTATAATCTGGTGTTCTCAAATGTCTTGCTAATCTTAATTTAATAATAAATTGATCAACTAATTCTTGAGCTTCTGCCTCTGTTAATATTCCTTCTTCTAAATCTCTTTCAATATAAATATCTAAGAAGGTAGAAGTTCTACCTAAACTCATTGCAGCACCATTGTTTTCTTTAATAGCTGCTAAATATCCAAAATAAGTCCACTGTACTGCTTCTTTAGCTGAAGTTGCTGGATTAGATATGTCAAAACCATAAGTTTTAGCCATTTCTTTAATTTCAGCAAGTGCTCTAATTTGAGTATTTACTTCTTCTCTTAAACGAATTACATATTCACTAATTTCACCTTGTTCAAGTTTAATTAAATCTTCTTTTTTCTTTTCAATTAAGAAATCGATACCGTATAAAGCAATTCTTCTATAATCACCAATAATTCTACCACGTCCATAAGCATCAGGTAAACCTGTTAAAAGACCTACATGTCTTGCTTTTTTAATATCTGTAGTATAAGCATCAAAAACTCCATCATTATGTGTTTTACGATATTTAGAGAAATCTCTATCTATATTTTCATCTAAAGTGTAACCATAAGCTTTAAGAGAATCTCTAACCATTCTCATTCCACCATATGGATTAACTATTCTTTTTAGTGGAGCATCAGTTTGAAGTCCCACAATAACGTCATCATCAGTGTTTATATAGCCTGGTTTGTAATTATTAATACCAGATACTATAGTAGTTTCTACATCAAGTACCCCTTTTGCTAGTTCTTCTTTTAAAAGTTCTTCACATTTATTCCAAACTCTATTTGTTTTTTCAGTTGGTTTACTTAAGAAAGTATCATCACCTGTGTATTCATGATAATTTTCTTTAATAAAATCTGAAACGTCAATTTCATTTTTCCATTTTGTTCCTTTAAAATTATTCCATTTTTCCATGCTCATCAACCTCACTTTGCACTCTTCAATTATATCATAATTATGCCGCTTTCTCGCTAAAAATATACATTAATTTACATATAAATTTAAAATATATTCCTCATAATATTATGTTATACAAAAAAAGAGACTTTTGTCTCTTATTTTATTATATTTCTAATTATACTACCAAACTTTTCACTTTGAAATACATCAGCATTTATGCCCCAAACCATAATACCACCTATATTTTCATATGAAGTTGGTAATGTAAAAGTTGCACAACTTGTACATGTACCAGTTTTTAATGCTGTATAAGCATCTACAACTATATTAGGGTCAATATACCCTGTCTTATCAGAACTTGTATTTAAACCTAAGCCAACTTGATCTTGTCTTAATCCCTTTTCAAGTAAAATAGTAGGTATAGAAACCGCAAAATCTATAGTTCCTGGTGTATAAGATTTTCTATCAATACTATACTGTGATCCAGTATTATAAATTTGAATATTAACTAAATCAATTTTATCTTTTAAATTAGATATCATATCAAAATATCTTCCTTGCGCTTTTGCATTTGCATTAACTTGAAAATCTACCGTCTCAATAGCAAAAGTCAAGATAAAGTCACTATCATAATTTGCTAAAACTCCTTTAATAGCTTTTTCTAAATTAGTAGTATTTATATCATTTTCAATATCAATATCTATACCATCAAAACCATATTCATCTATTAAAGAAATAGTTGAATCTATAAATGAATTTACATCATCATTATTATCTAATATTATAGTTCCTGTTGCCCCACCAATTGATAAAATAACTTTTTGATCTCTACTATGTAATATATTAATATCATTAATAAATTCTTCTTTTGTATATCCACCCAAATGCTCAGCTAGATACTGATCAATACTAAAGTTTATAGTTCCATTATCACTACCTACTTCAGTGTATCCAAATGAAATATTGACATAATCATAATATACTGGAACATCTTTAAGCTTTAAATTTACTGCTGTATCTAAAGATGAATCAGCATTTTCACTGTTCCAGTTATACCAGTATCCAGTTAATCTAGCTTCTTTATATGTATCAGTACCATAGTTTTTAATTATATAAGGATCAATCTTTGTACCTGTTCCACTTATAACATATACTGAAGATTTTAAATTAACTACTGGTCTTATACCCGCAAGACCACTTCCTTGTGCTGACACATAACCACCTGGTTGTACATAAGTAAGATGATTAGTATTAGAGTTAGAAACATTCGGAAAATAATATAATCCCCCTGCTTTTAAAACATCATTATAAGTATCATAGAAACCATCTCCAACATTAATAGTACTTCCTTGGATAGTTTCAGCAACTTCCTTTTTTAATATTGTAGCAGATGAAGCAACTTCTCTATTTAAATACATCGAATAACTTCTATTAGTTAGTGCTTCTATTGAATTTGGTATATTTCCCCAAGTTGTTTTATTGTAACATTCCGTTGTCCCTGCACTAACAAGTCCTACTATACTACTAGATTTATCAATATTAACAACTCTCCAACCAATATTAGTAGCAACTATATTTCCACCACTGGCACAATTTAATCCAGCATTCTTGCTATTGCCAGCTATATAACCTCCGAAACCATTCGCTTCTATTAAACCAGTAGCAATTGTATTATTCCAATTACCAGCATCATAAGCAACATAATCGCCAACTTTAACTACATCAGAAACTAATTTTGGAAAGTCAGCTTTTGTTAAGCACTGCTCATATGTTGCTTTTTCAACTTTTACTTTATCACTAACAGTATAAGCACAGTAATTACCACTATACATATATCCTGTGGCATTGCAACTTGAATCAACTGCCAAAGAACCTTTTTCAGGAATTTTTCCCTTTACATTTAGTGACTTATTTAATCCACCATCACTTACTATATAGCTATTTACTCCTGAATCACCATTTAGTTGATCAGTAGAGCAAGTTTCAAATGCACTTTTAAGTAAATTATTTGTTGTTTCCTTAAGCGCATTCATTTTAGCTTGCCCTATTATACTTGTTACAACAGGTATTGCTATTAAAGCAATTATACCTAGTATCAAAATTACTGCTAGTAATTCTATTAAAGTAAACCCTTTTTTTCTTTTCATTTCATCCTCCTACAAACAAAATCAGCATATTACAAATATGAGAAAGTTAAAATTATATTTTTTTAACTTTCTCTAAAAATTCCTCTTCCGTCCAAATTGTAACGCCAAGTTCCTTGGCCTTATCATATTTACTACCAGGACTATCTCCTACAACTAAAACACCCGTTTTTTTACTTACACTAGAACTGGTCTTTCCACCTAAATTTTCTATTATCTCAGTTGCTTCCTCTCTAGTCACAGTTTCTAAACTGCCGGTAAGGACAAATGTTTTACCATTTATTTCTTCATTAGAACTAGTTTCTAGTTTAGTATAATATGTGTTCATTCCTAAGTTTATTAACTCATTTATCTCATTAATATTATTTACATCTCTAAAATAATCATAAACACTTTTAGCAATAATATCACCTATATCATTTATCTTTAATAGGACCTCTTCAGAAGCTGTCATTAATTTATCTAAACTCTTGAAATTTTTGGCTAATATCTTTCCAGTTTTTGAACCAACATGTCGAATCCCGAAAGCAAATAATAATCTCTCAAGTGATGTATTTTTACTTACTTCAATCTCTTCAAGTAAACTATTTATACTTTTAAACCCAAAACCTTCAAGTTCCATTAATTCTTCTTTATACTTTTCTAATTTATAGAAATCAGTGAAGTTCTTTAAATAACCCATATTATAGAAGTCTTCTACAATTGAGTCTCCAAATCCTTCAATATTCATGGCATCACGGCTTGTATAATGAATAAGTTGTTCTATTTTTTTCTTATCACAATTATCATTAACACAATAATATGCCGAATCAGTTTTTTTCAAAATACTACCACAAATTGGACATGTATCTGGCATAACAAATTCCTTTTCAGTTCCATCTCTTCTACTTACTTCAACTTCTTCAACTCTAGGAATTACATCACCAGCTTTTATTATTGAAACAACATCACCTTGTCTAATATCTTTAATTCTTATATATTCTTCATTATGAAGAGTTGCTTTAGATATAACACTCCCCATTAGTCTGACAGGTTCAAGAATAGCATTTGGTGTTACTTGCCCAGTTCTACCTACAGTAAGTTTAATTTCTTTTAATTTAGTTAGTACCTTCATTGCAGGAAACTTATAAGCTGTTGCCCATTTAGGATATTTCGCTGTATAACCTAATTTATTTTGATTATCCACATTATTTAATTTAATTACAATACCATCTATTTCATATGGAAGAGTATTTCTATCAGTAGTCCATTTTTCAATGTACTCTAAAAGTTCATCTATACCATTTATAATAGTATTATTTTGACTAACATTTAATCCTAATTTCTTCATATATGATAAAGCATCATAATGATAATGAATATTATAATCAAGTGGGTTTGGTAAATGATATATTATACAATCCAAATTTCTTGAAGCCGCTATACTAGAATCAAGTTGTCTTACTGATCCTGCAGCTGCATTTCTTGGATTAGCAAACTCCTGCTCATTATTTTTTCTTTTTTCCTCATTTAAATCATTAAATGATTTTTTACTCATGTAGATTTCGCCGCGAACTTCAATATCTATAGGCTCACTTAAAGTAAGTGGAATTGTCTTAATGGTTTTAGCGTTATTAGTGATATCTTCACCAGTAACACCATCGCCACGAGTGGCTGCCCTAACAAGTTTCCCCTTTTTATAAAGTAATGAAACTGAAAGCCCATCTATTTTAAGTTCAGCAACGTATATAGGATTACTTACTTCCTTTCGTACTCTTTCATCAAAAAGAGTAATATCACTTTCATTAAAGACATTGCTTAAACTAAGCATAGGTATTTCGTGAGTAACTTTAGTAAATTCATCTATTATTTTACCGCCTACTCTTACACTTGGCGAATCATCTCTGATAAGCTCTGGATACTTTTCTTCAAGCGCTAATAACTCTTGCATATATCTATCATATTCTTGGTCAGTTATGGTAGAATTATCAAGAGTGTAGTATTCATGATTAGCATTATTTATTATTTCTATAAGTTCTTGCATTCTCTTTTCTATCATGTTATCACCTATATTAATTATACCATTTTAAGCATAAAACTTCTATATCTTTACACAAAAAAAGTAACCTTAAGTTACTTTTCTTTAATAGGTAAAACCAATTTATAAACTATAAAAATAATTATAAAAGCAGTTAATATAAGTATTGATGATAAGTATATAAAATTAAGCATAATGGCAAATAAACTACTTACTTCAATTTTTTTTGAAACTAATGTAAATACTAAACATAAAGCTATTATTACTAATAGAGTAACTAAAGTTTTAATAATGTATTTAGTATTTTTTTTAGAAATCCACAAATAAAATACAGAGCAATATACAATAAGTAGCATTATTAACGAAGCATAAAAACATAACATGATGCTTCCTTGTAAAATATTACCACCTACTTCTTCATATAGAACAAAACCGTATATAATACTAATAACTATATAAATTATTGTACTTATAATTAATAAAGATTTACTATTGTCCTTACTTAATAACTTTTCATATAAATAAATTAGCATTAAAATAAATGCCATAAATCCAAATGTAAGACTCATATATTTAGATATATCAGTAAGTAATTCATAATTAGTTTTAATAGATAATAACCCTGTAATTATCGCTAATACTATATTTAATATCAAAAATATTATTTTTTTCTTTCCCATAAGACACCTCATTTATAAAATTATATCACAAATAATAATAAATAAAAAAAATTGTCAAAAAAAATAAATATATATGATATAATTTTAATAATGGAGGAAGACATATGAAGAAGGTTAAGAGTTCTATAACAAAACAAATATTGAACATAGAGAAAAAATATCTTATAACATTTACTGTATTGATTTTAATTATATTCGGTCTAATTGTTTACATATGTTGTGATAAAAACGGAAACACTAACACTACTAAACTTAGTCAACTAAGAATTAATAACGATTTAGGAGATTCAACAGCTTGTAAAAGCAGTAATATTACTAGTGATACTTCTAATATACAAATTAAGTTTTGTGGTAATGGCAAAGTTGTAATATTAGATAGTACAAATATTGCTACTGAGACTGAACAAACAACTACTGAAAATGAAACATCTGAGAATAATGATGTAACTGATACAAGTAAATGTACAAGTGGTATTAATGAGAAAAGTTTCAATGTTGATGATGTAGTTGATTTATATAGTAGTTTTGATTATGCTAATAATTATTACGTATACTATATTTTAACTGAAGATGGTAAGGTTTATACTACTAATGATCAAAATATTGTAAGCAAGAATTATGATGTTAATGCTATTGATGATTTAAAAAATATTGTTGCTATAGATGACTATATAACATATGAAAATAATACAAACATTTATACAAATGATGTGTATGCAATTGATCAAGAAGGTAAACTACACTTTTTAAGAAAAATTTACTAAAAAGAGTTGAAAATTATTCAACTCTTTTTTATTATTATAATCCAGGTGCTACTGCTAAAACTGGTCGGAATGCTTCGCTAGAACTAACTGCACCATCAGATCGATAGAAGAAGTACATACCTGTATATGTATTAGAACCGTATCTATCGCCACCGCGACCAAACCATGGAAATTCATTATTTGGCATGCATGCGTAATCACTGTACCATGAATAAGTGCCATCAACACTTCCACTAGTTTCCCAGATTGCATCTCCTTTTTTAGATATAGTTAGCTCATAATTGTGTCCTTGATCATCATATAACCCCTTCATGTAAACATCTTTATACTTATCGTCTGCATTTATTAATTGTAATCCATTGGTACTTAAATTAATATTGCTATTATTAACATAAGCAGCAACTCTTTCCCAAGAACCACCTACCATATCATATATACCATAAATATTTCCTGTCGTACTAGCCTTAACACCGTTGGTTGTATTATATTGTCTTAAGCAACCACTTGTCCCATCTGATGCTACACTATCACCTGCACAACCTGTTGTAAAATCATCTGCTGGATTAATCCAAACTTGTTCTGTATATTTTCCATATTTTGATTTTGATAAGTACGCCACCGCTCCCCACTCTGTATTTTTAATCATATGAGTATCAATATTATTACCTGTTGTTCCCCAACCATATATCGAATTCTTTTCCATATTTCTTGAAGCTTGAAACATATTTCCTATATCAATATAACGCCATGTTTTAACATTTGGTAGAATCTTGACTGTTTTTGTACTAACATTATCCCCTGCCACATTATTGGTAATCCCCTCTGCCGCTGTCGCTTCAAATTTTGCAACCCATATTCCGGTTAATTTGATTGTGCCAAAATCAAAGGCTGCTTGATTAGTCCATTTGTTATTTGATGAATCTGATGTAGTACCATTATCTAAGGTAATTGTACCACCAATAGTATCATCTGTTCCTACACTGAATTTTACATCTATATTGCCAGTTGTGTTATTATGCCAACCACTTGTTATCTTATAAACGTATCTTGGTATCCATACCCAAAATGATCCATCAGCAGTCATTGCATTAGCCCATTTCTTTTCATTATAATCATACCAATCTATATCGTCAGTAGTTGTATTAACCCATTCTGTGCCATTCCATTTTATCGGCGTCATACCACTTGCCAATTTTGGTTGATTTACTGAACGTGAAATATTATATTCACCATCAAAGACAAATAATAAACAATCTGTTGGTACTTTTTTTGATATTAATATATTATCTTCATTATATTTTTTTTCTGCACAATATGTACCATTATGTATTGCAATAGCAACTTCCCCATCAGAATTAACCATCACGTTTCCACTTTTTGGTTTAGAACCAGAATAATCTAATTTTTTTCCTAATACATTTGATGTCTCATTTCCATTATTATATGTGAACATAAGATTTTCATTATTGTCGGTTGTAAGCTCCTTTGTGTATATCAAATCGGCTGAATTAACTATTGCATAAGCAGTATTTTTAAAAGCATCTATCTTAGCATTTTTAATCATATTAGAAACTACGGGAATGGCAATTAAAGTAATTATACCTAAAATCAATATTACTGCTAATAATTCGATTAGTGTAAAACCTTTTCTTTTAATATCAAAACTTTTCATATACTCCACCTACTATTTAGATAATTATATAATTTAAAATATACTTTGTCAATCGAGCATCAGGCATGTAGTATAGTCTTTAATTTATATAAAAAGTCAAACTTAAAGTTTGACTTTTATATTAATTTCCAGCATGATTAGCATATACATTTTTTAATATGTTGAAGGCCGGAAAATTTCCTGTTTTATCAAATAATGGTGAAGAATAGTATCCGGATGCAGTACTAAAATCAATTACTACACTTGGAAGTCCAAAATGGAAATATTCCATCCCCATAAAATATGATGATGATAATTCATTAAGGTCATCTGTTAATATTGTTAAATATTCTGATTGTTCTTCTTTAGTTTTAGATGTAAGCCAGTGCGTTGACCACTCACCTAAAGCAATTCTTAGACCATATAATTCTGAGTAATATTTTACATTTTCAACAAAAGCCTTAGATTCAATTTTCATATTTTCAATACTACTATTTTCAATAGTTGTTCCTACATAATCATCCCAAGATATGAAATCTATATACTTAGCTACGTCCAAATCTATTTCATCTCTTAATCTAGCCTCACCGCCACATATAGATTCAGTATATATCAAATTAACATTATATTTATTTTCCATTTGTTTAACAAATTTACTTGCTAATTTTACATACTGTTTAAATCTCTTTGTTCCAGTTTCCCAACCTAGTTTTGTTGTGAACTCATTGTCACTTTCTGTCCATGTTGAGAAAATATCATCATCTTTAACAATTTTATTCTCCTTAAACATTAGTTTTTCAATTAAATTAAAATACTCAGTAGAATTAGCTTCAAATTCTTCATCAGTCTGTGAATTAACTATTTTATCCATAAGTACTTTAGTAGGCATCAATCTAAAATAAACTTTTAGATTATAATCCCTTGCTAAAGAAGGTATTATATTATAATAAGGCATTAAATATTTTGGATCTTCATTTAAAGTAAAATCAAAATTTTGCTCAACATAGTTTGCATTTACTTCCTTAGCCTGTTCTAGAACTTTAATAATATTTTTTCTATAGGTACCGTTTATGCTAGTTGGTGTTACATTAGCAACTTCATCTTTTGTGACATTCATTGTTCCAACTGATCTAAAAAACCAATATTTATCATTCAAGGGTTTTGTTGGATCATTAGATTCTTCCTTAATATTTTCTTCAATATTGTCATCAGTCGAATTCTTTTTATTGTTGTTATTTAATAGAACAAATATAGTTACACCGGATATAATAAGTAGTATAAATAAAATAATAATAATAACTTTTTGTTTCATAAAACAAACCTCCTACTATTATCAAATATTAGCATATAAGTTTTATATAGTCAATAATATGAATTGATAAATCTATGTCAAATATACAAAAAAAAACAGGTTTTTTCTATTTAACAACCTGTTTTTTTATATCGCAAAATTATGCTACTTGTTTAAAATATCTTCAATTATACTACTATTTAATATATAATACCAATCTTCCCAGCTATCTGTTTGCTGTAGTTCATCAAGCAAATCAACTTTATCAATTTCATATAAATATATTTTTTCTAATAATACCTTTAATATATAGAAATTCCAAATATTAATTATATCTATCTTTGTATAATTATCAAAAGGTTTTAATATTCTCTTAGCAGTTTTAATATCTATATCTTTACCAGTTTTACTAAATTTAATAGCGAATACCACTAGATCATACAGTTTTGTGAATATAGCAGTTTCATCCAAATCTATTAATGTAAAGTTGCCTTTATCATCCCATATAATATTAGAAGGTGCTAAATCTCCATGTATTAATTCCGTCTCATAAAATATATTATAGTTTTGTAATTTCATATATTTTTTAAGTAACTCATCTATTAAAACTCTGTTAATTTTTTTTGTATTCATTTCTCTTAAAGAATTATAGTAACAATCTACTTTATCTAAAATACTAGTGTATTTTTTAGTAGTCGGTTTAGCCGTTTTAATAAAGTTTAAAACTTTGTTTATTTGTTCTTCATTAAGTTTTTTTAAATGCTTACCTTCAACATATTCATAAATACATACACTACAATTATGCACATTATAGAATTTACCATCTGTTGGATTTAAAACTAAAATATTGTTTTTACTTGCTACTTCAATAAGAGCATTAATTGCTTCTTTGTCTATATTTTTACGATATATTTTAGCTACATATTTTCTTTTAGTCGTAGTTACCAAATAAACAATATTTGTTATACCACCATCTAATTTTTTTAATTCTAATATCTTTTCTTTAAAGTTATCTTTAAAGACTTCATTAATTATATTACTATTATAATTTTTAATAGTATTTTTATAAACATTAACTACTTTATTTATAACAACTTCAGAACAGTAAACTTCATTTATACGTTTTTTTATAAATGTAGAATACTCTTTTTGGGCATTTTTATCTTTATATAAACTAATTATTTTATTAGCTAAATCATCACTGGTCATACCATCATATAGATATCTAGTATCACCATCAAGTATTTCTTTCATGCCGCTATTGATACTACCTACAAATGGTAACCCACAAGCCATACTTTCTAAAACTACATATGGAAAATTATCAAATAAAGATGGAAATACACCAATAGCTGCACTATTATAAAAATCATTTAGTTCACTATTTAATAGTTGACCTTTAAACTCTAATAACTTGTGATATTTTTCTGGAATAACTTCATATATATATTCTTTAGTAGAGATTTCTTTGTCATTACGGTTTGTATCCTTACCTACAAATAACATTTTGACATTACCAAGTGCATCAATTATTTTAGGTATTGCTTCTGCAAATATAAGAACACCTTTTCGTTGTTCAATGCTTCCACAATATAAAATAGTTTTAGACTTTGACTTCCTACTATTCTTTAAATAAAAATCGTCAAGGTTAGCTGGATTAGGAACAACTTCAATATCAGTTCTTTCTAACTTCATTTCTTTAATAACCATATTTTTCAATATAGCCGTACAAGAAATAACTTTATCAGCACTTTCAATCATTTTCTTTTCCCACCTAAGCATTTGTTTATGAACACTAGGATCTAAATTACTTTTATTACTTTTACTCCATACCACAAGTGGAGTATGTAATTTTACTATTAATGGTACTTTACGATACTTCTCAAATAAAATAGTTTCTGCTCCCCAGTCTGGGACTTCAATAATATCTATTTCATTATGTCTTTGAAGTTCTCTTAATTTATTGCATACCTTTTCTCTATAAGAATAATAATTACTATATATATCGTCAGTTTCCTCAACATATAATCTTATTACTCTAACCCCATTTTTAATTTCTTCATAATCTTTTTTCAAGCCTCTTGCGATTACGACTACTTCATTTCCTTTTTTTACCAAACTTTCTGCTAAACGTTTTTGGTAGGTGGCTATACCTCCAAAGTTTGTTTCATCAGGATATTCCTCATGAACTAAACACACTTTCATTATAAATTCACCTCAACACTTCAGTTTTGCAAAGGAATTATATTATATCATAAAATAAAAAAAAGACAAAATGCCTTTTATTTATTCTTAATATCTTTTATTATTTTCATCACTTGCTTATTTCCTGCATAATAAAAATCATGTGGAAATCGCTCGCATAAATAATTTTTTAGAGATTTTAGAAAATTATCTATATCCTGATTTTGTTTTTTTAGTAATATTATTTCATTTATTAATATATCATCAAATTTTTTACAAGCTGCTTCATTTGAAATATTTCCTAATTCAACATTTAAACTTAAGTCTAATACAATCTTGTCCATAGTAAGTAATGAATTAACAATTAAGAAATTTGTTTCTATTGAATTCATTATTTTATTATTAAAAACTAAATACTCTTCTTCATTATAATGAGTATCTGGCATTGGTAATTTATTATGTCTATAATATAATATTTTGCGGCTAATTGGTGGTATATAAGTAACATTTGCATACTCTTTAGCTAATTTTATAAGTTTAGAATTTATAAATAAAGAAGAAATTGGACTATTTAGTAGTTTTGGTGCCCCACACAAATAAATTTGTGTTTTTGCATCAGTTTGCCTATTTACATTCTGAATATAACTAAATATTGCACTTATAAAACGTACGTCTCTATTTATTGCATATACAGATTTATGAATACCACCTCTAGTAAAATTGTCAAGTAATGAACCTGTTGCACCATTATAGATAACTATGTTAGCTAAATTTGCTCCCTTTTTACTTATTATTTCACTTAAACTGATATCATTTGGTATGTCTAATGGATAATACTTATCCCAATCATTTTGAGACAAACCTTGAACTGGTGTGTCTTTCTTAGTTGCATCTAATCTACACAATTTGTTTATTTCTGATTGTTTAACATCATTAAGTAAATATTCATACACATGCTCATCATTATTATTTTGTGATCTAGCAAAATGGTGAATACCCAAATCTATTTCTGCATCTTCCATTATTTTTGGTAAAGATTCATTTCTATATAAAAGTGGTTTTGTATTATTAACAAACGAATACCCATTTGCAATAGAATTACCACAACTAGTTAGAAATAATTTTTTTATACCATATTCCGAAAGCAATTGAGCCAATTTTGCGTTACTTGTATATTGCTTAGTAATTATCTCTTCTTTTTTCACAACAAAAATCCCCTTTTGCCAGATATTCTAACATATAATAAAATATATGTCAAAACCTATTTTTCTGTTTTATATTTTACCTTATACTTATCTAAAAAATTCTTTATAGCAGTTACATTAATTCCAATACCAAAATCAGCAAAACTATACTGTTTAACTGGGATATCACTCGTATTTCTCTTAACTTTAGTATCTATATCAAGTCCTATATCTTTAGAGGCATTACCAATTTGCATACCAACTACTAAACCATCTTTATTAAAAATCGGGCCACCACTTTGGCCACTTAAAGCAGCATTAGTCATTTCAAATAATGAAATTTCTTTTTTATCATCTAATAATATTCTTGTAAGCATTCCATCAAGTGGAAATGGTTGTAAATTAGAATCAAAAAAGTCTTTTATTACAATATCTTTAGAAGCATAGTTATAGGTAAAGCAGTTTATCTCTGGATATGGGAACCCTAAGCGACAAAGATATTCACCCGGTTCAGCATTTTCTTTAGCAAATATAGGAAAACTATTGCAATATATTTTACCTGGATTATCAAACTTTATTAAAGCTAAATCTAAGTATTCATGCATAAATATTTCCATACCTTGCCATGATTCAATTAAATTAAGAAAAACATTTCTAAATATAATTGCTGATTCTTCAGTGACATCATACTTCTTATATATTTTTTTAGGTGGGATTTTATTTTCTATAAGTTCCTTCTTTATATCTTTATATTTCTCCATAATTTTATCAGCAGCAATTATATTTTCTGCGATATGGCGGCATGTAAGTACATATCCATCTTCATTAACAACCATAACTGTTGCCATACTACCAAATAATTCATCACTATATGGTATTTTATATGCGCTTACTATTGGTTTTATATAATTAACATTCTTTTTTATTGCTTCCTTAAACATGTTATCCTCCTATAATATAACAGTATTATATCATAACTTCGTAAGATTATTTTCTTGTATTATTATAATAGTTTCTTTCGGATAATTCAGTTGCCACCCACTCTAAATCATCAGTATCAATACCATAACTTATATTTAGACAGTTTTCTATATCATAAATCAAACTATTTAAATTGCTATATTTTTTATAGTCAATATTATATCTACTTAATACTTCTATATAGTTATCTGTTAATAACATCCCATTACCAAAATCTTTTGTCATATCTTTTTCAAAGTCAATATCTCCTATTAATTCTTCAACATTTATTTCTTCATTAGTTATTTTCATATTATCCCTCTTTGTATATATTATAACAAAAAAAGCATACATGTAGTATGCTTATTGTTTAGTTAGTATTAACTGTTTAACTGGTTCTAGTCCAAATAAAACTTCTTCTTGTTCATTTTGTTCTTCAATACCAGGTAGTGAATTTCTATTTTGAATATTTTCTTCTTCTTTTTGTACTATACCATATCTAATTTCTTTAGCAACTTTAGTGGCCTCAGCGTAATCTATTCCTGGTTGTTTAGCCATAATATTATTAGCTATATCTCTTATAGCATCAACTTCAACCATTACATTAACATTTTCACTTACAACATCACTAGCAGTAATATACCTTATCTCAGATAAATTCTTCTTTGTTACAACTTCAACCTTGTAAACCATAGTACCACCTCTATTATAAGTACATTATAACATACTTTAATCTCGATATAAAACTATTTCTTCATTTCGATATGCATTTAATATACTGCACCAAATTTCATCTTCCACATTCCTTGCTTTTTTAGGATGAATTAAATATCTAATATATAATTCAATATGCGTATCTACTACTTTAGTGTATATAATTGGATCGAATTTATTAAAATATATTCTATAATCTAAACTAGCACTATTAATTTGACCACGCATTTTTTGTGGTATTCTTTTTACAATTTGATTACTGTTTACTATTTTGTAAAGTACCTTTTTAGACTGTCTTAAATCCGCATCTAGTGGTAACTTTACTGTTATCTCATTCCATATATATTTAAAAGCTTTTACATAATTTGTAAGTGGCGATGTAAAAATCAAAAAGTTAGGTAAATGAATTATTTTACCGGTACTTTGTTCCCCGTTAATCTCGTCCCCTATTTCTAATATCTCAAAATTTAAGGCTGAAATATTTACTACATCACCTTTATTATCACCTATTTCAATACGATCTTCTAATTTAAAAGGTTTTTTCACTTTAATATATATACCAGAGAAAAAATTAAAAATAATCTCTCTAAGTGCTATTGTAGCACCTGCTGATACAAAACTTATTAAAGTAATAAAATTAGAAAGATGCGATTCCCATATAAAAAATATGGCTATCCATATTATAGTGTTAGACATAAGATTTACTTTTTTCTTATACATATATCTATCTTTAGAATTATTATTAAAACTAATATAAATTTTACAGATTAAATTTGCAAGTAACTTTATAAATATATATGAAGCAAGAGTCAAAATAGCTAAATAAATATATTCACTTTCAACAGAATTACTAATATAATTACTAATACTTTTTATCATCTTATCCTCCTTTTGCTTTGACATTATAACACATTTTATGCATTTTAAAATAAGAAATAATACAATACCATAATTTTACACAATTAAAAACAAGATACTAAAATCTTGTTTTCGTTTTTCTTTTTTGTGTCAACATTTCAGGAAATAGTATTCTATCATAATGGATAATACCTTTTCGAATATTTTTCAAATGTTTTGCCTTTATTCCTGGATAATTTAAAATACATAAATTACCATCTAAATCAACATGTGTATATAAATATATTAAGTTTTTCATATTAAGTGCTCCACATATTGGAGTATTTATTCCCGTATCAATACCATTTACTTCATAATCTATACTACTGTTATGGAAGTAATTTAACTTTGGAACCGATTTTGATTTAGATTTTTTTACTAAATCTTTAGCAATAACAAATGAACGCAATATCTGTTCTGTAGCTGGGATAATTTTATTTATTAAAGCGTTATATAAAGATTTATAATCATTAATTTCATAAATTTTAAATAATTCCTTAATTTCCTTGTCATCAATTTCTCTTACAAGGCTATATGTTGAAATGTCTTCTAGAGTAATCATATTCTCTCTCCTTTTAATAAGACATATACTAGCATAAAAAATATCCTAAGTCAAAGAAAAATAACAAAAATTTGTTATTTTTTTCGTATTTCTCTTACTAAATCAATAATCTTATTTATAAGCATGTATATTGCGAAAACATTAAAAATTAAAAGACATGATTTTATAACTTTCATCATAATATCATCTGTATTTCCATAAGACATGACAAATATTAGACTTACTACTATTAATAACGCGTATGGAACCATACCAAAGACTTTCTTTGTTATTGAATTTATTCTTCTTTTTTCACGTGTAGTTAAATTCATATTTCACCTCTAACATTATATAGTTCACTATTAAGCATTGCGTTTAATAAATCTACTACTAATATTTTTTCATTATTTGGAAGATCTCTATTTTCAATAATAATATCAAACAAGTTTGTTGCAAGCGATATTATTCTTTCATAATTATCTAATTGTTCTATTTTTTCACTCATATTCTCTAACATTATGTTCCCCCTTACTTTTTTAATTATACCATTATTTTTTTTTCTATTCTATAACTTCATAGAATAAACAAAAAGGAAATAAAAATATTATTTCCCTTTTCACTTAACGAGATTCTATAGTTATTTACCTAATATTATATAATTTAAGCATATATAATATTCCATTACTATTCCTATATAGCTGCTGATGCCATAATTAGCACCTGTAAATTTACACACAAGAAACTTATTAATATAAGTTCTAGTATGTAGTTTAATGTTTATCATATTTACTTCACTATGCGCTAAAATACTAATATTATTTTTTTGCTATTTATCTTTATGCAAAGCACTATATCCAATGCCAAAAGCAGCAAGACCTACTAACACTAATCCAACCCATAAAAATGGATTTTGATGATTATCTATTATCCACTCTCTTAAAGGTTTCACTAAATTCTCTAACCATTCATAAAATGTTTGCTTTTCTTCCATATACCTTACTACCTTTCTTATAATGTATCTTAATTTAATTATATCATTTACAAAACGCAAAATAAATACTTATTATCAAAATGATACTTTATTTATAATAGTTTGTCTTATAATTCATTAAATATTAATTATATTATTTCATAAGTGTAAGTATTATCACTGCTATAGTTTCAATTTTAGAATAAAATATACATATTTATTACAAATATAGATCTATATAATAAAAAAGTATAACACTAAAATGTTATACTTTTTTTATACTCTTATGACCTTTCATAAGTTTCTTTATTCCTACTGGATGTGGGAATGCAATTGTAAGAACTGATTTGTCAACACTTACAACAATTCCATGACCAAATGTATCATGAGTTATCTTATCACCAATATTATAATCAGCGTTAGTATCAATCATATTCTTTTTAATTATCTTTGGTACAAAAGTATCTTCTTTAACATCGCTAAATAATAACTCAGAATCTATTTCTTTTAAGAACCTACTTGCTGGATTCATGTTATCCATACCAAATATAGTTCTTCTTTTAGCATTAACAAGCCATAGTTTCTTTCTTGCTCTTGTTATAGCAACATAGCAAAGTCTTCTTTCTTCTTCTAGCTGGTTAAAATCATCTAAAGAATTGGCATGAGGGAATATTCCTTCTTCCATACCTATGACAAACACATTTTCAAATTCAAGACCTTTCGCACTATGTACTGTCATTAGTGTTACTACATCTGTATTATTTTTATGTTCTTCAATATCCGCTACTAAAGAAAGTTCCATTAAAAACTCTTCTAAAGATACTATTCCTCTTTCTTCTTCAAAGTTTTTAGTAATTGATTTAAACTCTTCTAAGTTCTCAAGTCTAACTTCTGCTTCTAATGTATTTTCGTTCTCGAGTTCAGCTTTCATTCCACTTCTTTCTAAAACATAAGTAACTAGTTCTGTCAAAGACATATTATCTTTAGAATTCTTTATATCTTCAATTATTTTTTTAAACTCTAACTCTTTACCAGATTCTATTGTATTATAAATAGGCTGGTTAAGTAAGTTTGATTGAATATTTAAATTCTCTATTGTCTTAGCGCCAATACCTCTTTTAGGAACATTAATTACTCTTAATAAACTAATATCATCATTAGAATTATAAATAACATTTAAATAAGAAAGTAAGTCTTTAATTTCCTTACGCTTATAGAAATACATACTACCTACAACTTTATATGGAATATTATCTCTAAGAAGAGCTTCTTCCATATTTCTTGATTGAGCATTAGTACGATATAATACCGCAATTTCTGAAAGTGGAATACTTTTTCTTAATTCTTCTATTTGACATTTTACAAAGAACGCTTCATCTTTTTCATTTTCAGCGTGATGATAAATTACTTTTTCACCACCATCAATATCTGTCCATAAGTTCTTGTCTTTACGCAAAGTATTCTTTTTAATAATACTATTAGCTACATCAAGTATCTGTTTTGTAGAACGATAATTTCTTTCTAACATTATTATTTTGGCATCTTTATAATCTTTTTCAAAGTTTAATATATTTCGATAATTGGAACCTCGAAATGAATATATACTTTGATCATTATCACCAACTACACATATATTTTTATATTTAGCACTTATCATTTTAGTAAGTAAATACTGTGCTTCATTTGTATCTTGATACTCATCAATAAGTACATATTTAAATCTTTCTTGATAAGTTTTAAGTATATCAGGATTACTTCTAAATAGTGTTATTGGAAGCATTAATAAATCATCAAAATCAAGAGAATTATTTGTTCTTAATTTATCTCTGTACTTTTTATATACATTTATTACTAATTCATCAATCTCATTATTTGAAAATTTACTTAGTTCTTCTGGTTCCATAAGTTCATTTTTCGCACTACTAATTCTATTTCTTATAGCTTTTGGACTATATTGTTTTGGGTCTTTATCCATATCTTTTAATATTTTTTTTACTACTGTTAAAGAATCATCACTATCTAAAATAGTAAAGTTTTTATCAAAACCTAATTTATCATAATGTTCCTTTAATATAGTTAAACCGAAAGAATGAAATGTTGAAATTTGTATTTGATAACCAATAGGTCCTAACATCTTCATTATTCTTTCTTTCATTTCTTTAGCAGCCTTATTAGTAAATGTTATTGCTAAAACGCTGTCAGGACTTAGTCCTAATTCATCTATTAAATAAGCAACACGTGTTGTAAGAACTTTAGTTTTACCAGATCCTGCACCTGCTAAAACTAAAAGTGGTCCTTCCGTTGTCTTTACTGCTTCTAATTGTTCTTTATTTAAATTTTCTAAATACATAAATTCACCTAACTATCCTTAAACAGTATATCATACATTTGTTTGATAGACAATAAAAAGTACAACTTGGTAATAAAATAAAAATCAACTATTTTTAATAGAAGATTTTTTTTATTAAATATAAAATTATTGATTATGTAGACACTGGTATTTATTCGTTAAATAGCGGAGTCGATAAGTATCTTTCACCATTATCAGGTAAAATTACAATTATTTTCTTATCTTTGTTTTCAGCTAATTTGGCAAGTTCAGTTGCTGCCCAAAGTGCTGCACCTGATGAAATTCCTACAAGTAATCCTTCCGTTTTTGATAGTAACTTACTTGTATTAAAGGCGTCCTTAGTTGTAACTTTTATTATTTCATCATAAATTTTTGTATTTAATACATCTGGCACAAAACCAGCTCCAATTCCCTGTATCTTATGTGGTCCTGGATTTCCACCAGATAAAACTGGTGAATCAAAAGGCTCTACTGCAACTACCTTTATATTTGGATTCTTTGATTTTAAATAATTTCCAACGCCAGTAATAGTACCACCTGTACCAATTCCAGATACTAAGATATCAACCGAGCCATCAGTATCTTCCCAAATTTCGGGACCTGTTGTATTAAAATGAATTGATGGATTTGCTAAATTAGTAAATTGGCTAGGTATAAATGAATTTGGTGTTTCCTTAGCAAGTTCTTCTGCTTTAGCAATTGCCCCTTTCATTCCTTTCGATCCTTCTGTTAATACAAGTTCTGCGCCATATGCCTTTAATAAATTTCGTCTTTCAAGACTCATTGTCTCAGGCATAGTTAAAATGACTTTATAACCTTTTGAAGCAGCTACAGATGCCAACCCAATACCTGTATTACCACTGGTTGGTTCAATTATAATAGAACTTTGAGTTAATAACCCTTTTTGTTCTGCATCATCTATCATAGCTTTGGCAATTCTGTCCTTAACACTTCCAGCAGGATTAAAATATTCAAGTTTTGCTATTATTTTTGATTCCAAGTTTAAATTGTTTTCATAATTGGTAAGTTCAAGTAAGGGAGTTTTACCAATTAATTCGCTTAATTTTTTATAAATTTTAGACATAATATCATTCTCCATTCTATAACATATAAAACATATATGTTTAATATTTAATACATTATATGTTTAATAAATAAAAATGATAATAAAATTTAAATATTATGTATATAAATAATAACCTCTATCATACAAATTGTAATAAGAGGTGATATTATTAAAATCTCAGCAAAATCACAATATTCTATAGCAGCCCTGATTTATATGGCAAACAAGAATGATAACTTATTAACTTTGGCGAATATTTCAAAAGATTTAAATATCTCAAAGTTATACTTAGAGCAGATTTTTTCTTTGCTTAAAAAAAATAATATAGTTAGTTCAGTCAAAGGCCCACAAGGCGGATATAAATTAAACAAAAATCCAGAGGAAATTACATTATTAGATTTATTAAGTATAACTGAAAGTAATCTATTTAATAATGACAGTTGTATTACATTAACTAAATGTCCTGAAGTTAGTAAGGTTATATCAGATCATGTTACTAACTTCATTGATGAAGTACTAAAAGAAGCACTAATTAAGGTAAATTTAAAACAGTTAATTTATAATTCTTCAAACTATGTTAATAATTCCTCTTACGTATATTACATATAATTTTAGAATCATTGCATTATATTACAAATATTGACAAAATACCATATAAGTGCTACTATTTAGTAATAAATATTATGAAAAATAATAGTATATTTTGAAATGCAAATTATACATATATATGATTTTATAAACTGGGGAGACTCTTAGGATGTCGTAGTAATTTTGTCCTATTAGAGTCTCTTTTCTAGAAAGAAGGGAAACAATGAATTTTGATGAACTTAGAAAAAACTATCCTAGTTTTACTTATGATAGTTATGAAGTAACTGAAGATGAAGATGACTTAATAATAAAATTCAATTTTGAAATTGAAAATCTTACTAGTTTTCACCCTATTACAAAGATACCTAAAAATATAATCACTAATAAAAATATTAATAATGAGTTCAGAAATGATTTGATTTTTCACATTGGTTTAATAGAAATGATTAGTTATTATAAATGTGTATGCCCTAAACAAATAATTATAAAAGCTGGATATTTAGACTTAGAGCAAATTAACTTTATAAAAAAATTATTATATTATGGTCTAGGAGAATTTTTATATGTTAATAAAATTAATATTGATGAAAAATCTTTAGTAGATTTTAAAATAGTTTGTGAAAAAACAGAAAATACAAACATATCTTATTTAGGACAAGGTAACTTAATTTTACTTGGTGGGGGAAAAGATTCAAATGTTACACTTGAAATATTAAAAGATGAAGATAATAGTATTGTTATACAAAATCCAAAAATGGTCCAAATCGCCTGTGCAAAAGTAGCCGGTTATAATGAGGAAAAAATTGTTAAAATAAAAAGAACAATAGATAAGAAGTTATTAGTGCTTAATGAACAAGGTTTTTTAAATGGTCACACTCCTTTTAGTTCGTTACTTGCTTTTGAAACATATTTAGTTGGTTACCTTATGAATAAAAAGTATATTATACTTTCTAATGAAGAAAGTGCTAATGAAGGAACTGTTATCGGAACTAAGATTAATCATCAATATTCGAAAAGTTATGAATTTGAAAATGATTTTAATGAGTATACCAAAAAATATTTTAATATTGATTTAAAGTATTTTAGCTTTTTAAGACCTTTAACAGAATATCAGATCGGATTACTGTTTTCAAAATATAAAAAGTATCACACAATATTTAAAAGTTGTAATGTAGGTAGTAAAAATGAACTATGGAAATGGTGCTGTGAATGCCCTAAATGTTTATTTGTTTATATAATACTAAGCCCATTTTTAAATGATGATGAATTAGTAAATATTTTTGGAGAAGATCTATATAAAAAAGAAAGTTTACTTCCTATTTTTAAAGAACTTATTGGAATAACTGGAGTTAAACCTTTTGAGTGTGTTGGTTCATATGAAGAAGCAAAATACGCTATATCAAAAAGAATAACTGAGACAAAAGGAGAATTACCTTTCTTACTACAGTATTACAAAGATAATTATGATTTAGTTCTTAGTTTAGACTATGAGCATAGATATAATAAAAAAAATAACTTAGATTCACATTTTGAAAATCTATTAAAGAAGGAACTTGAGAAGTATGTATCATAAAATTGCAGAAAAGTTAAGTAATAAACATATTGCTATATTAGGGTTTGGCCGTGAAGGTAAATCTACTTATCGCTTTATAAAAAAGTATTGCCAAAATACCATAATAACGATAATAGATTATAATGATATAAAAAGTGATTTTTATAAAGAATTCAGTGATAATATAGAGTTTGTTTTTGGTGATAATTATTTAGATAATTTAAACAAATATGATTTAATTATAAAAACACCTGGAATTTCTTTAAAAGATATAGATATCTCATCTATTAGAAATAAAATTTCTTCACAAGTTGAATTACTACTCGAAGTTTACAAGGATAATTGTATTGGAGTAACTGGCACTAAAGGAAAAAGTACTACTTCAAGTTTAATCTATAAAATACTAAAAGATCAAAATAAAGATGTATATTTAGTTGGTAATATTGGTAGGCCAGTTTTAGATGAAATAGAGAAATATACTAATGAATCATTAATAGTAATTGAATTATCTAGTCATCAACTAGAGTTTTTAAATGTATCACCACATATAGGTTTAATCCTTAATCTATTTGAAGATCATTTAGATCATGCTGGTTCACTTTATCATTACCATCATATTAAATTAAATATGTTTAAAAATCAAGATAAAGACGATATTGGAATATATAACTTTGATAATGAGTATTTAAAAAAATATATTGATGAAGAAAATTTTGATTCCAAATTATTTGCAATATCTATGGAAGAAAAAAAGGATACTTTTAAAAAGGATAATAATATCTTTTTTGAAAATAGTTTGTTATATGATTGTAATAGCGATAGATTATTATTAGGTAATCATAATCTTATAAATATAACTTTTTCTCTTGTTGTTGCTTTTTTACTTAAACTTGATTTAGAAAAAGCAACTGAAAGTATTAACACTTTTAAACCACTAGAATATCGCATACAATATGTTGGAAAATGTAATGATATAAATTTTTATGTTGATACACTTGCCACTATTCCTGAGGCAACTATACAGAGTATTGAAACTTTAAAAAATGTAGATACCCTTATATTTGGTGGTATGGATCGTGGTATAGATTATCAATCATTAATTGATTATTTAAATAATAGTTCAATCAATAATTTAATATGTATGCCATCTACTGGATACAAAATAGGTAAACAGATAAAAGACAAAAATATCTATTATATAAGTGATTTAAAAGAAGCTGTTGAAAAGGCAAAAGATATTACTGCTAAAGATAGAATATGTTTACTTTCACCAGCAGCGCCAAGTTATGAATACTTTAAAAATTATCAAGAAAAAGCTGAAGCTTTTATTAAATATGTTAAAGATAATAAATAGTAAACAAAAAGAACAATACATATTGTTCTTTTTACTTTATCTATTTATTTTTTTAATTAAAGTATGTACTTCCCTTGTTGTTTTTAATCCTTTATTATACATACATGGATAAGAAGTAAGCATTTTATAACCATTATAGTCTCTTAACATTTCTAAATCATTACTGTTATCTCCTACAGTTATTATATTTTCATGATCTATTTCATTTTTTAAATATGTTTCAAGCTTCTGTAATCCCTTACTCTTATCAAAATCATTTTTGACAAGATAATTATTATAATATTTTTCAAATTTTATGTCTGGATAACTGGCACTAAAACCAGAGATATACTCTTTTAAAGATTTAAATAACTTCAACTTTAAATGAATCAAAACTATATTCTCTACATCTTCACTACTAATATCATATTTATTGAAATTAGTTATTCCATGTGTATCATAATAATCAGCTGATGAAACAACATCTTTACCTGGCAATGTTATCGCTAAGGCTATTAAATCTTGTCTATGTATAGTATTAGCATATATTAAGTTGCCATTTTTGTCATATAAAACTGAGCCATCTAAACAATTTATAAAGTCATATTCAATCTTGTATCTATCACATTCACTTTTTATGGAATCATAACTTCTACCTGTTGAAATGGTAAATATATTACCCTTTCTTCTAAATTCTTTTACTGCTTCAATATTTACTAATAAATTCTTTATATCACTTTTTAGTGTACCGTCATAATCAGATACGAGCATTTTTCTTGCCATATTAATCACCCCTTTATATAAAAAGTTTTTATATAATAACATAAAAATGAAAAAAAGTCTAGCACGGTTAGTGGCAAAAAAAGAGATATTATTTTATCTCTATATTGCCAGATGTAGTTTTTATATTTAATTCATAATCTCCATTATCATAGTAATTATTTTTAATATGTGTACTTCCGCTTAGTGTATCAGTTTTAATTATACAGTTACTTTCCTTATTCATATTAATACTAATTTCACCAGACACAGAAGATATTTTAGAATCTTTATTAATCATCAAGTCATTTATTTCTACATCACCACTAGTGGTTTTTATCTTAGCCATATTTGATAAATAATTTAATGATATCTCGCCTGATACTGTAGTTATATTAGAATCAGTTGAAGAAATACTATTAGCTTCAATATCACCTGAAGTTGTTTCTAAAGTTATTTCTTTTGAACTAATTTTATTGATACTGATTTCTCCTGATACTGTTTTAACTTTTGCATCTGTAGTTGTAAAACTTGAGTCTAATTCTATATCACCACTAACTGATTGTATCTCAATCTTTTTTAGATCTAAATTAAAATTATTTAGAGTTATTTCACCAGACACTGTTTCAACTAATAAATTACCTTTATAATTATTTGGTAAAAATACTTCATATCTAGAATTATTTCCAAAATTAAAAAATATAAAATTAATAGGATTATCAATTATTTGTATTGAATCACTATCATTATTTTCTTCAAACTCTTTTGAATCATCATTGCCATATTGTATTATCTTTAATTCGTTATTTTCTGATACAAAGAATTTTACATCAGAGGATTTTAGTTTTAAATCTATATTATCTATTTGTTCTAAGGCATATACTTCTTCTTTTACGATGCTTTTATACCCACCAGAATAAAAGTATAATCCACCATTTTTTATCGCAAAATTCATAACAGAAACCAAAGATAATATTAATAGTAAGAAAATTATAATTAATATATAAGCTATTTTCTTATTCATACTTTACTCCTTTATCATAAATATTAAGTTAATTATTTGATTAGCCAAAGCACCTATTATAAACAAAACCCACGTTATATACCATGCATAAGTAGTAAAACTTATTATAAAATATAATACTATAATCATTGACCACATAATAGAAACAACGCTTTTCTTTATTTCACTAGTTTTATTCTTATTATTTTTCCATTCCCTAAATTCTTCAACCATTGTATCATTCTTCTTAACATAATTTGGTTTAGCCATATTATGATATATTAAGACGCATGTCGATAAACCACAAATTGTAAAAAATGAAATGCCTGTTATAGCGTCATCAAGATTTAATATTTCTTCTAATATGATAGCAACTATAAATGACAGCATATATAAACCTACGCATATACTAACCACTAATGCATTTTTCTTTCTTAAATCTTCATAGTTAGAATCATATTGTTGAAAATTTATTAACTCATCTATATCACCTATACCAGAGACAACTTCCTTATAAGCATCGATTTCTTTTTTACCTTCTTTTATTAAATCATTATACTTTTCATTTAAGTCTAGTAGCAATTCTTCTTTTAATTCTCTTGTCTTTCTAGTATTTGGTGCATTTTTAAATAATTCTTCTACATAACTTTTAACTTTTTCCATAAAATTCTCCTTAAATTAATTTATCAATTATTTTTTTTGTTTCTTTCCAATCTTCTTTACTTCTCAAGTAGCTTTTTTTACCTTCTTCGGTTATTTTATAATAACGTCTTCTAGCACCTTTATCTTGACTACCCCAGTAAGATTCAATATATCCATTTTCTTCTAATCTCTTAAATGCGCAGTATAATGTCGCTTCTTTAAGTTCATATGCATTATCTGTTTTTTCTTTTATAGTTTTATTGATTTCATAACCATAACTATCATTAATAATTAATAGTGACAGTATAATAGTTTCAGTATGACCACGTATGATATCTGCAGTTAGTGCCACTTTACTCACCTCTTTAATATACATATTACTATAATATACTATGTCTGTCAATGTATATTAATTCTTTATGTATATATATTTAATTAAATAAAGAGAGTATGCAAAAAAAAGTCTATGCAATAGGCTTTTTTAATAGTTCTTCTATATCAAAACTAAACTTCATAAAATAATATCCAAGTAGTGATCTCATACATAATGATTTACTCTTTAATCCAATTCTATCATCATTTAAAGCATACCTACGATATAATTTTACATAACTATATAACTGTTTACGATAATCATTATCTTTAACATCTCTAAATAAATCAATAGCTTCAAAGCATATTTTTGTTTTACAGTAGTTTTCTAATTCTGGATAGTTTTCTTCCATAAATGTTAGCATATCAAAGCAACTACCTATTTTCTTCATACGATCATCATCTTTTATTTTATCTTTAAAATATACTTTATTAAGAACAAGACAATAATTTTCAGCTGTACTGTTAACTATTTTATTAGCTTTAGCAAATAACTTATAGGTAATCATAAAATCATCATAGTATGTTACATTAGGATATGTTATATCATTAAATAATTCTTTTTTATAAAGTTTAGCATAAAAGTGACTTTTGAATTTCATATGCATGTAATTGCGCATTATTTCTTTACCTTTATAAACTTCATATTTATTAATTTTAGATGGTTTATATTTAGCAAAATAACGCCCAGTACAAACCATATCAGCTTTTTCTTTTTTTATTAAATCAACCATATAATGAACATAATTAGGAGTGACAAAATCTCCACCATCAATTATAGTAATATAATTACCTTTAGCGTGTTTAATACCAACATTTTTAAGATTATTTTTACTATTATCACCAACAGTAATTATTTGAACTCTTTTATCTAGATCTTTATAATAATTACATATTTTTAAAGAGTTATCCTCAGTTTTTTTGTATATAAGTAGGATTTCTAAATTTTTATATGTTTGTTTTAAAATAGAATCCAAACATATACTAATATAAGATTCAATATTATTAATTAACACTATAACACTAACTAAATCCTTCATAAGCTTCACCTATAGAAATTATAACATAAAAAAGCAAAACAACAAAGTTTTGCTTTATAAATTAATAAAATAGTTTTGTATTTCGGTATAATGCATCTACATCTAATTTAAGTTCTTCTTCAACTACTTCACCATCTATTGATGTCATATTTATTTTTAAATATAAGTTATCTACAATATGCTTTTTAATATCATTACTAAAAATATCTATATTAGTATTATTTTCAGTAATATCAAATTTAGTTTTATCAAGATAATCAATTAAATTAAATCCTTCATCTGAGGTAGATGAGAATGAATTAATTAAATAATATTCATCATTAATAACTACATATAATCCCATTTCAACATACATAGCGTATATTATATCCCCATCATATGTTATATCTGATATTTTAAGAATACTATCGTCTTTAGTTAAGATTAATACTCCATTTTTCACATTAAAATTATCTGTATTAGTACTTACTTCATAAACTGTACACTTATTATAATTATTAAATAAGAAAATTGAAAGAAGTAAAATAATAAGTATTAAAACTGTATAGTAAAAATGATGTTTATTAAAATGATAATCCTTAAAGTAACTTTTTAGTTCTTTAACAAATTTTCCCTTTCTCATATACATACCTCCTATTATTTATATTATAACATACAGGAAAGAGAAAAAACTATATGTTTTTTTATTTAATTGCTTATTTAAGTACATTAGATTTTAATATGACATAATATAACAAAATGGTGGTGATTTTATGCTAAATTACCACATGGAGGAAGTCAATAAGATATTGCTTTAAGGATGAAGAATATACTCCTGAGTGGTTTAATGATGAACCTAATATGGGAAATTGTGCCATTATATACATTGAAAAAATGTTAGAATAAGTACTAACTATAATTACATTTATTCTGGTGAAAAAGTTAGAAAGTTATAAAAAAAATAGATGCGTAAATGCATCTATTTTTTTTATATACTTTTTCTACTTACTTCTTCTGAAGTATTAACTTCTTTAGTTTTATTTTTTAAAACTATATTTTCAAGTTCATAAGTTGCAAAACCATTTTTAATTGTTATATTCATTGTTTTTGATAAATCAACAACTTCTAAAGTTCCACTATTATTTTTATAACCAACTGTTGGTTGCTCAGGAAAATCTTTATTTTGTTTTATTACAGTTGCTAAAGTACCATTTGATAATTCAACAACATCATTTGTTTGATAAAGTGGATTAGTTCTAATCATAAGTTCTAATAAGTCTTTATCAATTTCATTATTCATAGCAAGTTGTTTTAGTGTTTGATAAAAGTCAGCAACATTACTTATTGTATTCGCTGTTTGTCTATTTTTTCTAGAACTTTCTCTTAATTCTATCAACTTATCTTGCCATAAAAAACCAATTTTAATTATTTGAGCCATTACATCAGTCTTAGAAGCATCTTCACCTGTTGTTTTCAAACTTACTCCAAGAGGACCACTTCCATCTATGTTTTCATTAGATTTTAATATTGCATCAATTGTTAATACATCTATTGTACTATAATTTTCTTTTCCCTTAAGCATTAGATAAGAGTATATAGAAACATACTTACTATCATATTTCTCCAGAACAGAAAAATCAAATTTCGGACATCTTTTCAAGAAAATAGGACTATCAATTATCTTAGAATAAAACCTACTTAACTCTGTTTTAGAATCTATATTTCCCATTTTTGTATTAGTAGACATATTTTCTGGTGAATATAGATCACCAATAGTTGAAAGCAAACCTGCTTGAGCTAAATTTTTTAAGTCAATATTTTTAGTTGATGATACATTAATATTGTAAGCTTTACCAAGAGAAACAATAAATGATAATGCATTTACTGTTCTATCATAAGACATAGGGTTAGCAATACCATAATCTAAATAATTATAACTTATTCCACCATCTATGCTCGAAAATTTAATATTGTTAACAAAAACTTCAGCATTTTTACTTATTTTATCTATTTCTTTCTCAGCAGTATTCTTATAGATACTTGATTTAAAATTATTTTTAGCCTCACTAAAAATACTTATTGTTTCATTTCTATCTTTAATTGATAAAGATTTTTCTTTAACTGATGGCAAAATAGAAACTAGTTTAATAGAATCAGGAAAATTTTCTGGGTTTCTACTTCTAGCTCTTTTTAACATCTCAATTTCTAAATCTGTTAATGGTTTACCATTTGCACGCAATATACAACTGTTAGTATTATTTAAAAAAGTTACACTTTCACATAATACTCTACCTACTGCATAATCTAAATTATCTATTGGTAATTCGGTAATATTTTCAAAGTTGCCACTTAAATTAGTTGTAAAATCTGTCATTATCTCACCCATTTCTATTATTAACATTATATAAATTGTATTATATATATATAAAAGTGTCAATTATATAATTAAAAAGATGCTGTAAAGCATCTATTTTTTTGGTATTAATTTGTCATTTCCGCCCATATAAGGTCTAAGTGCTACTGGAATATTTACACTGCCATCTATATTAACATTATTTTCTAAAAAGGCAATTAATCCTCTTGGAGTAGCTAAAACAGTGTTGTTTAGAGTATGAACATAATATGTTCCATCTTCACCCTTTGTGCGAATACCTAGTCTTCTTGCTTGAGCATCGCCTAATGTACTACAGCTTCCAACTTCAAAATATTTCTTTTGTCTTGGGCTCCATGCTTCAATATCACAGCTCTTAACTTTAAGATCAGCAAGGTCACCACTACAACATTCAAGAGTTCTAACTGGTACATCTAAACTTCTAAAGAATTCTACAGTATAGCTCCACATTTTGTTATACCAATCCATTGAATCTTCCGGCTTACAAAGGACAACCATCTCTTGTTTTTCAAATTGATGTACTCTATAAATACCTCTTTCTTCAATTCCATGAGCTCCAACTTCTTTTCTAAAACATGGAGAATATGAAGTTAAAGATACAGGAAGTTCTGTTTCTTTTACTATTTGATCTTTAAATTTTCCAATCATAGAGTGTTCACTTGTACCAATTAGGTATAAATCTTCACCCTCTATTTTATACATCATAGCATCCATTTCTTCAAAACTCATAACACCTGTTACAACATCACTTCTAATCATAAATGGAGGTACACAATATGTAAAATCTTTATTAATCATAAAATCTCTTGCATATGAAAGCATAGCTGAATGTAATCTTGCAACATCACCCATTAAATAGTAAAAACCATTACCGCTAGTTCTTCCAGCACTATCTTTGTCAAGACCATTTAATTTATCAATTATATCTGCATGATATGGAACTTCAAAATTTGGAACTACTGGCTCACCAAATTTTTCAATTTCAACATTTTCATTATCGTCTTTTCCTACTGGAACTGAGTCGGCAATAATATTAGGAATAATCATCATTTTTTCTTTTATTTCTTTTTGAAGATTTTCTTCTTCAACTTCAAGTTTGGCTATTTTATCACCATAATCACTAACATCTTTTTTAACTTGTTCAACTTCCTCTTTTTTGCCTTCACGCATTAAATTACCAATTTCTGCACTTTTAGAGTTTTTTTCTGCTCTTAAATTATCAGCTGTTTGTTTGGCATCGCGATATTTAATATCTAATTCATAAATTTCATCGACAATAGGAAGTTTTCTATCTTGAAACTTCCTTTTAATATTTTCTTTAACTAAATCTCTATTTTCTCTTATTAATTTTATATCTATCATAAATTTCTATCTCCCTTTTCTTTTAAATCCCATTCGTATATCGAGACATACTGGTTTCCACTCTTAAATAATCTCGATTTTTTAGGAACCTTTTTTATTTCAATAAAACTAGCGCCTAAATTTTCTATTGTTTTAATTGATGGTTTATTTTCTGGATTAGCCGTTATAATTAAACTATCTACATTATAATAGGAGGCAACTTTAGCCAGCAATCTAGATGCTTTTTCAGCATAATGATTACCACGACTATATGGCAAAATTTCATATTCAATATTACCTAAATAATAATTCTCATCATTCTTTTGCATTCTTATGCCGCATTGACCAACTTTTTCATTATCACTTAATCGATATATTATATAGTAAAACTGTCTATTAGATTCCAGCCCTAAACAAAGTTTTAACTCTATTTCACCATCACTAAGAACTTTGATATCATTAAATATACTATTTATAGTCATAACTTTCCTCCTTAACAAAAAAAGACCAAAGTATAGGAGTGCATAAGCACGGTACCATCCTACTTTGATCTTAATTAATATAACGGTATTATCCGGAAATGTTTACATTTCTCTTAGAAGTAGATTCATAAAACATTATTATCTATTTTCACCAACCATAGACTCTCTTAAAATAAATATTTTTATTACTATTCTTCGTCATCAATTTATAAGAATATTTTACCACATTTTTATGAAAAATAAACATTTTTCTATATTTATCTTTGTATTTATACTCTAGCCACCATTAAGTTACTAGATGTATACCTTTTTAAACCTTTATAAAAGATTAAAAAAGCCAAAACAATAAATAATATTGTTACACAAATGATAGATAAAAAATATATTAAATTAAAGTTCATTATGACTCTAACAGGTAAATATATTGCAAATCCTACAGGTATAATTGTAAATACAATTATCTTAATAAGATTATCAAAAATGGTATCTGGATATGTTGAAAAATTAATAAAAATATGAATTATACTGTCTGTAAGATAATTAGATCTAATAAACCAGAATGTTAAACTATTGAAGATACATGTTAAAGATACATATATTAAACTACTTAGGATACATAAAAAGGTAAACATTAATAAATTATATATACTAAAATGAAAAATAAACATTATGATATAACCATAAACGAAATCGCCTATAGCTGATGTTCTAGTACTACTTGTAGCCAGCATCAATAAAGTGTTTTTTGGAAGGATTAAAAAGCTATCAATTTTACCATCCTCAATTAAAGATGGCATTTTATATATACCGTTAAATAGCGTATGAGCTATACCATATGAAGTACTTGCTACAGCCCATAATAATAAAATATCACTTAATTCATAACCACCAAAATTATCTTTCAGTGAAAATAGTATTATCCACTGAACTATAAATGTCGCATTATTTAGAATCATAAAGATAACATTCATAATAAAGGTAAAAGAGTTAGTCATTTCACGCATAAGATTATATTTAATTTGTAATAACATTATTTTAACTTCATTTTTAACCACCGTTAACATTTACTCTCTTTGCCCCCTTTCTAAATACTAATATCATAATTAAACCCGTAATTAATAAATATAAAAGTTGTCCTATAAGAACACTTTCTAGTAGTCTTCGCGAGAAATCGACTACTAATTTTGCTGGACCATATATTACTACATATACAGGAGTATAGCTAATAATTGGTCTTAAAATAGCCGGAAACATTTCAATTGGAAAGAATACTCCTAATATAAGCATAAACTTACTATATATCCAGTGAAATGGTTCACTATCCTCTACCCAAAATGCTATTAGACTAATTGTAATTTTAATTATTCCATTAATCATTATAGCAAGAAGGAAAGATATTAAGATAAATATAATACTAGTAAAATTAAAATTAGGTATAGAGCCTACAAATATAAAAGCTAAAGAAATACTAACAACTGTATATAATATTAGTTTTATAGTACAGTCACCTAAATACTTCATAAAAATGTAACCTAGATAATGATATGGTTTATTTATATGATAAGCAATATTACCATTCTTTATATCTTTTGATACTTCGTTTATTATAACAGAGCTATTACTACCATAAGTAATAATTTCCGCCATTAAAATATACCAAATCATTTGTGATAGACTGTAACCATTTATTATATTTTCTGGATCACTATATATATATGACCATAAACTAAACATAACAAATATACTAATAAAATAGCCTATGAATTTAAATAAAATACTTGATATATACTGAATACTATCTAGAAAGGTTGTTTTATATATATATAAATACTTTTTCATTATTTTGTTTCTTTATATATTTCCGTTATTATATTTTCTAGTGGAGTATTAGATATATTTATATCAATTATTTTATCAGTATCTAGCATTTTTATCGCATCACTTATACTTTTTTTAGTTGTATCTACTTCTAACTTTAGACTATAATCTTTATCTTTTATTATTGTAATACCATCAGTCACATCAAGATTAACCTTTTCTTTCATCTTCGCTTCAATAATTTTTTTATCCAAATAATGGTACTTAAGATTTTCCATTGAATCATCTAAAACTATCTTACCGTTATTAACTATGACTACTCTTTTACATAGTTTTTCAATATCTGATACATCATGACTAGTTAAAAAAACAGTAGTCTTTTGTTCTTTATTAAGTCTCTTAATTAAACTTCGAATTTTTTCCTTTACTACTGGATCTAGTCCAATAGTTGGCTCATCTAAGAATAATATATTAGGATTATGAATAAGAGAAGCTGCAATTTCACATCTTATTCTTTGACCAAGCGACAAATTTCTTACTGGAATGTTGATAAACTCATCTAATTCAAATAAATTTTTATATTCTTCAATTCTTTTTTCTACTAATTTAGGTTCTAAATCATATACTGCTCCAAAGAATTTAAAATTATCATATGGTGTTAAATGTGTCCACAATTGTTCTTTTTGTCCAAAAACTGTTCCAATTTGATATGCTAGTTTTTTTCTATCTTTTGTTGGATTAATTCCCATAACTTTTATATCACCACTATTTGGATATAAAATACCAGTAAGCATTTTAATAGTTGTTGACTTACCTGCTCCATTTGGACCTATAAAAGCTATCATTTCACCTTTTTCGACGTTGAATGATACTTTATCAACAGCCTTTGTTATTTTATACTTTGGCTTAAATATCGATTTTAAACTTCCTTTTAAACCTTTTTCCTTAACTTTAATTCTAAAAGTCTTAGAAAGATTCTTTACCTCAATAACATTCATTTTACTTACCCTCTCTATAATCCTTTTTAAGTATTTCCATTGAAATTAAATCATATAATTTTCCTTTTAATGGATATACTTCATGACGAACTCCATATTTTTTAAATCCTACTTTTTCGTAACACTTAACAGCGCCTTTATTAAAACTATATACATCTAAATTTATATTATTAAGATTTAAATAATCAAAACCAAACTCTATTAATAAACTAAGTGCTTCAGTGCCTATACCTTTACCACGATTTTCTTTTTCTCCAATAAAAATTCCGACAGTTCCAGTTTGGCGACAACTATCTAGTTTATTAAAACCACAACTACCAAGTAATATATCAGTTTTTAAATCAACTATAGCGAAACTATATTCACCTTTCTTAAGCACTGTTTCTAGCCATTCATTTTCACCTTCTACTGTAAATATCTTTGAACTATTACCTAAGCCATTAGTTACTTCAAAATCATTTAACCATTTAGTATATGTTTCAGCATCATCTAAACTCATTGGAGATAAATAAATAGTTTTACCCTCTAATTTTTTAAAATATTTCATATTATCACTCCTTTCCTATCTTCTTATAAGAAGAATATTATAACTTTCTATGAATATGAAAAAACACGCAGAAACACTCTATTAAAAGAGTGTGACTCCGCGTGTAATGCGTGTAGGATTTAATCCCTATGCAGCTCGTAACCTTATGCATACTCACAGTAATATATTTGCATCCTTATGATAGAAATAAAAAAGTCCGCAGCCCTATCATAAAGATAGTGACTCCGTACTTTTGTACTGTGTAAGATTTCTCCCAGCATAGCTCAGTATAAATACCTATATGCTCTCACTTGCTTGAAACTGATTATACTAGTATTTATATGGTTGTCAAGTATTAATTTTATATTTTTGAAAAATTTGCTGCTTTTTTTTGAAATTATGATATAATTGTCATAATAGGTCGTAGGTTATAGAAAGTGGAGTGTGTTGAGAAGTGACTAAAAAAATAGACAAAAAAACGTCTAAGAAAGTTAATAAGCTAGAAACAGAATGTAAGGATGTTACAAATATAATTATTTATTGTGGAGTACAAGCAGCAGTTATTAGTATTATTTCTCTATTGTTATTTTGTCAATGTAATGCAACTATGTATGTAGTATTAGATTCAACTGTTAATGGAAAAATTGAAGCATGGCAAGTTGCCGGTATTGCTTTTCCAATAGTATTTGTTGCTTGTGCTTTAGTACATATAATATTTTATGTCATTAAAAATCACAAAAAATAAGAGCCTAAGCTCTTATTTTTTTATACTCACTATCTAATATTGAATATATATATCCCTCTACTTCTTTATTAGTAATACTTTTAATATAATCCATATATCCTTTTACTTGATCAGTATAATATGGTTTAGATATATCTTTAAGTTTATAATCTACAATTATAAACTTATCTTCTTTTTCAATAAGTAAATCTATAATACCATGACTATCCTCTGTATAAAATTCATATTCTTTATATATTTTACATAAATTTATATTTTCCATAAATGGCATATTAAACAAGTTAACAATTTTACTTTTAATAAAATCACTTATTTCATAATTAGTTAAGTCTTCCATATAGTTATTAAAATCTAAATATTCTAATACTTCATGAACATTAAGTCCGGAAGACGTTTCTTTACTGCTTTCTATTTCCATACTAGTATGAGAAAATACTTTTTCCTCTATTTTTATTTTCTCTAAATTTAGTATTTCAGTATCATAATGAAAATTAAATATCTGTAGAACATCCTTATAATTAACTTCTTTAATTCTTTCATAGCGTTTATCAACATCGTAGCTAACGCTAGTAATATATTTAGCTAACATAGGCTTTATAGAAGCTAGTACCATACCAAAATTACTGTACTTTTGTCTTTCTAGGTTATTTACTACATCATTTTGATAAGGAAGTAAAACATCATCAGATTCATTTATTGGATTAATCATTATAATCTTTTCTTTAGCTCTAGTAAGTGCGACATAAAGAACTCTTAATCTTTCAGCTATATCTTCCTTTAAATAATTATCAGAAAGTAATCTCTTATAAATAGTACTAGTTAAACCTTCTTTAAATATCGGCATAACTATCCCATATTCACTACTAAAAATAAATCTATCATTTAAATCAGCCTTATTAAAATTACTATATAAAAGAGGAAAATAACATATTGGATATTCAAGTCCTTTTGACTTATGAATTGTCATAATATTAACAGAATTACTTGATGTATCCTTTTTATTAGAAAACTGAATATCTAATTTTTTATCAAATACATTATCAAAATAAGTAATAAAATTATCTAAACTATAACCCATTTCTTCTAAATTAATACTTACATCAACTATATAATCTAATTTTTTATTAACATTATCAACATTACCAATATTTATTGATTTTGAATAAAAATCAAATTCTTTATATACATCAAGTATTAAATTACTAATGCTTTCCTTTTTAGATAAATTAACTAGCTTATTGATACTATCAAATAATTTAGAGAATATTGGATTTGTAAGTATATCTTTATTAGTAATACTAGTAAAAATATCATTATCGCTATACTTAAATAAATATGACCTAGCAACTGATGCAAAGGCATAATTCAATTCTGTATAATCTCTTTTTTTTATGATATTTATTAACTTAAGTATATTCTTAAGTACATATATTTCACTAGAATAAACAAATTCTTCATCCTTATGAATTATTATAGGTATACCCTTATAATCAAAGATTTTCTTAAATAAGTCAAACTTTGTTTTTTTATCAACTAATATAACAAAGTCTTTATAAGAAGCATCATGAAATGTTTTTGACTTAACATCAAATATTTGATACTTATTCTCAACTTTATTAATTATATCATCTACAATAATAAATGCTTCTATCTCATCTTTACTATATTTACCCTTGTTTTCACTAATTTTATAATCATAATTATATATTTCCATATTGTAGTTTTGCTCAGTATTACCAGTAGTAGAATAAGTTTTATTACCATATATCATATTATGGCCATCTTGGTAGTTAGCACCACCTATTTCTTCATCCATAATATGATTAAACATTAAATTAATGCTTGATAAAACTTCTTCTCTAGATCTAAAATTCTTGTTTAAATCTAAAGCATATCCACCTATACCATTTTTATAATTATGATACTTTTCCATAAAAATCTTTGGATTAGCATTTCTAAATCGGTAAATAGATTGCTTTACATCGCCTACCATATAAACATTATTATTACTAATAAGAGATATAAAATAATCTCCTATATCATTAGTATCTTGATACTCATCTATCATAATCTCATTAGTCTTACTCTTTATACTATCTCTTATTTCAGGATGATCTTCGAGTAAAGCTATAGCAAGTCTTGTGATATCACTAAACTCATAAGCATTTTTCTCTTTTTTAAAACTAAATATTTTTTCATCTAATTCTTTTAAAATATTAACTATAGCTAAAGCATAATCATTAGTACTTAATATTTCATTTTCTATTTCTTCTAAAGATTCATAATTAACTAAATCTCTTAAATCATCAGTATACTTTTTAAGTTTATCTAAATACCCTTTAATTTCATCAATATCTTCTTGATCTATCTTCTTTGTTTTCTTAATAGTAGGAAATCTAAATAATTCTATTGTCTTTTTGTAATCATCATACTTTTTAGCATAGTTTAAATTATCTAAATTTTCTTCAATACTTATTATCTTTGCGGTTAATTCTTCATTAGAAACTATATTTTTTATACTCTCTATAAGCATCATTATAACATCTCTAGTATCAGATATTAATTTTAAATAATCATTAACTTTATCCTTAATAAATGATAAATTATAATACTTGTCCATATAATTATCAAGAAAATCTTTACGTTTACAAATACTATCTGTTTTATTATAGATACTAATAATTGCTTTTCTTATAGTTGCATCATCTTTATTGGTGTATGTATCAAGTAGTTTTATAAAATTATTATTGTCATAATACTTATCAATAATACTATCTAGCATTTCTTCTTTAGCTACTGCTAAAACTACATTATCAATAATACCTATATTACTACCTATACCTAGTAAATAATGGTACTTCTTTACCAGTGATAAACTATATGCATCAAAAGTTGTTATAGGAGCTTGATCAATTAAATATAATTGTTCTTTTAAATTAGGATCTAAAGCAGCTGCTTTAACTATCTTATCACGAACACGTTCACGCATTTCTGCTGCTGCTGCATTAGTAAATGTTAGTATTATCATGTCATCAATAGAAATACCTGACTTTATTTTCTCAATAATTCTTTCAGTAAGAACAGCTGTTTTACCAGAACCTGCTCCAGCAGAAACAATTATATTTTTACCAGTAAGATATATTGCCTGCCATTGTTCATCAGTCCAAGTTACTCCTTCAGGTTTAATTGGAATCATCTGTATCACCCCCTAGGAATTCTAAATCTTTATACTCTTTAAGCTTTACAATATTATTTTCATTCATATAGCAAATATCTCCAAATGCGCAGTATTCACAGCCAACATTTGTATCGCCTAATTTCTTAGGATTAATAGCGAAATCTACCTTTTTGATACTATCAATAACTTCATTTATATTTTTATCTACAATATCAATTAATAAATCAATTGTTTCTTCTGTTAGAACCTTACTATAAGCATAGAATGTTCCATCATTCTTTACTTTAATTCCTTTAATATAACTACCATTTTCATAATTATTATCTATCTCATATAATCTTTGTAAATTATCTATGGTATATCCACTTAATTTCATATTATCACTTACTAAATCTTCATAAGCTTTACCTTCTTGACTAGCAAGAACTTCAGTCATGATTGATTGTAAATACATACCAGTAAATTTAGGATTACTTATCTTTGAAGTATTCTTAATTAAATATAAGTAATAAAGCAGTTGCATATCAAGACCATATATAACTTTATTAAAGTCATTATGTAATGAACCTGTTTTATAATCAACAACTATTACATAAGTATTTGTATCATCTTTTAAAGTTAATATCTTATCAATTTTACCAACAATACTTATCTTTAAATCACCCGGCTTATCAATACTAAACCACTCTTCAAAATAAGAATTTTCATAACTACTACGCTCTATTTCATCATTTAAAACACTTATTAATTTCTTTAAAGCTTGTCTATATTTACTAAGATAATATAAATCTTTTTTAGTTGGCTCTTGATACATCTTTTTTATTACTTCATCAATAACCTTATCATAATCAGTAACTTTATCTCTATAAACTATGCATAATACTTCATGAAATAAAGTACCTATTTTTTGACTTACCGTTTCAAAAGAAGGAGTTAGTTTATATATTGTTTCAAGCAAGAATCTAAACTTACATTTGAAGAAAGTATTAGTATTTGAAAAAGATAAGTTTAACTTATTATCAACCATTCTTTTTATAGTCTCATAATTAATACCGTTATAATTATTATTATAAGAGTTATAATCTATATCACTATAACTAGAGTATAAATTATGTAAGTTGTCGTTTATTACATTATACTTAATATAATTATCTAAACTAGAAGCTAACATAAGTTTATTTACTATTTCATTCTTATAATTATAACTATCATTAACAATATTAACTTTTATAATACTACTTAATTCTTTAATATAATTAGATGGAGAAAACTCCATAAAATTAGAACTAAGTTTATATGATATAGTTAAGTTTTTTGTATTAAAAATAAAAATATTTAATTTATTAGTTTCAAGTAAATTTCTATTTAAACTAGTATCACTACCTATTTCTTCAAGTTCCAAATCTAATAAATACTTATCATCCTTATAAATTCTTGGAACCTTATCTTGATTAAAGCCTAACATAAATACATATTCATCATCTTTAGGATAATATGATTTATAATCTATCTCTTCTACCACATTAGTATATTTATCAAACTTTATACTAGTATTTTTAAGATCATATATTAACTCTTCTTTTATTTCCTTTATAATTTCATAATCAGTATATTTATTTAATATATTAACTAGTTTAACTTTTATTTTATCTTCTATTTTTAAGTCATTAAGTAATTCATTAATAGATAGTATTTTCATATCATCTTCTAAACTATTTAAAAATAATTTTATATCATCTAAATAAAATAATTTATTATTGTTATTTATATCAAAAGGAATATTATAAAAATTAAATACTCTATTAATTGATGATTTATATACTGAATCAATTGTGTTTAACTTTATTTTATTTAAAGATATCCCACTTTTAACTAACTCTGATATTTTAGTAGCTAAAAAGATAACTTCTTCTTCCAAAGAATTAAATTCATATATGTCTAATTCTTCCTTTTTTGATGTTATAACATTTCTTAAAGTAACATCATTCTCTTTACTAATATCTGAAATAACCTTCTTAAAAAGGCTATTAAACCCATCATCTAGTACTATAATTTTCTTACTAGTTAAATATCTTTTAAAATGCTTATCATAAATAATATATCCATTATCTATTAAATTTTTTTTAATATTTATTAAGTCATTTAATTTACTTGTACTATAGATATTATTAACTTCTACCTCATATAAATAACTAAGTATAATTTTACCTACTTCGGGTATTAAATTATACTTAGTATCTAAATATACTAAAGTATCATCTTTATATTTATATAAATATTTCTCTTTTAACTCTTCTATACTAAAAAATTTAATGTTATATTTTAAATTACATTCATTTAATATTTCTTTTTTTATATAAGAAGGTCCAATTATTACTAAATTATCCTCTAAATTTATCTCGCCAAATACATTATTTTTCATAACTACCTCCATCATTATAATTATATCATACCAAAGAAAAAACAATCAAAGATTGTTTATATAAGTTTATCTATATCTTTTGGAACATTATCATTTATAACTGCATTAATTATCTTATCTTCTTTATCCTTTGGAACAGTTTTGCCAGTCATAATACTTAACTCTTTTATAACTTCTCTTAAAGTTCCCTCATTCTTCAAATCATTTTCTTGAAGTTTTTTGGCTAAGCTTAGGATAGTATTTTTATCAACACTAGTTTTCTTTTCTACCTTTTTAAAAAAGCTATCTGAAAGATTCATTTTATCACTCCTAAAATAATATATGTTTATTGTTTAAAATGGTGATATATGATAGAATAACAACCAAGGTGATAACCATGAATAAAATTAAATATTATAGTTTAAAAAAATTAATTAATGATGGATTAAGTCCTGAAGAAGTAACTAAAATTACTATGGATATATTAAAAGTTACTTTACCAATAAAAAATGACTACCCTGATTATAAAGACTGGTTTTTAAATAAACAAGTTAAAGGTATTAATATGGATAGAGATATTATATTTGCGATGTATAATGGAGAAATAGTTGGTGTATCTAATATTAAAGGCGATAATACTGAAAAGAAAATATGCACTTTATATATAAAAGACTGTTTTAGAAAAAATTCTATAGGTAGTAATTTGATTAAGTTATCTTGTCAAGAGTTAGAAACAGACAAACCTCTTATCACTATATCTTCTAATAAAATATATGATTACAGAAAAATAATAATTAAAAATCAGTGGGAACTATCTGATGAATTAAATAATTTTTATAGAGAGAATTCTAATGAATATGTATTTAATGGTAGTTTGTACGTAAGAAGTGAAACACCTATTGATCAATTAATTAAAGTTTATAAAAAGGATAAAAATATTATTAAGATTGAATATATGATATTTAATACTAAAATAGATAATATACTATTAAAATTATTTAGTAAAACGAAAAGAAATGAACTAAAGAACTAGTTCATTTCTTTTATTTTATAACTGATTTAGGTACTGTAATAACTGGACGAAGCCCTTGGTAATTATTTACAATATAACCTGGATCAAAAGTACCAGGACTAACTCGCCATGTATAACTTGAATTACCAAATAAAGCAGTAGCTGTCCAATATCCTGAATTACTAGCATCTGTTATACTACACCCAGATGAAGTACATGCGTTTGTATAGTCAAACAACCACTTATAAGGATTAGAACCTTGTGTTGTTGTAGTGTTTGTATGAGAATTACTACTTAGATAAGTCCAAGAATAAGGTTGCGTTGTTTCAACGAAAGATGAATATCCTGTTATCGCAGCTATTTCATTAGCTGTTATTAGTCTTGCTTTATATGAAGAATAATTAATTGTGTAATTAGCTGTGCCATTATTTAATGAATAACTGTCTGTTCTTGTAGGTACTCCTGCCCAAGAACCAGTATCTGCTTGAAGTTTTATTAATATTTCACTTGGACCACTAGTATTATTAATACTAGAATTCCAATCAACTATGGCCGTTGTATTGTGATCAAGTATCATATTTAAATTTGGTGATGAAGAGTCTACATCACCAAAAGTATACCATTTCATACAACCTGTTTTTGTACCAGTTGTACTCACTGCATCAGCAGATGAGCAAATTTCACCTGCTACAGGATTAAAATATACTGAAGTTCCATCATCATAAAGAGTCAAATCTCCATCTAGTATTGTTATTTTTTCTAATAAGAATGCCTTTTTTGCAGTATAAGAACCATTAGATATATTTGCTGAAAGATTACAATTTGTGTCAACTGAAATTACTCCTCTATTAGGTAAATTTCCTTTAATTTCTAAAGAAGGTGAAACTCCGCTATTTGTAAAATTGTATGTTGTCGTTAATTCCTCTCCTTTTAGATTTTGGACATGGCATTGATCACTCACAGCCGAAACTATATTATTAGCTGTTGTCTCAAATGCACCTCTTTTACTATGTTTGATTATGTTATTAACTACTGGAATAGCTATTAAAGCTATTATTCCTAGTATTAATATTACTGCTAATAGTTCAATTAATGTAAAGCCTTTTTTGTAAAGAAACTTTTTTAAATCTAAATACCTACTACTCAAAATATCACTCCTCTATTTTAATGTAATTATATCAAAAAATAATAGAAAAGCAAATCAATATTTTATTTTACTTCTATTAAAATATATAACAAAATAAAAAGACTAAATAGTTAGTCTTTTGTCTATTTTATAACCGATTTAGAAACATTTATAACTGGGCGTACTCCAACATCAGTAGCACTACTTATAGAATCATGATTAAATAAAGCCGTCTTAAGTACACGCCAAGCATAGGCTGGATATTGGTTGTTAGCAGATGATGTCCAGTAACCATTTCCTGTCATTGAAGCATCAGCATTATTTGAGCAGCCATATGTTGTACAATCTGTTGCAGTTCTATCATAAAGCCAATCAAAATTACAAGCAGTCACATCTCCACTTGTACATGTAGGAGAAGCTGTAGATGTTTTACTGTCTAAATAATAATTTGTTGAAGCTAAATCATCTTGACTCCAACCTGTATATCCTGTTATTTCTGCTACTTCATCAGCTGTTATTAATCGTGCTTTATAACCTGTATAATTAAGAGTATATGTAGTAGAACTGCTATTTGTTTTTTGTGTTATATTATTCGCACTATCTACAGATAATGTATTACTCCAACTTGTAGTATCACTTTGTAACTGCGTTAATATTTCAGCTGGACCAGTAGAATTATCTCCTGATACATTCCAAGCAACAACAGCAGTAGTATTATGATCTAGTATCAAATCAATATTATCAGAGTTAACTCCACCATCATTAAAGGCATACCACTTCATACAACCAGTTTTATTCCCTGTTGTACTAGCCCCAGTATTGGCAGCATAATCTGATATAGAACATTTAGTTCCACTTACAGGATTATAATATACAAGTGCCCCATCTGAGTACACAGTATTTCCTGTTGGAATGTCAATATCATCGCCATCTGTTATTGTTATGCTGTCAGAGTCTACTGCTTTTGTTGCAGTAAATGTTCCATTTGTTATACTAGCTGCTGTATCACAGTTTGAATCTACTGTTACAGTTCCCGCAGTTGGTAATTTTCCTTTAATATTTAGACTTGGCGACACTGCTCCATTTGTAAATGTATACGTTGTTGTTATTGCCTCATCTCTTAAAACTTCAAGCTGACAAGCATCCTCTATCGCACTTACTACGTTGTTAGCAGTAGTTTCAAATGCTCCTCTTTTACTTTCCTTAATTATGTTATTTACTACAGGTATTGCTATTAAAGCAATTATACCAAGTATTAATATTACAGCTAGTAGTTCAATAAGCGTAAAACCTTTAATCTTTCCCATTTATAATCTCTCCTATCACTTGTTATATAGTAACACTGGAGTTAAACTAAGTAAATATTATTAGAAGTAAAAGAAATCGCCTAATTATGACAAAAATATTAAATTTCATTACTCAATTAATATTTAAAAAAATGAACTAGATAATTAGTTCATTTTTTATTGTATAAGTGATTTTGAAATAGTTATAACTGGGCGCACACCGCGGCTAGTCGCAATAACTACGTTGAAGATGTTCAAGTAGCCGCCTCTAAACACGCTCCAAGCGTAGCCAGTATCGGGAGAGACGGCTGTAGATGTCCAATAACCATAGTTACTGGCATCAGCTATATTACATCCGTAACTAGTACAATCATATGTATAATCAAACAACCAGTCATAATTACTTGCTCCAGTTGTTGTTGCTGTTTGTGTCTGCGTATTACTGTCTAAATAAAACCAATTTAATGATGTAGCAGTTACTTCAACAAAACTACTATTCCCTGTTATTGTGGCAATTTCTGATGCTTTTATAAGTCTAGCCTTATATGTACTATAATTTATTGTATAACTAGCTGTTCCGTTACTTACACTATAACTATCTGTTCTTGTAGGTACGCCAGCCCATGAACTCGTGTCAGATGCAAGTTGTGTCATAACATTTGTTGGCCCACTTACATTACTTCCAGTAGAGTTCCATGCTACTACAGCTGTAGTATTATGATCTAATATCAAGTTTATTGTATCAGTAGATGCTCCACCATCATTAAAAGCATACCATTTCATACATCCTGTTTTTGTTCCGGTTATGCTTACTGCTTCACCTGCTGTACATTTTGCGCCAGTTACAGGATTAAAGTATACTGCTGTTCCATTGGCATATACCGTATAAGTAATCGGTGGTTCTTCAAATTCATCACCTTCTACTACTGTAACTCTATCTTCTATAAATGATTTTGTTGCAGTAAATTTACCATTAGTAACACTTAGCGTTACATTACAACTAGAGTCTACAGTTGCATTTCCAGATGTAGGTAATTTTCCTTTGACATCTAATTTAGGAGAAACGCCATTTTCTGAGAATGTATATATCTCAGTTATTTGATCATTTTTTATTTGCTGAAGTTGACAAGCATATTTTATTGCATCTACTAAATTATTAGCACTTACTTCAAATGCAGATTTCTTGCTTTGAATAACTATTTTATTAACTGATGGTATAGCTATTAATGCAATAATACTTAGTATTATAATTACTGATAAAAGTTCTATTAAAGTAAAACCGCTTCGTTTCATTTTATTAATCCCTCACTTCTTATTTGATAATCTATTTCTATAAATGGTCACACACTATTTATAGCTGTATTTCTGTTTTTTAGTGTGCAAAATTCTCGCTTCAAAACATGTTCAAGCTTTACTAGTATCCATAGAGGATGCTATATAACTTTAATATCTGTAGATACTATGACCATCAAAATTACATTTATAACCAATACTATCAAAGTAAATATGTACAACTATATTAAGATATTTTCTATATCATTTAAACTGGATAATACTGTGGTATTAAAAATAACTAATGCTGATAATTTTAATTTGATCGAACCCGTTTATTAGGTTAACTCCATGTTAACATTTTTAATCATGTTATGTCAATAGTAGACATAATAATAGTATAAAAAAAAGCAAGAAGTTTTTCTTGCTTTATTGTTTATCCAATTTTAATTTTCTCTTGTCCTTTTAAAAGAAATGAGGTTGGATTGCCATCACTATCTAATTCATATAGTAGAGGATAATAACCATCCATATACTTCCAACTATTGTCTAATGATAAAGTGTTCTTCCACCAATTTGAAATTTTAACTGTTTCTTTATTAACTATTACACCAGTCTTATTTGTTAAACTTCCCACTTCTGGAAATGAATATGTATTCGTATAAGAAGCACCAGCACCTTCAATAATTCCTACAATATTTCCAGAGTTGCTATAAGCTGTTACAATACCTCCATTAAATAGATTTTCACCATTCATTACACCTATGCCTATTAAGCCTATTTTATCATTGCCATTTATGTTACCTATAGAATAACTGTTTCTTAGAGTAAGATATTTTGTTCTATTGTTTTCAGAAGAAGCACCATTTTGTCCAATTAATGAGCCACCCTCCCTATATCCATTTACAATTACATCTCCTGTTGAATAGCAATTTTGAACTAGAGTACTAGAATGATCACAATCAGTACAACCTATAAGACCAACTAGTCCACCAACATTTCCATCTGAAGCTGCAGAAATGGTAATATCCATAGTTGAGTAACTATTTTTAATTATTCCTCCTGATAACGCAACTAATCCACCAACTGTACTACTTGCGTTATCAATATTTCCTTTAGAAAAGCAATTATATATTTTACTATTAGAGCCATAGAATTCACCAACTAGACCGCCTATATATACATTGCCAGTAATACTTACATTAGAATTGGAGTCACTTATAACTGTATTATTAGAAGAAGCACCAACTAAGCCACCTACCGATTCATTACCTGAAACTGTCCCTTCCACATAACTACTAGAGATTTTAACATCTGAAGAAGATCCGGCCATCATTCCAATTTTTAAAGAGTTACTGCTTCCAATTACTTGACCTTTTATATTGCAATTTTGAATCATACTAGTATAAGCAAGACCAGCCAATAAACCTGAATACCTATCTGCATAAAGTTCTCCTTGTAAATTCAAAAAAACAACCTTACCCGTTAAAAAAGCAAATAATCCCTGATTTACACCAGAAGGTCTATTAATGTAAAGATTATTTATTGTGTTGCCTAATCCATTAAAATAACCATCAAATCTTGAAGTATAATACTCTGTACCAATAGGATTCCATCCTCTACTAGTCGTTAATTCATCTTTAATACTAGCTACAATCCCATCACCATTTATGTCTCCATAAGAGGTACTTGAGGGATCATCATAACTAGCATTATTATCAAAATCTAAATCTTTAATTAAAACATACGTGTTTTTTGTCTTTACGTCACCACTATCAACTTGATTAGCTAATACTACTAAATCTTCTATTGATTCAATTTTAATATTTTTTGAACAATCATATGCCTCTATATCATCACTTCTAAACTGCTTAGTAATACAAAAATCATAGTTTAAAATACTTACAATAACATCGCCATCAGAATTAACAGATACTTTACCAGCTTCTGGTAATTTTCCTTTTATATCAAGTGAATCAGTTCCAAATTTACAACTTCTTCCATCACATATAAAATTTGCCGAATTAACAAAAGAATCGCTTATATTTTTTTGTTGATAGTATTGTTCAGCAGCTTGAATAAGATTTCTTGCACTTGTTATAGCTGCACTTTTCTTAGCATTTTTAACTATATTTGAGATAACCGGAATAGCTATTAAAGCTATTACACCTAATATTAAAATAACTGCTAATAATTCTATTAATGTAAAACCCATCTTTTTAAAATATAATTTCATAACTAAAATACTTCTACTCAAAAATATCACTCCTATTCTATTAATTTAATTTTAACATAAAATATTAATATAGTAAATTTAAGATTAAATCATTAAATTTAATTTCACAAAAAAACTAATTTGAAATTGTTTTAGCAATAAATAACTAAGCTATTTTTTCACACTAGATCCGGCTAGAAAACCTGTAGATAAAGCAAGAGTGATATTATATCCACCTATTGGTCCATGAATGTCTAATGCTTCTCCTACAAAATAAACACCTTTATTTATTTTAGATTCCATAGTAGATGTATCAATATAATTCATATCTACACCACCACCAGTTACATATGCTTTATCTAAGTTTTCTACTTTTAGAATAGATAATTTATACTCTTTTATTTCATTAATTACTTTATCTATTGTTTTATGATACAAAGATTTTATTTTCACATTCATATTAAGTTTATCTACTAAGTAACTACTAAATCTTTTAGTAAATAATATGTTTAAGAATGTTGCTAGTTCTTTTTCTCTATCAAAGTTATTTATCATACTTTTTAATTCATCACTAGAAATATTAGGAAGTAAATCAATTGTTATTTCTTTAGAATCATTTAAGTAAACATGTTCACTTATTTTCATAATAGCTGAGCCACTTATTCCTCTATGAGTAAATATTAAATTACCAGTTGTCCTTTTATTCATATATTTAACAGTTACTTCTTCAAATGAAGTACCAGCTAGTATTTGTAAACTATCTTTAAGTACTAGCCCAACTTCAGCTGGAAATAGATTTACAGTAGGCTGATTTAACATTTTAGCAAATTTCATATTATCACCAGTTGAACCCGTTTGTTTAAAACTAGAACCGCCCGTTGCGATAATGATATTTTTTGAAGTATATACTTCTTTATTAGTAGTTAATTCTTTTAAATCACCAATAATTTTTATATCTTGTACATTTTCATGATATTTTACATCTACTTTTTTTAAATCATCAAGTAGACACTGTAATATTTCACTTGCTCTATTACTAACTGGAAATATTTTGTTATCTTCTTCTTCTTTTAATTTAATACCTTGTTTTGTAAAGTAATCATATATTTCATATGGTCCAAACTTATTTACAGCACTATATAAATATTTTTTATTGTAATCTACTTCATCTAAAAAATCTCTATTACTTTTAAGGTTAGTAAGATTACATCTTCCTCCACCAGTAATTAATAACTTCTTACCAGAAATTTCATTTTTTTCTAAAAGTAATACTTTATTATTTTTGCTGGCAACTATACTAGCCATTAAGCCAGCTGGACCAGAACCTATTACAATTACATCATACATATTATCACCCATATCTCCAAATAATTATAACATATAATGTACTTAATTGAAAAAGAAGGTTTTAGAATTGGTATAATAAAAAGTACATTAAATATTATAGTTATAATTATATAAAAAAATAGAACTCAAATGAGTTCTATTTTCCGTTTCCACGATAACTTGACTTTTTAAATCCCTTAGTACTATAAGATTTATTAAAACTATTTCTAGTGTTTTGTCCGCCAAATTTTTTCTTACTATTCTCTGACATTCTTGAAGCAAATCCTGTTTTATTATCTCCACCAAATGAAGACTTCTTAACACCACTATTTCTAGCACTATTACTTCTTTTAAAGTTTCCTTTTTTCTCTTTTGGTGTAGTTACAAAGATTGCCATTGGATAGTTATGATTACCATTTTCAGTAACTGATTTCTTTATCAATCTTTCAATTGCTTCAAAATCTTTACGTTCATTTATATCACAAAGAGAAATTGCTACTCCGCCTTTACCAGCTCTAGCAGTTCTTCCAATTCTATGAACATAAGTTTCAGCCTGTTCTGGTATCTCATAATTTATTACATGTGATAAATCATTTATATCTATTCCTCTTGCTGCTATATCAGTTGCAATAAGAATTTTAGTTTTTCCTGTTTTAAAATCTTCTAATGCTTTAACTCTAGCATTTTGAGATTTATTTCCATGAATTACTCCACTTTTAATTCCAGTTTTTTCTAAACTTTCAGCTAAGTTATTAGCGCCATGTTTAGTTCTTGTGAATATTAAAGCACTTTTTATTTCATTATTTTTTAAGATATCTACTAATAGTTTAGTTTTATTACCTCTATCTACATAGTATACTTCTTGATCAATTTTATCCGCTGTAGAAGATACTGGGTTTACTTTAATTATCTCTGGATTTCTTAAAAAACTTTCAGCTAATGTATGAATACTATCTGGCATAGTAGCTGAAAATAATAAAGTTTGTTTTTCCGTAGGAAGTTTACTAACTATTTTTTTAATATCATTAATAAATCCCATATCAAGCATAGTATCTGCTTCATCAAGTACTAGATATTCTACTTTTTCTAACTTAGCACTTTTTTGGTTAACTAAATCAAGTAATCTTCCTGGTGTCGCTACTAAAATATCAATACCTTTTTTAAGTACTTCTTTTTGAGAAGTTTGATTTACTCCACCAAAAATAACACTACATTTTAACTTAGTACCTAAAGTATAAGTTCTAATATTGTTTCTAATTTGCATCGCAAGTTCTCTAGTTGGAGTAAGTATTAAAAATCTAATTGGTTTAACTTCTTCAAATTTATAATTTTCATGAAGTTTTTGTATAATTGGAAGTGCAAATGCTGCAGTTTTACCCGTTCCTGTTTGAGCACAACCTAATATATCTTTACCATCTAATATTACCGGAATAGTTTTTTCTTGAATAGGAGTTGGGTCTACATAACCCTCATTATTTAATGTTTTTAAAAGCGGTTCTTTTAAACCTAATTGTTCAAATTTCATATATATTACCTCTTTTTATTCTTTCCTCGTTTTTAAAGACGCTTTATTATAACATACTTTTTTATTTATTCCTAATAAAAGAAAAAACTATATAGTTTTTTCCTCTTTATCAATCTTAAAAGTTAATTGTTCTTTATTACACTGTCTTAATATTACGATTAAATCTTTAAGCATTTCTTTTACTACTGAATGAATATTTTTAGTTTCTTTTAATAAAGTTAGTATTAATCTATTATCCTCTACTATTTCAATTAAACTACTAATATTATTCTTCTCAAATATTTCAAAAACATAATCTACAAATTCTTTTCTTTTTTTATCATCATATTTATCTAGCCATTTAAGAAAACCTTCATCTAATACTCTACTAAACTTACTTAATTTAGCGGGTATAAACATGTCATCATCTATTTGCCATGATAAAGCATCATGGGCAAATAAACCTAGTCTATTAGACTTAACTACTAAATAATTATTACTATGTCTCAAAAGAAGTCCTACCATAGTATAATTGGGTACTATATGAACTAATCTATCTTTTATATTTTTATAGTTTTTTGATTCAATTTGTTCTTGTCTAAGACCAGGGCCATCATTATTGTAAATCTTTATTATTTTAGACCTAACAAAAAAGTTACAGTACATTGAGGAAACAAGGGCTAAGTTTCCTCCCTTAGAGTGACCACCTACAATAATATTATAATTCTTAAAACTAAAGTTCCTATTTAGGTATCTAATAGCGTTTCTTTGGGCTCCTACTGGAAACATATACGCCATCATGCAGTCTTCTTCCCATCCACTAATTAGGTGATTTGTTCCTTCAAATGAAACATAAATAAGTTTGGAATTTATTTCAAAAGTAATAGCGCAAAACTGCTGACTTTTATCCGAAATACTTACATAGTTATACATAAGAATATTTTTATATCTTTTTGTTTTACTTACTTCATCTAATAATTTTATTGCATTTCTAGTTGCTAGAAGATTTCTCTTTATTTCGCTAGTAGGATGCATCTTGAAAAAGAAATCCCTAACTTGTTTTAAAGTCATTTTATTTCTACCATTAGTAGATACTATACCGTCATAATATACATACGAAAGTAATGAGAAAACAATATTATCTAGTTCAGTAAAACCTTTTTTCTCAAAACCAGTATTACTATATCTTCTGACATAATCAAGTACATTCATAAAAGCACTTCCTTTAAATTCATTTATTATATCATAATATAAAAAAAGAGTATGTATGCATACTCTTTTTACCTATTATTAAAATATAAAGCTATAAAAGATTTTTAAGTTCTAATATTTTTTTTATAATTATAGTAGGCATATCTAAGTTAGTAATTTCTTCTTCATTTCTATCAAACCAGCATGAGTCCATATTTGCCATACAAGCACCCCTGATATCTGTTTTAAGTGAATCTCCTATCATAAGATACTTATTACTATTAGGTTCGTCTAGTGCCACTTTAACACCATCAAAGAATACTGTAGATGGTTTCATATAACCAAACATGTCAGCCGCAAATATATGATCAATATACTCTTCACAATCTATTTTTCTTACTTTATTTGTGGTTGCTACTGAAGGACCATTTGTTACTACTGCGATTGTATATTTTTTAGATAAGTACTCTAAAGTTTCTTTTACCCCTTCTATTGGTAATACTACTTCGTTTAGAGCATTAAGATATAAATCACTAATCTCCATAGCCTTCTCTAAAGTTATATTATTATTAAAATATAAAATATATCTTTGTGAGCGAATCCATTTAACTTTCGTTTCTACTGGCTCTATATACTCATCAGGAACTATTATTTTACCCTCTTGCCTATCGATCCAAAATTGTTTGTCTAATTTATTCCATCTATTAAACTTTTCATCAGTATAAGTATCTCCCATATAAGATAACATTTCTTTAAAAGCATGCCTAATATTTTCTGTATTATCAATTAAGGTATCATCTAAATCAAATAGTAATATATCATATTTTTTCATATACAATCACCTAGTTAGATTATATCATAATTTATTAAAGATTTAGATACATGGATGTGGACAGTCAGTACAGCCAGTTATATTCTTCTTAACTAGTACTTTTATCTTGTCTTTGTCATTAACGAAAATAGGTTTGTCATCTGCCCTTTCAAGTTTTACTTCATCATAGTTAATATCACCATTCATTCTTTGTAGATGATTTTTAATAATTTCCCAACCCTGCTTAGTCATTATGTGAACAGGTATCTTTAAGCCTACTTGCGCAATTGCGTTAGGTTCTACAAATTCTTTAACTTGTTTTGATGCGCAAGACCAAATAACATCAGCATTTTCTTTCATAATATTAGCGGTTTTTTCATCGATTCCTGTTGAACATAAACCAAATTTATAAATAACTATGTTGCTTTCTTTTTCTAGTTTACTTATTTCTTCATGTAAGTAATTATCGTCTGCTGCTACTGATACAGCTATTTTTTTATATCCTAAACTAATAGCCTTTTTAACTCCGGCTATTTGGTCAATTGAAGCTGTATAAGGAAAAACATATATTTGAAATATGGCAAGGGCTTAAAATTTAAAATATGGTAAATTGCAAATAGGATCCCAAAAAAATAACCACTTTCACAAATGAATATATGAAAATAAAATCTAATTTCAAATTTTTTTATAGATAATTTACAAAAATCATCATATTTCTTTTAAAAAATTAGAAAATGAGTTATAATTAGTTTATTAAGAGCAGTACAAACTTATATTAGTTTTGTATTGCTTTTTTCTTTAGTAGTAGGTGGTTAAAATGGAAGAAAAAAAATATAAAGATTTTACCTTATATAATGACAATGAAAAAAATGTGTTTATCCATATCGATATTGAATCAGTTAATTTCTATAATAAAGTATTAAGTTATTTTTTTGACGAAAATAAATTACTTTGTTATATAAAAAACAAGACAAATATTACATTTCAATCAACAATCACAGATTTTGTAAGTTTATATAAAAAGATAAATGATTTCATTGATGAAGAAAATTTTAGTATTGATTCAGTAGATTTCAAAAAAGAATTAGAAAGATACATTGATTGGGAAAATTATTCACGAGAGGAATTATTGACACTAAGAAGGGACAAAGTCGGGAAAATTGGTGAATATATTTTTCATAATATTTTGATAGAATATTTTAATTTATGTTGCATAATTCCAAAATTAAATCTAGTAACAAATAGAAATATGAGTATATACGGCATTGATGTTATTTTTTATGATTTTAATGATAATAGTCTGATTTTTGGTGAATCAAAAGTTAGTCAAAGCCTAGATAATGGAATAAATTTAATTAACGATTCATTAAAGAACTATGAACACCAAATTTCCGAGGAATTTAGAGCAATACTTTCTAGTCAAACATTACCAATAGAAAATATACCTGATGAAATGAAAATATATATTGATCAGTGCATAAATTTCAAAAAGTTTATTGAGGTTGCTAATATTAAAAAAATTGGAATTCCTTTATTTATTATGCATGGTGATGATTATGATATTGACATTATTTTCGAAAAATTAAAGAAGATAAAAGCAGCACATGTATTAGGTTTAGAAATTGAATACATTATTATATCTCTACCTATTTTAGATAAAAATATATTTCAAACAACACTGTTACAATTTTTAAGAGAGAAGAGTGATTATTTTGAGTCGCATACTGAGTGAATATAGTATTGAAGATGTAGTGCCCATTGAAAAAATGCGAAATGAATATATTAGAACACTAGCAAAAAATTTAGACACAAACGAATTAAAATCTATATCAGAAGACTTATTTAATTTAGGTTTAACTGTATATTCTAAGGATTATTTTTTAGATTCATTAATTTATAACAGTGTATATAAATCAAAAATTGATTCAAAAATTTCTTTGTATCCAGAGCAATTGAAATTGATAGAAAAAATCAAAGAAAATGAAGCCTTAATTATAAGTGCTCCAACTAGTTTTGGTAAAACTTTTAGTGTGTTCGAATATATAGTTGAAGAACAACCTAAAAATGTCGTTATGATTGTTCCAACTTTAGCTTTAGTAGATGAATACTTAAGAAAAATAATCAATAAATATAAAGATGTATTTAGACATTATAAAAAATACATCAATTTCGATGAACAAACTAGATATAATTATGATAATTATAATATATTTATATTAACTCACGATAAAGCATTAGAAAATGGTGTTTATAAGCTAATAAAAGAAATAGATTTTCTAGTAATTGATGAGGTATATAAATTACAAAATGAACCAAATAATGATAGAGTATTGGTTCTAAACCTTGCATATTATTATTTGGCACAGAAAGCAAAAAAATATGTTTTGTTAGCACCATTTATAAAAGGTGTTGAAGATAAAGAAAGGCTAGAAAAAAAGCCTGCATTCTTTAAAACTGATTTTTCACCAGTTGTTAATGAAGTTATAATAAAAGAGATTGATGATGAAAAATTAAGAAATGATAAAACAAGAGATATTATTACTAAAATTTTTAGCGAGAAAACATTAATATACTTTCCAACTGTCGCGGAGATACCTAGATTTGTAAAAAATGAAATTGTTCCAAATTTTCCTATTATAAATATACAAGATGTACACGTAAAAAAATTTATAAATTGGATAAAAAATGAAATACATGAAGATTGGTATTTAGTAAAAGCAATGGAACGAGGCTTTTTAGTTCACAATGGACAATTACCAAGTAATGGATTTAGAATGTATCAAATGGATTTATATGAAGAATCTAAAGATTTTAATTTACTATTTTGTACATCTACCGTACTTGAGGGAGTTAATATGTGTGCAAAGAATATAATCATTACAAAACCATACAGAAATGATAATGCTTTTGATGCTTTTGACTTTTATAATTTAGTAGGAAGAACAGGAAGGCTGTATAAACATTATTTAGGTAATGCATATTATATAAAATCACCAACAGATTCCAATTACAATAAGGAATCTGCTATAAAATCCATAAAATTTGAGGCTACTGAAAATACTGAAGACTTTGAGTTTCATACAAACGGTGGGGAAAGTTGTGAAGAATACAATTCTTTTTTAGAACTTTTAGGAATTGATTCAGAAGATTACAAAGAAAATATTGGAGTAAAATATAAGATAAAAACAATAAAAAGTTTATATGAATCATATAAAAAAAAGAAAAAGACTTTATTAAGTGAATTGAATTTTCTTTCATTAGACGAAATAAGAACTAGAGGAATTTTAATAAATATAATACATGCTATAATTCAAGAAAGGGATATTAGTGACTTTATGGTAAAATTTCAATCAGCAATTATTAATAAGTTGATTGATAAAAGAAGATTACGTCTAAAAAGTATTATCAATAATATTATGGAATCATTTCCTATTGATAACATTGATATGATTATTTCGAATACAATGAGAATGAAAACAAGTTATATTGAGCATACATATTATTCTATGACTAAAATTATATTGTTTTTTATGAAATGTGAAAAAGTTGAAAATAAATTTATAGAAATTATAAATACTAAAATCATCTCTTGTATTGATTATTTGTACTATTCAGATTCGAAATGCAAAAAAATATTAAAGGATCTAGGGATATACGAATATGATATTGATAAAATAACTGAAACTATAGGGAATGATTTAGAAGATATAAATCAAATAGTTGATTCATTAAAGAATAATAGTTTTAAACGGTTAAATTATATAAGTTATTACATAATTAATCGTCTATAATTTTTTTATTAATGAATATCCTAATATTGATATTCAAATAGTTAATAATCTTACTGATAATTTAATTAAAGATTTAAGAAATGGTAATCTAGATATTCTATTACTTAATTTACCTATTATTATTTCAAAAATCTCCTTCTAATACTAGAGCATTCTTAAATAACTTCTTAAAAGATAACGATACTAAACTTAATCCTAAACTTGAAGTAGTAAGTTATAATCTTATTATGGACTTAGTTAAATCTGGTTTTGGAATTGAATATGCTACTAAAGAATTTATTACTGATGATTTAAATAGTAATAAACTTTATGAAATAAAAGTAACACCAAGCATTCCAAAAAGATATATAGGTCTTGCCTTAATTAATCAAAGTATCCCAAACTACAGTGTTAAGAAATTAATTGATATTATAACAAGTAAAAAAAGTTAGTGAAAACTAACTTTTCTTATTAATCTTTTATTGTTTCCCATGTAGGATTTAAATCTAATCTACCAAAGTGTCCATAAGCAGCATAAGGATAATATATTGGTTTTAATAAATCTAGTTCTTCTATCATATTTGATAAGGTAAAATCAAAGTTATCATTTATATAAGAATATATATCTTCTAATGATACTTTATTAGTACCAAATGTCTCTATAAATAAAGATATCGGTTTACTTTGTCCAATCGCATAACTAACTTGTAGTTCACATTTACTAGCTAGATTATGCACTACTACATTCTTAGCAACATATCTACAATAGTATGCAGCAGTTCTATCTACTTTAGATGGATCTTTACTACTAAAGCATCCACCACCTACTCTAGAATATCCACCATAAGTATCAACTATTATCTTTCTTCCTGTTGTTCCTGAATCACCAAATGGTCCTCCCATAACAAATGAACCACTAGTATTAATTAATATTTTAGTATCATCGTCAATTAAAGATGCAGGTACTATTTCTTTAACAACTTTATTCATTATATAATTATCTAAATCTTCTTTAGATATAGACTCTATATGCTGAGATGCAATAATAATAGTATCAACTCTAGTAGGTATATTATCTATATACTCTACTGTTACTTCTGTCTTACCATCTGGTCTAAGTGGACTATTATTATCTTCTTTTCTAACTTTAGTTAATTGTTTAGCAAGTTTGCTTGCTAAGACTATAGCTAAAGGCATATACTCATTAGTTTCATCACAAGCATATCCAAACATAATTCCTTGATCTCCAGCACATATTTCATCCTTAACTACAGCATGATTAATTTCTAAAGATTGTCCTCCGACTTTAGTTATAACTTCAAAATCTTCATTATAACCAATTTCTTTAACAACCTCTTTAGCAATTCTCTCATAATCTAATTTAGCTTTAGTATTAGCTTCACCATAAATTAAGATTAGATTATCTTTGATAGTGGCTTCTACAGCCATTTTGCTATACTTATCAATAGTAAGTGCTTCATCAAGAATTTTATCCGCAATCTTATCACAAATCTTATCTGGATGCCCTTCTGTTACTGATTCACTAGTAAAATAATATTTCATAAAAACTCCTCCTCCTTCTTTTATCAAAAAGAAAAAAACTCATGAATGAGTTTTTATATTTTAGTTATAAATACCCATCATCGTTGTTAGCATTACCACCTTGCAATTGCAGGTTGGTATGAGTTCACCGAGCTAACTCTCTCCCTCATTCTTGATAAAAGTTACTTATATTATATTATTAATAATTTGTTATGTCAACAAGATAGATTATACTTCAATATAATATAATTTCTCTCCATCATTTAATTCTTCTATATATTTTGCCCCAAATTTTTCATAGTAATTAATTAAATCTGATTTTAAATAAATTTTATTATATCCAAGTTCTTTAGCTTCTTTTAAAATAGCATCATTTAAAACTTGAGAATAACCATTTCCTCTATACTCTTTTTTCACATACATAGTAGCGTACCATGGAGTTAGTTCTTTTCTTTCCTCTCCATCATATTTAAAAAGTGAAATAAAACCAACTAATTTATCGCTATCAACTAAACCTAACACAGATATTAATTTATCATCTTGATGTGATAGAATTTTATCTACTTTTATTTTTACTTTTTCAATTAACTCGTCTTCGCTTCTTGGCAATCCCCACTCTAATGAACATAATTTAATATATTCTTCTAAAAACAATCTATTTTCTTTTATGCTTATTATATCCATATATATAATTCCTCCATTAATTAACTATTCACTTAATGCTAGTCTTTATTTATTGTTTATGTTTTTTATAATACTCAGCAATATTTTTCTGTATTTCATCATTTACTCTTTCACTTTTTGGTTTCATTAAATATAATTCAATAGCATTAGAGACTATTAAAACAATCCAAACTGCAAAATAAGGTTCAGCAAGTATAACTATTAATGTATCTATGATAGTTGTTGCGATTAATAATGGTATAAAGATTTCATTTTTTGTTACATCTTTTTTTCTTTCCAAAGGATATTTTATTGTATACGAAATAGCTAGAAGATTGAAAGCTGGTAAGATATAAACTGGCAAACGATATATACTCGTTAGACCTACTTTACTAATTAAGTGTCCAAGAATCATTACTAAGGTATAATTAAATATATAAGAAATAAGTTTCTTCATTAAACCACCTACTATTACTTATAATATATCACATAATCTATATTTTTTCATTAATTTAAGCATATAACAAAAGAAAGCATAAATGTCATATTTGACTATTTATGTTTTCTTTATTGTTATGATCCAACACTAGTGTATCTTTTACTGCCCATTTTAAATGCAAAAAAAGATATTCCTAAGAAGATTATTACTAGGAGTGGACTTATCATATATAGCTGGTTATCTGACCTACCAAGTATATATAAAAGAGGATAATAATTAACAAAAGCATATGGAATTATAAATGTAAAAAACCATATAAATCCTTTATTAAATATTCCTATTGGATACTGTGACATATGTTTACCACCATCAGTAAATACATTTCTTACTTCTAATCCCTGTACTGTTATAAAACAGTAAGATGCAGCAAGTAAGAATATTCCAAAGAATATTAATATAGATGATGTTAACATAAGTGCTAATGCAATAACTTTATAAATATTCCATGTTACATCAATATTAATAATAGCAATAATTAATACTATTATAGCCTGAAGTATCTTACATATCTTTGTATAATCTATTTCATATCCAAGAACTTGTAATAATAAGTTTCTAGGCCTTACTAGTATTCTATCATATTCTCCTTTTACTATAAGCCTATCAAAATGGTCTATTCCTCTAGCAAATGTTTCATTAATAGAAAAACCAAATTGTATTACAGCAAAGGTAAGAAGAACTTCATATATTGTAAATCCTTTAATATTATTAAATCTATTAAATAAGGCTAATATAACAAAATAATAAGTAAAGAAAACAAATATTTGAGATACAAAAGATAATATAAATGATACTTTATATTGCATCTTAGCTTTAAGATGCATTTTTAAATAATATAAATATAATTTCATACTAACCTCCCTGCACTATTATCTTTTTAATAGCATTCTTAGTTAATAAATATCCTAGTGTTATTATTACTATTATCCATATAAATTCTTGAAATAATAACGTATAGCATTCATTACTAGGAATATTACCTGAGTATACTCTAAAAGGGAAATCAGCTATATAATGAAATGGAAGTATATCAGCTACTTTTTTTAGAAATGATGGAAAGAAAGGAAGTGGTACAATAGCACCAGAAAATACTTCTGATACTGTTATAAACATTCCCATTACGCCATCTGATTCTAGAGTATAAAAAGTAAGTACATGATATAAAGTTATTACAGCCGTTACTAAAAATGATGACATAATAAGAGCTATAATAAAAAGTATTAAAGAGAGATAACTAAATGGTAATGATAGTTTAAGTTGACTTGGTATAAGAAAAGCAAACATTAATAGTGGCATAAATCTTAATAATACATCAGCTAATTTAGAAGCATATATTCTCGCATACCATTTAAAATAAATATTTTGTGGTCTACAAAGCTCATATGCTACATCACCAGACTTTATCATATTAATAACTTCTTTATCTTTATAATAAAGATATATTAAAGCATAAAAGCCTTGTTGTAACCATATATAGGTTACTAATTGATTTAAATCCATTGAACCTTCTGAAGTACCAGATTCATAAAAAGCAAGATATACCATTATGAACACAAGACCAAAGAATATTTGTGTACAAAGTCCTGCTAAAGCAGCAGTTCGGTACTGTAAATTTGTTATGAAACGCAGTTTAAATATTGATATATACGGTCTCATATTTGAAATTCCTGATATAGTTTTATAATGATATCATCAACATTTTGTTTATCTATTTCTACATCATCTATATTTATCTTGTCAGATAAATAATTTAGAAAAGATGATATATCTAATATCTTTGTATCAATAACAAATTTATACCCATCTGGAACTTTAGTCTTTGAAAGTATACCTTTCTTTTTTAAATTGGGTAGTTTACTTTTAGTACTTATAGTAACAAAACATTCAGTATCATATTTCCTTTTTAGTTTAGAAAGTAAACCATCATATAAAACCTTACCTTTTCCTATGAGTATAATTCTTTTTGCGAGAGCTTCAATATCACTCATATCGTGTGTCGTTAAGATTACAGTTACATTTTGTTCTTGATTTATTTTTTTAATAAAATCACGAACAACTTTCTTAGATACAGCATCAAGTCCTATTGTAGGCTCATCTAAGAATAGTATTTTAGGTTTATGAAGTAATGAGGCCGCTATTTCACAGCGCATTCTTTGACCTAAACTAAGTTGTCTAACTGGCATTTTAATAATTTCTTTTAAGTTTAACTTTTCTATTAATTCAGTCTTTGTTTTCTGATACTCTTCTTTATCTAGTTTGTAAATTTCACATAATAGATCAAAAGTATCTTCAGCAGGAATATCCCACCATAGCTGACTTCTTTGACCAAAAACAACACCAATATTTTTTACATATTTAGTGCGATTAGTCCATGGAACCATACCATCTATAATAGCAGTACCATTATCTGGAGTTAAGATTCCACTTAGAATTTTAATAGTTGTACTTTTTCCAGCTCCATTAGGACCAATGTAACCTACTATCTCTCCTTGTTCAATTGTAAAGGATACATCCTTTACTGCTTGTACATAATTGTACTTACGATTAAAGAATGATTTAAAGGTTTCCTTTAGTCCAGCATTTCTAACTGGCACTTTAAAAGTTTTACTTATGTTCTTTACCTCGATGAATGACATTTTATCAGCTCCCTTCTACAACGCAAAAAACCACATTTTCATGTAGTTATGTTTATTTACATTATGTGGTTTTTGCAAAACGTCAAAATAAGTATAATACGAGAGAGGGGAAAATGCAAGAGGTAAAATTAGAAATATAAAAAAATATGTATGATGGTGCATAAGTGAGATAATAGAATAATAGTCAATTCTAAGAATCCAGATATAAAAACTCTAATAAAAAAGTAATTCTAACTAATTACTTTTCCTATTTCTCTATTCAACACCACAAGTAAAAACTTCCTCTACGTTTTTATTATTAACTATCTCCCTAACAAACTCTGATTTTTTGTTCGATGGTTTTTCTGGACAAATAATATATAGCTTGTTTTTAGTTCTGGTTAAAGCTACATAAAACAATCTTCTTTCTTCAGGAAATTCAATCGGTTCTTTACACTTTGGTTCAAGTATTTTTATCAACGGCTGATCTTTTATTTGACTTGGAAACCCTTTCGTTCCACTTATGGCATTAAGTAGTATTACATTGTCATATCCTAGCCCTTTTGAACTATGTACAGTTAAAAAATCTATTTTAACACTTGTAAATAAGTTACAAATAATACTATCACTAGCACCTTTTTTTAAATACTTACTAGTCAACAATTCATCTATGTCATCATTAAATCTACCTAGCAATAATATATTACCCTTCGGGTTTTCTTCAACTATTTTTTTTATTGTATTTAATACTATTTTATTTTTAGATTCTAAATCGTCTATATCATAATAATTAATTTGAATTGGATTTTCTAAATGTTTTACTGAAGACAAATTCTTCTTAAACTGTTCTTCATTTTTGCTAACAAATTCACCTGCAACATCTATTAATTCCTGACTATTACGATATGTTTTAGTTATTTTAGATATTTCCGCATAACCAAGTAACTCATAAAATTTTGTGAATAATTCTACTTCCGAGCCAGAAAAACCAAAAATTGCTTGCCAGTCATCACCAACAGCCACTATTTTAGCAGTAAATAGATCAGATAGTTTCTTTGCAAAATTATATCTTTGTATTGAAATATCCTGATACTCATCTATTATCAAATAATCATAATCTAAATATCTATTTTGTTTTTTTAAATTATCCATTCCCTTATAGCCATAAGTGATCATGTCATTAAAATCAACTTCGTAGTTTTGATGTATATTATTTTGGTAATATCTAAATATAGGTTTTACAAATTTTAACTGTTTTTTAATTAGTTCATCTTTTTCTTTTTCTATAAAAATTTCAAAAGTAGATTCCTCATAACCTTTTTCTTTGAATCTATTTATAAAATCTTCTACTAAATTAATGAATTTGTAATATTGGATCTCTGTATTAGTGTATAGAAGTCTATAAAATATTTCTTTATCTGTTTTTTCTACAGTCAAACTATTTCTTGATTCTAATGCTTTTTTTAACTCACTTATAAATTCTCTGTCATCTTCATATTCGTGATACAATTCTATTAAGTCAGTTTTATATTTTTTATGTAATTGCCTTTTCTTTTCAATTAACTTATTATAGGCATTTACATCATCAAGTGAAAAACTTCCATCTTTTCTATATTTTGTTATGCCATAATACTCAATATAAAAATCCACTCCATTATCATGAACTGTAAAATCAGGAGAATATGACCTATTTTCTGCAACAGTATGTGGATAAGTTTTTTCATAACTATAACTGTAGCCATGTGTATATAAATAATTTGCTATTTTAACTTCACCTATTGACTTAACAATTTCACCATTTATTGTTCTAAAAATTTTATACCTAGATTCAATTCTATAATTATTGTAATCCTTTAAATTATCTATATTTTCATAGTATAACTTATCTGCATAATTTTTAAAATAATTATCAAAATTATTATATTCGAGAACATCTTCATCAAAATGCACATACTTATTAAAATATAAAATTAATTCACTTAGTTTTTTTTGATTTGAAAATACTATTTCTTTAACATATCTTATAATAAGTTCTTTAAGCCTAGTATTTGAAGTTACAGAAATAGGCTTATCAAATATTTTTCTTAGAAATCTCATCCCTAATTTATGAAAAGTTAAGACTTCTACATCCAATTTAAAATCTTCATTAATTCTAATGGCTAATTCATCAGCTGACTTATTGGTATAGGCAAGCAAAATTATCTTTCTAGGTAAAATACCACACTTGTCTACCAAATATTTAACTTTAGCAGCCATTGTTGTTGTTTTACCACTTCCTGCACCTGCTATTACTAACGAATAATCCTCATCAATTAAAATTGCCCTTCTTTGCTCTTCATCTAAAATAATGTTATAATCAATATTCTTAAACATATCGTCGAAATAAATTTTATATTCAACTAACTTATCATTTATAAATTTCTCATTATGTTTATTTACTATTCTATAACCTTCGTTAAGAATTCTAATACACTTATTATATAAATTATCATCTATATCTTCAGATATTTTATCTAAACTCATTAGAATTTTATTTTTATCAAATAAACAATCCACCATTTTTTTATTGATGTATATATCTTTATTTAACATATCATTAAATTCATTTATAAATTTTTCAATTCTATTATTGTAGTTCATAGTATCACCTATTATAATTTTATCATATTTTAAACTTAAAGATATCTTCTTTCTAAAATAATTAAGAAAATAATTAATATACTAATTAAGTATCTATCTATCTTATAATCATTCAAAAAAAACTTCCTATAATAGGAAGTTTTTCTCTATATCACTAGCATTAAATATGGATTATTTAAATTCAGCAGTATACGTCTTTTCTACAAGATTAAAAACATTGTAAAATTGTAAACCATTTATTCTATAAAATTCCGCTTTTTTCTTTATATTGCAAACTCTATATATCCAATATTTATCTTTTAGATCGTTCATTCTTTCAACTTCATTTTTACTAACAAAAAAAACATTTTTCTCGTTGGATTCAGTGGTCTTAACCTCAATATATATTTGTTTTTCTTTACCGTCAGAATCGAAATCAAATGATTCTATATCATATCCTAATGAGTCATCATATTCAGAAACCCACTTAATATTTACAAGTAGATCATTTCTACCATGTTCAATCATTTTTGCTTTTTCATTTTCAAGTACTAGTTGTTCCCCTTTCAATCCGATCTCAGCATCTTTTTTAGCTTTTTTAACATAGTCTGTTTTTTTAATTCGTTTTTTACTAATACCAAAGTATCCATTTTTTACAACACTTGGAACATCAATTTGTGTTAATTCTACTACCTCAGCTTCTTCATCACCAGCCTCAGTTAATAATGTATTGTATATTTCATTTTTTGCTTCTTCTAATAAAACTAAATCTTCCTCAGACTTTGATAACAAGTTTTCAATAATATCATCATATGATAAAGATCCCATAGAATAGTATATTTCTTCATAAATTTTAGCTAACTCTAATAGATCCTTTTCAAAATTATATTTTGATATATTATCTTTATCATAATACTTCGAAAGTATATTAACTCTTTTATATTCTTTTCCTTTTTTACTATTGCACCCTAAATCTATTTCATTTTTATCAAAGTAATCATTATCGGTTTTTTCTTTAAAATATTTAGCCACTTTATCCATTAGATTGTATTTATTATTTCCAAATTTATCAAAATTTGTAATGCCTTGGCCTAAGCATAGATAAAAACCGCTCATATCTTTTCTAAATAAATAGACAACATAAATTCCATACTGAGCTGTTCTAGTTATATTCTCATTAAATATTCCTATCCATGGTATATCCGCCTTATTACTAGCCCCACATGAACCTTTAATTATGTATTGATCATTTAATAGATTACCTATGTATTTAGGCAATTGTGAACATAGAATTTTATGATATTCTTTTTCTTTATTATCAAATTTCTCCCCATCCAAGTAACTGTTTAAAAAATGTTCAAATAAGTTGTTCATTATTTCATCTCCATTACAAATTTTGCCAAAGCTATATCAGCAGGCGCCAAATCGAAATTTAAAATATCTTCTTTATTTATCCATACAAATTCAGAATGATCATGAAGTTTAAAATCTCCAGAAACATATATGCATTTGTATAATCTTAAATCTATAACTTTAGTTGGGTATTCGCATATATTATTAATTATAAATTTATCCGCTTGAATATTCATTTCAAATTCTTCCAAAATCTCTCGTTCAATTGCTTTTTGTTCTGTCTCTTCAGGTTCAACCTTTCCACCAGGAAATTCCCATTTTCCAAAAACATTTTGATCCCCAGTAGAGCGTCTTGCAAGAAGGACTTTATTGTCTTTTTCAATTAAAGCAGCTACAACTTTTATCATAATCATCACCTACTTAAATTATATCACATTTTGCTAACGATAATTTTATAATAATCATAGTCCCCAACATATTCAACCAATTTAGTATCTTCAATAGCAACTATCTTATCAGCTACCTTATTAATAAAATACCTGTCATGAGATATAAACAATATAGTACCATTAAAATCATTTAATGCACTTTCAAGTATCTCTCTCGTAGCTATATCAATATGGTTAGTAGGTTCATCTAAAATAAGCAAATTAGCTTTTTGTTGCATTAGACAAAATAACTTTAATCTAACTTTTTCTCCTCCGGATATTTTACTAACTTTCTTTTGGATATTATCTCCATAGAACATAAATCTAAATAATGAAGAACGTAAGTGTTGCTCTTCTCCTACATAGTATTCTCGTGCTATTTTTAATATAGTTTTATTTGGATCTTCAAAATGTATCTCTTGTGGTATATATCCTATATTCAAACTAGATCCTATTTTAATACTATCGTTACCATCTGATATATTCTTTATAAGAGTACTTTTTCCAGTACCATTATTACCTACTAAACAAATGTGTTCACCAAATCTTACTAACATATTAGCATTACTAAATAATACTTTATCATAATGTATATTTAAGTTATTTACTATAATTACTTCTTTACCCGATCTTATATTCATATCAAAATTAATAGGTAATTCATTTTTAATTAATGGCTTATTTAATTTTTCCATTTTATCTAATCTATTTTGCATACATTTAGCTCGTTTAAAGAATCGTTCATTATCTCCAATTCTTCCCCAATCTTGTAATCGTTTTATTGCGTCTTTCATTGCCTTTATTTGTTTTTGTTGATCATTATAGTTTTTAAATTTTAGAAATATTCTTTTTTCATTTTCTTCTAAATAATAACTGTAGTTACCATTAAATATCTCAGCGCTACCATTTTCAATAAGTATGGTTTTAGTACTAACTTTATCTAAAAAGTATCTATCATGAGATACTATTACAATAGTGCCTTTATATGCCTTCAAATAACCTTCTAGCCACTCTAAAGTATCTATGCCTAAGTGATTAGTCGGCTCATCTAAAAGTAGTATGTCCGGGCCTTTAATCATTAAAGATGCTAAGCTTAATATTGTCTTCTCACCACCACTTAATATATTAAAATCACTTTCAAGTAAACTCTCTATTTTAAATCCAGTTACAATTCTACCTATTTTTTCACTTACTTCATATCCACCAATATTTATATACTTTTGTTGTAAGTTGCTATAACTATTTAATATCTTATCTAATTCTTTTCCTGTTACTTCCTGCATCTTATTTTCATATCTTTTTAATTTATCTTCTATATCTAATATTTCTTTAACACTTCTATATAATATATCTAATACTTTTACATTTTCTTCCATATCCGGCATTTGATCTAACATTCCTACTGTAGCACCACTACGAATAGCATAGTCTCGCTAGTTACAGTTTCTTCTTTTGCTATTATCTTTAGTAAGGTACTTTTACCAGCACCATTATCTCCTACTATAGAAACTATATCACCTTTATTTATTTCAAAACTTATATTATCTAATTTATTATTAAATCCATAGGACTTAGTTACTTTACTTATATTTATATCTATCATATTAGCACTCCTTTATATATTAAAAACCATATGGAAAATACATCCATATGGTTTTGGATGCAGGCACAATGAAAACATCACACCTGCTTAATATAATTCTTATAAATTAATTAAGAGATGTGATTACTTGCAGTATACATGATAACATGATTTATACTATACATAGTAATCACTCCTTATTGAAATATTATAATATATATGCGTTTCTTTGTAAAGACTGTTTCCATAATCATATTTTTTCTAATATAATTTTCAACCATTTGTACTATCATTAAATAAATTCAAAATGTGTACTATATGATTTTAGTAATATTTAAAAACATTCGTATAAATTATTTTCTGCTAATTATTTTGTTAGCTTCTTCTATATATTTTGAATTTTCAAGTTGTTTGCTTAATTCTTTGCAAATTCTTTTTATAGTTATATTAATTTTATTTTTTGAAACTTTAAAATCTTTAAGTATATTTATAATTTCTTCATTCTTTTTAACTAAATATTTTTTATTATTTTCTCCATAAAAATATTTTTTCAAATATGATTGACCCATCTCTGAATTGGCAATGAAATATATTTCATTAATAGATTCGCAATAACTAGAAAATAAGAATATATTTCTACATATGTCTATTTCAAATATTTCTTCCTTTTTATTATAAAAATCTATATATATATACTGTATCATAAGTGCAATAAATTTAATTTCATTTAAAATATATTTATTATATTTATTTGTTTTAGTTAAATAACTAACTGCTTCTTTCAAATTAGTTACATGCATCAATTTTGACAAATGACTATAGATATCGTTAATATCATCAATTTCAAAATTATCAGATAATAGTTCATCTATATTTTCTATTACTTTGTCTTTAAAATAACTGGCTCTAGTATATGGAGATAAATCTATATCTATATCTAAAGAAGTAGCCATAACATACATTAATTCTTCATATAAATTGCGCAAAATACATATAGCCATTAATATTTTACCATCATCTAAAAAATCATATACAACTGCAAATTGTTTATTTAATTCCATAGTGATATATTTTGATTTTTTATAATTTGTTACTTTCTCCAAATCAAAATTTTCTATTATATCAGAATATATATAAACTCCAACATCTAATAAACGCATTGTCTTAACAAAAGAAAAACGTTTATTTCTATTTTCTAAATCTTTTAAATATCCTTGTAATTTAGTTCTTTTCATCTAATACCTCCACAAAAAAATATAAGACTTTGTCTTATATTATAACACACCTAATACAATTCTATTAAATTGATGGTCCTAGTAAGAATGCCTCTTATATAACTATAAATTGTTTATATCCTGTGACAATATCTGCCTAACTCAATATATATAATAAATAATTTAGATAACTTGCTAAAATTATATTTAGATCATGTTTAATGATTAATTAAAATATTCTTTTTCTAAATCTAAAATTATATTTGCCTTCGGGATATATACTTTCTTAAATGCTTCTGATGCCTTTATTTCGGAAATTCTAATGATATATCCATTAACAAAGTTATATTTATCTTTAATTCCTAATATTGCTGTTGTAATCAAGCCGGCGAACACAAACATTCCAACTATAAAATTACAGGAAAAACTAGTCAAAGTAATATAGAATATTAAAGTTTCTATAGCCAGCAAAACGAAAATAAAAATAGTTTTAAGTATCGTTGTGTACTTTTTAAATACCCTTTGCTTTTCTTCTTCCGCTTCTTGATGTATTTTTTGTAATTTCATTGACATATTATTTTTAAACTTTTCGTTTTTTTCTTTTATTTTTTCATTGGCTATAATATTTACAACCAAATCCTCATCAACATTATCTGCATTACCTTCTGCTTTTCTAACCAAATCATGCCTTTTTGTACTATTTATCATTACTGTATTTAGAAAATCCTTGCTATCAACTAACCCGCTTTTTTCTAATTGATTCCCTATTTCAATTAGTCTTTCTATAAACTCTTCGTTGGGTTCAAGTGCACAAAGTGCATTTGAAATCATCCTCAATTCTAAAACTTTATCATTTGTACTGAGACTTTTTTGCCACAACAGTGTAGCTAGATCATTATCACTAATTACTAATCCAACATCATTAAAAGGATTATATCCTAAAAAACTATTAACATTATTTGATAAGATATAATTATCAGTAACTAATATAGCCTTTGAAAGTTCAATCTTATCAAACTTTTTCCCACCCCTTAATATTTTAATAGCATTGATAGAATCTACATCTATATATATATTATCATCATTTATATTTTTACTTTTACTTTTTATATATTCTTCCTTTATGTACTTTATTAATACTTTGTAATCTAAGTTTAACTTCTTATATTCTTCTGATATTTCAGGCTTTTGCACTACTGAAATTCCGTATTTTTTTAAATTTTCCATTAGCCCTTCAATAAAAATTTCCATCATATCTACTGAGTAACCTTTTTCTTCTAAACCTATTAAATTATGATAACTTTTTTTGTTTTTTGAACCTATAGAATTTTTATATGCATATAAAACATCAATTAATTCTTTATAATTATGGTGAAAAGCCAAAATTCTACAATTGGATTTTTTCAACATTTCTAACAGCTCTAGAGTTACCTTTTGTTGTTCATCTGACTTGCAGCCCAATATTTTCAGCAACAAAGGAGTATCAAGATATACAGCTACATCTTTTAAACCAGTATCAATCTTATTATCAATTTGAACATAAATTATATTAGCAATCATAAAACCTACTAGCACATTATAAAAACATTTAAAAAATTTTGTTCCTTTTTGATAATTATCAATTAGCATCATATTAAGTAAAAAGTATGCTCTATCGCTTCCATAATTTAAATTCGGAAAATTTCCAGCACTTTTTATAATTGCATATCCATTTTTATTCAAATAATTATATATTAATTTTTGAATATATTCATCCGTTATTTTATTTTCAGATATAAGTTTATTCTCACGAATCATCTTTTTTATCTCATCAAAAACAAAAACAACATCGTCTTCAGACTTCTTGCTTGTTTTTTCAAATTCGGAAATTAATTTTAAATCTTTTTTTATTAAAATAAACTCATAATTTTTCTTCTTATAATATTTCTCTTTTCTAGATACTCTATCTAAAATTCTCATTATTACACTTCTAGGAACATTATCTAATCCATATTTTTCTTTTAAATCTCTTGAAATAATTTCAACATCAACTACATGCTCCAAATCAAATCTAGAAAAACAAATTGTATTAACGAAAATTTTCAATAAATCAATATTATCTTGTCTTTTTTCGGACCAAAGATAATGTAACATGGACGTACTTATTAGTATATTTTTATTTTTTTCTTCCACTATAAACACCTAACATCACCATAATATATTATGCTGCTTTCCTTAATTTTTCACTAACTCTTCTATCAGTACAATAAACATAACAGCCTTTCATTCCTCTTGTCATTAGAGTTCTATAAGTATTTTTTATTATTGGTCAGCTATTACCTTTGCTTCTTTAGAATTTTGTTTCATCATTTTATTAATACCTTTTAATAAGATATTTTAATGTCATTTTTCATCTATTTACGTCTTTATATATAAATTATAATATGTTTTACCAAATCTTTTACTTTTCCGAAATCATTTCCGCTATTTCTTCAGCTATTTCTTCAACTGTTTCTTGACTGGTATTCCTAGCAACCTTATCTGCTAATGACGGACTGTAATCTATAACTTCTTGTTTTGTAATATTGTGCCATATTGGAAGTAAGGTTTGTTGTCCAGAGATTGCCTTGGTCATTATGCCATCTAATTCATAATTGGTCCACCCCTTCTTAATGAATGATTTTGAAATGACAACAATTCCAAAACGACTTTTTGATAATCCCTGATCAATTTTTCTTCGCAAACTATCACCAATCTTTAATTCGAATTCATCATACCATACTTTTATTCCTTTTTCCTTTAGAGCATTCGCTAAAGGTCGAACCACAATATCTTTATCTTCTGAAGCATGAGAGATAAAAACATCATATTCTTTTTTTGAATCATTCGTTTCCACATATAAATTTGGTTCTTTTGCAAGAGGCAACTGTTGCTTTGCAGGTGCCAACAACCCATTCAAAACATTTACATTACATTTTACTTTTCCTGCATATCCACCCAAATCTATTGTTACATACCAATGTCCATAGTTTGGAACAGTAATGTTGTAGGGACTTGTTTTTACATATCCACCATAAAATCTATGTCTTCTTCCATTTTTGTAATTAGCGTAATTTGAAGAATCCATTAATCTTACATTTGCCGACATCGATAATTTAACTTGAACTATTTTTCCACTATCAAGATTGCCTAAATCATAAAGTATAAAATTCATATTACCTCCCATAAAAAAAGGCCACTACAAAACTTATAAACAAGCCTTGTACTAGCGCTTTAATTCAATATTTTTATTATATCACTAATTGTCAGATTTTGACATGCTTTAAAATCAATATATTTTCTTTTTACAATACATCAAGATGTTTACTCTTAAATGTGTGCTTTTAAAAGAAAAAAGAAAGCTTTTGCTCCCTCATGTATTATTAAAATTTTTCTATCTTTTGCACCCTACCCACTTGCCCATCGGTAAGCATTACTTTGATTCCTCTTGGGTGATTCATGCTATTAGTTAGTATTCTATCTACTACTCCCTTGGTAAGTACGCCTGTTCTTTGACCTTTCTTAAGTACTATTTGTACTAAAGAACCTTGTCTTATATTATTTCTTACTGTATTATTCATTTATGTTCCTCTTTCTTTTGACATTATAACATACTACTATACGTAAAGTATGAGACTATTCATGAAAAATTCACACAAAGTTAATTTGTTTGAACTATAATTATCATGGCGATGGTATGGAAATGAATAATAAAATGATTTTTATCATATACAAAGATGTATTATATATAGAGTTACGTTTTTATTAATAGCAACTACCAATGTATTAGACGGTAATTTAAATTTAAATATTTTTAGTATGTTTACTACTTTAAGTAACTTATTATGTGTTATGTATTTTATATTAGATATAATATATTTAATGCATAATTATAATAAGAAGACTTTAGTCGAGTGGTTTCCTTTATTAAAGGGAATAACTACTATGGCTATAACTCTTACTTTGATAGTAGCGCATTTTGTACTTAAAATGTCTTTTTCTTTTGTTTCATTTACTAATATGTCTTTTTTAGGGTTACATTATATAGTACCTATTATGACTATATTAGATTGGATATTATTTGATAAGAAGGGATTTATTAAAGTATATAGCCCAATTGTTTGGACAGCAGTACCTGCTACATAAAAGATAATGCCATATTTGGCGATGATATGTATTATGCTTTACCTACAAAAATAGCACCTCTTCCTTGAGGTGCTATTTTAAACTAGTATTGTTTTTTATATAGAGTTCGAAATCAGATTTACTTCAATATGATTATCTTTAATAAATGATTAAAAATCCAATTAAATCATACAGATAATAAATAAAATATCCTATAATATTACCATTTTAGTATATCCGTATATTTATATCAAGTTAAAAAAATTTATTATTTAGTTAATCCCAACAAACTTTTTAAATTTAGAAAAAAACTAAATTCTTTTTTTTCTTTATTTATGTCAAAATATAATTCATTTAATATTAATTCTAATTCCTCATACATACCATATTTTAAATTCTTATTGCTAAAACCTTTAATTATGAATTTGTGCAAAAAATATAAGACAATAGCAAAGAAGACAGTAGATATAATATAAGCAACTATTTTTGTGGCATTTTCGAGAAAAAAATCACTAGTGAAAATTGGAACTAATCCTACAATCAATGATATTAAAATAGTTATCCAATCCCTATGTATTTCTTTTTTCTTTTTATTTTTATAAATTGAAATTAAAAATAATATTTCTTCTTTTGAAAAACAATTATAAGCTATCAATATATTTTTAACTACATTTTTTCTTTTTTTATATTTATAATTGTTAAATCTTTTAAAATTCTGTTTAATTTTAAAAGCATCCCAAGAAATAAAATCAATATCAAGTTCAATTAAAATAAAAATATATATCATTATATATGCTATTATATATGATAAAAATATAAAATAAAAAGGAATTTCAAGTAATGTTATTAAAATATACATTATTATAATAAATGATATAGTAACTAACATATAACAATTCATATATTTTTTCCAATCAATCACATTACTATACATATTTTCAATTTCTTTTATCATTAAAACAACCTCTCTTTCAAAAATAAATTATCTATATCTTATCATATTTGCTAACTTATTTTACAAAAAGAAACTATTATTTTATATAAAATCCATAAAAAACACAAATAACTTTAATTAGATTATTTATGCTTTTCATTACATATTAACACTTTTATCATCTCTAGTTATTTTAAAAATTTTTGTATTTTTCTAAGAATTTATTATTTTAACAAAAGTTTTGATTGCTTATATTTTATTAATTTATTAAAGATAGTTCACTAAACTATATAACTTATTTTTATTGTATGCTATTATTTCTTTTTTTTAAAATATTCATCAATATTTTTTTGTGTTTCTTCTTTTATTCTTTCAGTAGCTGGTTTCATCAGATATAATTCAATAATATTAGAAATTATTAACACAATCCAAACGGAAAAATATGGTTCAGCAAAAAAGACTATTAATGAATCAATAATTGTTGTTGAAAATAATAGTGGTATAAAAATTTCACTTTTAGTTATATCTTTTTTTCTCTCCATAGGATATTTAATTGTATAAGAAATTGCTAAAAGATTAAAAAAGGGTAATATATAAAGTGGTAAACGATATATACTTGTGATACCCAAACGAATAATTAAATGTCCTAAGATCATGAACAATGTATAATTAAATATATACGGAATAATTTTTTTCATAAAATCACCTACTATTATTTATAATATACCATAAAATATATTATTTTTCATTGCTGTAAGCTAAATAACTAAAAATAAAACTGCATAACAAAAAAGAGCCTTTTGGCTCCAATAAAATTAAATTAAATAAATATATCTTGATTTCTTATTTATTAGATATAGCGTCTACAGGTTTCATTTTATTAATCTTACTAATGGATAAGATTGTTGAAAAAAATGAAATTGTTAATGTTACAAGTAAAATTTTTATTATTATAGAGAAATTGAAGATAATCGGCTCTATACTGAATAATAATTTTTGTGTAAATATTATATTTCCTACTTTTGTACAAATAATGCATATTATTAAAGATATTATAAATGATAATAAGCCAACTACTAAGCCTTCAAATATATATATTCGAAGAACATCTTTTTTTCTTGCACCTATAGCTCTTAGAATACCAATTTGCTTCTTATTATTAGTAACTGTTATTCCAATAAAATTAATCATTAACATACTTGCAAAAATAAAGAAAACTATACAAGCATAAAAAGAAACTAATGAAACTTTTTCTAAAATATCAATTGCATTAATTATATTAGATGAATAACTTGTTTCAGTCGTATATAAAGAATTGTCTATTGGAATATTTTGAAATATTTTCATTAACGTATCATAATTGTTTTCATTGAAATATAATTTCATTATTTCATATTTATCATGAATATAAGGTTCCAAAATATTATTTGAAATGTAAAAAGTTGTTCCGTTATCAATGTATCCAATAATTTTCACATTTCCAATGTCATTTTCTATTTTTTTATTAACTCTTTTTTCATTATCAAACATTGTTAACGAAATAGATGATCCAATTATATTATTTTCATTTAAATAATTATAGATATAATCCTTTTTATAATCTTCTTCAGTTCTTATAATAATATCTTTTATTACGTATTGACTAATATCAGCATCTGGATCTTCCTCTAAAATCGCATCTACTTTATCAATCATTTCATTTTGTTCCTTAATTGCATCTTCTTGTTCTTGAATTTTCAAATCAATATATTTTGTTAATTCTTCCGAAAATGTATAATTAGTTAACATGTCTAAATACTCTTCATTAATAACTATTTCATCATTATTCAAACTATCTAAATCAATTTCTTTTGTGCCATTGTAAACTTTTATTTTTTCATGTAATAACTTACAATCAGAATTAATTGGAAAGCCTACATCACCTATATTAATTGAAAATTGAAAATAGCTAGCGTCCATAATATCGTTTTTATTAAGAACTATATTATCTTTAAATCCTTCCTTAACAAAAACCATTTTATTTATTTCACCATAATTATTTATAAATATTTCATTTGAATTTTGAATATCTATATTATCTGTATTGTATGTTGCACTTTTTAAACTGTCATATGGTGATAAATCATCATCAACAATTCCAACTATTTTAACTTTTGTACTACCAAGTTTAAATTCCTTTGCATCCTCAATTATTTCATCATAACTTTTAGGATAGTATATTTCCTTTTTATTATCTTCAGTATATAAATATATGCCATTATATATTATATAATCTGCAAGATATTTATGTATTACTATCTCATCATATTTTTCAGGAAAATCACCAATAATGTTAATATTAAATTCTTCAAAATCATCAGACTCACTTAATTCAACAAAGTTTATTTGAGAAAATAAATAATTATAATATATGGGTGTGTTTGAATCTATTTTTTTAGGTATATCAAAATTGACACTACTACCACCTTCGAATAAATTATACATTTTATATGTGTCTTTTTTTAACATAAACTCTACTTTGTTTATATCATTTTCTAAAAATGGTAGATATACTCCACTTCTAGTTGCATATGTACCATCATCTTTTTGGGCATTTTTATTTATAGCAATTAAAGTGTTGTTTTCTTTTTTCATTGTTTCAGCATGTGAATAAGGAATGTTATATTCTGATAATATCTTTGACATTCCAAAAAAAGTCAAAGCTATACCCATTAGTATAATACTAAAAGCAAGTCTTATTTTATTAACTTTAAGATTTGCTAAAGCAAACTTTAATGTAGAAACAAATGGTAATTTTGATTTTTTACAGCTGTAAACATCGTCATTATTTTCACTACTATTATTCCCAATATCATTAATTATTGTTCCGTCTTTCATTTCAATTATTCTATCTGCGTATTTTTTTGCTGCTTCTATATCGTGTGACACGACAATTACTAATTTTTCTTTACTTATTTTTTTTAGCAAATCCAAAATTTGATTCCCTGTTTCAAAATCCAAAGAGCCTGTTGGTTCATCAGCTAAAATTATATTGGGTTTTTTAACAATTGCTCTTGCTATTGCTACTCTTTGTTTTTGACCACCAGATAGTTCATTTATCTTTCTTTTTCCAAAAGATTCTAGGCCTATATTTTTAAGTAAAATATCTATTCTATCTTTTTTGATTTTACTTTTTTGCAAATTAACAGCAAGTTCAATATTTTGGTAAACATTGTATTCTTCAAATAAATTAAAATCCTGAAACACAAATCCAACATTTGTGTTCCTAAAGAAATCATAATCTTTACTTTTAAACTTATTGAAAGATTTATTATTGAATATTATTTCTCCAGAATCATATTTATCTAATCCTCCAATAATATTTAAAAAAGTTGTTTTACCACTACCACTCTTACCTAATATAAATATTAATCCTTTATTTCCAAACTTTAAAGAGACATTATTTAATGCCTTCGTATTTTCACACTTTTTTGACTTATAAATTTTAGTTACATTATTTATTAAAAACATATAATCATCCTCCGATAAAAAAGGGCTAAAAAAATCAGCCTTTTTTTATTAATAATTCATAAAACTGTATGTAACATCAAAACTTAAAGTCCCACCTAACCAAGATCTATTATGTATTTCAATTCCATACATTACATCATAATCTAAAACTGCTTCATTACTACTAGATATTTGTGAAACTACCGGAACTGTTATGCATCTCGCTGAATTTGAAGATGGACAACTTCCATTTTGTGGTATAAAGTAGAAAGTATAACTACTACCTTTTGCAGTTATTTTTGTTTTTTGTGCAAGTATTCTTCTTTCTGATGGAAAAGTTGATGTATATGCTAATCTTAAATCATATTCATCTCCTCCGGATGTAGAAACAGTTACTTTTACATAGTCTGCAGAAATACCCTGTAAATATTGCAAATCCAAATAGGTACCACCAAATGTTCCCGCTGTTCCGCTAAAAGAATAAGTTCTTAACGTTGTTGCAGCCTTTACATTGCAATTGATGAATAAAATCGAAACTAACATTATACTAAATAAAAAATTTGTAATTATTTTGACATTATTTTTTTTCATTTTTCCTCCTATGTTCAAAAATAATTAAAAGTCTTAAAAAGTTTTTAGCTTCACCTCCATTCACTTAAAATCATATATAAAAATATGATTTAGAGTATTCGATGATGTAAATACTACACACTTCCTGTATTTTAATTATATCATAAAAATAATATTTTTTTGTTTTTTCGTCAAGTAAATATTAAATTACAAAAATGGCAATACAAAATTTCTAGTATATATCAAAAACAACTAAGTTTTCTTAGTTGTCTTGTTTTACTTTATTTACATTAATAATTCTCTATTTTCTGCACCTACCCACTTGTCCATCGGTAAGCATTACTTTAATAACTCTTGGATGATTCATACTATTAGTTAGTATTCTATCTACTACTCCTTTGGTAAGTACACCTGTTCTTTGTTCTTTCTTAAGTACTAATTATCATGGTGATGGTATGAAAATCAATAATAAAATGATTTCTATCATATACAAAGCAGTACTATGTATAATTGTTATATTTTTATTAATAACAACTACCGGTATACTAAACTGTAATTTAAACTTAAATATTTTCAGTATGTTTACTACTTTAAATAACTTATTATATGTATATATTTTATATTAAATAATATATATTTAATACGTAACTATAATAAATAAACTTTGGTTGAGTGGGCTCCTTTAATAAGGGTAATAATTACTATGACAATAATTCTCACATTAAGAGTAGCATATTTTGTACTTAAGATATTTTTCTCATTTGATTATTGCTATGTTCCTACTTTTTATTGACTAGTTCAATATCAATTATTTATTCTTTATAATGTGCTCTATGTTTTGCACTATGTTTTTATAATAATCATAATCCCCAACATACTCAACCAATTTAGCATCCTCTATTGCAACTATCTTATTTGCAACTTTATTAATGAAATATCTATCATGAGATATAAATAATATAGTACCGTTAAATTCATTTAAAGCACTTTCTAGTATCTCTCTAGTAGCTATATCAATATGATTAGTAGGTTCATCTAAAATAAGTAAATTAGCTTTTTGTTGCATTAGGCAAAATAACTTTAATCTAACTTTTTCTCCACCAGATATTTTACTAACTTTCTTTTGGATATTTTCTCCATAGAACATAAACCTAAATAATGAAGAGCGTAAGTGCTGCTCATCTCCTACATAGAATTCTCGTGCTACTTCTAATATTGTTTTATTTTGATCTTCAAAATGTATTTCTTGTGGTATATATCCTATATTTAAATTAGATCCAATTTTAATACTATCATTGCCATCTAATATATTCTTTATAAGAGTACTTTTTCCAGTACCATTATTACCTACTAAACAAATGTGTTCACCAAATCTTACTAACATATTAGCATTATTAAATAATATTTTATCATACTGTATGCTTAAATCTTTTACTATAATTACTTCCTTACCAGATCTCATGTTCATATCAAAATTAAGAGGCAATTCTTTTTTTATAACAGGTCTATTTACCTTTTCCATTTTATCTAATCTTTTTTGAATATTAGTAGCTCTCTTAAAGAAAGCTTCTCCACCTGGATTTGCTAAACGTCCAAACTCTTGTAATCTTTTTATAGATGCTTTCATAGCATTTATTTGTTTTTGCTGATCGTTATAGTTTTTAAATTCAATCAACATTCTTTTTTCATTTTCTTCTAAATAATAACTATAATTACCATGAAATATTTCGACACTACCATTTTCAATAAGTATTGTTTTAGAACTTATTTTATCTAAGAAATATCTATCATGTGAAACAATTACAATAGTACCTTTATATGCCTTTAAATAATCTTCTAACCATTCTAAAGTATCTATATCTAAATGATTAGTTGGTTCGTCTAAAAGTAATATATCGGGATTTTTTATCATTAATGCTGCTAAACTAACGATTGTTTTTTCACCACCACTAAGTATATTAAAATTACTATTAAGTAAATTTTTTATTTTAAATCCAGTAACAATTCTACCTATTTTTTCACTTACTTCATATCCGCCCATATTTATATACTTTTCTTGTAAATTACTATAACTATTTAATACTTTATCTAATTCTTTTCCAGTTAATTTAGACATTTTATTTTCATAGACTTTTAACTTCTCTTCAATGTCTAATATCTCTTTTACACTTCTATATAATATATCTATTACTTTAACATCTATCTCTACATCTGGGATTTGATGCAACATTCCTACAGTAGCGCCATTTCGAATAGCTACTGTTCCACTACTTATATTTTCTTCTTTTGCTATTATTTTTAATAACGTACTTTTGCCTGACCCATTATCTCCTACTATAGATACTATATCTCCTCTATTTATTTCTAAACTTATATTATCAAGTATATTATCAAATCCATAAGATTTGGTTACTTTGCTTAAACTTATATCTATCATATTAATCACTCCCTTATATAATAAAAACCATATGGAAAATACATCCATATGGTTTTGGATGCAGGCACAACGAAAACATCACACCTGCTTAATATAATTTTTATGAATTAATTAACAGATGTGATTACCTGCAGTATGCATGATGACACGCTTTATATAATACATAGTAATCGCTCCTTCTTTTAACATTATAATCTATGTTTAAAAATTTGTAAAGATTTATTCTAATTATGTACTTAATTATAACTTTGCTCTATTTCAAAATTATTTTAATACTAATACTGGAGCTTTAGACATTCTATCTAAATCAATAGTAACATTTTCTTCACTCATTTCTCTTAATGGAATATCTAATTCACTTTCCATAAGAGCTAATGCAATTTGTCTTAATTTATTGTATTTATCAATAGTTTTTTGTAATTTAATTAAGGTTGTATCATTATTAAGATATATTGTTTTATCAATAAATATTTTAAGTATTCTAGCATCTACTGATCTGAAACTTTTTGGTAAGATCATATTTTCAATTAAGAATTCATTATAATAGTTTGTAGTATCTCTATACGCTTTTACTTCACCAGAAATAAGTATATCTATGCTACATGGATGAAAAGGACAATAAACCATTTCTCCCCTATATAACTTACTATGATCAACATCTGTTGAAGCAACAGATATTTTTGTTATTCCATTAACATGGTCTTCACGGTCATACTTTTCTAAGTCTTGTTTACTAAAATTTGTAATTCCTTTTTTTGTTGATTCAGACATAGATAATATTCCGTTTCGAATAACGGTTGGTGCACTAGAATAAGATCTATTATGATGATACTTTACATCAGATACTTCTCTTGGTTTTGTTTTAGAATCATGAATAATTTCTTTAATTAATCCTTGTATATGGACACTTTCGACTTCTACTATTTTATCTACTTTATTATCCAACTTGCTAACTTCTGTCATTTTTTCCACCTTTTTTATTTATAATATGCCTAAAAATAGATTTAGTGCAGTTTATTATACTCTATATTTTTTTATTGTCAAAACAAAGATGCTACATAGAATTATATAAATTAAATAATGAATTAATGACATATAAAAGTTAATTATTATTTAAAAATTTTCTATCTTCTGTACCCTACCAACTTGCCCATCTATAAGCATTACTTTTATACCTCTTGGGTGGTTCATACTGTTTGTTAATATTTTATCTACTATTCCTTTAGTAAGGATACCTGTTCTTTGATCTTTCTTAAGTACTATTTGTACAATAGATCCTTGTCTTATATTATTTCTTACTGTATTATTCATTTTAACCTCTTTCCCTGTGTATTATATCACACAAATGTATGTAAAGTAGACATAACACATGTTAAGTTCACACAAAGTGAATTAATGTTATGATATAATTATTGTGGTGATGATATGAAAATTAATAATAAACTAATTTCTATCATATACAAAGTAGTTTTATGTATAGTTGGAATTTTTTCATTAGTAGCGACTACTGGAGTCCTAGATGGTAATTTAAACTTAAATATATTTACTATGTTTACAACTTTAAGTAACATATTGTGCATTATATATTTTATAGTAGATATCATTTATTTAATACATAATTATCATAAAAAGACATTAGTTGAATGGTTTCCTGTACTTAAAGGAATAACAACTATGGCTATTACTCTTACATTTGTAGTAGCTCATTTTGTACTAAATATGTCATTTTCATTTGATAATTATAGTAATATGGCTTTCCTAGGATTACATTATATAATACCAATAATGACTATATTAGACTGGGTATTATTTGATAAAAAAGGATATATGAAAATATATAGTCCTATAATATGGGCAATTGCTCCTACAGTATATATGACAATTGCGTACTTAAGTGCTTTTTTAGGAAATGGTATTGGTCCTAATGATGATTCTAAATATCCATACTTTTTTATGGATATAGATACTTTAGGTATGGGTAAAGTTATGTTTAATACTTTTTTTATAGCAGTACTTTATATTACTATTGGTTATGTTTTTTATTTTATTGATAAATCAATGATTAGAAAAAGAAAAAAAAGAACAAATTAATTATTGTTCTTTTTTTCATATTCTTCTTTAGTAAGCCCATATAGTACTAAATCTTGTATACCACCATAATAATAAAAATATCCTTGTTTTCTAAGTCCTTCGTATTTAAGACCAATATGCTCTAGTACTTTATATGTACCAGGATTATTTATAGATCCACCTGACTCAATTCTATTAAGTTTAAGTTCTTGAAAAGCAAAATCAAGAACTTTTTTTGCTGCTTCTGTCATATATCCTTTATTCCAGTGGTCTTTTCTTAAATAGTAATCAATACCACCTATTTTACCTTTTTCATCATGGATATTAAGCATAATACTTCCTATTACTAGGTTACCTTCTTTTTTAACTATAGTCCATCTATAGAAATTAAGTTCTTGATAACTATCTAATATTTTACTAAAAAAATATTGTTCTCTATCTATACTTTTTCCTAATTTAGTAGAACCCATATATCTTCTTAAATCAGGATCTAACTGAATATAAAATAAATCATTTACATCTTCCATAGTAGCTTTTCTAAGAATTAATCTTTCTGTTTCTAATGTAACGGTACCTAAATGATTGATTTCATCATAAGGATATCCTTTTTGTTCTAGATTATTATCTTCTATAACATAATAATCTCCATAATACACTTCTTTATCATCTTCTATTCTTACAAAAGATATATTAGGAAGACAAACTATTTTACCATGTGAAGAAGCTTCAAATATATCTCTATTATGTTCAATATTTATAAAATCAAAGTGTGGCTCTATATTAACATTAGTTAATCCAATTCCTTCATAACAGACCGTACTAGGAATATTATCAGTTTCATCTTTAGTAAGTACAACATGACTACACATATTAATTGAACCAGCACTAATACCTATAGTTATACCTTCTCTACTTTTTAAAGCATCAATTATTCCATAACTCTTTATGTAACTTATTTGTTTTAAGGTGTCACCACCCATTAAAACAACAATGTCTGAATCATTAATATAATTAACTGCTTCTTCTTTACTTACTCTATTATCAATAATATTTACTGATTTAAATATAATCTTATTACTATTAAACCAATCATTAATAATAGTTGAATATTTATCAGTATTTTCATAATCATCAAAAGAAGAAGCAATAAAAACTATTTTTGTTGCTTTTTTAGCATCAGAAACAAGTAATTTAGTAAGTTCTTTATCATATCCAAGTTTAAACTCAGGTCCACTTAAAATGTACTTAATTTTTTTCATAAACCACCATACTACTAATTATTTTATTATTTTCTTATCTTTTTTTACTTGTTCTTGTTTCTTATCATTTTCAATTTTTTCTTTTTGTGTTTCAATACCAAGAAGCTTTGCTAATTCATCATCAATAACTAAACTATTAATTAATTCATCAGAAAGTTGTAATTCTGTATTTTGTTTTGCTATTTTTCCCATATTATCACCTGACAGTTATTATAACATACTAAATAAAAAAGAACCAAATTTGGTTCTTTTATTTACTTTTAAGTAAATCCCTTATTTCTGTTAATAATTGTTCAGTTGTTGATGATTTTGAAGGTTCTTTTTCTTTCTTTTCAGACTTTTTAAATTTATTAATAGTTTTTATCATTAAGAAAATTACTGCTGCAATAAGTAAGAAATCTATTGTATTTTGTATAAACATTCCATACATCACTGTTGAGTCATTAACTTTAAATGATAATGATGTAAAGTCTATTCCACCTATTACAATTCCTAATAATGGCATAATAATATCATTTACAAGTGATGTGACAATTTTACCAAATGCACCACCAATAATAACACCAACTGCTAAATCTATTACATTTCCTTTTGAAATAAAATCTCTAAACTCTTTTATCATAAAAACACCTCTCCTATTTGTAAAATAGTATCACTATTTATTTTTGTAATTGTTATCACCTAGTCATATTATAACATGATTATTAAACAAAAAAACCATTTAAATAAATGGTTTAATCTTCACAATACTTTTCTTTTGCTTTCTCTATTTTATCAGCAGTAACATTTTGTGTTTGATACCAGCCTTTTTCTTCCATATGTTTATATATTTTATGCTGAAGTTCAAGGTATTCATCTAATGCTTTATTGAATGCATCATGATGATTAGGTGATTCAATAGTAGCATGGTTAAGTAATTCACATATATTCTTTGTTAGAGTAAGTACATTACCCATAATTAATTTTTCTTCCATATTATCTCCTTTACAATAAATTATAAATTCTTTTAAATTGTTTACTTGCAACGGTTGCTACCTCATTAAGGATTTCACCGCATTCTTCCTCAACTTCATCAGTATAATAAGTACTGATTTCATCTAATTGTTTAGATTGTTCTAATACATCCTCTACATATAATAGTTCTTTTTCTGTCATATTCTTCCTCCCATTTTATATTGTGACATATAACATTTTTTATACAAAAAAAGACTAAGAATATTTTATTCTTAATCAACATTATATTTTTTCATTATATCATTAAGTTTTTCCATTTTATTATCTAAAGACTTAATATCTAAAGAACAATTATACATTTCCGTTTGAACTTCCTCTGGTATTTGTTCATCAAATTTATATCTTATTTTATGATCAAGAGTTGCCCAAAAGTCCATAGCAATTGTCCTTATTTGAATTTCAGCTTCAACATACTCAGTAGTTTCATTTAGATAAATAGGTACTAGTACTATAATATGATAACTTATATAACCTGTTTCTTTAGGTGTAGTTATATAATCTTTTTCTGATTCGACTTTTAAATGTTTTGAATTCTTTATTATATTAACTATATCACTAACATCAGATAAAAAAGAACATACTATTCTAATACCAATCATATCATGAACATTTTTAATTATATTATCCGCAGTTATTTCACATTGCTTTTTTTCTAGTTTTTTTATCGCGCTTTCTTTACTTTTAATTCTTACTTTGGTATGTTCTACTGGATTATATTTATTTTTATATTCATATTCTCTTATTAATATACCAATTTCTGTTTCAAGCATTTTTAAAGCAAAATCATACTTAATAAATAATTGTTCTATTTTATTTTCTTCAATCTTATCAAAAATCACAAATTCATCCCCTTATTTTAACTATAAAACACCTTATTAAATAAGGTGTTTTAATATACCTGTTTTTTATATTTTTTTCTTTGAGTAACCATTATAACACATATTTTTGTAAATATATGTAGAAAAATAAATTATAATACTATTATATAAAAAAACATAATATCATACATTAATATGAGGTGTATTGTATGAATAAAATTAGAATACCTAATTATAGTTTAAGTGAAGAATTAATGAACTCAATTAGTCATGGAGTTGGAGCAGGACTATCAATTGCAGGATTAGTTCTTTTAATTATAAAGAGCGCTAATCATCATAATGGTTATGCTTTAACGGGTTCTTTAGTATATGGAATATCGTTAATACTACTATATACTATATCGTGTATATATCATGGTTTATCACCTAAATTAAAGGCTAAAAAAGTATTTAGAGTAATTGATCACTGTAATGTTTTTTTGCTTGTAGCAGGCACTTTTACGCCCATATGTCTTGTTCTATTTAATGGCGTTATGGGATGGGTTATGTTTAGTTTTATTTGGATTGTAACAATAATTGGAATTGTTCTAAATTCTATTAATCTTGATAGATATCAATTAGCGTCTGTCTTATGTCATTTAATTACTGGATGGTCAGTTTTATTTATATTAAATAGTTTAGCTACTAATTTAGGTAAAGCAGGATTAATATTTTTAGTAGTTGGAGGAGTATTTTATTCAATAGGAGCTTTACTATACTGGATAGGGTCTAAAACTAAATATATGCATTCTATATTTCATTTCTTTTGTCTTGCTGGATCTACTTTTCACTACTTCCTTATTTTCTCTTTTGTAATATAAAAAGGCTATCTATTTAATAAATAGATAGCCATATTTAGATATGCAGCAAACATTAGCCATAATAAGTATGGAATTTGTAAAAAAGCAGCAAATTTATTTTCTTTATAAAATTTATATATCATTATTGCCACTAGTACAATTAAGAATAGTATCCATATAAAACCTAAAAGTTTAAAATCAAATCCAAAGAAGATAACTGTCCATAGAGCGTTTACTATAAGCTGAATAACATATATAGTATATGGTTCATTATTATCTTTGGTAGCTAAAAATACCGATATACTCATAAGAACATAAAGAATTGTCCATACTATAGGGAATACGATATTTGGAGGATATAAGGAAGGTTTTGCTAAATCGTCTATGTTCATACCCATCATGTTTACAAATAGACTAGGTAATGTCCCTATAATGAGGGTTATTATAATAATACCTATTAATTTTTTATAATTCATTTTATCACCAGTATTATTATATTCAAAAAGTAATAGATTATATGTCTATTACTTACTATTGCATTATTTATATTACTTTATTAAACTATCTACAGCTTTAATAACTGCTAATTTACCATAGGCATAAGTCATAGAACCTTGTTGGTATGCGATATATGGACTTCTTATAGGTCCATCACAAGATATTTCAATTGAAGAACCTTGTGTAAATGAACCTGATGCCATTATTACTTGATCAGCATAACCTGGCATATCAACAGGAACAGTAGTTGCATGAGCATCTATTGCTGAAGCAGATTGAATAGCGCATACATATTTTATTAATTTTTCTTTATCATTAAAGATAATATTTTCAACTATATCTGTTCTTTCTTCATCATATTTAGGTTCTACATCAAAACCTAAATCAGCAAGAACTTTAGCTGTTAATACAGCTGTTTTAAGGGATGCTGCTACTACGCTAGGAGCCATATACAATCCTTGTAAGATTTGTTTATTAATGCCTAATGTTGGTCCAACTTCTTTTCCTTCTCCTGGAAGAGTAAGTCTTTCACCAGCAAGTTCTACTAATTCTTTTTTGCCAGCTATATAAGCACCATTTGGCGCAATACCACCACCTAAATTCTTTATTAATGAACCTACTATTACATCAGCACCTACTTCTAGAGGTGTTTTTGTTTCAACAAATTCACAGTAACAGTTATCTACCATTATAATAACTTCTTTGTCTACTTTACGAATTTCACTGATTACTTTTTCTAACTTCTCTATAGTTAAACTTTTTCTAGTTGAGTATCCTTTTGATCTTTGAATTTCAATTAGTTTAATTTTCTTTTCTTTTAATGTTTTAATAATATTGTCGTAATCAAAATCATTATTTACTAAATCAATTTGTTCATAATTAATTCCAAATGCTTTTAAAGAACTAGCGTTTTCTTTTATTCCAATTACTTCATGAAGAGTGTCATATGGAAGTCCAGAAATACTAAGCATTGTATCATTAGGTCTTAGTATCGCAAATAAACATACTGTAAGAGCATGTGAACCTGATATCATTTGATTTCTTACTAGAGCATCTTCAGCACCAAGAACATCACTAAATACTTTCTCAATTGCTTCTCTACCTAAATCACCATAACCATAACCTGTTGTACTATTGAAATGTACTTCTGAAATACCTGCATTATGAAAAGCATTTAATACTTTAAAACTATTTATTTGTTCATTTTTCTCTATCTCATTAAACTGAATAGTTACTGCCTTTTCAGCATTTGTAACTAATTCAATAGCTTTATTATCTATTTCCATATATTCTCACCTTCTCATTTTCATAGCTGAATGTTTTTTCCTTTATCTTTTTATATAAGTTATCTACTGGACTAATGCCATGCATATAACCTTCGATTTGTTCTATTTCATATTCATCATTTTCTTTTTTATTTACATTAACGACTAAGACATCTAAATTAGATATAGCTAGTTTACGATCATCAAACCATTTTGCTTGAGCTTTTGATAACTCAGGAGGTAAATAGACGCAGAATTCTTCACCATCTATACCTATTACTACATAATTTAAATAAGTCATTTCTAAAGCTAGAGCATATATAAATGGATCAACAAATAAATCAACATTTATATTATTCTTAAGAATATACTGCACTAAGTTATCATGATGACTTTTTTCTACAATACTTCTATGGTAGTGTCTTGAAGACTCTCCCTCTTTTGGAATAACAATTAGTTCTCTAGCCATTATTTTTCGCCACCATCTACTCTTATAACTGTATTATTTATATAATTAGAATCTTCACTAGCTAAAAAAGTAACTACCTTAGCTATTTCAATTGGGTCTGCAAATCTACCAAGCATAATTTTTTTACACTCATCTTTTATGTAATCTTTATCTAATTCTTTATTCATTGGTGTATCAACCCATCCTGGAGCAACAGCATTAACTGTAATATATGGCTTATAATATTCCGCAAGATTATGAGTTAAAGAAATAACGCCTGCTTTAGATGCATCATAGTCTAAGCTATATGGGTAATATGTATCTATACCATTAGTAGAAGCAATATTAATTATCTTACCACTACCATTTTTTAGCATGTAATCACCTACTGCTCTAGATGTTATAAAAGTACCTATTAAATTAACATCAATAGTCTTTCTAAAATCCGCAACAGTCTTATCTTCTACTAGAGTATCTATAGCTATACCAGCATTATTAACTAGAATATCTATTTTACCAAAACTTTTCATAACTGTGTCAACCATGTCTTTTACTTCATTTTCATCTGAAATATCACACTTTACAGTTATTACCTTTACACCGAATTTATTCATAATTTCTTTTTGTAAATCTTTTGCTTCATCTTCACTACTATTATAATTAATAGCTATATTACATTTATGACTAGCTAAATCATAAGCAATAGCTGCTCCTATTCCCTTACTTGCACCAGTAACTAGTGCGACTTTATTTGTAAAATCCATATATTTCACTCCTTTAGTGCTTTTTATATTATAGATTATTTATAATATTTGTCAATTAAAGATACTATTTTACTGAGTTAATTACTTCTTTAGTCATAGTAATGCATAGTCCGTATGGGTCTATTACTAAACCTGAAGCTGTTAAATTTTTCTCATCCTTTACAATAGATGCTATATTAGCAAGTGTTTCTATCATAAATGTTACTGAATCTTTATTAGATTCTTTTTCCCATTTTTTATATTCATTAACACTAGTAAAAGCCATCATATAATAATTCTTATCATTAGGATTTTGTATCAAATATAATCCACTTATCTCTTTTTCTTCCATAGCAAGTGGTACAAGTAGATGTGATTTATCTAATTTTTTAGCAACTTTTTCAAAAGCTTCATCAGTATCCTCTTGTATATATATTTTAATTAGTTCTTCTAATTCACTATCTGGAAAACCATTAACTGGACCATTTTTAAGTATTTCATCTATCATATGTGTCTCCTATCTTCTTGCATAATTATTAATATCATTCGTTGTTATATTACTTTTCCTAATATTAGTCGGAAATTTTAGCAATCCTTCTTCTAAAATTTCAATTACTCCCAACTTTTTATATTCTTCATCCGTCCTGTTGACAATAACGTAAATAGTTTCAGTGTCAAAAGCTACCCACTTTTTATCATCAATTACATTTTTCTTACCCTGTCCTAATTTACATGCATCTTCTAAATCATAATTAAAAAATTTTTCTTTGCTGCCCATACCAACGATCACACTAGTAATATCATCAAAGCTATAAGAATCTTCATCCTTATTGTATACAAGATTTAACTGATGTAATACCCTTTGTGAGTTATCTGTCACAACACACACGGCATATATTCCAACTTTTTCTAATAACAGTTTATAGACTTGTGAAATAGAATTACAAACGCCTTTTTTATTTATAACTACATTCATAATTTCATTAGATAAATCTCTTGGAATTATTAAATTTTTATTGAATTCGTTATTAACAATTATATTAAGCAAATTATAATCATATTTTATATTTTTCATTAAGTAATCAAATATCATTTCCCTTTTTTCTATATTTGTTAATTTATCTATTTCATATCCATTAAAAATCAAATTATTCATTTCATTCAACTTTTGTTCAAACCATCTTGAATCAAACTCATACATCTTTTATCACCTAATTTAATTATATCAAAAAAAGAGACATAAGTCTCTTATAATTCTTGTTCGCCCTTATTCTTAAATTGAAGTACAATTGGTGTTCCTTCAAAATCAAATGATTCTCTTAACTTATTTTCTAAATATCTTTCATAAGAGAAATGAATAAGTCCTTTACTATTTACTTGTATATTAAATGTTGGTGGGCAAATTGCTGCTTGATTACAGAAATATATTTTAAGTCTCTTCCCTTTATAAGAAGGTGGAATGTTTAAATTATATGCATCTGTTATAACATCATTTAGTATACTTGTTTTAATTTGTCTATTAGCATTTTCATATACTTTTAGAATTTGTGGCATCAATGTATGTATTCTTTTTTTAGTTAAAGCTGATAAGTACACAATTGGAGCATAAGTCATAAACTGAAAATTATTTCTAATTTCTTCAGTAAATTTCTTCATCTCTGCATCCTTATTTTCAACTGTATCCCATTTATTAACTACAAGTATTACAGCTTTTCCTGCTTCAAGAGCATATCCTGCAATATGCTTATCATGTTCAATTATACCTTCCGCTGCATCAATTACTATACAACATACATCTGATCTATCAATTGCTTTTAAAGATCTAAGTAAACTGTATCTTTCGACACTTTCCCAAATCTTTCCACGTTTTCTCATACCCGCTGTATCTATTACCACATATTGTTCACCATGATATGCGAACTCTGTATCGATACTATCCCTTGTTGTTCCGGCTACATCAGAAACTATTACTCTTTCTTCATTAAGAATAGCATTTACTAAACTACTCTTTCCTACATTAGGTCTACCAATTATAGAAAACTTAATTCTTGTATCTTCTGGCTCTTTTACATATTCATTAAAGTCTTTTACAATTTCTTCTTGTAAATCCCAAATACCTTCATTTTGTTCACCAGAAACTGGCATATAAGTTTCAAATCCAAGTTCGTAGAAATCATAAATATTTTGTTTTGATTCTCTACTATCACATTTATTTATAACAACAATAACTCTTTTATTTGATTTCATAAGAATATCTCTTACTACATAGTCATTAGCTGTCATTCCTTCTTTACCGTCTACAATAAATAAAACAACATCTGCTTCTTCAATAGCTATTTCAGCTTGTGCTCTAATTTCATCATTAAAGTGTTCATTTGCTATATCGATACCACCAGTATCAATTAAATGAAAACTATATTTACCAAAATTAACTGTTCCGTAAATTCTATCTCTTGTTATACCTGGAGTATCTTCAATGATAGATATTTTTTTACCAACTAATCTATTAAAAATAGTTGATTTTCCAACATTAGGTCTTCCCACTAATGCTACTACTGGTTTTTTCATATATAACACCTCCACTAAATTATATCATATTTAAATAATAAATATAAAATTAATACCTAGGTATTATACCATATATATGTAAAGTTTAAACATTTATATTTATTTTTTTACCATACTCTAATATTGTTCCAACAATATCACCATATATAATTTTAGTATGTTCAAAAATAGAAATATCATTTAAACTTTTTAAATCTATATAATAATTATTATTGTATATATATATATCAAATTTATTATATAAATCATTCATAAAAATATCATCTGTTTTATATAAAAACTTACTATCATTTATAATATTTACTTGCATTTCTATACCTTTGTTAAAGTATTCATAATAATCCAGATCTTCTTTATTAACAACAAGTACTACTCCATAATCATTAGTATATATCGTTATTTCAAAGAACCCTGCTATATCATTATCAAGTTTTTGTTTCAGTTTAGAAAAGATTTTTTTTAAATAAACTTCTATTTCGTCTTTATCATTGAAATTAACTTTATCCAAGTATTTATTATTCAAGTAAAGAACAAAATTAAGTTCATCTATAACTTCCACCTTCATCTGATCACCTAAAGTAGTTTATGAAAAAAAGAACTATAAAGTTCTTGATATTTTTTTATTTATTTCTTCTTTACCTAGTTTAGTAACATTTGAAAACATTACAAATTCATCACCCACTACAAGATCAAGTTCATCTAAGATTGTTTTTCTTTGTTTTTGTTGTAGTGTTACACCTATTTTATCTACTTTTGTTGCGACAATAGTAACAGGCAATTTATAATGTTTTAAATATTCATACATCATAATATCGTCAGCTGTTGGTTTATGTCTAAAATCAATTAACATAAAAACTTGTTTTAAGTTCGTTCTAGATGTTAAGTAGTCTTCCATCATTAAACCAAATTTTTTTGTTTTTGATTTATTTAAACTTGCATAACCATAACCAGGTGCATCAACTAAGTAGAAAGCATTATTAATTAAATAAAAGTTTATTGTTTGAGTTTTACCAGGTGTTGCTGATGTACGAGCATAGTTTTTACGGTTAATCATTGTATTAATAAAACTACTTTTTCCTACATTAGATCTTCCTACCATTAAAAACTCTGGTTTGCCATCGTTTGGATACTGGCTTCTTCGTACTGCGCTTATTATCATCTCTACTGATGTTATTTTCATATTATCACCTGTTATTCTATATTTTTGTTGTCTTTATGTGGTTATTATATCACAATAATATTACTTTTGTATATACAAAACATTAAAAAAAGAACCCTTTGGCTCTTTTATTTATAAATCATTATTATGGCTTAATACAATCTGATAAATTCTTCGAATGAGATGTCTTTAAATCAGCTGAAGTAGCTCTAATACAGTACTTGCCTTTTATCAAGAACACTTCAACATTGCTGTCTTCATCAATTGTTACATAACCACCATCAGGAAGTTCTCCTTCAAGTTCTAATAAAGCAGCATTTGTTACTATATCAAGGGTAGTATAGGTGAATTTGCCATCTTTTGACATTATATCAGTGTAATACTGCTGAGCACTTTTAACTATTCCTTCAGCGCTTCTTTTAGCAGCTTCTACTGTTGAATTTTCGATATGCTTCCCCATAAGTGGTATTGCAACTAAAGCTAAAATTCCTAGTATTACAATAACACCTAGTAGTTCTGCTAAAGTAAAGCCCTCTCTTTTATTCATACTATCACCCTATCTAGTACCAGTATACTTGGTTTAACACCATTTTTCAAGCATTTTGCTATTAGTTTTTATTATATACCTTTTGTTTTTCTAAACATTCGTTCACAAACTGTTCATCATGATAAATTGTTATTTTTTTAGGAAGTATCTTAATATCAAATTCTTTATCAACTGTTACTTCGCCATCTAAAGCAGCAGTTAATACTTCTTTTGAAGATACATTAAGCTTATCTGTACGATAATGTCTAATATATGGTGACTGTTCATGAGTACCATTAAGAAGTTTTAGAAACAATCCTGGTATCTTAATTTTAGGTACATCAATAGCTACATATACATCAAAATAGCCATCATCAAAACTAGCATTAGGCGCTATTTTAAGACCACTACCATAAGTAGTACCATTGCATACTGAAAGTAGGGTAATCTTTTCTTGTATTACTTCATCATTTATTTTTATTGTCATTTCTTTAGTTTTGAATTTAACTAGTGTATAAATAATACTAGCATTATATATTTGACTAGTAGGTATATTTTTTCTTTTCATAACTATTAAATTATCACATATATCAGCATCTATACCAAGTGATAATGTATTTATAAAATAACCATTATTTATTTTCCCTACATCACATTCTTGATATAACTTATTTGAATTTTTAAGCATCTTATAGAAATCATTACCTGAACCACCAGGAATTACTCCAAGCATATTCCTTGAGCCTACAATGCCCGTTAAAACCTCACTTAAAGTGCCATCGCCACCAACACTAAAGATAACATTCTTTTCGTGTTTATATTTCTTAGCTAACATAGTAGCGTCCTTTGGTCTTTCCGTATAATGAATAAGATAATCAATATTTCTTCTTTGGCATATTTCATCTATTTTTTTAGAAATTTCTAGAGCTTTTCCTTTGCCTGATTTAGGATTAACTATAAATATATATTTCATAAATTCCCCTACTCTTTACTATCTTTAATTGTAAAGTAAATACTTAGACCACCCTTTTGATTATTTTTAGCGTATATAGTTCCACCATGTAGTTTTATAATTTGACTACATATCGAAAGTCCAAGACCTGAAATCTTTCTTGAAGGATCAGTTGTAAAAAGAGGATCAAAGATTCTTTTAATATCTTCTTCTTTTACTCCTTCACCATTATCACTAATAATAAATTCATAAAAATCATTTTTCTTATTTAAAGTGATTTTAATTTCTCCACTTACTTTAATATGACGAATACTATTACCAATAATATTACTAAATACTCTCTTTATTTTATTTATATCCACTACAAGTATCTCTCTTTTAGCATTATTTAGTAATTTTAGTTTAATTCCTCTATCAAATAGATCATCTTCATAATCACTTTTAATTTGTCTAAATAATTCTCTTGTAGCAACACTTTCTTTATGTAGATTACCTTTTATACTACTTCCTAAATAATCATCAAATTCACTCATTAAATCCTTAATTACAACTGCTTTATTATTAATTTTCGCAATATACTTCTCTTTTATTTCATCACTAAGATTAGCATTTTCAAGTCTTGTAGTATAGCCTAAAATTGAAGTAAGTGGCGTTTTAATATCATGAGAAATTGAAGCTATAATTTGACTCTTATTTTCTTTTTCTTGTTCTAATGCTTCAGTTAAATCTATAAAGTCATTTTGAAGCTCATCTACAGCTGTTTTTTGTTCTCTTCTTTTAGGAAGAATCCCATATTTATAAGACTTCATGTCATAACTTAAATTAGTAATAGGTCTTAGTAATTTCTTATTTACTACATATATAGAAATAGAGCTTATTATTAATATAATAGTAAGTTCCAGGTACATAAGACTTAGAATAATACTAGAAGCAGATACATCAAGTTCTTTCGAAACTTTTAAAATATATTTAGTATTATTTGTAACAATTATTTTTACATTGTCATAGTAAAAATTATGATCTTTTACATTATTAAATATGATATTATCATCAATATCTTTTAATGATATTTCAACTTCATATTTATTTGATAACATTTCTATATCATCTTTTGCTACTCCATTATCTTCTAAATATTTAACTATCTCATCTACTAGTTTATCGGTATTTTCTTTAAGGGTTTCAATTCCAAAAGATACACTTTTATTTAAAAAGAGTATCCCATAAATAGTTATTGATATTACATTTAATATAAATACTAGGGCTATAACTTTAATAGCTTTATATTTAAGTGTATTTTTTTCCATTAGTCTTTCACCTTTATAAACTTATATCCTACGCCCCATACTGTCTTAATATATTCTTCATCTCTATCAAGTTTATTTCTTAAACTTTTAATATGGACAGCTACAGTACCAATTTCACCATAATCTTTTCCCCATACTGAATCAAATATTTGTTCCTTAGTTAATACAATTCCCGCATTTTTCATAAGGTAGTATAGTACTTCAAATTCTCTAGTTGAAACATCAACTTTTTTATTATTTTTATATACATCATAACTATCTCTATTTATCTTAATTTTGCCTATCTCAATGTTATTATCATCAAACATTATTTTAGATCTATCTTCCCTTCTTAAATGTGCTTTTACTCTAGCAACTAACTCATATATATCAAATGGTTTACTTATATAATCATCAGCACCTATTTCAAACCCAAGAAGTTTATCAACTGTTGATGCTTTAGCACTAACAAAAATAATAGGACATTTTTGTTTTTCTCTTACTTTATTACATAATTCTGTCCCACTCATACCAGACATCATTATATCAAGTAATATTAAATCAAAGTTTGGATTAACTTCTATCTCTTTTAAAGCCTCTTCACCATTAAATTTCATTATTACTTCATAACCTTCATCAGTTAAAGTATCACTTATTAACTCAGCAATATCTCTATCGTCATCAACTACTAATATTTTAGGCATAATATCACTTCCTAAATACATTTTATCATAAAAAGAAGAAACTAGTTAATCTTACTAGTTTCTTCCATGTTTTCGTTAGCAACTGTAAGCATAAGTTTAATTCTATTAATTTGATTTGTATGGCTTGCACCAGGGTCATAATCAACCGCAACTATATTAGAATCTGGATATAAAGCACGTATTTTTTTAATAACCGCTTTACCTACTATGTGATTTGGTAAACATGCGAAGGGTTGAACGCAGATAACATTTTTAATATCTTCTTTTATTAATTCAACTATTTCCGCAGTTAAAAACCAACCTTCTCCAGTTTGATTACCGGTTGATAATATACCATCTACATTTTTTGATAATTCTACAATATCAGAGGGTTTACGATACCTAGTTTTTTCTAATCTATCTTTAAGTGGTTTTTCATATATTTTAATTATTTTTAAAGCCTCATTATTTAAGAAAGCACTTTTCTTACCTGTTTTTAATAGTTTTTGTTTTATAATAGCGGCATAAGCACAGTACTTAACAAAACCCATTAATTCTGGAACTACTACTTCAGCTCCTTCTTTTTCTAGTTGCTTAACTAGTTCATTATTACCAAAACTGTGGTACTTAATTAGTATTTCTCCAACTATTCCTACTTTTGGAATTTCTTTATTAGTTATTTTTATATCTTCAAAAGCATCAACTATTTCATTGATTAATTTTTTATACTGTGGAAAACTACCTTTTGCGACAGCCTTCATACATATATCATTGTATTTTTTATAAACCTTATCAGAAGTACCTTTTACTTTTTCATATGGTCTAGTTGCATAAAGTAACTTCATAAGTAAATCACCATATATACAAGCCATAATCATTTTACTTGCGAGTGGCAAGGTTATTTTAAAACCTTGATTCTTTTCTAATCCACTTACATTAAATGATATAATTGGTACATTCTCAAATCCTGCATCTTTAAAAGCTTTTCTTATTAAGCCAATATAATTAGTAGCTCTACATCCTCCACCTGTTTGTGAAATAATAACACTAATATTATTTAAATCATATTTGCCAGTTTTTAACGCTGATAGTAGTTGCCCTATAACAATAATGGCCGGATAACAAGCATCATTATTTACATATTTAAGACCTGTTTCAACCATATCTTCTGTTGTTTTACTTAAGTAAACTACATCGTATCCACTTGATATAAAAGCACTAGATAAAAGTCCCATGTGAAATGGTGTCATGTCTGGACATAAAATCGTATGCGTTTTTTTCATTTCTTTAGTAAATACTGTTTTGTCATATTTATATGGTTTATAGTCTATACTATTAGTTCTCTTATTCATAGAAGCAATTAACGATCTTATTCTTATTTTAGCTGCTCCTAAATTATTTATCTCATCTATTTTTATAGTCGTATATAACTTACCATTTTTCTTAAGTATTTCCTCTGTTTGATCAGTTATTATAGCATCTAAACCACACCCAAAAGAATTAAGTTCCACTAGTTCGATATTTTCATATCTTGATACAACATCTGCTGCATGATAAACTCTTGAATGATATGCCCACTGATCTACTACTCTAAGTTTAGAATCAACATTACTCATATGACATATTGAATCTTCTGTTAAAACGGCAATACCTAGTGAATTAATCATAGTGTCTATACCATGGTTAACTTCTTTATCTAAGTGATAAGGTCTACCAGCTAGTACGATGGCTTTTTCATTATGCAGTTCCAAATACTTTAAGAATTCTTCTCCCTTAGATTTTATTTCATCCTTAAACTTTTGTTGTTCAAGTAAAGCATCATTTATAGCATTAATTAACTCTTTACCTTTAAATTTATATTCCTTAAATTCTAGAAGCTCCATAATTCTTTTATATAAACCTTTTGCCTCAAGTGGTAAAAAAGGATTAATAAATTTAATATCATTTTCTTTTAAGGCTTCAACATTAAGTTTTATTGCCTCAGAATAAGAAGTAACTATTGGACAGTTATAGTTGTTATCACTTGAACTAAATTCTTTAGTTTCATACATGATACATGGATAAAAGATTGTTTTAACATCTTTCTCAATTAAATTGATAATATGCCCATGAACTAATTTAGCTGGATAACAAACTGATTCTGAGGGCATACTTTCTATACCTTTTTCATATATTCTTCTATTTGAATGATCAGACAAAACTACTTTAAAACCAAGGTTTGTAAATAAAGTAAACCATAAAGGATAATTTTCATACATATTAAGAACTCTTGGTATACCTATTACTCCTCTTGTTGGATTTTCAAGCGGTTTATAATTAAATAATCTATCATACTTATACTGATACATGTTAGGAAGAAGTGTATTACTGCCGTTGTTACCACTACCTCTCTCACATCTATTACCCGATATAAAATTTTTTTTATTAAAGGAATTAACTGTTAACTCACAGTGATTTTCACAGCGATTACATCGGGTATGACTAGTTTTTATTATTAGATCCTCTATTTCGTTCTTACTAAGAATACTACTAATAATATTTTTATTTTCATAATTCTTATAATTATCTATTGCGATTAAAGCTACACCATAGGCTCCCATTAATCCCGCTATATCAGGTCTTACTACTTCTTTACCTGTTACTGTTTCAAATGCTTTAAGAACAGCGTCATTTAAGAATGTTCCACCTTGAACTACTATTTTATCTCCCAAAATATTAATATCTCTTATTTTCATAACTTTCATAATAGCGTTCTTAACTACCGAATATGAGAGTCCCGCAAAAATATCTCCTAATGGTCTTCCTTCTTTTTGTGTTTGCTTTATCTTAGAATTCATAAAAACAGTACATCTACTACCTAAGTCAATAGGACTTTTAGAATCTATAGCCAAATTAACAAACTCAGAAATAGAAATATTTAATGATTTAGCAAGTGTCTCAATAAATGAACCACATCCAGAAGAGCAAGCCTCATTAAGCATAATTGTATCAACAGCATTATCTTTAATCTTGATATACTTCATATCTTGGCCACCAATATCAATTATACTTTCTACTCCTGGTAAAAAATAATTAGCTGCTTCGTAGTGGGCCATTGTTTCTATTTCACTTATATCTAGATTAAATGCTGTTTTAATAAGTAACTCACCATAGCCAGTTGAACCGGCTAATCTAATAACAGCTTCTTTAGGAAGCTTATTATATAAATGAATTATCATTTCCTTTATAGTATCAACAGGAGTACCTTTATTAGATTTATAATTTTGATATAAAAGATTACCTTTAGAATCAAGTGCTACTAATTTAGCGGTAGTAGATCCAGCATCAATACCAACAAAGACATCACCTTTATAATTAGTTAACTCTTTTTTCTTAACTTTGTTTTTATTATGTCTATTTAAAAATCTTTCATAATCAATTTCATCTTTAAATAAGGGTTCTAAAGAATTTGATTGCTCTTCTTTAAAATCACTTAACTTTGATATTAACTTACTTATTTGATTTAAAGTTAAAACTTCACTTTTATCTTTATCTAAAATTGCTCCAATACATACGAATAATTGTGCATCATTTGGAATAATAACTTCCTCAGGTTGCAAGTTAAGAGTTTTTATAAACCTATCTCTTAGAGTTGACAAATAACTAAGTGGTCCTCCTAAAAAGATAACATTTCCCTTTATTGGTTTACCACATGAAAGACCACTTATTGTTTGATTAACTACTGCTTGCATAATTGATAAAGCAATATCTTCCTTATGGGCTCCTTCATTGATAAGAGGCTGAATATCTGTTTTTGCAAATACACCACATCTTGATGCAATTGGGTATATTTTAGTACCTTTCATAGCAAGTTCATTTAATCCAGGTGTATCAGTATTTAATAATATAGCCATTTGATCTAGAAATGCCCCCGTACCCCCTGCACAACTACCATTCATTCTTTGTTCAATAGATTGTCCAAAATAAATTATTTTAGCATCTTCACCACCAAGTTCAATAGCCACATCAGTACTACTAGCATATTTTTTAACAGCGTTTTTACAAGCTATTACTTCTTGAACGAACGGAATATTTAAATATGCTGATAAAGCAATACATCCAGACCCAGTACCTACTAATCTGAAATCGCATTTATTGAATTTAATTATTACTTCTTCTAATAAATTTTCAATTACTTTCTTTGTATCTGAATAATGTCTACGATAATTTGAATATAAAATATCATTTTTATTATCCATTACTACTATCTTTACAGTAGTAGATCCTACATCTATACCTACATTTAATATCTTCTTCATTGTATTTCACCTCATATACTAAAAGAATTTTAGTCTTTTTTGACTAAACTCTTCTTCATTAAACTACCTACTTCATTGCGAAGCTTTTCATTAGCAGCTTCTAGTGACATACTACCTACCTTAAATGGCTTACCAAAGGTAATAACAGGACGACTTCTAAATTTATATTCTCCAGTTATACCAAACGGAACTATTGTTGCACCTGTCTTCTTTGCCATAGAGACTGTACCAAACTTAAATGGCAATAGAAATTCATTTGTTTTATTTCTTGTTCCTTCTGGAAATAATCCAATAGCGCCTTCATTTTCTAAGACATCTATTGCAGCTTCTTTTGCATTGTCGTCATGTATTTGTCTATTTACAGGTATACATCCAACAAGTTTAAAAAACCAAGCCATTTTACCATCAAAATATTCTTTTTTAGCCATATAATGTAAAACTCTTTTAGTAGATATTATTGCTAAGCACTGATCCATCAAATGTTTATGATTACCTACTACTAATATCGGTCCAGTAGTTGGAATAACTTCCTTATTTATAACAATAGGATTGTAGTAAAGTTTAAATATTGGTGATAAAAGTGGTCTTATTATTTTATAACCACCATCTTTTAATTTGTATTTTTTATTCATTATTTTCACCTACTTTAATACTATTTTTTGTTTTCTCTAGTTCTTCATTTTCAAGTTTTTTAAAGTCTATCTTTTTATATAGAGTTTGAGGAAAACTATCCCTAAATTCAAATTCTTTTGGTACTGAATAAACTGCTAGATTAGCTTTACATAGTTCTTTAAGTTCCTTTTTCATTTTATAATGTGAAACTTCATTATCTTCTAAGACTATAAAAGCTTTAGCTACGTGCATTTTATATTGATGAGGTACACCAATTACACAACACTTTTTTACTTTAGGATGGTTTTCAATAACTTCCTCTATAATACTAGGGTATATATTAAAACCACTTGATACTATCATCCTTTTTAATCTTTGAGTAAAATATATAATTCCATCCGGAGAGATATAACCTATATCTCCAGTATGTAACCAAATCTTACCATCATCGTGTTTTTTTAACACTTTTTTTGTTTCTTCTTCATTATTAAGATATCCCATCATTATTGTTGGTCCATTAACACAAATTTCTCCTTCCATACCATAAGGAAGTACTTCCCCTGTTTCTGGATTACAAATACAAAACTTATTACCTATCATTGGTATACCAATGGAACCTGGTTCATTAGTACCATCAAATGTATAAGCAGTAGCTGCTACACTTTCAGTCATACCATATCCCTTAGATATTGATATACTAGCACCATGGCTTCTTAAAAAGTTATTCATTCTTTCTTCCATAGGAATAGTTAAATAATCTCCACCACTAATAACATACTTCAAAGAAGATAAATCTACATCATCAAACTTCTTGTTATCAAGCATTGCTTCCCATAAAGTTGGTACTCCCGCAATTACATTTGGTTTTTCTTTTTTCATCATGCGATGAAATCTTTTACCATCAAATTCAGGTACTAAAATAGTTTCAACTTTTATACAAAGAGGACAATGTAAACATACGCATAAACCAAAGCCATGAAATATTGGTAAAATAGTCATTATCTTATTTTTAGGCCTAACATTATAAACATTTACTCCATCTTGTTGTGCCTCAGCATTGAAATTAAAATTAGATATCATAATTCCTTTAGGTGTACCAGTTGTTCCACCACTATGTAAAATAACTGCCATATCTTTTGATTTCATATTATTAGTATAAGGTTTATTATAAGTGAGACCTTTAATCATGAAGTCACTCCAAGTATAAAAATCACTATCTATGAAACTTGGTTTTTTAATCTTATATCCTCTAGTTACTTGATATCCTATTGATGTAAGAAGAGGCATAGAATCTGCAGCTGATATAATAATAGTCTTAATTATAGAAGTATCCCCTAATATATCTTTAACTTTAGTATAGTCAACATCTATTAAAAATAAAATTTTAGATTTAGATTGATTTAAATAATATTTTATTTCACTTGGAGCTGAAAGTGGATGAATCATATCAACAACTGCTCCAATATTATTGCAAGCATAAAAAGCTATTACTGCTTCTGGAGTATTAGGCATACATACAGTAACTACATCACCTTGTTTAACTCCTAAAGATCTTAAACTTTTACTAGCTTGTTCTATCTTTTCAAACAATTCATTATAACTCATTCTATAACCAAAATAATTTAACGCAATAAAGTCTGTATCTTGACCTACGCATGATTTTAAGTATTCATATATAAGTTTATTAGTGAATTTAATTTCCCTATCTTCTTTTGAATAATAAGCAAGCCAAGGTTCATCAGGCATTCTTTTTTTTAATATCTTTGTCATTAAGTCTTTAAATAAACGCATTTTATTTCCCCCTGTTTTTAATAATATTAGTAGAAATGATATCCATTAATTTATTATTCTCTTCATCTAAATTAGAACTATTTAATTTATATGGTTTTCCAAATTCAAACTTTAAATTGTTTTTAAATGGCTTATATTCACCTGTTATTACAAAAGGTACAATGGGAGTATCAGTATCACTTGCCATTTTAACAGCACCTATTTTAAATGGCATAATAACATCATTTGTTCTATTAATTGTTCCTTCCGGAAAGACTCCAATGACGCCATTATTATCTAAAACCTTATTAGCATTAATTAAGGCTTCTTTATCATGTATTTTTCTGTTTACTGGAATAATAGCCATACCCTTAAATAAAACTTTCTTCCACCCTTTATATAAAGAATCTTTGGCTAAAAAGTGAACACATCTTTTATTTATTGCTACTAAGACAACAGGATCAAAATTATGAGTGTGATTACCTGCTAAAATAAACCTACCTCTTTTAGGAATATTTTCTTTTCCAATAATAGTAGGATGATATATTAAAAAAATTAAAAATTTAACAACAATTCTTACTATTTTGTAAAAGATTGGTTCTTTCATGTTACTCACTTCTTTCATCAATATTTTTTTCGATAGCTTCTCTTTCAAGTTTTTTATAATCAACTTTTCCTATTAAAGTTGTTGGTAGGGATTTACGATACTCATAATCATATGGAATAGAAAACTTAGATAGATTCTTTTCACATAAATCTTTTATTTCTTTTTTCAAAGATAAAGTAGGACTAATATCTTCTCTAAGTACTATATATGCTTTTGCTACCTCTACTTTATATGGGTGTGGCATAGCTACTACAGTACATTTTAATACATCAGGATGTGATCCTATTACCTGTTCTATTTGCTGAGGATAAACATTGTAACCACTTGATATAATCATTCTTTTTAATCTTTGAACATAAGTAATAATGCCATTTTTTGCCATACTTCCTATATCACCAGTATGAAGCCAGATATTACCGTCTTTATGTTTTTGTAACACCAAATTAGTTTCATCAGGATTTTTAAAATATCCTTGCATAACAGTTGGACCACATACACATATTTCCCCTATTTCGCCATAAGGGACTTCTTCTTGTGACCCTTGAGCTACTATTTTAAAATAATCACCTGGGAATGGCACTCCTATAGTACATGGTATATTAGCATTACCAAATGCAAGCGCTGTTGCAGCAACTGATTCTGTCATACCATATCCTTGTTCAACTTTTATATTTGCGCCGTGTTCTTTTAGGAAATTATTAATATCATCATTCTGTTTTTTTGTTAGGGAATCACCCCCAGATATAAAATGTTTTACATATGATAAGTCCATACCTTCAAAGCCTTTGTTACTTAATATTGCTTCAAATAATGTTGGAACACCAACTATAATTTGAGGTTTATTTTTTCTTACTAAATTATCAAATGTTTTAGCACTAAACTGTGGTATTAAAGCTATATCAATACCTAAATATAGACAAGCATGTATAGATACTCCTAAGCCAAATCCATGAAATATAGGCATTATCGCTAAAACCTTATCACCTGGATTAACATCTTTAATTACTACTCGTACTTGCAGTGCTAAAGCATTTAAATTACCATTAGTAAGTACTATTCCTTTAGGTGTACCAGTTGTTCCACCACTATGAAGAATTATGGCTGGAACATCCTTACCACTATTTACTTCATATTCATAATTATAAAGTTCAGATTTTTTTATAAAATCACGCCAGTATATATAAACTTCCATACTTTTTGGTTTTTTGATTTTTAAACCTTTTGTAAACTGATAACCTATATTTAATGGCGTAGGCATAGAATCATTAGCTGATACTATTACAACTTTATAAACTTTAGTTTGACTAAGAATTTTTTGGATTTTTTCATAACATATATCAATAGCCACTAACATAACACTTTCAGTTTCTATTAAGCTATGCTTTATTTCTTCTTCAGCTGATAACGGGTGAATCATATTAGCTATTGCACCAATCTTATTTAGTGCATAATAACTGATAACTCCTTCTGGTGTATTAGGCATACATATAGTTACTATATCACCTGGTCTAATACCATAACATCTAAAAGCTCTAGATGCTTTATCAATTTCTTTTAAAAAGTCTCTATAATTCATTTTCTTTCCAAAGTAATCTATTGCATTGTAGTTAGGAATATCTTCTGCTCTCTTTTTAATTAATTGATACATAGAAATATCAGGAATTACTATATCTCTATCTTCCCTCTTATAAAACTTCTTCCAAGGTGTCTTGGGAGTATGATGAAATACGCTCATAAATTTACCTCTCACTTCTATATATATTATAAAAATAAAATATTAAGATAAATTATAAAATTTATTAAAAATTATTAAAAAAAGAGGACAGGCCTCTTTTTATTCTTATATTGTTGTGTATCCACCATCAATTGGTAAGATTGCTCCAGTTACATATGAAGACTCTCTAGCAGCAAGAAAAATTGCTCCTGAGTTAAGTTCACCTTCAAGTCCATATCTACCCATTGGTACAAAAGTTTTCATATATGTTTGAAATGCATCTGTTTTTAATGCTTCACTAGTAAGTTCTGTTTCAAAATATCCCGGGCATATTGCATTACAAGTTATATTATATTTAGCAAGTTCTGCCGCTACTGCTCTTGTAAAGTTAACAACTCCGCCTTTTGATGAATGGTATGCAACTGTGTTAATTGCTGTATTCCCAACTAACCCATATATTGAAGCTATATTAATAATTCTCCCATAATTTCTTTCTTTCATAATATTTGCGAATGCTCTAGTTACATAAAATACACTGCTTAAATCAGTACTAATTGTAAAGTCCCATTCATCATTTGTCATGTCAAGTACGCCAGCATTCTTTGCTGAACCTGCGCAGTTAACTAAAACATCAACTTTTCCAAATATTTCTTTTACCTGTTTAGCAGCATCGTCTACATTGTTAGAATCAGTAACATCACACTTAATCGCTAAGCACTTTGTTCCTTTACTTTCTAATTCTTGTTTAAGTTGTTCTAATCTCTCAACTCTTCTAGCCATTAATACAAGTACTGCTCCTTGATTAGCAAAAGCCTTAGCCATTTGCATTCCTAGTCCTGATGAAGCACCTGTCACTACTGCTACATTATCAGTTAAATTAAACATGATTTTCCTTCTTTCTATTTTAATAATTATACATTAACTATTTATAAAAAGAAATTGTTTATAAATATACTTTACACTTATAAAAAAAATGTGGGTCTTTGGAGAATGTTACCAACTATCCCTCATTTATATATTAAAATATTTATAAAAAAAAACATGATATTTAATTATATCATGCCGTTTTAACTTAAATTTCATCGTTATTTACTATTTTACCCGGATTAATATGGAATATTAATTCTACCATAATAGGATCTATTTTATTAACAACTTTTCTTGCCTCAACTTGGTAACAAAAATTATCTTTTCCATGAGTATCACTACCAACAACATGTATTAATCTTTGTTTTAAAAGTTTTTGAGCGCGTTTCTTAACCTTTTTTCCATATTTACCCAAGATACTTCCTAAATTCATCTGCAATAAAGCACCATGATTAACTAGAGTTTTTAAAGTATCTATTTCTATATAATCATATCGTTCAGGATGAGCAATAACTGGTACTATACCTTTATTTATAAGTGAGTCAATCTTGTCAACTAATGTATCAATAACGATACTTTCAGTCAATTCAATTAATAAATATCTAGAATTATTTAACTTTGCTATTTCTCCACTATCCAAAAGTTCTAAAATATTATTTGTAAACATTACTTCGTTTCCTAATAGTAGTTTAACATCAATATTATTTAAACTTAATTCATTTTGAATTAATTCAATAATTTCTTTATTCTTAATAACTGGACTACTGTAAATACTATCTTCTATGTAATGCGGAGTAGTTATTAAATATCTATAACCATTATCATAAGCAGCTTTAATCATTAAGATGCTTTCTTCTAAATTTTTGACACCATCATCAACACCATAAACCAGATGACTATGTAAATCAATCATTTTCAATACCTATAATATTATTGTTGATAATATTTATCATAATACTCTTTTTTTTGGACCTATTAATGCCATCTCGCCTTTTAAAATATTAATTAATTGTGGAAACTCATCGATTGAAGTTTTTCTTAAAAATCTACCGACTTTAGTTATCCTTGGATCATTATTAAGCTTAAAATTCAAGTAATACTCTTTCATCTGTTCCTCAGAAAAAAACTTTTCAAGATTGCCAGCATCACTTACCATTGTTCTAAATTTATATAAATATATATATTTTCCATTTTTTCCTATTCGCTTATGCTTATATAGTACTTTTCCTTTTGATTCTATTTTTATAGATGCCGCTATAAATAAATAGAATGGCAATAATACGATTAATCCACATATGGAAAATAAGATATCAAAAGTTCTCTTAAATAAAGGATATATTTTTTTAAGTTGAATGCAGTCATCGTAGTATTCTGGTATACTAAAACCAATATTAGGATAATTAGCACTGCTAATAACTAGTTCATTACTTTCAAATTCTTTATCAAACATATAAAATCCCCTTTCAACAAAAAAAATACTATTAACTAGTATTTTTAGAGTTATAACTAAATAATTTATAAAGTTGCTTAGTATTATAGCATTATTTTTTTATAATGAATTAAAACGAGGATAGCTTATTTTAAATTGTTATATAAAATATGGCAAAATATCACCTTATATTATTTTTACTAATACTTAGTACTTTTTCATATTGACCTATTTCTGTCTCTATTATCTCATCAAATGTGTACCAAGTTTCTCTTGTTGGCAAAACTGGTAATTTATAAAAAAGACCTTTTACACCAGGATATAGCATTTGAATTATATCCGTTGTTTTTGTGAAGCTAACTTTTGCCCTTCCTTCTTCTAAACCAAACTCATGTTTTTTCTGAAATATAAGATCGTTAGTTAATGCTTCACACATAGCTGTATTTAAATAATCATTACTTTTAAAGAAATACCATGCATAATTTGGATAAAATTGAAGAACAAACATTACAAAAGCTAAAGTCAGTTCTTCATTCATACGAAACTCATACCTTGAAGATAGTTAATAAAAAACCATTCATGTGGTATGGTTTTTCTTTTTCCCTAAAACTTTGTTAATTAAGTCATGATCTATCATCCTTATTCTAAGATTAGTGACCGCTTTAAAGTCTATCATATAATTCTCCTTAATTTCAAAATATTAAAAATAATAAAGTGTTCTTATTCGCCATATATTCTATACCCAATTTAAAAGTAAGTCAATATTACTTTAAATTTAAAAAAACTAACTATTTCTAGTTAGTAATTTATTACAATAATTTTTAATTATACGATTTAAGTATTAAAATTAATTATCTATTCCTACTTTTTTATACATAATAACAAATACAAATACACTTATAATTAACCAAGCAAGTATAACAAAAGATGGCACACCTACGCTAGAAAAATTAGCTGTATCTTCAGAAACATTTCTAATAATTGTCATCATTGCATCAGTAGGTATAAAAGAAGAAATCTTATTTGCTATATCATTTTTTAATATTCCTATAAATAAAGGTGCCATAACAAACATCATAGCAGGTACAGATATTAATCCTGCTGACATTTGATTCTTAGAAACCAAACCTACAACTGTACCAAACAATATCACTGCTAACCCTACAAACAAGCATACAAGTTGATATATAATAAAGTGGGTCATAGGAACACCAATTATAAAGTATATTATTAGATTATCTAGAAGAACAAACAGCATGCAAATCATTGCTTTAGCAATTAGAATTTCTAATGCTTTAATATCCTTTAACACTAGTGTTCTTAAAGTATTTTTTTCTTTTTCTTCGGCTATTATTGTCGCCATTAAAGCAATTGGTACCATTGCCAAAGTCATTATTACACATAGTGCGAATATAGACTCTTTAGGAGATTCCATTTTTGAGTAGAGAAAAGCAAAGAGAATAGGCATTATAACATATACAAAGACATTCATATTTTTTAATAAATCTTCAACACCAAGTTTAAATAAAGCTTTTATTCTGTAAAATTTCATTTTAATTCCCTCCCTGTCAATGTTAAAAAAATCTCAGATAAATTTGGTTCTTGTGAATGAATTGATTTAATTTTATGTTTAGATTTTGTTAATGCATTAATAATACTTTGATTATCCTTTTTTACTGTTTCTACTGTATCATTCTCATAAATTATATCAATAGAATCACTTCCATATTTAACTTTCAAATCTTTTGGAGTTCCTAGATCAACAATTTTTCCTCTATCTAAAAAAGCCACTCTATCACATAATTTATCTGCTTCTTCCATGTTGTGTGTTGTAAGAAAAATTGTTGTTCCCTTTTCTTTTAAACTAAATAGTAATTCATGAATTTCATTTACAGTTGCAGGATCAAGCGCGGCTGTTGGTTCATCTAAAAATAATAATTTAGGGTTATGAATAATAGCACAAGCAAGTAATAATCTTTGTTTCATACCCTTAGATAGATTTTGCACTTTCTTATCTTTGTCTTCCCATAATTTTACTTGTTTTAAAACTTTATCAACATTTTCTTTTTCACACTTTGACAATTCTGCAAAAAAGCATAAATTACGATAAACAGTTAAACGTTCATATGCACCACTGTTGTCACTTAAAACTCCAATTTCATTAATGTTTGCATTAACCTCGCATGTTCCTGTCTTTGGTGTTAATTGCTTAGTCAATATTTTTATAGTTGTTGTTTTCCCCGCACCACTTGGTCCTAGAAAACCAAAAATTTCATTATTTTTAACATCGAATGTAATCTCATTTAAAACCTTTTTTTTCCCAAATGAGATGCTTAAATTAGTTGTAGAAATCATTTTTTTGCTCATACATACACTCCTTTTTTAACATTATAGCATAAATTTGAAATTTCTTTTCTTATAAACCAACATTATTTACCATTTGTTTTTTTATAATAGATGCTAATTAAACAAAAAAAAACTCCCTTATTTAAGGAGAGATGTTTTTTTAACATATAAAGTTTAAAATAATCTTCTGTTTTATTTGTTTATTTTATATATTACCTATTTTTAAAATAAGATAATGTGTTAATTATTAAATTTAGTTCTTATTTGATCTATTGTCTCTAATATCTTTTTTTGATTTACAACATCATTATGCTTTTTGGAATATTCAATTTTTTCTTTTATCCCAGTGCATCCTTTGCCAAACTGTTTCATCCAGTCATAATTAGGTAAAATCCAAATATGAAAATGCTTAGATTCTTCCTCCTGAATTATTGTAACTGTTTCTATATTGCATACTTCTTTTACTATAGATACTGTTTCGTTTAAAACTTTGGTTATTTTAAATAATTCGCTTTCAGACATTTGATTTAAACTGTTTATATGTCTATTAACTCCAAGTACCAAAAATCCAATTATAGCAATTAAAGGATCAGCTGATACATTAATTAAATCATCCTCATATACATATCCGCCAGGAGGAATCATTTTATGATTAGCAATATCACATCCCATACAAATATAACTTATTCCATTATTAAATATATCAATATCTCTATTCATAATATTACCTCCAATTAAACAATATATAGACTAAATAAAAATCAAAACTATAAGCAATTAGTAATAAATATTTTTATCATTCCACATTTAAGGATTGTATCTAGATACAAAAAAAGTCAATTAAAATTAACTTTTATATTCTAAAATTGAATAATAATTCAACATAATTTCATACGGTGCTAGAAATAGGATTCGGACCTACAGCCTACTGATTACGAAACAGTTGCTCTACCATTAGAGCTATTCTAGCATATATGGCTGCCCCAGTTAGATTCGAACTAACGCATGTTGGAGTCAGAGTCCAAAGCCTTACCGCTTGGCCATGGGGCAATACACAAATATATTTTACCACAAAAAAAACTACATAGTGTAGTTTTATTTTATAATTTTTTAATTAAATATCATCTAAACCAAACTTTTCAATATATTCTTCGTAAGAAATTTGTTTATCTAAATAAGAACCATCTTTCTTAATTTCAATTAACCGATTACTTACACTATCAATAATTTCTTGATCGAATGTAGAAATAATTAAAGTACTGTCATACTTTTTTAATCCTTCATTTAATGCAGTTATTGATTCAATATCTAAATGGTTGGTTGGTTCATCAAGTAGAAGAACATTTCCTTTTTCAAGCATTGTTTTTGCAAACATACATCTAACTTTTTCTCCACCAGATAAAACATTAACTTTCTTAAGTGATTCTTCTCCAGAAAATAACATTCTTCCTAAAAATCCTCTTACAAATGACTCTTCCTTTATAGAAGAGTAATTCCTAAGCCATTCAATTAAGTTTAAAGATTCATGGAAATATTTATCATGGTTTTTTTCATAATAAGATATTTTTACTGTTGAACCATATTTTACAGTACCTGAATCAGGTTTAATATTACCAGAAATTATGTTTAATAAAGCTGTTTTAGCTATTTCATTATTACCAAGTAAAATTATTTTATCATCTGGTCTAAGAGTAAGATTTAAATCTTTTATAATTACTTTACCATCAATACTATAATTAATATTTTCCATTGTTATTACTTCTTTACCAAGAGGTTTCTCTATATCAAAATTAATATATGGATATTTTCTACTTGATGGCATAATTTCATCAAGTTGAATTTTTTCAAGGGATTTTTTTCTAGATGTAGCTTGTTTAGATTTAGAAGCATTGGCACTAAATCTTCTTATAAAGTCTTCTAATTCCTTGATTTTTTCTTCTTTTTTCTTGTTAGAATCTTTCATTTGTCTTTGAATCAATTGACTTGATTCATACCAAAAATCATAATTTCCAACATATAAAGTTACTTTTTCAAAATCTATATCTACCATATGAGTACATACTTTATTTAAAAAGTGTCTATCATGTGATACTACAAGAACAGTATTTTTAAAGTTAATTAAGAATTCTTCTAACCACATTATACTTTTACTATCAAGACCATTAGTTGGTTCATCTAATAATAAAACATCTGGATTACCAAATAATGCTCTAGCTAATAAAACCTTAACCTTTTCGCTATCCTTTAATTCACTCATCTTCATCTCAAGCATATCTGTTTTAATGCCAAGACCTGCTAAAAGTTGAGCTGCATCACTGTCTGCTTGCCATCCATTTAAAGAAGCAAACTCTTCCTCTAATTCAGCTACTTTCATACCATCTTCCATAGAAAAATCTGGTTTCATGTATAGTTCTTCTTTTTCTTTCATTATACTATATAGTTTAGTATCACCCATTATTACTGTCTCAAGTACTTGATATTGATCAAATTCATTATGATTTTGTTTTAAAGTAGATAATCTTTCATTCTTACCTAAAATAACTTCACCTTTTGTTGAATCTATTTCTCCACTTAATATCTTTAAAAATGTAGATTTTCCTGCTCCGTTGGCACCAATAATCCCATAACAATTATCATCTTTAAATTCTATATTAACATTGTCAAATAATACTCTAGTACTAAATCTTAATCCTATATTATTTGCTTTTAACATGTAATCACTTCCTCGCTTGTAATAGTTTATCATATTTATAACTTTTTTCAAAGAAAAAGAGCTAATTTATTTTGATAATTTTACCACTAATTAGAAAACAAAAAGATTATTACTTAATCTTTTCTTTTGGATAAATTTTATTATATAATTCTACATATTCTTCTTCTGTAAATAAGTGAGCACTGTCTCTTAAAATTGATGCTTTAATATCACGTTCAGTATAGTCGCCACCTATCCATCCAGCAGAATTTCCTAAAAGAGCACAATTATAATCCTTTATTTGGACAGCTGTCCATGTCCTATTTAATAAATTCAAAGTTACTCGTTTTTCTTCTTGTATTAATGCTTCTTTTTGAATTCTAGATTTTTCAATATAATTTTTCACCATATTTAATATCTTAATTTCTTTTTTCATAAGTCACCTCTTTATGTATTATACCATTTTCTTAAATAATCTCTTAGTATTTTGTGTTGTTATATTTTCAATTTCTACTTTACTCATATTTTTTATTTCTGCTACTTTAGATATTATATATTTTAAATTATTAGAATTATTAATTTCGTCACGATATGGTTCGGGAGTCATATAAGGACTATCTGTTTCCACTAAAAACATATCAATTGGAACTTGTTTTATTATATCTATAGATTTTTTTGCTGTTTTATATGTAATAGGGCCCGCAAAAGAAATATAGTATCCATTTTCAACTAAATACTTCATTATTTCTATATCTGGTTGAAAGCAGTGAAATACACAACCATATTTTGGTTTTATAATATTTTTAAATATATTTATTATTTCTTCATTACTATTCTTTGAATGAATAATAACAGGAAGGTTTAACTCATTTGCTATAAGTATTTGTTTAACAAAATAATACTTTTGATTATTATAGTCATTATCAGTATTATCAAAACCTATCTCACCTATTGCTACTACTTTACCATTTACTAAGTTAAATAAATCTTCAGGATTATGATCCTTTGTATAAAGGGGATGAATACCAATGGCTGTATACATTTTATCATTATTGAGTGAAATAGACACTATCTCTCTAGACGTTATAATATCTAAACCAACATTAATAACGTTTTTAATTTGTTTATTATTATTAATTTTATCTAAATCAGATATATTGTTAAAATAACTATTAATATGCATATGACTATCTATCATATTATCACATCCTTTAATTTCCATGTGTTTTCTTCCTAATATTAACACAAAAATATTCTTTTTTCAAATAATAATAGGTATTTTTACATAATTATCTTTTTTAATTATTACATAACTAAATATAGTATATATAATTAATAATTTTTATGAGACACTATAAAAAATTTTATAAAGTAAATTTGATAACTCATCAATTTATAATTGAAAATTATAGGTCGTATTTATTTTAGAATTAAACAAATTTTATTTTCATTATTAGTATTTTTACTCATTAATACAGTTAACTTGATTAAACTTTTATACTAACCTTGCAAATCAAATCAAATGAATTAAATTTACATTAAATTTTGTCACAAACCCTTTTATTACTAATTAAATTAGTTCTATACTTAGAAAAATTGAAATAAACATTGTTACTTTGGTATATATTGTTTATCTCAATTTTAATAACCTACATATTTATAATAGTAAAGGAGGAAAAAAAATGAATATATACGAGAGTGCTTTAAGAAAAATAGAGCACGATAATAAATGTAGACCAAATTGTTGTTGTTGTGTTGGACCTACTGGACCTACTGGACCTTCGGGAGGGCCTACTGGGCCTACTGGGCCTACTGGACCTACAGGGCCTACTGGACCTACAGGGCCTACTGGACCTACTGGGCCTACTGGACCTACTGGTTTAACTGGCTCATTTGGACCTACTGGACCTACCGGACCTACTGGACCTACTGGACCTACAGGTTTAACTGGTTCATTTGGACCTACTGGAC
>JAEWOE010000002.1 GCA_023460995.1 Bacillota bacterium | reverse complement strand
CATCATTATTATTCCTTATAAACATAACTAATATAATACCTATCATAATAGTTATAACAATACCTAAAATCAACATTTTCTTTTTATCATTTATCATATCTATTCCTCCTTACTATATTGTTTCATTATATCAAATTTTAATCTCTAATTATATATTTTTATTAAAAAGTTCATTTTGCCTGCTAGATTTTAATTAAAATCAACATTTTTCTAAATTAATTGATAAATTTCATAAAAAAATAAAAACAATATTTAATAATTAATTTTCTTAACTATATCACATTATTTTTATGTTAGTGTATGATTTTATATAAATACAATCTTAAGATTTTTCAAGAGGGGTATCGTAAATACCTTCTTCAATTAATTTCCTAAAAGCTTCAACAACTATCTCTTTATCTTCTTTATAAGTAACTCCAAACCAACTATCATTAGTTTCAAGTACATTAACACTCATTCTTTTCTCTTTTAACATGTCATCAACAAACTTTGGTAATAAATATTCTGCTTTTATATCTTCTTTATTCCAATTATTTAAAAATATTAGCCAGCGTTCTTCAAGTGTTGGAAAAATATTAGGCATAAATCCCCAAAAATTCATAGAAACATAAGAATTTAAATCTACAGTTACTAAATTACCATCAGCGTTTCCAACAGCATTAGAACCTTGTTTTACTAATTCTTTTGTTTCAACTACTTCTAATAAATTGTTGTTTTGATCTACTTTGCAGATACCTCTATTCACTCCACCATTATCACTCATTGTGTTTTTTAGAAAAAATCCAGCCATACAAGCTTGCATTGGTGTTGCATTTAAATCTCCATTTACTAAAAATCCATGAACCTTACGGAAAGCATCTTTTCCATAATAATCATCAGCATTAATTAAAACAAATGGTTCTTTTACTTCATCTTTGCAAACTAATAGAGCTTGCACAGTCCCCCAAGGTTTAGTTCTACCATTAATGTCAAATCCTGATGGAACATCATCAACTTCTTGAAAAACATAAGAAACAGGGAGTAATTTGGCAATTCTATTTCCAATAATTTCTTTAAAATCTTCTTCTAAAGATTTTCGAATAACAAATACTACTCGGTCAAATCCGGCTTCCATCGCATCATGAATAGAATAATCCATGATTATTTCTCCATTTGGCCCAAAGGACTCTAATTGTTTGATTCCACCGCCATAACGACTACCAATTCCAGCCGCCATAATAACTAGTGTTGTTTTCATTTTCCACCTATCCTACCATTCTTTAGTATGATCTTAAAAATTATTTATAGATCATATCATAATATAATATATTAATTGAATATTATAATTAATATTAATAAGGTGATTTTATAAATTAATATATTTCTTCCTTTTTAACAAAGTTTTGTCTTATTACATCAATTATTTTTATCCTATTTAATTATAATAAAAATTACAAAATAAAGCAAGTCGATAAGTTAAACGAATTACAAAGAATATATTTATTACAATTATTGCGCACGTGTCTTTGACAAACATTGCAAATTAATATATAATAAACCACGGCAAAAAGGGAGATTATTATGAATGATGAAAGAATAAAAATTATAGAAGACTTAAACAATTTAAAAAAAGTTATATTTAGGGATAGAAGCGACCAATCATTTACAAAACATTCACCTTCCTTTATATTTACAACCGAAAATATAAGTGGTTATTTAAGTCAAATAGATGTTGAGAATAAAGATTTACTTGTCCCTTGTGCAAGTGGTGATCATGCATTTGAAGCTTTAAATAAAGGTGCACATAAAGTTGATTTGTTTGATATAAATGCTTATTCTTATCATATAATGCAACTTAAAATAGCTGCAATAAAAGTATTATCAAGAGAAGAATTTTTAAATTTCTTTTTGAGAAAGAATTTAGATTATACCGAAAATCAAAATGCATTTAATAAAAAGATATATATAGATAAAATTAGAGATCAGTTACCTACATACTCAAAGAATTTTTGGAATCAGGTTTATAGTTTATTTAAAGATGGTAAGAACATATATAATTATGGATTAATTATTAACACTAATAATAATAGTAAAGCTTATATTAATTTACTTGATTATCTAAAAGATGATAATTATGAATTATTAAGAGAAAAATTTCATAAATTAGATGAAAATAATTCCACTTTCTTTAATTATAATGTCGTACATTTACCTATATATCTAAAGAAAAAATATGATTTAATACTTCTTTCTAATATTCAGCACTATATGGAATATACATACGGCATAAATTTTAGTGAAGCACTAAAAAAATATAGAGTTTTTGTTGATAATAATTTAAGTAAAGCATTAAAAGATGATGGAAAAATAGTAAGTGAATATTATTATTATAATGCTTTTTCTTCACCAAAGTCCGGAGAAAATCAAACTTTATTGGAGTTTCCTAACTTATATAGTGTAATGGATAATAAAGATACTCATTATAAAGATGCAGTCATGATATACCAAAAAAAGTTGCAAAAATAAAAAAGAAACTATTCGTTAGTTTCTTTTTCTTTTACATCTTCTATTTCTTCTTTAGGTTTTGCAGGTGCCATAGCGGCCTTACGAGATAGATTTAATCTTCCTCTATTATCATAACCTAAGTTTTTAACAATTATTTCATCGCCAACTTTAACAATATCGCTTGGTTTTTCAACGCGGTTTGCATCAAGTTGTGAAACATGAACTAATCCTTCACATCCTGGCCATAATTGAACGAAAGCACCGAATTCTTCAACTTTTACTACTTTTACAGTATATAAAGCATCAGCTTCTGGTTCTCTTACGATATTTAAAATCATTTCTTTTGTTTTATCTATAATTTCTTGAGATGTATGGTAAATAATTACTCTACCATCGTCTTCTAAATCAACTTTAACAGCATTTACATCATTTACCGCTTTTACATTAGAAGATTCAAGAATAATCTTAGTAATTGTTTCTCCACCTTTACCTATTACTTCTTTAATACGATCAGGATTAATCATAAATGTAACAGTCTTTGGAGCATACTTAGAAACTTCTTTACGAGGTTCTGGTATTTGTGTTGTTATAACATCTAAGATTTGCATTCTCGCTGTTTTAGCTTGCGCTAATGCTTCTTTTAATATCTCTTTTGTAATACCTTTTATTTTAATATCCATTTGAAGTGCACATATACCATTTTTTGTACCTGCCACTTTAAAATCCATATCGCCTAAATGGTCTTCCATACCTTGAATATCAGTAAGAATAGTATAATCTTCACCATCAGTAATTAATCCCATAGCAATACCTGCAACTGGGGCCTTAATTGGAACACCAGCAGCCATTAAACTCATACAACCAGCACAAATACTTGCTTGTGATGATGATCCATTACTTTCAAGAATTTCAGATACTACACGTATTGTATAAGGAAATACGTCTTCTGAAGGAATAACTTGAGCAAGTGCTCTTTCTCCTAAAGCTCCGTGACCTATTTCTCTTCTACCTGGAGCACCATATCTTCCTGTTTCTCCTACTGAGAATTGAGGGAAATTGTAATGAAGCATAAATCTTTTTTCAGCTTCTATACCTAGGCCATCTAATATTTGATGTTCTCCTAAAGCACCTAGTGTAGTTATTGATAAACTTTGAGTTTGTCCACGAGTAAATAATGCTGAACCATGAGTTCTTGGTAGTAAATCTATTTCAGTCGATAATGCTCTAATTTCATCCATCGCTCTACCATCAGCTCTAGTTTTCTCTTTTACGACTATTTTTCTAAAGATATCATACTCTATTTGTTCCATAACTAATTTTACTTTAGTAAGTAAAACATTTAATTCTTCTTTATTAAGTTCACTATTCTCTGAAGTGATAATATTGATAACTTCTTCTTTACTATTATCGATAGCTTCATACTTAGCAATTTTATCTAAATCACTACGCATAGCCTTACTTAAGTTTTCTCTTAATAAGCTATCAACTTTTTCTTTTAATTCATCAGTTATTTCAAGAACTTCGTATGACATTTTTTCTTGTCCTATTTCCGCAACTATTTCTTCTTGAAATTTACATAATTCTTTTATTGCTTCATGTCCAAACATTAAAGCTTCTAGCATATCTTCTTCTGATGCCTCTTTAGCACCAGATTCAACCATATTAATGGCTTTTGTTGTTCCCGCTACTGTTAAATCAATATCAGATTTTTCTGTTTCTTTGGCAGTAGGATTAATAATAAACTTACCATCTACACGACCTACTTTTACACCCGCAATAGGACCGTCAAATGGCACTTTACTAATGCAAGTAGCTAAGCTTGATCCAAACATAGCCGCCATTTCAGGTAAATTATCTTGATCAACTGATAAAACTGTATTAATTACCTGCACTTCATTTCTAAAGTTTTCAGGAAACATAGGTCTCATTGGTCTATCAATCATACGAGCAGCTAGTGTTGCTACATCGCTTGGCCTAGATTCTCTTTTTATAAATCCACCTGGTATTTTCCCAACTGAATATAATTTTTCATTATATAAAACCATTAATGGGAAAAAATCAGATAATACATTTGCGGTTTTAGATACTACAACTGTTGAAAGAACAACAGTATCACCATATCTTACTAAAACAGAACCATGTGCTTGTTTAGCAAGTTCACCAATTTCAGCAACTAATTTACGACCTCTAAAGTCTAATTCAAATATTTTTTTCATTTTTACCTCCTAGTATATGTTTCAAAAATAAAGACACTCAAAAAGAGTGCCCTACCATTTTATTATTATTTTCTTAATCCTAAACTCTTAATCAATTCACGATATCTTGCAACATCTTCTTTAAGTAAATAGTTTAATAGACTTCTTCTTTGACCTACTTTTTTAAGTAGACCTCTTCTTGAATGAAAATCATGACTATGTACTTTTAAGTGTTCAGTTAAATCACTAATTTCTTTAGTTAAAATAGCTATTTGTACTTCAGCAGAACCAGTGTCGCCTTCGCTTCTAGCATATTTCTTAATGATTTCTGATTTTACATCTTTAGTTAATGCCATTGTAATTCTCCTCTCTCATATATTCACTATTTACCTAGGATAAATCGGAGACGTTTTATTCCAAGTAAAAGCACTAATAAGATAATACACTATTTCATATGCTTTTACAAGCATTTTATAGTAATTTTATCCATTTTTTTCATATATTATATAAGAAAGGAGTAATTTATGAATTATAGTCCTTATATGATGCCATATGGATATATGCCTATGGGTGGTGTAGCAAGTACTGCATCACGTGGACTTTTCCGTGGATTATTAGGTAGTGGTATTAATTTTAGTAGTATTATGTCAGGTGCAGGAAAATTTTTAAACGTAGCTAATCAAGCAATTCCTATTATTAGGCAAGCTACACCAGTATTTAAAAACGCTAAAACAATGTTTAAAGTAATGAATGAATTTAAAAAGACTGATACTCCTACTTCTAATACTAATACTGATACTAATAACAACACTAATAGCAATAATAACACTAATAGTGTAAATAGTAATATAACAAACGAAATAGGAGAAAATAATACAAAAGTCAACTATTCATTTGATGGTGGTCCAACTTTCTTTATGTAAAAAGTACTGTAATTACTTACAGTACTTTTTAAGTGATCTAATCATACTTCTTATTTCTAATTTTTTATTTAAACTAGTATTTGGAATATTATCATATATTTGAATATATTTTTCTAATAAGTATTCTTTATACTCTTTATAAACACCAACATGTTTATTTTTAATAACTGGTCCTATAAGATAGTCAGCATAACTATATCTTTTTTTCCCTCTTTTCAATTTCATGATAACGTAGTATATCTTTTTATCATATACCACTTTTTCATCAACAATTTCGAAATTGTCGGTAATTGTCTCACGGAAATCAAATAAATCTGTGTTAGTCTGAACTATAATATTATCAGCAACACATGTTTCTAATATTTCAAGTATCGTATTAGTTCCCATGCCAGCTATAACAATATAATCTTTCTTAGAATATTTAATATTTTCTAAACCATCAGACTGTATTATTTCTATTTCATCCTCTAATTTAAATTTTTCTATATTTTCTCTCGCTTTTTGTAAACATGTTGAACTTATATCACTTGCTATGCAACGGCAATCGCGATTAATTGTTAAATATATATCAAGTAAACCATGATCGCATCCTACATCTACAACATGAGATTTGATAGGAATTAAAGAGGCTATTTCTATTAATCTTTGTGAAAACATGTTACTCAACCATATAATCCTTTAATTTTCTTGAACGAGATGGATGACGAAGTTTTCTAAGTGCTTTTGCTTCAATTTGACGGATTCTTTCACGAGTTACTCCAAACATTTGCCCTACTTCTTCAAGAGTACGAGATTTTCCATCTTCAAGGCCAAATCTTAATCTTATTACCTTTTCTTCTCTTTCTGTTAGAGTTAAAAGTACTTCAGAAATTTCATCTTTAAGCATTTCATTTGTAGCATAATCTTCTGGACTCATGTTTCTTTCATCTGGAACAAAATCACCCAAATGTGAGTCATCTTCTTCACCAATTGGTGTTTCCAAACTAACAGGTTCTTGACTAATCTTATATATTTCACGAATTTTATCAACTGATATACTCATTTTAGCAGCTAATTCTTCTTCAGAAGGTTCTCTGTTAAGTTCTAGTGTAAGTTGTCTTTGAATTCGGGCTAATTTATTAATTGTTTCTACCATATGAACTGGAACACGTATTGTTCTAGCTTGATCTGCAATAGCTCTTGTTATAGCTTGTCTTATCCACCAAGTAGCATAAGTACTAAATTTATATCCTTTAGTAACATCAAATTTTTCTACTGATTTCATAAGACCAATGTTACCCTCTTGAATAAGGTCTAAAAATAACATTCCACGTCCAACATATCTTTTAGCAATACTAACAACTAAACGCAAATTAGCTTCTGCAAGTATAGTTTTAGCCATATCATCACCTTCGGCAATACGGTCTGCAAGTGCTAATTCTTCATCCATTGTTAAAAGTTTAATTTGTCCGATTTCTTTTAAATACATTCTTACTGGATCATTTATATTTAAATCCTTTGTTAAAATGTCATCTGATAATATGGCTTTATCTTCACCATCTTCTTCATCACTATCTTCTTCAGATACAATAGCAATATTATTTTCACTAAAAGCATTGTATAGATCATCTAGTGAATCACTATCTAAATCTAAACCTTTTAATGCATTGGCAAGCTGTTCATATGTAATGATACCGCTTTCTTTTCCTAATTTGACTAGTTCTTCTTTTCTCTCATCAAAGCTCTTTATTTCATTCATAATTATTCCCCTTACTATAAATTAAATTTCTTGTTTTTTTAGTTCACATATTTGTTCTGCTAATTCAGCTTGCTTTTTAGAATCTGTTTCTTCGCTAATTCTTTTTCTTAGTTTATCTATTTGCATATTAACTAAGTTTTCCCTAATAGTATTTACATAATCGTTTATTACTTCTAAATCTATTTCTTCTTTTAAGTTTAAATTCAGTACTTCATTAACAGTTTTATTTAAATCATCATAAACAACAATGTAACTCATAAAATCAGCAAGAGTTATATCACCATATTTATGGTAATACGCACTTATCTCTTTTGCTAGCATTCTTAAACTTGGATCGGATATAAAAGTTATTTTATGATCATATATTTTTACAGCCTCTTTGGAAAACAGCATATAAAATACCAAAAATTTTTCTGCTTTATCATATTTATTAAGTTTTAGTAGTTCTTTTTTTGGTAACTCTACTCTTTTTTCCTGAATAACAGTTGAAATTGATTTTACTCTTTCTCTTAAAAAATCTATATCAAGATTAGCTTCTAAACTAAGTTTTTTTAGTGTAATTTCTCTTAATATTTCGTCATTAATTTTAGATAATTCGCTTACTACATCATTGACATAAGACGCCAATTCTTCAGACTTAGTAATATCTTTGTTTTGTTTTAAATAAGATAGTTTAAAATCCATTACATTTTGAGGGTTTTCAAGTTTATTTATAAAACTTTCTTTACCTCTTTGTCTTATATAATCATCAGGATCTAATTTATCTTCTAATCTAATTATTTTTGGTGTAACACCTATTTTACTAAATTCCTCAATGCCCGCCATAGTAGCTTTGGCACCAGCAGAATCACCATCGAAACATAAATATACATCTTTTGCCATCTTTTTAATTGTCATGGCATTTTCTTTAGTAAGTGCAGTACCCATAGTGGCTACTACATTTTTTATACCAATTTGATACGCACGCATAACTGCCGTAAAGCCTTCCATAATAATTACAAAACCCTTATTTCTTGCTTCATCTTTTGCTTTTACATAATTATATAATATTTCACTTTTTTTAAATATCTCTGTTTCTTTAGTATTTATATATTTTGAGTTATCCGTAGTATTGTAAATACGGCCACTAAAACCAACTACTCTACCATTTAGATCCTCAATTGGAAACATTATACGATTACAATATATATCACTAATACCATAATTATTTTCAATTATTAACCCACTTTTTAATAAATCATTTTTATTAAAGCTCTTCTTTGTTAAAAACTGGGTTAATAAAGTTCTATCTTTTAAGGATAGACCTAACTTGAATTCTTTAATTAATTCATCATCAATGTCACGCTTATGTAGATACTCTTTAGCTTCTTTACCTTCACTTGTGTTAATCATATTTTGATAAAATTTATTACTATTATCATAAATGTCATATAATACCTTGTGTTTTTCGTCACTAATATGACTATTTGTTACCTTAACATCTAATTTAATATTAGATAAATCAGCACACTTCTTTACAGCTTCAATAAAAGAAGTATTTTCATAGTCCATTAAGAATTTAAAAACATTTCCTGTTGCACCGCAAGAAAAACACTTATATATTTGTTTGTCTTTGGAAACACTCATACTTGGTCTATTATCATCATGAAATGGACATATACCAAAATAATTCTTCCCCCTAGGAGTAAGACTAACATAACTAGATATAATATCTACTATGTCGACACTATTACGAATTTCATTAATTAATTCTTGACTAACATTATTCATAATATCACTCCCTACACCTATAATATACTTGATTAAAATCAAATTTCCTTTTTTTATATACTAATTTCAGTTTTTTTTAATAAAAAAGTAACAAAATCACATATTATTAGTATGAAAAGAGGTTTATATGAATTTAAAAAAACTGAAAATATTAAGTGTTATAGGAATATTTTTAATAGCATTCCCTATTCACTTTGTTTATACTAGATTTCCTAACAGTATCTTTTCTATATTCTTTCCAGTTAATGAAAGTATATGGGAACACATGAAAATGCTTTTCACCTGCTTTATAATTTGGAGTTTTATAGAATACATACTACTACAAAATTTCAAATTATTATATCATAATTTTATATTTTCGAGCTTTTTTTCTGCGTTTATTTCAATTCCGATATTTTTAATTCTTTATCTACCATTTCATTACATAGTTGGCCACAATATTATTATTACTTTAATTATTATGTTTATAACAATAAGTATAGTAGAATATCTAAGTTATAACATATTAAAATCCAAAGCCTTTAAATATTTAAATTATATTAGTTTGATATCTATTGTTATTTCATATATTATATTTGGATATCTTACTTACAATCCAATTAGAAACGATTTGTTTTATGATTACGAAGATAATAAATATGGAGTTAATATTTATATACTTGGCAATCAAAAAAAAATATAGAAAAATCTATATTTTTTATTTTATCCAATAAGCCCAAAACCTGATACAACAAATCGTCCATTATAAACTGACTGACCAAAGATATTTTTTGGATTATTTATTAATTTATTCTCAATAACTAGTGAACTAGAAGTACCACCATCTAAATTAGCTGCATTATAAGCACCATATTTTTCGAGAATATCAACAACTTCTCCTAAATTTGGTCCGTTTGAATGAGTTCCTTCAGTTACTAAGAATAATACTACTCCATCTTTTCTTTGCGCTATAGACACTCTAGCTGCCCTAGAATAACCACCAGCTGAATCAGAATTGGTATACTCAATTGATTTACCATTAACAATTAAGAATGGTCCAAATTCAAGAGCATCACGCATTCCTTTAGCAATAGCTTCAGTTCCTGTTGCTTTTGTAAGTAATAATTTATTACCTTTAGTAAATCCTATTAGATTACTAGCTTGATCACTATCAGACCAGATAACTTTACCATCTTCAATAATATATCCCATAGGAATATCTGATCCTGTTCCATAATCAACAAATCCACCACCATTGATACAAACAAGACCACCGTATCTTTTACACATTGTAATAACTTGTTCTTGACCTGAACCAGTATTAAATGTTTTTGAATGGATTAAATCAACCTTAGAAGGATCATATATTGCTACTAAATAAGCATCATATCCACCAACTTTAACATTTATTAATTTATAATCTTCATTACCTGGATCACGAGTAAGTATTTGTTCGTCATATTCATTGTCATAACTATCTTTTTCAGATGTATCAATTACTATAGCATCTAAATCAACTTCGTCTGTAAGTGGTATATAGCTATCAAGAGAAAGAACATAATTTATTTGCTCTTCACTATAGAAAGTATACGCTATCCACTGATGTGTTTTAGTGTTAAGAGCTGTAGCAATTACTGTATTCCTAATTGATGGAATACAGTAAGTTACTATAAATCCTAATGCTACTAAAATATCTAAAATTATCATTGCAATTGTTAACTTTTTCATATTATCCCTCCAATATATAAGGGTCCATAGCAGTTCCCTTACCACTTTCTATATTGGTAAGTTTAATACTTATAGCTGGTTTTATACTTCTAGATACTGTTATTTTAGATTGTCTTAAAGTAGATCCAACCATGTATTCATAATATGTATCACCTGGAGTCATAATATAATAATTTTCTTCAGGATTTATATTATTAGTTTTTACATCCATTACATTTAATAAACCTACTTTACTAGTTACAGTACTTTTTAAAACATCCTTATAACTTGTATAAGAGCCATTATACCATTTTGTATCTAACAATAAATCTTTATATGATAAGCTTTCTAAATATGTAGTATTTAAATAAGCAGCTAAACTATTATTACTGTTAATACTAAAAGTGTTATCACTAGTAGAGTATCTATATGTATTACTAAGAACTGTACTTAATGCAAGCTTAACGCTTTCTTTATTAATTTCATATACAACCCATGAATCATTACCAAGTTTAACGTAGTTTCCTATTTCAACTTTGTCCTTTTTTTCTTCAATTATATAAGGATTTTCTTTAGTACCTTTGCCACCTAATAACTGTGCGCTATTTTTAATATGTACAACAGCTTTAACTAAGTAACCACTATCAGCATTACTTGTACCAAGACCAGTACCATTTGTATTCCATACTGATTTTTCATTACTATTATAAAGCCATATATTATTATCCCCATCAGTTATAAATGTTTTACCGTCTACCCCACTATTTAAAAATTCTGTTATACCAAGTAATCTAACATAATCTGTAGAATCACTATTATCACATGTAACACTTGATAAATCAGTTACTAAATCAGTACAATATGATACGTTTGTAAGCATATCCTTGTTTAATGTTTTTAGATAAACATCATTTAAATATGATCTTATATCAGAATTAGCATAATCAGTAATTTTACTATTCCAATCTAAAGCATTAACATATGAATCTGTTACCATTTCGATTGAACCATCACTATTTACTTTAATTATACGCCATAATGTATTTCCAAACTGAACATAATTATCTACATCAGTTCCTTTGTATAAAAATGAACCACTAATACGATATAAACCATCACCTTCAGTTGCTATAGAAGCTTTACCAGTAATAGAACTACCTAATAATTCTACTACTTTACCATCATCAGTTTTTGGATTATATATATTATAGAATTTTATCATTCTACTTCCATAAAATATAATACAACCAACTATGAAAATAAAACTAATTAAACAAAAAACAACTTGTGCCCAAAAAACTTTTTTATTTTTTGGCTTTTTATTTTTTATAAGATTTCCATCTTCATCCAACTCTTTTTTCATTCTACTCTTTTTTTGCTTTTTAGGAATTTTTTCCTTTTTAGGTTTTTTTGCTTTCTTAACTTTTTTCTTATTTAAATTAAGTTCTTCTTTAGCTACTTCTTTAATTAATTCATCTAGTTCTACATTATCTTCTAAATCTTTTTCTTCCTTTGTATCAACTATACTATCTGGAATTATTATAGGTTCTTCTTTAATATTAGAATCATTAAGCATGAATTCTTCTTCTTCAAAATTTTCAAATGATAAAATCTCTATATCTTCATTTTCTTTTTTCATACTTTTTTTCTCCTGTCTATTATATGTATTATATCAAAGTGAATACCTTTATTCAACAAAAAAAGACAAAAAAAGAGAGTGCTTAACACTCTCATCTATATTAAACGCTAATCGCTTAGCGACACCTTAATACAAGTATAGATTTGCATTTTATTACCAAATACTATTTTTACACTACCATCTATACTTGTTTGATACTTTGCAGTATCATAACTATCTAATAAACTTATAACCCTATTTGAAGGATGACCATAATGATTACTTTTTGATACAGAAATTAAAGCATGTTTTGGATTAATTGCATTAATAAGGTCATCACTTGTACTATAATTTGAACCATGATGACCTACTTTTAGTATATCCACATGTTCAAGATTATATGTATCAAGAAGTACTTTTTCTTCTTCTATAGTTGCATCACCCATAAAAAGAATCCTATATCCATTTAATTTAGTATATAAAATTAAACTATCCTTATTTTCCTCTTCACTATTTAATATATTCAAAAAATAGAAATTGTTACCATTAATATTAAGTATTTTATTAGTTATTTGTTCATATTCGACATTCCTTTTCTTTAATAAGTCAATAAGACTAAGTTCAATCTCATTATTATTGCCACTATTCATAATAACTTTATTTACTTTAAAACCATTAATTAAATTTTCACTTGCGCCCATATGATCAAAATCTCCATGACTTAATATTAAATAATCTATTTCCTTTATGCCTCTTGATTTAATAAACGGAATGAGTATATTTTTCGTAATATCATAATTTATATTTCCACCAGTATCAATTAAAATATTAGCTCTATTATGAGGCATTTCAATTAGAAAACTATCTCCTTGACCAACATCAATCATAGTAACTATAGGATATTTATTAAATAATTTAATATTATAATGAATAAATAACATTAAGCAAAAAATTAATATAGTTATCTTATTTGGTTTATATAACAATATACCAATTAATAAATAATATATAATTATTCCATAAAGTGGTATGTATGAAAAAAACAATTCAATTTTATAATTATAGGATAATACTGATAAATATTCTAAAATGCTTATAAAAAATAAAAACACATTATTTATATAAGGAATAAATAAAGTTAAAATGGCAAGAGGAAATATTATAAAAGATACCATGGGTACAAATATAAGATTAAGAAATGGAGATAATAAATTTATACTAAAATTATTATTAATAGTAATAGGAATACTTACTACAAAAGCTATTAGACTAATATAATAAAGTTTAGTAAAATAATTACTATAATTACTTATATTTTTAGATAATAATATTAAGCTAAAACTTATGGTAAAACTATAAATAAAACCTATGTCATATATATAGTATGGATTATATATGAGAAGAATTACAAATATTAAGTAAAGAATATATACTGTTTTTATTTTTATATTAAATAATTTAAATATTGTAATAAAAACAAATAGTAAACAGCTTCTAACTACTGAAGCACTAAAACCTGTTAAAAACATGTAAAACAGGATAAATATAGACACTATTACATAACTTATTTTTCTTCTTTTAATAAATTTATTAAGTATAAATAAAAGTACTAAAGATATAAGAGTTATATGACTGCCAGAAACAGCAAATAAATGACTTACACCGTTTGTTTGGTAAGTATCATAAATTGTATCATCTATTCTATTATCGGCTAAAATAAGGGTGTATAAATAAGAATTATTAATACTATCTAGTCTTTTTAATATTAGATTTTTAAATTTATAAAATAAATTACTATTACTAGTCACGCTTATCTTATCTAAAGTAAAAGTATAATGAATATTCTTACTAAGTAAATAGTTTTTATAATTAAATAAGTTAAAATTAGTATTAGTTTTAGGTTTTTTCATAATACCTTCTGCTAATATATAATCACCTAACTTTATATTGCTTATTAAATTATAATCATTAACAAGAATGTTTTCTTTATCTTTTACAATAAAACTTATTTTATCATCAAAATAATTTATATCTGTAACTATACCTTCAATACTTGTTACATTTTCATCATACAAAGAAACAATATTATTGTTTTTATAATAAACATAAATAAAAGTAATTATAAGAGTACTAAAGAGTAAGATAATCTTTAATTTTTTCATAAATAGAACTACCTATTCCTTTAACGTTCTTTATTTCTTCTATCTCTTTAAATCCTTTATTGTTATTACGATATTCTATTATTAACTTAGCTTTAGACTCACCTATTCCTGGTAAAGTCATCAGTTCTTTTATAGTCGCGCTATTTAGTGATACTTTACCTGTATCTATAATTATTCCTTCAGCATTAGTAATAACTTTATCAAATAAAGCACTATTATCTATAACAGGGCATACACACTCTTTGTCAATGTATTTTACACTAGTACTACCCTCTTTCATTTCAGAAATTTCTTCATTAGAATATATAATTACCACATCTTCATCAGATAAATTTCTAGCTAGATTAATGACACTAATATCAGCATTACTACTAAGTCCACCAGCTTTAATAATTAAATCATTTACTACTGAACCATCCTCAATTTCATATACTCCCGGTTCATTTACATACCCCTTAACTTCAACACTTATTAAATTAGTTTGGTTATCACTTTTATAATTTATTATTGTTAAAACAAGTAAATTAACTATTATTAATGCATAAATAAAAATATCCTTCATATTATCACCTATTAATATGATAATATAAAAGATACTTATATCCTTTTATAGAGAAATTTTCTCTATAAAGCATTCTTGTAAGATATTTATTATATCTTGACTATCCATTTTTTCTACAACTAGTTTTCCTTTTCTTATAATATTGCTTTTATCATAATATAAGAACTCAACTGTAACTAGATTATATTTTTTATTAATAACTCTGTAATTAAAATACCAAGTAAATTTGTACTTTCTATACCATAGATATAATATAAAGACAAACAGTAACCAAATTAAAAACCTAATCATACTAAAATATATGATTAGGTTCTAGTTATATGCTAAATTTTGTCAATTTTTATCCTTTGATTCTTTGTTTCAATATTAACTCTCTGTACTAAAGCAATAGCTGCTAGAAAAGATACAGTAAATGATCCACCATAACTTATTAGTGGAAGTGGTACTCCAGTAAGTGGTAATATACCAAGTAATCCACCTAAATTAAATATCATGTGAGTCATAAAGTATATTGCTACACCAAAAGCAATATATCTACCTCTTATAGTAGAAGCTTTTCTAGAAATATTAATAATTCTACAAACTAGTATCGCAAATAAAGTTAGTATGATAAGACCAATAATTAAGCCATCTTCTTCAACAATTATAGCAAAGATACTGTCAGTATATGCTTCAGGTATATAAGAATATTTTTGCTTACTCTTGCCTATTCCAAGACCTGTTAGGCCACCATCATTTATTGCTATAAAACAGTTGCATATTTGATACCCACTATCATCATAATAACTACATGGATTATAAAACTGTGTAAGTCTTTCTACTTGTTCAGTTGAAAAAATCTTTCCTTTAGCCATTCCATAAGAACCAATACATAATATAGCTCCAGCGGCTAGTATTAATATATGTTTATTACGAATTTTTCTATCAAGTGGCCCAGCTAAATACATAAAACCACTAATAAATAGTATGATAGATGCTGTTCCTAAATCATCTTGAAAGAATACTATAACAGGTATAATAATACCTACCGCTATCCATAAAGCAGTATATATCCACGGAACGAAATCACTACTAGTAAGTTTCTTGTTCATTTTTTCAAAAAGTAAGGAAAGCATCACAATAATAACTGGTTTAGCAAATTCACTAGGTTGTACTTTTATACCAGCTATAGAAATCCAGTTTAATGCTCCACGATGAACACTACCATATATAAATAGTCCTATTAATAAACTAGCTACGCCTATCCATAAAACAGGAGCTATAATTTTATAATATTTTGTTGGTAATCTATGAATAATAAATGCACCAGTAAGCCCGGCTGTAATCATAAAAGCATGTCTATAAAAATAATAATAAACAGACGAATTACTATACCTTGATATTGATTCATTAGCTGATGCACTAACAATACTTAATGTGCCTATTAATATTAGTAGACCCGTAACTATTAATAGTGGTTTATCCATGTCTCTTATAATGTGTTTTTTGTTGCTTTTGCCACTTCCAGTATTCATATTTTATCACCTTACCATATAATAATAGCATAATTATGATTTTTTTTAAATGTAAAACAAAAAAATAGGAGTTTTTAATAACCAACTTTACATTAAACTAATATCATATATTAGACTAGAAGGAGGTTATTATATGTATTATTATGGTGGATACCAAGGATACGGATGTGGTCAACCAGGATACGGCGGCGGTTGCTGCGGTGGCGGTCCAGGTTACGGAACAGGATACGGTGCTGCAATTGTATTAGTATTATTTATATTACTTGTTATAATTATTGGAGCTAGAACTTGGGTTCAATAATAAAAGAAGTCATTTGACTTCTTTTATTTTACTCTTCTAATTCTTATAGCTACGCAACCATATTTTTGTTCTTCTTCTTTTGAATAAAGTTTATTATATGTGTCATCTACTACTTCTTTTGTATTTTTATAAAATTTAACTAAATCTTCTTTAAAAAACTTTTTATAACATTCTAACCATGTTTTATAAATATGTAATTCATCTACTTTTGTTAAAATAGTTTCATCAAGATATGGCAACCTTAGAAATTCTATTTCATCGCCAATCTTTATTTCTCTTCTTTTTTCATCATATAAACGATACTCTAAAGTTTTTTCCCCTGTTTTCATTCTTAAAAACTCCCCTGAGTTTAATTTCATTTTATATCTCATATTACTCCTTTTGCTTTGACATTATATCATATTAAAAATTTGTTGTAAACTAAGTACTTTGTGTAAAAAAGCATCTAATTTTTGACTAAATTAGGCGTTTTTATGATAGAATATATATGTGGTGATGAATTATGTTCGTGAAATGTAAAATATTAGACGAAAAAGATAAACATTTGCGTATGAAGAGTAAACCGTTTGATGGTCCTGTTACTGAAGAAGAAAAAGAATTAGTAAAACAGATGATCAAACACTTAACATACAGTCAAATAGATGAATATGAAAAAAGATATGATTTAAGACCTGGTATGGGACTAGCTTTCCCTCAAGTAGGTATAAATAAGCGATTAATTGTTATTGTTAATGAATATCAAAAAGGCAAATTTGATAATTATGTAGTAGTTAATCCTAAAATAGTAAGTCATTCAGAAGAAAAAATAGCTGCTGATGCAGGTGAAGGATGTCTTAGTGTCAATCGTGAAGTTGAAGGCCATGTTCCTAGATTTGCTAGAACAACAATTACTGGTTTAGACTTAGATGGTAATCCAATAAAAATAAGGGCTAGAGAAGACTTATCAATAGCATTCCAGCATGAAATAGATCACTTAGATGGTATTTTATTTTATGATAGGATTAATCCTAAAAAACCTTTCTTTAAAGAAAATGAAATTAGATTAATATAGATTGGAGACATTATGAGAACTAAATATAAGTTTGTTTTACTTGTTGTAATTGCGTGCCTTTGTTCAATATATATTTATTATTTTTGTGAAAAAGCTAATCCTGTTAATAAGGAAACTAGTCTTTTAACAAAGCAAGCTGAGATAGAGGCAACTTCTTTGGCAAGTTCTAATTATACTTTTGAAGATCCAAAAGTTATTTTAGACCCATACGACATTTCTCCTCTTACAGCTTTAATTATTTTTGAAACAAAAGATTTAACTACACCAACAATAAAAGTTGTTGGAAAAGATGAAGATACTACTATAACTAACACATTTAAACCAGGTAAGGTTCATTACCTACCTGTATATGGATTATATCCTGATAGTGATAATGAAGTAATACTTACTGTTAATGGAGAGTCAAAAACAATTCGTATTAAAACAGAAGCCTTACCTAAAGATTTTGTTTTACCAACAACGGTTGAAGCAAATAAAGAAGAGTTAAGTAATGAAATGTATTTTGTAACACCTTCTTCTAAAGGATATACAGCAGCTTATGATATAAATGGTGATGTAAGATGGTACTTAAATGAAAACTTTGTTTGGGATATACAAAGACTAAGTAATGGTCATATTATGCTTAGTTCAAACAGACTTATTAATAATCCATACTATATGACAGGACTAGTTGAAATAGATTTGCTTGGTAAAATATATTATGAATATAATTTAGCTGGTGGCTACCATCATGACGTTTATGAAATGCCTGATGGTGATTTATTAGTCGCAAGTAATAATTTTGAAAATGGCACTGTTGAAGACTATATAGTTGAAATTGACCGTGAAACTGGAGATATTATTAAAACAATAGATTTAAGTAAAATTCTCCCAATTGATCAAGGTATTAATGAAGATTATTATACCGAATATGACTGGTTTCATAATAACTCTGTATGGTATGATGAAAAAACAAATTCAATAACATTATCTGGAAGACATCAAGACGCTATAGTTAATATAGATTATAGTACTGAAGAAATAAATTGGATAATTGGTGATCCTACTAACTGGAATGAGGATATGGAAAAGTATTTCTTTGTTCCTACAAAAGATAAGTTCACTTGGCAATATGCTCAGCATGCTGCAATGATATTACCTAACGGCGATGTATTTGTCTTCGATAATGGTAATAACAAAAGTAAAACTAATGATAATAAAGTAGAAGCAAGCGATAATTATAGTCGTGGTGTTATATTTAATATAAACACTAACAAAAAAACAATTGAAGAAGTTTGGGAGTATGGTAAAGAATTAGGAAGTAGTTTCTATTCTCCATATATTTCCGATGTTGATTATATAAACAAAGATCATTATTTAATAAGTTCTGGAGGAAATAGCCAGTACGAAGGTAAAATTAATAACGAACCTGCTGGACTTACAAAATTTGATACTTTAAAAAGTACAACTGTAGAATTATTAAACGATAAGCAGATCTTTAAAATGGAACTTCCGACTAATACATATAGAGCTGAAAAGTTATCTTTATACGCTAATGATACATACTCTATAAACAAGGGTGTTAATTTAGGTACTTTAGGTGAAACTGAAACAGTAAAAAATAACACAATACTATTATTTAATAAAGATGCTAAAGATATAATAAAAAAATATAATTTATCTTTTACTAAAGAAGAAGATAGATTAATTGTAACTGGTAAATTTTTAAAAAGTGATGAGGTGTATGTTGTTTTAGATAATGTCTTTAGTAAAAAAACTTATAATATGATAATATCTAAAAAACCTTATACTGCATTATGTGTTGACTTATTTACTGAAGAAGAAGAAGAAGATGGTATTACAGTAACTAAATATATTAATGATGTTGGTTTATCTGGTAAATACTATTTGTATATGAAGATAAATGGCGAAATATACGATTTTGATTCATATGTAGATTATAATTAAAGTAGCTTACAGCTACTTTTTTTGTTATTCAATTTAATAAAAAAAGGAGATATTCTCTCCTATTCTAAATTCAAATGTTTTTCTAATGTTCTTGTTGCTAGAAAAAAGTATGCAGCTATAAATATTATTGATATGAAAATTGAGGCACCTAAATATCCATTTAACACATTTGGAGCTATGTTATTTTGATTTAATTTTTCCCATAATTCTCTATTAAATAATACAGGTATAAGTAGTATAGCAGCTGAAATAATTTGATTTATATTATATAAAACTATTCCAAATATAACAGAATATACTACTTTATTAGCATTTTGTTTTTGTCCTAAGGCTATAGATGTATACATTAATAGTTGCTGAAATATCACTGATAAAATAATAGTTATTACCATTAATACAACTGTTATAGTATCTAATGACTTAATGATATTTATTAGACTTTCTATTACTGCCCAGTCAAATTTAATTCCATACTCACCAATAGAGAGTCCAATTATTGAAACGCATATAGATATGATTAACATAACAAAATAAGATATCAATTTTGATAAAACTAAATCCTTTTTGGTAACCGGAAGAGTATGCATTAAATATCCTTCATCACCTGCTAAATTTTTATAATATTTTGTAATAGCTATTATAAAAGTTCCTACTGGTGCTGCTATTAAAACAATAACATAAATCATTAAAATAAAACCAGCTGGAACTCTTAATATTGAAATTTTATCAGATAAAACTTCTGCAAATCGATTAAATAATGATAAGAATATTAAGATAGCATAGACAGGTAATAAGACATTAAACAATGACTTAAAATCATATTTTAGTAACTTTTTTAACATTTAAATTCCTCCCTAAATAACTTATCAATAGTCATTTTTTTATTATTTCTAATATCTTCTGCCGAAGAGTTTAAAGCAATCTCACCTTTATTTATGAAGATTACATCGTCTAGTATCTTTTCGATATCTGATATTAAATGCGTACAAATAATTATACTTGAGCCTTCATTAAAATTATTGAGAATGGTTTCTAATATATAATCCCTACTAGCTGGATCTACCCCACCTATTGGTTCGTCTAATATATATAAATCCGCTTTTCTACTCATAACTAAAACTAATTGGACTTTTTCTTTAGTACCTTTAGACATAGTTTTTAGTTTGTCATTTGGATTAATATTTAATTTTTTTAATTGTTTTAAAGCCTTTTTACTGTCAAAATCCTCATAAAAATCTATAAATAAATCTATTATCTCTGTTACTTTAAAATTCATATTCAAATAGGTTCTTTCTGGTAAATACGATATAGTTTTTTTACTGTCTATACCAGGATTTTTACCTTTTATAAGAACAGACCCACTAGTAGGTTGTAGTAACCCATTGATTAGTTTTATTATGGTTGTTTTACCAGAACCATTTGGCCCTAATAAACCATATATTTTTCCCTCTTCAATGTTCAAATTAACATTCTTTAATACCTTTTTTATACCATAAGATTTATTTAGATCTTTTAATTCCACTAAACTCATTTATTAATTCCTTCCTTCACTTTTAATTAATTCTATTAATTCTTCCAGAGATATATCCAGTTTATCCATATCAATTAAGAATTTTTTTATTGTCTCATGAGCTAAACTATTTCTTAAATTTTTAATAGTTTGTTCATCTTCAGTTATAAATTTACCAGAAGTTCTTTGAGTAATTATCAATCCCTCATCTTCTAATTCTGTTAGAGCTCTTTGGATAGTGTTAGGATTCACTTTAATAGAAATAGCAAAATCTCTCACTGATGGTAGTTTTTCACCCTTTTTATAAATACAACTAGCAATCATAACCTTCAATTGATCTACTAATTGTTTATATATTGGTTTATCATCATCAAAAATAAAATTCATATTCCATCCCCTTTGTGTTAATTAACTAATACAGTTATACAACATTTCAGCTAATTTGTCAATAAAAAAAATATGATTATTTTTGAATCATATTTAATAAGTTTATTTTAAACATATCTTTTTCAGAGTGTTGCTTTGATACCATTACACCTTTATATGTTACTAATTCTGATTGATGTCCCTCAGATAAAATATTTTCTGGCGTTAATTTATCTAGCATAACTACTTTATTTTCTTCATAAACCAAATAATGCAATTTTATATCACCATGAACTTTAGAAAACATCATATCTGTTGGAAGTTTTAATTCATATGTTTTAGATCCTTGTGTACTATTTGTTGCTACCAATTCCCCTAAGAAATTTCCTTCTTTTAGGGATGGATAGTATTCAAAATATAAACGCTTATATGCAAGCATATTATATTTTTTTAGTGAGCGTTCAAGTTTCTTAAATTCATTCTCGTTTATATAATCGAATAAATAAGCCTCTTTCATAAAATTTTACCCCCTCTTGATTGTACACACGGTATTTATAAGTTTACCACACTTAACCCACCATGTCAATAATAAAGGTCTTTCTATATCATATTTCAATCTCAACAATAGTACAACCCTGATTATAGTAATAGGTTTTAAAATCAACTACTTTTTTATTTTTTGATAAAGTATCATTCGTTGCTTTTCTTAGAATTCCAGATCCTACTCCATGTACAATACATACTATGTTTCTTTTTTGCTTTATGTTATCTCTAACAAAATCATTTATTAATACTCGTGCTGTTTCACTATTTTCTCCATGTAAATCTAACTTAGGAAGGTTTTCAATAAAAATGACATTATTTAAGTGCATTATACTTTTCTTCCATTTCAGTTAAACTCGGCACAGAATATCTACCACCTATGCGCGTTACTGATATAGCACCAGCTAGATTAGCATACTTTATTGTTTTTTCTAATTCAAAATGTTTAGCTAAGCCATATACAAAAGCTCCGTGAAAAATATCACCAGCTCCTGTAGAATCTACAGCTTTCACTTTGATAGAAGGCATTACTTTAATAATATTTCCATCTTGGTAAACACAGCCTCTATCTTCTAAAGTAATGATTATATTATTATTAAACTTTTCTTTTAAAGTATTATAAACATCTGCTACTGTACTTAAATCATTATAGTTCACTTTTTTTTCTGATACTGTTTCAGCAAATTCTTTTGAACATATCAGGTAGTTTACAAAACCAGCAAGCTTTATAATTTCTTCCTTAGGTCTACCTGCGTCAATAACACTTATTGCATTTTTATATTTAAATATTAAATCTTCTGATATTTTTGGTTCTTGACCATCTAATAAAATAATATCAGGTTCAAAATCAATATCTATATCATGCATATGAATACTACTTGGTCTATAAGTAAATATTGTTCTAGAACCATTATCACTATTAGCAAGAATAAAACTTGAAGTTGTTTCGTAATCAGAATTTTGTTCTAAATATTTTATATTAACGCCAATATTTGATAATTCTTCTTTAATTCTGTCGCCATATAAATCTTTACCCACAACACCAGCAAAATATGTTTCAATTCCCCATTTAGCAAGTAAATAAGCTGCATTAGAAGCAGGTCCACCACCACATTCAACACGATTACTAACACGATTTTTTGTGTTTTCTTTAGGAAACCCATCTACTGGAATTGTTATATCATAAGCCGCATGACCAATACATAAAATTTTCATTATCTCACCTGCACATACTATTTCTATTCTATATTTATTATATAACATATATATACATTTATCAATATTATCAAATGTTTTTTCACAAAAAAATCTCTATTTAGAGATTTATTTTATACAATTAGGTACAGCCACATCAACTGTTTCATTATAAACATAATGATATGTTTTACTAGTGACAGAATAACTTACTTCAATACTACCATTCATTTTAGAATCATCTCGTGGATCTATAATTTCATCATCTTCTATAAATCCTTGCGCTATTAACTCTACGATTGAAACTTTACACTCATTTTCATCATTAGGTAGTAATGCCGTATTCTCTACTCCCCACTTTTTGGCTGTGTTTTCAATTGTACTTACTTGTGTATTATATGCCTTATTTTTTGAATTAACTATTGTTCCATTTATAACTGGAATAGCAATTAAAGCAATGATTCCAAGTAGGACAATTACCGCTATTAACTCAGTTAATGTAAATCCCTTATTTTTCATACTAAACACCTCATTAATTGCTTTTTTTAAAGACTAGATTTTGAAATAGTTATAACTGGGCGAATACCGTAGTTAATTGTATTTTCTACTTCAAGGTTATGCAAGTACCCGTTACGACGTACAATCCAAGTACTTCTTGAAGAAAATGGAACAGATGTGGCTGTCCAGTAACCACTTGTACTTGAATCAGCAATACTACACCCATAATCTGTACAGTAGTATGTATAATCAAATAACCAATCATAATTACTAGTTCCAGTTGAAGTGGCTGTTTGAGTTTGATTATTACTATCTAAATAAAACCAAGTAAGTGCTCCACTATTTGACTCATTAAAACTACTGTTTCCTGTTATTGTCGCAATTTCTGCTGCCGTTATTAGTCGTGCTTTATAAGTATTATAGTTTATAGTATATGTAGCTGTTCCATTACTTACACTATAACTATCTGTTCTTGTTGGTACTCCTACCCAAGCACTAGTGTCAGTTTGAAGTTGCGTAAGCCCATTTGTTGGACCACTTATATTACTTCCAGTAGAATTCCATGCTACTAATGCCGTAGTATTATGATCTAATATTAAATTAACAGTATCTTTTTCTGAACTATCATTAAATGTATACCATTTCATGCATCCTGTTTTTGTTCCGGTTGTGCTCACAGCTTCACCTACTGTACATTTTGCTCCAGTTACAGGATTAAAATATACTGCTGTACCATTAACATATACATTAAATGTGCCAGTGCATGTTGCACTATATTCATAACTATAAATACTATCATTTTTTTTAATCATAACACATCCGGTTATTTCTTCATCAGGGTTTAATGGATTATATATTGGTTGATCAGATAAAAACTCACTCTGTTTCAATTCTTCTAAATCTAGTGCATAAAAACTGTTTCCATCGAAAACAACGGAAGTAGAATTTCTTGTAAACCACTGTTGTGCAGCTTTTTTTAATGTAGTAATTTCTACATCATAGGCTTTTTGCCTACTACTTAATACATATTTATTAACAAGCGGTACTGTTATTAATGCTATTATCGCCAAAATTGTAATAACACCTAACAGTTCCGCTAATGTAAATCCTTTTTCGTTTCTAAAAACATACATCATACATTCACCTATCATCCTATAATTATTATACAATATTATTAATTTTAAGTAAATAAAAGAATACTTAACAATTTAAGTATTCCGTAAATTTTTCCATTAAATTTTGAATTTGTTTTGGACTAAGGAAAAGTACAATCGCACCTTTATATTCCTTTAATTTATCCCAACTTTCATCAGTTATTAATTCTCCATTATTTAATTTTCCAACAATAATATCAGAATTTATTCCTGGAAAATCTTCTTGTTTTTCACGTGATGGGAATATGTCTAAAACAAAGGCTTTGTCAGCTAAATTAAGTACTTTTATTAAATCTTCAGCGAAAGCTTGTGTTCTAGAAAAAGTATGAGGTTGAAAAACCGCAACAACTTTCTTATTAGGATACTTTTGTCTTGCTGCTTTAATAACAGCTTTAACTTCTGTTGGATGATGTGCATAATCATCAACTAAGATAGTATCACCTATAATAGTTTCTTCAAATCTTCTTTCAGCTCCACCAAAAGTTTTTAAATTTTTAGAAACTTCTTTTGCATCCATTCTTTCATAATAACAAACACTAATAACCGCTAAAGTATTAAGTACCATATGTTTACCATAGAATGGTAAATCAAAATGTCCATAATAGTTCTCTTCTACAAAGACATCGAATTCTACACCATCAGAAGTGTACTCAATATTCTTTGCTACTATATCATTATCTTCATCAATTCCATAATAGAATATCGGTTTATTAAGTTCTAACATTCTCGTATAAGGATCATCACCACAAGCAATAACCATTTTTTCTGCATTATTAGCGTACTCTGAATAAGCATCAATAACGTCCTGCATATCCTTAAAATAATCGACATGATCAAGTTCAATATTAGTTATTATTGCGTAATTTGGCTCATAAACAAGAAAATGTCTATAGTATTCACATGCTTCTATAACAAATTTCTTGTTTTCTTTACTAGCATAACCAGTACCATCACCTATTAAATAATTACAACCACCCATATTTTTAAGAACATGTGCCAATAAAGAAGTAGTTGTTGTTTTACCATGGCAGCCCGCTACAGTAATTAGTTCAAACATATTTGCTACTTTACCAAGCATCTCATTATATTCATATATTTTTAAATCTAGTGATTTAGCTTTTACTATCTCTCTATGACTTTCTTTTATAGCCGTACTTCTTATAACTATAGTATTTTTATCAATAATATTATTTTCGTCAGTAAAAATTTTAATACCACGTTCGTCTAATTTGTCTTCAGTAAATTCATGATTTTTATCATCATCATATCCAATTACTTCATAACCTAAATCATTTAAAATAAGTGCCAGCGCACTCATTCCAGCCCCTTTTATTCCAACTAAATAATATTTCATTCGTATCCTTCTTTCTTAACATTCATACATATTATACACTAAATTTTGTAATTTCAACCCAAAAAGTTTACTAGAAAAGGTCCTAAAACCAAAAGTAATATAAGTGGAACAATAAATAACACCGATATAATACTAATTCTATTGGGTAATCTATTCATTCTTTCTTTTACTTCTAATAATTGTTTATCTCTTAAAAAATCTATTTGATTATTCATAGTATCCAAAATATTACTACCAAAGATGCTTGTTTGAGTCATATTTAATATAATATTATTAATTGTTTCAGATGGTATTCTTTGTTTCATCCCATCTAATGATTCAATTAGTGATTTACCAAATTTAATTTCTAATAGAGTTTTTCTAAATTCATCCGATAATTCAGATTCAACATTGTCTACTGTTATTTCAAGTGAATTTTCTAAATTACGTCCTGATTCTAAAGTAAGGGTAAGAATTTCAAAAAAATTTAGTGCTTCATGATCTAACTTTGAAATTCTTTTTTTTATAGGATTAGAAATTAGAACATAATAACTACCATAATAAACAGCAATTGCTGAAAGTGGCGCTAAAACGTAACTATATTTTGAAAAAGTTAGTGTCAAGACAAATACACACATGCTTAACATAATTCTAAAATTTAAGAAAGAGCTAACAGTAAGTTTAGTTCTTCCCATCATAGCTATTCTATTTGCTACTAATTTTATATCACTTTTTCTAAAAACTTTATTAACAATACTGTTATCAAATTCTACTGCTGTTTTCTTATTTCTTTCACGTAAGTTTCTTATCTTTTCCTCATTGTAATTATAATTAATTCTAGTCTTACTCACTTTATCACATCCTAACTTTCATAATTTTATTTACTACTAATATATATGATACATAAAGTATTAATATAAGAATAAATAATATAATACCTATTTGTGTATTAAAGAAAACAGTAAAATAGTTTGAATCAATAAAACTAATTAAAAGAAAGAAAATTAGTGGAACTATTGATAAAATATTCTTTATTACTTTTGAAGAACTTGTTAATGCATTTAGTTCTAATTTTAATTTCTTTTTACTAAATAATGACTTTTCTATAGCATCAAATACTTTTACTATGTTACCACCTGTTTTATTTAAAATAGTAAGTGACGCTGTTAAATATGATGCTTCTTCAACATTAACTCTATCAGCAAACCTCTTAAATACAGTATTTAAATCTAAACCAAAGGATAATTCTACATATATTTTCTTGAATTCTTTCGCTATAGGTCCTTCTAGTTCAGTAGTTACAAGGTCAATAGCTTGACTAATACTTCGTCCAGATTTAAAAGCATTATTCATTATAATAATTGCCTGCAATAAGTCATTCTCAATCTTACTACGATAAAATTTATACTTTATTATATAATATATATCAACTATAAATATCCCGGCAAAGAAAGGTATTATCCATTCATATACTGGTAATACTCTTGATTTAATTGCCAGTGATAAGATACAAACAAGCACGAAAATCAAACCAAATGTAATCTTTATAGAAACAAGGTCCATACTAGTTAATTCACTATTATATAATGAAGTATATTTTTCAAAATGTTTTGAGTAGTTTTTTAAAAAAGCCGATTTATTAAATAAATTACTTCCCTTTTTAATATATTTAGTCAATACTAGTGATAGCTTATCAAATAATGAAATTTGGTCATCCTCAAGTGATTCTACAGAAAATTTAGCAATGCGGTTTTCTATTTTAACTGAATGTCTGTATTTTAATATAGCAATTATAAATATAATTAAACCTATTACTATCCCACACTGAATAAATACTACATAAGGATCTACACCGTTTACAACATTAACATAGATGGTTTTAGAAGTATTATTGCCTGCTTTATCACTTACAGAATATATCAACTTTTTTTCACCTATAGTAGCAAAATCTAGTTCATCATAATTTGTTGTTACTTCTTTACTTAAATCTTTATCATAATTATCAGTTACTACTATATTTGAAAGTGCATTTAAGCTTTTTCCTTCTTCTATTTGAATATTATCTTTTGAAACTGTAATAATAGGACTCTCTTTATCAACAATATATTGAGGACTAGTTACAGTATTATGTCCTGTAATATCTGTCATTGTAACTATGACAGTGTATGTACCTGTAGCAGTAAAATTAAAACCAATTGGGTTATTAGAACCTGTTCCTTTTATATATATACCACCGTTCTTATATACCGTATATTCAAAAGAATATAAGTTTATAGGAGGTGTAAAGGTAAGATTTATATCCTGATTAGTCAAAGTTCCATACAGACTAAAACCATTATTATTCATCATACTATCACCTATTTTTCAAAAATAACTTTTATACTGTCTACACCAAAGGCTTTCATTGTTTCATATACTTTTGGCACATGTTTAGATTGAATAAACTCACCGTCAACATCACCGTTATCAAGTCTTCCTGTTTGCTTAAATCCAAATATTTGTTTTAATTCAATCATATCATCTTTAAATCCAACAACCTCAGAAATATCCACTACTCTTCTACGTCCATCAGAAAATCTTTCAGTTTGAACCACGACATTTATTGCTTTCTCAATATATTCACGAATAGCTTTAACTGGTATTTCCATACCAGACATTAAAATTAATGTTTCTAGCCTATTTAAAGTGTCAATAGGCCCATTAGCATGCATAGTTGTTAAACTACCTGAATGTCCTGTATTCATGGCCTGAAGCATATCAAAAGCCTCACCACCACGACACTCGCCAACTATAATACGATCAGGTCTCATACGAAGGGAATTAATAACTAAATCCCTAATTGTTATAGCACCTTGTCCTTCATAATTTGCAAGTCTTGTTTCTAGCGAAACAACATGTGGTTGTTTTAATCTAAGTTCAGCTGCATCCTCTATTGTTACAATACGTTCATCTTGCCCGATAAATGAGGATAAAACATTAAGAAGTGTTGTTTTACCAGAACCAGTACCACCACATATAATAATATTTAATTTAGCTTTAACACATGCTTCCAAGAATCTAGCCATATAAGGAGTTAATGTTCCTGTTCTTAAAAAATCATCTATAGAAACTAAATCTTCCTTAAACTTACGAATAGTAATAGTTGGTCCATTAATAGCAAGTGGCGCTATAATAGCATTAAGTCTAGAACCATCAGAAAGTCTTGCGTCAACCATAGGATTAGCAGCATCAATTGTTCTACCGATAGGCTGAATCATTCTCTGTATTGTTCTTATAATATGATCATCATTTATAAAAGAAACACTATCATCTTTACTAACTCGTCCATCAATTTCAATATAAATTTGGTCTATTCCATTAACCATTATTTCAGTTATATTAGGATCTTCCATAAGTTCCGTTAATGGTCCACATCCATTAATCTCATTATCTATCATGTTATAGATATAAGATATCTCAACTCCTGTTAAATCATATCCTTCAATAGTAGCATCTATTTGTCTTTTGATAAAAGTATCTAGAGCACCACTTGATGAGGTACGATTATCAATTAAATTTTGAATAATTTTATTTCTAAGTTCGTCAAGTAATACTTTGTTAGGAAATGTTTCGTAATCGGAAGTTTCAACATAATTATTCTTTTTAATACTTACTTGGAATTCTTCTGTAAAACTCTTCATACTATTCATTTTCCCCTTTCATTACTTTGTCATTAGAAACTCTTACTTTTTCAACTTTTTTATCATTCTTCTCAGTTTCACCAATAATAACCTTAGCAATTTCTTCAAACTCTTTAATATCTTTTTTATACTTTGATCTAATTGTTTTATCTAAAGTCAAAATTACTCCATCTAAGAAATATTTATCTATATTTTTAATAAAGAATCTGTTTGTAACAGTATAATCTATATTAGCTTTCATAATATTCTTCATATCATTTTTTGTGAAATAATTTTTATGAATACTATTTGCCTCATTAAGGAATATTCTATATTTAGTAAGACCCATATCTTTAAATATTGACACCATAGTACGCATGTTTTTTAAATTTACTGCATCGTTATTAATAACGTATATAATTAAGTCACTATAATCGAAAGTAACTAAATTAAAAGGTGAAAAATCATCAGCTGTATCAACTACAATCAAATCATATTTATTACAGTATTTATCAAAAACCAGTTGTAAATAACTAGCATTAATTTTATTAGCATATCTAGGATCTTTAGTAGCTGGTAAAATATCAATATTTTCGCTGTAACTTGTTACATATTCATCTAATCCTTTAAATTTATTATTATTTAAATCATTAACTAAGATAAACATGTCTGATTTAACATCTAAGTTTAAAGCAGCAGCAATAGTCCCTGTATATAAATCTAAATCTATTACTAAAACTTTTTTTCCAAGAGTTGAGTAAGTTCCTGCTACGCAAAGAGCAGTAGTTGTCTTTCCAGTTCCTCCACTTACAGATGTTATTGTTAATATTTTAGCCTTTTTTAATGCCATACTATGACTCCTTCCTTACATCATTTACAGAATTATTAATGTTACCAATATAATTTGAAGTTATTTTATAACTTGCTTTTTTATATACATTTGAAAATATACTTTGCTTATTTCTTGTTATATCTATTTCAACACTGTTAGTATCAATATTTATATTAAGATTTTGTATATCGTCTAAATTAGCATTAATTAACTCAGTTATCTTTCCTTGTAATATATCTTTTTCTAAATTTAAGTTATCAAGCCCATAATTTGTTATATCCCTTACCACATTATCAGTATTTCTTTTTTCTACATATAGAAAACCAACATCTACTATTAACGCCAGCAGCATTATTATTACTGGTATTAATAAGACAAAGGCAACTAAAACTTGTCCTTTTCTATCATTCATTTATAGACGTTTCCTTTTCAAAAAAAATAGTTCTATCTACTGATAAGGTATAATCTTTGCCGAGTATATTATTTAATCCTGGTGTTATTATATTTATAGTTTTCGTAACAGATACTTTAGTTAAATCAGTACTAACAGAAGAAATATCCAAATCAATATTTTCAACTGATGCATAGGCTGCCATCTTTTGACTTTCTCCTTGCCTATATAATTCTACTACCGTATCAAGTGTATTTTCTAGATTATACTTTTTATATATAATATTTCCTAAATCTATCATAGCCATAATAATAAAGATAAAAATAGGCATTACAAGAACAAATTCTACTAAAGCTTGCCCTTTGCTATTCCTTATATCTTTTATCATATAATCACACTCGCATATCTTAATAAGATTATACCAAAAAACGACTAATTAAACAATAAAAAAGAAGAAGTACATAAATATTTCTTCTTTTAAAAACTATTCTATTCTGATTCTGCGCAGTAACCTTCGCCTGGTTTTTCCCCTGCTACATAAACTTTGTCAATTAAATTACAAGATGACTTGGTAACAGAATCTTGTAAGTATCCTCCTAGTAACTTAACTAGACTTACTACAATAACACTAATTAAAGCAATTATTAATAAATACTCTACTAAAGCTTGTCCTTTATTATTCATAAAATCCTCCTACCCAATTACTACCCTTTTATACTTCAATTTTATACTTTTTATATATTTTTGTCAATTACTTTTTATGTTATAATATGATTGGTGAAGAATATGAATAAGTTAGATGTTATTATTTGTAAAAGTTTTTTTTCAAGATTCTTTGGACTAATGTTTAAAAGAAAAGTTAATTATATATTGTGCTTTCCAAGATGTAATAGTATTCATACTATGTTCATGTTTATTAATATAGATGTTCATATGACAGATAAAAATAATAAGATATTATATATATATAAAAATATAAAACCATATAAGGTAATATTACCTAAAAAAAATGTGTATTATGCATACGAGTCTCCAGTTAATTACTACAACTATAAAGTTGGCGATTATATAAAATAAAACAATTTAATACATATTAAATTGTTTTTTTATTACATATATCAACTAAATTAATATCCTTAAAATATATTGGATATAACTTTGTAAACTTATTAAGTTTTAATTTTAAGAAAGGTTCATTTTTAGGATCTTGATTATATCTTGCAATACAATAATCTAATATATTAAATAAATCACTTGTATTAAACCCTGGAAAAGATTTGTTAATACTAAATAATTTATCATTTACTTTATCAAGTAGTTCAGGATAATAACTAAGCAAAGATATATACCTACTTCTTATCGTTTCAAAATCTTGCCCTGCTGCCAGTTTTTCTATTAAATCTGAACCATCTCTTTTAAAACCTTCTGGTTTATTTGGATATCTATATACTTTAATTACGTTTTCTTTTTCTAAATTATTAATTACTTTTAATAAATTAGTTATTTTTTCTTCTCCTAAAACTTTTTCTTCTTCAGTACTTACTATTTCGTTAAAACTTGTGTTGATTTTTGTAAAATTACTACCGTCTAAACTATAAATAGAAGCTGAACTTTTATACATTATATCAAAAGCACCAGGAATTCTTTCAACTAAATTATATGGTTCTTTCCTATTTTCTCTACCAAAACTATAAGTGAAATCTGAACCATATTTATGAGCCATTATAATAGCAATAACTTTATTATTTGTTGCATATACATAATTTCCATGAATACTTTGATGCGGTGTAATTGTTTCTAATTTAGAAAAACTACTGCCATGATAAACTACCTTCATGCTGCTTCACCTACTCTATAATAATTATAACATAAAAAGATAGATTTAAATCTATCTTTTTAGTCCTTGTATTCAAATTCTAAATCTAATATTCTTATTGTATCGCCTTCAACAGCGCCAAGTTCTTTTAACTTAGCATCAATACCCATTTTGCGTAATTTATTAGCAAATCTATTAGCAGCTTCATCTGTTCTAAAGCTTGTCATACGAAGCATTTTTTCTACTTCTTTACCACGAACAACCCAAGTACGTCCTTCATGATTAATTGTAAATGGTTTTTCTCTTTCAAACTTATATAGAACATGACTTTCTATTTCATCTTCTTCATATAATGGTTGTCTTTCAATAGTATCAAGCATATCAGCTATCTTTATAAGAACTTCATCAATTCCTTTACCAGTAGCTGCTGATATAGGATATACTTCAACATCTTTTACTTTCTTACGAAAAATTTCAAGATTTAATTCAGCACCGTCTATATCCATTTTATTAGCTATTACTACTTGTGGTTTCTTTAATATCTTTTTACTAAAATCATCAAGTTCTTTATTAATAACTAAATAGTCATCATAAGGATCTCTACCTTCAAAACCACTCATATCTATAATATGGGCAATAACTCTTGTTCTTTCAATATGTCTTAAGAATTTATCACCAAGACCTTCTCCTAAAGAAGCTCCTTTTATTAATCCAGGTAAATCTGCAACAACAAAACTTCTATTATCAATTGTTCTTACAACACCTAAATTAGGTGATAATGTCGTAAAATGATAAGCTGCAATTTTTGGTTTAGCGGCACTAATTTTAGAAATAAAAGTTGATTTTCCTACACTAGGAAGTCCAACAAGACCAACATCAGCAAGTAGTTTAAGTTCTACTTTTATTTTTCTATACTCACCAGGTTCACCATTTTCAGCATATGCAGGCGCTGGATTAGCACGAGTTGCGAAAGCAATGTTTCCTCTACCACCACGGCCACCATAAGCAGCTATAACCTCTTCATTTTTATTAGTAAGATCCGCTATAACTAAACCTGATTCATAATCAGTAATTATAGTACCTTGGGGAACTTTAACAACAACATCTGTTGCAGCTGCTCCATGTTTCCCTTTACCTTCTCCGTTTTCACCTTTATTGCCTTTTATAACTCTTTTATATCTTAAATCAAGTAGTGTATTTAATCCTTCATCAACTTTAAAAATGATGTTTGATCCTTTACCACCACTACCACCAAATGGTCCACCCATTTCTACAAATTTTTCTCGTCTAAATGCTAGACAACCATTACCGCCATCACCGGCCTGTAACTCAAGCGTAACTTCATCTACGAACATATTACCACGCCCCTTTTCCTAGAAGTATTATACACTATTAACATAATTTAAACAAGAAAAAAGACATTAATAAAACGTCTTAATTTATTATCTTAAAATAAAGTTTCCATTATCAAAAATAAGCACTTCTTCATTATCTTTATTAATACCTTTTATTGTTAAGTCTTTAGTGCCTATCATGAAATCAACATGAACACTAGACTGATTAATTCCCATCTTAATTAAGTCTTCACGGCTTTTACCACTAGTATTTTTTATGCAGGTTGGAAACCCATTACCAAAAGCTAAATGACATGATGCATTTTCATCAAATAAAGTTTCATAAAATATTAATCCTGAATTAGATATAGGGGAATTATAATCTACTAAAGCAACCTCACCTAACATACATGAATGTTCATCACCTTCAATTATACTTTTAAGTACTTCATAACCTTTTTCGGCCTCAAAACCAACAACTTTTCCATCTTCAAATTTTAGCATAAAATTTTCAATTAGTGCTCCACTATATACAAGAGGCTTTGAACTATAGACAACACCACTTGTTCCTGTCATTATTGGAGTTGTAAATACTTCTTCTGTTGGCATATTCATAATTACTTTTCTTCCATCAACAGTTTCTTCATCACCACCACACCATATGGCATCATCTGATAGTTTTATTAATAAATCAGTTCCTAAGCTATTGGTATAATGTAGTTCTTTAAAAACATTATTATTTAATAATTCACACCTTTTACTATTAATAGCAACTTTTTTATCCCATTCTATTAATGGATTTTCACTATTAATAAGGCACATTTCAAATATTTTATTCCAAAGTTCTGATTTAGGATTTATACTATTTGGAAATATTTTTCTTGCCCATGCTTCGGTTGCTACTGAAGCAATGCACCAAGACACCTCATTTATAGACTGTTTTGCTTTATAAATGGGTCTAGATAGTCTATTTACTTTGGCTACTTCACCTACTTTAATAGGATCTATATCATTTGTTAAGTCTGGATTATCACCATAAAGCATCAAAAAAGCAGCCCCTTTATTTGCATACTCATCAAATATTTTTTTATTCCAAAACCTACTTTTTTTTAAACTTTCTACGTCTAAACTTAAGAGTTGATCATGCTTTAAAATATCATCATCAAAATCAAAATATATATCATTAACTCCTAGTTCATAAGCTCTTTTAGCAACTATTCTTACAAAATCAATATTTTCTATAGGTGCCTGAATAAGTAAAGGTTCTCCTTCTTTTATGTTTAAACATTTAGACAGTAATAAATTAGCATATTTATTGTAATTATCTATCATTTCGTTCTTCCTTTCTATTTTACTATATAAAACAAAATGGATATTATCTAAAATACCCATTTTGAACTGTTTTCGTTTCACTAATAACTATAAATGCTTTTTCATCTAAACTTTTAATAAGTTTTTTTAAATGATCAACACGTTTTTTATTAATTTCCATAAGAAGCATATATTTTAGTTGGTCTTGATCTTGTCCCTTAACATCTATAACAGTGGTTGCATAACCTGCTTTTCTAATAGAAGTTACTATTTCATCATTACGATTACTTAAAATAACTTGTACTGTCAAATTTCCACTTATAAATTTATCTGATAAAAATCCACCAACAAAAGTACCTGTTGCAAAACCTAAGGCATAACTAATTGCAATCCATATACTTTGAATATCAGTATTTAAAGCTTCTTTAACAACTGAGAACCATATCAAAACTTCAACAAATCCAACTGCGCTCGCAATAACTTTTTTACCTTTTACTGTTATTATAGTTCTTACTGTACCTAATGATACATCTAGTATCCTCACAAAAAATATCTTAACGCATAATAATAAAATTTCCATAATTCACCTTTTCTTCTTCGAGTTATTAATATAATGTTTGTTAATAGTATAACCATAATTACTATAACTATAAAAATAGTAAGTTATGTAAATAGAACCTAAACTATATTAGTAAATAACAAGATTAAATAGACAATAAAAAACATGATACTAATGATGTGATAATAATTTATAAGCTAACTTGTACCATACTTTCTATATAATTATAACAATATTGATATTAAAAATCAATCACAATTTTTGTATAAAAAATCCTTAATAATAAATTAAGGATTTTATTAAATATATTATATTAAATTACTTAAAGCTAACATCTTATCAAGAATTCTTTTAACATCTCTTTCATTAAATGGTTTTTGTAATACATCAGTTATCGGATAATTAAACGCTCTATCAATAGAATCGCGAGAATCATCACCTGTTATTATTGATACTGGAATTTTTGAAAATAAATTATTCTCTTTAAAATACTCCAATACTTCAAAACCATTTATATTAGGCATATTTAAATCAAGTAACACACCTACGATATTGTCATAAGCACTAGTACCAATGACATCTATTGCTTCTTTGCCATCATGCGCCATCATAACATGATAATTATCATTAAATATTTTTTGAATAAATGTTCTTATAATATCTGAATCATCAACAACTAAAATTGTTTTATCTTTAATTACTGGAGCTGCGACAGGCGCTACTACAGTAGGAACTGGTGACATATCACCTACATAAGCTTTTAGTAAAGCAATAGATCTATTTGCTTCAGCCATTAAAGCATCGTAATTATTATATACAGCATTAATATTGTTAGCCTTGCTATCCATTTCGTGTTGAAATGAAATCTCTGCTAAAGCTGTTAATCCTAAGTATTTAGCATCACTTTTTAAAGAGTGAACTAATATTGCATAATTAGGCATATCGCCATTTTCTTTATATTTTTTAATACCAGATATCTTTTCTTCTACTCCATTTAAGAAGTCTACTACTGTTTCATCATATGTTGCCATGTCCCCAAAAAGTTCAAGACTAGCCGCTACATTAACACCATTATTAGTTAATATGTTTACATCCCTCATCTTAACACATCCTCTTCTATTAAAATAATTATATCACAAATATTATTTGTTGTTTAAAAAAATGTAAAGATTTGTTTATTTTGCAAATATAAACATAAAATTATAAACAAAAAAAGAATTAATATGCATTAACTCTTTTACTGCTTAATATTAAATTAGTTTTGTCTTTCAGGATAAATACTAACTTGTTTTTTATCTCTTCCAACACGTTCAAATTTTACATATCCTGGAACTTTAGCATAAACTGTATCATCTGATCCAATTCCTGCGTTAGTACCTGGGTAAATTTTTGTTCCACGTTGACGATATAATATTGAACCACCAGTAACAAATTCACCGTCAGCAGCCTTTGCTCCTAATCTTTTAGATATAGAGTCACGACCATTTCTAGTTGAACCTTGTCCTTTTTTGTGGGCAAATAATTGTATATTTAATTCTAAAAATTTCACTATTGGCACCTCCCTATATATTAATATTTATATTTTTTTTGTACTGCGTTGATAATTCAGTTAATAAATCTAACATGTTCTCAAGCAATTTTTCAGTTACATCATTATGCAACTTTACAGTTATTTCTAAATCATCGCCTTGATGATAAGTTATTGCATCTTTATTAATTTTTAATATAGCATTAATTGATGTAATAACAATACTAGATACAGAAGCACAAACGATATCTTTACCATAGTCAGCATACATAGCATGCCCACTTATAATAATTTTATCAATTTTAGCTGCTTTTCTAATAACATTTACTTTAATCATTATTATTTAACACTAATAACTTCAATTTTAGTATAAGGTTGACGATGACCTTGAGTTTTATGGTAATTTTTCTTTGGATTATATTTAAATACTTTAATCTTTTTGTTTTTACCATGTTTTAAAACTTTAGCTTTCACAACTGTTCCACTAACATATGGGCGTCCAACAACACCATTAGCCATTAAAACTCTATCAAAAGAAACTTCTTCTCCGTCAGCAGCATCTAGCTTTTCAACATATAATATTGTTCCTTCTTCAGCGTAATATTGTTTTCCACCTGTTTCGAATATAGCTTTCATTTTTTTTCCTCCGTTCCTCTAAGACTCGCCATTAAGGTGCTAATATAGCTTAAAACCTTCTCTGCGCGGTTGTAGAGTAAGGCTCTACACAGTTATAAATTTTATCATAAAACCCCTGTATTGTCAAACATTTTGCTTAAAAATTCTTCCTCAGTAACTATTTTATTTTTAGTAATGAAATTATGATGATAATTTTTATAAAAATCATCTTTTTTTAGTCCATTTATAATTTTATTTTTCTTGTACTTAATCTTATATAAATATCTTTCAAATAAAAACTTATTAAATATAAATTTTCTTTTTTTATACTCCTCTACTGCCTTAAATACAAATAGTACACATACAAATATAATTATCAAATTCCATTTGGATACAAATAATAATAAAATTATTGTAATAACAGAAACATAGATATTTATACTCTCAACATATTTAAAAGGAAGGTAATCATATAATACTATTTTAAATATTTTTGAACCATCTAAGGGGTATATAGGAAGTAAATTAAATAAAAGCAACATTAAGTTATATCTAAGTATTTCTTCATCATTTATAACGAAAAAAAGAAATATTTGAGCTATTGGCCCCATTATTGTAACTATTAATTCTTGATACTTTTTTGTATTAATTTTAACATTGTATATAGTTAATAAACTTATTGGCATAACTACTACTTTATCTATGTTCCATTTAAAAATAAGGCTTGTTATAATATGACCTAATTCATGGAATATGGTTATTATTGTCATAGCAAAAAAAGTTTTAAAGTGACCAGTTAATATTGAAAGAAATAAAACTACATAAAAAAAGAAATGAATCTTAATCTTAGAGATAATCTTCATAATTAAGCACTTTTCCTTCTTTTTTATACACTAAATATAAATTCGTATCTATAGTATTACCTATTAATGTACCTAAGTCAACATAATCATATAGTTCAACTGAAACATTTTCAATATTACCATACCATATATCTATTCCATCAACACCTTGAATAGTGACAGTATTACCGTATCCTTCTTTTTCGCCTATATATACAACTAAACCACTTTGAACTGAAGGTACTAAATATGAATCTTTTACAGTAAGTTTCGCTCCATCTAAATATTTATTAACCTCAGTATAGGTTAACTTTTCATTAAAAACGGTGTCAGTATCCGCAATTCCATCAAATGGCAAAAATGATCCTAAATACTTTTGATATAAGTTATTTACGCTTGCAAAAGAGAAGTTCTTTTCAAATACCTCAACATAAAATTTTTCTTTAAAAGATTTATTACATTTCATTAAAATCATAAGTATTAAAGTTATTATTATAACTAAAAGAATTTTTGTCAAAAACATAAAATACTTGCAACCTTTTTTGGGTGTCACATTTGTATAACTTTGTCTTGATTTCTTTTTCCTACGTATCCTCTCTAATTCGCTCACTCATATCACCTATTAAAATATATGAAAAAAAGTAGTAATTATACTACTTTTTAAGTGTATTTTGCCTTGCGATATAATCGCCAAGAAGATCAGAAGTAACCGGAATAACTACTGTCTCTTTAGGTTTATTATCTAAATGAGCATAGTTACTAATACTTAATTCTTTTTTTGTACTAATTTCTTTTTTAGTTGAAGTTTCAACTTTCTTTTTTGAACTTTTCTCTTTTTCTATTTCAGTAACAAGTTCTGCTTTTAATTCTTTTAATTTTTCAATAATAATGCTTCTTTTATTTTTTTTTGATAGAGAAGGATCATTATTTTCTTTTATTTCTTTTAATTTAGAAGCAATGTTTGCAATCATAAAACCAGCACCAATTGAACTAATAATTGTTATTGATTTAAGCGGACTAACATCAGCTACTAAAATTAAAGCACCTGTACCTAAACATTTTTTAATTACATTTTTATTATAAAATTTAATAGTTCCTTTAATATCTTTCATGTATATTCCCCCTTTGAATGAGGTATATACTAACATTTTTATATTATTTTGTCAATTTCATATATAACCAGTTTGATATATAAAAAACTATTACATTAAAGATTATTATTTTAAATATAAATAGAAAATTTATATAAGTATTTGTATATATATATAAAAGTAAATAATTTAAAACAACATATATAAGCATATTTATTAAATAAACCAAGTAAATATTTATCTCTTTAATTTTATTAGTTACAATATATATAATCAAATAAATAAATGTATTTAAAAATAGTACTCCAGAAAAAACAAGATCATATATAAAACCTAATAGTATTACATATGGTATATTTCTTTTATATTTATACCTAGTATAGTAACTAATACATATTAACAAAGATAAATTAAAATAACTATTTATATATATTCCTAATATTAAATCAAGTAGAAAAAAAGGTAAACTAAGAATCATTTCTATTTAATACCGCCACATAATGAAAATTATTAAAATCTATGTATGATTCTACTTTAAGAATATATGCTAAATCAAAATTATCTTTGCTTATTCTAACTACTTTTCCTATATTAATTCCATTAGGATAGTTATTTTCAAGTCCTGTTGTTGAAACAACATCACCTACTTCTATTTTTGTTAATTCATCTATTCCTTCAATGATAAAAGAATTGGTTTGTTCATCATAATCAGATAGTATTCCATAAATATCACCATTACTAGTATGAATATTAACAGAAAGCATATTATATAAATCACTACTAGTAAGTAGTTTAATTGTACTAGTTTCTTTACCTAGCTTTATTACTTTACCTATTAATCCTTCATTAGTAACAACAGCATAGCCTATATCAACACCATCATTGTAGCCCTTATCAATAACAACTATATCATAAAACTCTTTCATATTTCTATTTATTACAGTAGCGTTTATTATATTGTAAGTCGCAGTTATTTCATTTAGTTTTAATAAATTTTTCAACTCCACTAATTCTTTTTCTAAAGCTATATTTTTACTTACAAGCATATCCTTAGATAAATTTATTTCTTTAGTGTTACTAAATAATCTAGTAACTTTATAACTTATATCTTTTGATAATCCTTCTAATGATGTTGTCCTATTTATAAAATAATTAAAACATATAAGTAAAATAATTCCAAGAATAAAAATCAATATTTTTTGCTTCATTATATATCACCATTTTCAAAAAAACTATAATACTTAGTTGGTCCAACTATTATGTGATCAATTATAGGAATACCAAATATTTTACCTATCTCTATTAAGTTATTAGTTAAATTAATATCTTCTTTACTAGGAACAACATTGTTGCTAGGATGATTATGAACACAAATTATACATGATGCATCTAAGATACATGCTTCTTTAAATATATTTCTTGGATGGACAATACTTTGATTAACGGTTCCAATAAAAAGTAGTTTATCCTCAATAACCTTTTTTGAAGCATCTAAATATACTGCGTAAAAACACTCTTGTTTCTTATCTTGAAGTTTTTCTTTATAATATTCAAATATTATATCTGGACTATTAAATTTGATATTATTAAGTACAATATTACTACTATATATACGTTTACCTAGTTCTATGGCTGCTTGAATATCACAAGCTTTTGCTTTCCCAATACCCTTTATAGTAGTTAACTCTTTTATAGTAATATTTCTTAAACTATTTATATTCTTTATATATGACAAAATATTAGAAGCAATTATCTTTGATGATTCTCCTCTACTTCCTGTTTTAAGGATAATAGCGAGCAATTCTTCGTTAGATAAATTATTTACCCCATTAATCATCAATCTTTCTCTAGGGCGCTCTAAAATAGGTAAATCTTTTATCTTAACTGGCATTTGTAATCAGCTCCTCATATTTAGCTAAAGCCTGCATCATAATAGCGTTTATAGTGTCTTCATTATCAGTAGTAGCTAGTAGATTATCATATTGCTCTAATATAGTAATAAATGAATTATTATTAACACTTACTTCTTTCACATAAATAGTATATCCTTTACTTTCATAATATCCTTTTAATTTAGTTAAGTTATCCTTGCTTTTTGTGATACCTATATAAGCATAGTACTTATCATTTTCAAAACTATAAATATAGTAATTAAAGCTCCCCATATTTTCTTTCATACTATCAATCGATGAATAAACACCTTGTTGTAAAAAATAAATTGTAACTCCATTATTAAATACAGTTTTAATATTTTTATCATATTGATATTGTTTAAAAAGCAAATTCGCTAAAATATATCCTATTACTAGCGAAGAAATAATTGGAAATAAGTATTTTTTCATAAAATCACCTATTAACATTATTTCATACTAGTTTTAAAAAAATTGTCGATTAATCATAAAATAATAAATAATTATCAAATTGACAATTTATATTAGTAAATATATAATATAGCAAGTTGTACAGATAAGAGGAGAAAAATGAAAGTAAAAACAATTAATAATACAGTTATTAAAAGAATTATAGCTACTGGTTTAATCGTTATCACAAGTGCTACATTTACAGGATGCACTATATGTAATAATAAGGATATTAGTATTGTTGTAAAGGCATCTGTAGCATCTTCTGGTAACACAAGCATAATTAGTAATGAGGTAACACCTGTTACTGAAAGTAATTGTGATAAATTACTTAATAGTTTAGATGATAAAGAAGCTGTTGTTGAAAATACAACCGAATATATGTTAGATAATATGGATAGAATAAACGCTACAGACGACGCTGTAACAGATGAAGAATTATTTGTAGCATCATATGCTTATCAAAAATTATTAAATTCTAGCATTAATAAAGAAGTATTTTTGAAAGAGCTAAATAACATGATAGTTGAACAATTATTACCAAGAAGTATGGATGAAGATGAATGGTTATTAAATTTTGGTAATTTAGTATCTACATTAAATGAACAAGAAAGTTTACAAGATACATATTTAGTACTTGCTTATCTAATACATAATACTAATTGTACTGAAAAACATACAACAAATGAATGTGGTTTGATAGATTGTAAAGTATTACAGAAAGAGTTTAAAGATAAATATAAATAACAAAAAGAGAATACAAATAAAGTATTCTCTTTTCTCTAATTATTTTAATCTAGTAATTCAAAACCACTACGCTTAAATAACTTCTCTAAATCATAGTTGGTATAGAAAATAGTCGTTGGCCTACCATGAGGACAGTTAAATGGATTATCACATTTTCTTAAATCATTAATTAGTTTTTCCATTTCTAACATAGTTAAATTCATATTAGCTTTAATTGCCATTTTACAACTTAACATAGTTGCTGCCTTTTCATTAAATTTTTCTATATTAAAGTCTTTTTCAGTAGTAATAACTACTTCAATAATCTTTCTTAGAGCTTGTTCTTCATAGCCTTTTGGAAGCCATGTAGGATGAGCCTTTATAACTACTGAGTTATAACCAAATTCTTCTATATCAATATTTATACTCTTTAATAAATCAAAATGTTCTTTTAGAATAATAAATTCATTATTAGTAAACTCAATAGTTAATGGGAAAAGCATAGTTATTTCATTAGAATTAGGATTACCTAGTTCTTTTTTGAATTTTTCATAATTAATTCTTTCTTTAGCAGCATGTTGATCTATCATATACATACCTGTCTCGTTTTGACAGATAATATATGTTCCATGGACAAGACCAACAGGATAAATTTCTGGAAGTCTATCTATATGGTCTTCATTTACTTCTTTTTGCTTCTCTTTCTCTTCGGTACTTGTTTTATCGGAATAATCTTTTACAATTAAATCTTCATTAATTAGAATATATGGTTCTTCCTCTTCCTGAGTTCTTGTAAGATTTAAAGTCATCTCTTGATACTTTGGTTTTTCATATTTTATTGTATCTAAGTCAAATTCTTCTTCCTTTGTTTTTTCTACTTCTATTTGAGGAATTAGATTTTTTTTACTAAGTATATTTTTTATAGATGTACTTATTAATTCCATTAAATTTTCTATTTTACTAAATTTAATATCCATTTTAGTAGGATGTATATTAACATCTATTAAAGAAGGATCAACTGTTATTTCAAGTACTACAATAGGATATCTAGTATCTGGTTTATAGGAATGATAACTATCATTAATAATTCTATTTATGTCCATATTTCTTACTACTCTACCATTTACTATAGTAATCATATGATTTCTACTTGATCTATTAATTTCAGGATAACTTATATAACCCTCTACTAAATAATCATCATCTTCTGCCTTAATAGGAAACATCTTTTTAACTACTTCAAGACCATATATATCTTTAATAGTTTTTAGCAAGTCTCCTCTACCATCTGTTCCTAATAAGACCTGTTCATTATTAGTTAATGTGAATTTTATATTTGGGTGAGATAAAGCAATTTTATTCATATATTCAGATACATTAGCAAGCTCACTATATAAACTTTTTAAGTGTTTTAATCTTGCCGGTGTATTATAAAATAAGTCATTAACTGCCATAATAGTTCCACGTCTTGCATCACCATTACCATTACTTATCAATTTTCCACCTTGAATATGAACAATTGTCCCAACATCACCAGTAGAAGTTTTTAAAATTATATCACTAACGCTGGCGATAGAAGGAAGTGCTTCACCTCTAAAACCTAATGTATTTATACGATATAAATCATCTTCTGATAATAATTTACTAGTAGCATGTCTTTGGAAAGCTAAAAGAGCATCTGTTTGATCCATCCCTTTACCGTTATCTACTACACGTATCATCTTAGTACCAGCATCTTCTAGTTCAACTAATATTTCCGTAGAACCAGCATCAATACTATTTTCTACTAATTCTTTTACAACAGAAGAGCATCTTTCAACAACTTCTCCTGCCGCTATTTTATTTGCTAGTATTTCATCCATTACTTTTATGTTTGCCATATTATCACCTAACTAATTATAACATGATTCACTTAGTTTTAACTAGCCCTTTTATCTTTTCTAAAAAGGGATTTTTATTATTCTTCTGTGAATTAATAAGATATGGTTTGTTTTGGTTATACTGTTCATTATAAATCTTCATAGCTAATTTAATACTTTTCATAAATTCCTTATCTTTTCCTGCTAAAGATATAATATGCTTAGTCATTTTTTCTTTAATAATTTCACTTCTTTTAGATCTATCTATTTTAACTAATTTTAATTTACCTTCATTTTCACCACTATTTATTTCCTCAAATAATGTTTCATCAAAATTACCATTCATAGGCATATTTATTCCAAAATAATAGTTACAATTACAATTATATTTATCATTAATTTCTTTTAATAAGTCAAAAAACTTATCTATATCTTTAAAGTTTATCAAAGCATCACTGCCAAGACTAATAAATAGTAAACTTAATACTTGATCAGCACTTATTTCTTTCATTCTTTTCATTAAAACACCTCCAAATTAAAACAGTATACCATTTTAAAATGTTTATATTCAAACGAATAATGAAATTTTCATATTTTCACATATTCTAAAGGAAAAAGAAGCATTATCATTTTGCTTCTTTTAATAATTATTTAAAAATTCTATTAAATTTTCAGCAACTTTAGAAGGAATTATTTCTTCTAACTGCACTTTAGTTAATTCTTTAAGTTTGGTTATTGTTTTGTATTTTTTTAATAGCTCATTTCTTCTTTTAGTACCAATACCATCAATACTATCAAGTATACTTTCAAGTGAACCTTTACTTCTTAACTGCTTATGATAATTAATAGTGAAATTATGAACCTCATCTTGCATTCTTTCTAGATAATAGAAAACATTACTCTTTTTATCTATAGGAATTTCTATTATAGGATCTTTTGCAAGAAGACTTTCAGTTGTATGCTTATTATCTTTTTTAAGCCCTACTACAGGGATATTAAGACCTAGACTATCAACTACACTTCTAGCTATATTAATCTGTCCTAAACCACCATCTACAATAATTAAATCGGGTTTCTTTAAGTCATCTACGAGAACTCTATAATATCTACGATAAATAACTTCCCTCATCGTTCCATAGTCATCATTCTTATCAATACTAATTTTAAATTTACGATAATCGTTTTTACTAGGCTTACCATCAACAAATACAACCATACCTGAAACATTATAACTACCAAATAGATTAGAATTATCAAATAACTCAATACGATCTAGAGTATCTAAATTTAGTATCTTTTTAAGTTCATCATTAGCACTTGAAGTTCTATCTTCATCTCTTTTAATAAGTTCAAACTTTTCATTTAATACAACTTTAGCATTATCACTTGCCATATCTACTAAATTTTTCTTTGTACCCTTTAAAGGTATTCTAACAGGCAATTCTAAATAATTCTCAAGTAATTCTGAATCTGTAATAGAAGGCCCTAAAATTTCTTTTGGCATAATAATATCTTTTTCATAAAACTTAGCTATATATCTATTAAATTCTTCTTCAACTTCATCTATCATAGGCATTATTTTAGAATGCCTTTCAAGTATTTTACCACCACGAATGAATAAAACGGTTATACTTATATAACCTTTATTTGTATAATATCCAAAAATGTCACGATCAGTTACATCATTAATTTCTACTTTTTGTCTTGCCATAGTAACTTTAATATAATCAAGCATTTCCTTTAACTCTTTTGCTTTTTCATAATTCATTTTACTACTTTCTAAATACATTTCATTTTCGAGTTTCTTTATAACAATATCATCATTGCCTCTTAAGAAACTAAGTATCTCATTTTCCATGGCTACTATTTGTTCTCTAGGTATCTCAATAGCACAGTAACCTAAACACTGCCCTATATGATAATATAGACATGGTTTTTTAGGAAAAGTATTACATTTTTTTAAAGGATATATTCTATTAAGTAAATTAACTGTGTATCTTGCCGCTGTAACATTTGGATAAGGTCCAAATAATCTTGTTTGATTTTTTCTCTTGCGATTAACATTTCTAACTACTGCTAATTTAGGCACTTTCTCATTAGTTAATTCTATATATGGATAAGTTTTGTCATCACGAAGTAATATATTATATTTTGGATCATATTTTTTAATTAAATTAAGTTCTAATACTAGTGACTCTGTTTCAGTACCAACCACAATATATTCAAAGTTGACTATTTCACTAACAAGTTTAGCTGTTTTGCCAGTATGTGTACCTCTAAAATATGAAGATAATCTATTCTTAAGTTTTTTAGCTTTACCTACATATATTATTATTCCATCTTTATTTTTCATTTGATAGCATCCTGGTTCATTTGGAACAAGTGCTAATTTCTTCTTAATATAATCCATATAAATCACCTCTTTCAGCGAAGTTTGTTATTACTAGTTAATCCCTTAACTTTTGGTTTTTCTATATCTTTTTGCTCTACTACTATTTCACTAGATAGTTGCAAAAGTTTTTCTTTAATTTCTATTAATTCTTCTATTGAATAATTATCAATATTATTTAAACTAACTTCACTTTTTTTATATTCCTTTTCATATTTTAAATATGTACCATGTTTTCCTTTTTCTTCTGCTTTTTCAATTTTGGGTTTATAAATTTTAACTAACTTCTTATTACATACTTTAATTATTGGATTACCAATAGCATACATACCTAGTAGCCATGGGGATATACCAATTAGTCCTAAATTCTTTATAGCAACATCGAAAGCTATAATACTAACTCTCATTATAATTATAATAATAGTTAATACAATAAGCATCATACTAAATATTAAACTAAGTGTGTAAGACTCATAATTAGAAGAAAAATCTATAGACTGTTCTCTTTGCTTATTCTTGATATCTTCTTTAGAATCTATTGGATATGTTTTAATACTACCATCTAACATAAGGGCTTCAATTTTATTATTTGCTTCATTAAAACTTTTTATTACTTCATTATCTCCATAACCTTTTATTCCATATTTCATGATATCACCTAGGGATATTATATCATATCTATTTGTTTTTCAAATATTAATAATGTATAATCTACTTAGGTGATTTTATGTACACTATAAGTGAAAATATTAAAAATGAAATAATAATAAGCAAATCAAAATTTATATGTGTATATAAAAAAATATATAACGAAGATGATATATATACATACTTAGATAGCATAAAACATGAATACAAATACGCTACTCACTACTGCTATAGTTATATAATAAATAATATAAAAAGATTTAGTGATGATGGTGAACCTAGTGGTACAGCTGGATTACCGATACTTAACGTACTAGAAAATAATAACTTAAATTATGTATTATGTATTGTTATTAGATATTTTGGTGGAATTAAATTAGGTGCTGGTGGTCTAGTTAGAGCTTATTCAAAAAGTGCTTCTGAATGTATAAAAATAACCAAAATTAAGAAGATAGTAAGTGGTAAAACAGTTACAATAGTTTTTAATTATGAAAAAATAAAATTAATTGATAATACACTAAAAGATGTTCAAATCAAGGATAAAACATATGATCAAAACATAAAATATTCTTTTGATATAAATAATGAAAAACTGGCTAAAATAAAAGAAATACTAAATTCTAACTGTATAGAATTTAATATTTCTAATGATATATTAATTGAAGAATAATTTCTTCTTTTTTTATTATCCAGTTATATTTACAGTACTGCATGTTCCAGTTATAAATGAACATGTAGCTGTACTACCAACTCCTATAATTTTTGACCAGTCAAAACTTCTTCCTGTTTTATTTTGAATTGCAACTAAATCAGCATTATCTGAGCCTTCACCACAACCACACTTAGCAAAAGCTTTATCATCGATTACAGTAACATTAGATGGAATAGTAACACTAGTTAAATTATTGGCGGCAAACGCGCCTTCCCCAATTGAAGTAAGAGAATTTACTAGGTTCAAACTAGCTATTTTATTATCATAAAATGCCCATGCACCAATTGTAGTTAAATTAGGTAAGTTAGAAAGAGTTAGCGAAGTTATAGAATTATAATTAAATGGTCCGTATGAGTCACCAAACTGACCAATATTAGTTAAATTGGGCAAGTTTTCAAGCGTAACTGATGTTAGAAAATTTTCTTCAAATGATCCCCATTCACCACCAGATATGCTTTCTAAATTATTTAAATTTTTTATGGTTAAGTTATTTAACATATTTCCAGCAAAAACTCCGGCCTTTATATCTTTTAAGGAAGTTGCCAAAGATAGATCTAAACTATTAATATTATTTTCATAAAATGCAAAAGTACCTATTGAAGTTATATTGGCTGGAATAGATAAACTTGATATGAAATTATCTGCAAAAGCAAAGGAATTAACGCTATAAATATAACTACCTATATTTATAGAAGAAATAGTTGAACTAAAAGCAAGACCTAAAGGTATCTCTGTTAACTCCGTAGCATGAGAAAAATCAATACTTTGAATATTGTAATTATTTTTTCCTAAATCACCTAACTGGGCAAAATCATATTCACAACCATAATATCCATCACCTTCAGTATGAATATAACTTAATCCAACATCAGCTTCATTTTCTTCATCCATATCAGTATAACAATATTTACTATTAATATTAGCTAAATTCGTAGTCTCAAACCAAACAATATCTTTACCATCAGGAATATTGTCTAAAAATTCGTCATACCAATGTTCATTTCCTTCAGCATCATAGTCTATATAACTAGCTAATATAACTTCAGCATCAACAAAAGCAAAATTCGCAATTTTCGATACCTTTTTACCATTAATTTTATTAGGAATGATTAGATCCTTTGAACATGTACTATCCTCATATTTATATCCAGTTATAGTTAGTGTATCATCTGGGTTAGTATCATAAATATAACATGAAGTTACTTCAGGAATACTAATTTCGTCATTTATGCAACTCCCTGTATACTCTTCAACTGTAATATTTGTATCATCAGCACTTTTTTTAGCACAAAATTTATCGTCATGTACAGCCAAAATAATATCAGAATTATTTGTGGCAATTACTGTGCCAAAACCATTTTTTATATTACCTGATATACTTACACTAGATTCAACCGCTTGATTTCCTGAGACAGTTAAATATAATCCATCTGCACCATAAGAGTATGCTCTATAGTTAGAAGTTGATGAATTAAAGCTAGAATTATTAACAATATCTTGTTTTACTGCTTTTATTATTCCTTCAACACCTGTTTCAAACGATTTCATCTCTTGTTTAGTTAAAGTTTCTTTTATTTTTGGAGTTATAACTAACGCTATCAAACCAATTAAAACTATAATTGCAAGTAATTCAATTAATGTAAAACCTATTTTATTTTTCATATTTATACCTACTATTCTAATCTATATTTAGGATATAACAAATAGAAAAAATAGTCAATATTTGTCGTATTAAACAAAAAAATTGTATTTTCATACAATTTTATTTATCACTATTTTGTAAATTTACTTCATCAATACTAATCTCATTTGAATTATTAACAGCATTATAGTAAACATTCAAAGATAAAGTACTTTCAGATTCTATACCTTTTGCTAAATCATATTCTATTTTATATACATATCCATCACTATCAATCCATACTTTTGCTGGAATATCAGTTTTAAATTCTATATCTTTTAAAACAGATCCAGTTAAAATCTTAACCATTGTCTTTTTAGCTACTGTATATTCATAAGTAGTATATGATAAATCACCTATTTTTTCTTCTGAAGAATCACTTATTTTTTTGGCTGATTTTAAACTAGTTAAGTATAAATCAGTATCAACAAATGGTACATCATCAGTTTCTTCATAAGTAGTAACTGTTTTAGTAGTATCAAAACCTGTTTGAAATCCATTTGTGTTATAATCATCATCAACATTTTTTGCTTCCTTAGCAACTGATTTAAATTTCTTACCATCAACTACATAATATGTAATTTCTTCATTACTTGAATCAACTACTTTATAATTATCACCTAAATAATTTTGAATTCTTATTGATTGATTAACCTTTTCATCGTTATATAAACCAAATAGTCTAATACTTAATGAATAACCGTTTATTTGGTCCTTCCCATCCCCAACACTCATTTTATTATATGCATTTTTCAAATCTTTTGAAGCACATCCCGTTAGAATAAAAGCTGCACATAAAACCATTAAAAATTTCTTTCCGTTTTTAAATTTCATATGTTATACCCTCCCATATCATCTAATAATATAATATAACAAGTTAAAAAAATAGTCAAGAAAAAGAGAGTTTTTTCGACTCTCTTATTTTTGTAATAATTCTTTTGCTTTTGCTTGTGCAGCAGCTAATCTTGCGATTGGTACTCTATATGGAGAGCATGAAACATAGTTTAATCCTACTTTATGGCAGAATTCAACACTTGATGGTTCCCCACCATGTTCACCACATATACCAAGTTGAATGTCAGGTCTTGCTTGCTTACCAAGTCTTGCAGACATTTCAATTAATTTACCTACACCATTTTGATCTAATTTAGCAAATGGATCGTTTTCAAAAATTCCCTTGCTGTAGTATTCATTTAAGAATTTACCAGCATCATCTCTTGAAAAACCAAATGTCATTTGTGTTAAATCATTTGTACCAAAACTGAAGAATTCAGCTTCTTTAGCTATTTCATCAGCAAGTAGAGCAGCTCTAGGTATCTCTATCATTGTTCCTACTTGATAATGTAATTTAACATTTTCTTTTTTAATTATTTCATCAGCAGTTGCAACAACTATATCTTTTACATATTTGAGTTCATTTGCATCACCAATAAGTGGAATCATTATTTCAGGAATTACTATCTTTCCTTCTTTTTGAACATTGATTGCAGCTTCAATAACTGCTCTTGTTTGCATTCTAGCAATTTCTGGATAAGTAACTGCTAAACGGCATCCACGATGTCCCATCATTGGATTAAATTCCTTTAATGATTCAACTCTTGTCTTTAATGCTTCAAAACTCATACCAAGTGCTTTAGCAAGTGGTTTAATTTCTTCATCAGTATGAGGTAAAAATTCATGTAAAGGTGGATCCAAATAACGAATTATAACAGGTAATCCAGCCATTTCTCTAAATAATCCTTCAAAGTCACTTCTTTGATATGGAAGTACTTTTTCAAGAGCTTCTTCTCTTTGTTCTACTGTTTCTGAAGAAATCATTTGACGGAATGCAAATATTCTATCTTCCTCAAAGAACATATGCTCGGTACGACATAGACCAATTCCTTCTGCTCCATATCTATGAGCTGTAGCAGCATCTTTTGGAGTATCAGCATTTGCTCTTACACCAAGAACTTTTACTTCATCCACTAATTTCATGAATTTTTCAAAATCACCACTTATTTCAGGTTCTACAGTTTTAATTTGGACACCATATACATTACCAGTTGAACCATCTAATGAAATATAGTCTCCTTCTTTAAATACTTGACCATCTTTTGTTTTTAAAGTTTTAGCTTCTTCATTAATAGTAAGTTCACCACATCCAGAAACACAACATCTACCCATACCACGTGCTACTACTGCAGCATGACTTGTCATACCACCACGAATAGTTAATATACCTTCAGCATCATTCATACCTTGAATATCTTCTGGTGATGTTTCTAATCTAACAAGAATACATTTCTTTCCATCTTTTTTAGCTTCTGATACATCTTCAGCTGTGAAATAGATTTCTCCTGTACCAGCTCCTGGAGATGCCGCAAGTCCTGTTGCAATAACTTTAGCTTCTTTTAATGCTTTAGTATCAAACATTGGATGAAGTAATCCATCTAATTGTTTTGGTTCAACTTTAAGAAGAGCTTCTTCTTTTGTTAACATACCATCTTCATATAAATCAACAGCTACTTTAATTGCAGCTTGCGCAGTTCTTTTACCATTTCTTGTTTGAAGCATGAATAATTTACCTTTTTCAATTGTAAATTCCATGTCTTGCATATCTTTATAATGCTTTTCTAAAATATTTGCTGTTTCAACAAATTCTTTGTATACCTCAGGCATAACTTTTTCAAGAGTTTCAATAGATTGTGGAGTTCTTATACCTGCAACAACATCTTCTCCTTGAGCATTTATTAAATATTCGCCATATAATTTATTTTCACCTGTAGATGGATTTCTTGTAAAGGCAACACCTGTACCAGAATCATCTCCTAAGTTACCATATACCATTTCTTGAACATTAACTGCTGTTCCCCAAGATGCTGGTATATCATTCATTTTTCTATAATAAATTGCTCTATCATTCATCCAAGATCTAAATACTGCTTTAACAGCTTCCATAAGTTGAACTTTAGGATCTTGTGGAAAATCTTCCTTTGCTAGTTCTTTATAAATTGCTTTAAATTTAAATGTAATATCATACATATCATTTTCATCTAAATCTGTATCATATTTAGCATTTTTTGATTCTTTAAATTCATCAAGAACTCTTTCGAATGATGATTTTGGATATCCTTTAACAACATCAGCAAACATTTGAATAAATCTACGATATGAATCGTATGTAAATCTTTTGTTTCCTGTCTCTTTGGCAAATTCTACTGCTACTTCATCGGTAAGACCTAAATTAAGAACAGTATCCATCATACCTGGCATAGATGCTCTTGCCCCACTTCTTACTGAAACTAGAAGTGGATTTTTCTTGTCACCAAATTTTTTACCACTTATTTTTTCAAGATCAGCTAAGTGTTCAAAAATTTGTTTTTCAACTTCTTCGTCAATTTTTTTTCCAGAATCATAGTATTTATTACAAGCTTCTGTTGTAATAGTAAATCCCCTTGGTACTGGAAGCCCGATGCTAGTCATTTCTGCTAAGTTAGCACCTTTACCACCTAATAAATTGCGCATGTCTCTGTTGCCTTCACTAAAGGCGTAAACATATTTTTCCAATTTTATCTCTCCCTCTATTGTTGTACGCTTTCATTATACCAAAGATGCAATAAAAAAAAAATGATGTTGTCACTTTTTTACACTTTTTTATCATTTTTTTTAAAGGTTAATACTTTGCCTTTTTCATAGTTCATGACTTTCTCTAAATAACACTTACCACAAACAGATTCATAGGTAACATTATCCATCTCATCTATAGCAACTTGTGCCCCTTCTGAAACAAACTCTCCATTTACTTTTCTAGCATTAAATCTAGCCTTACTACCACATCTACAAATAGTCGCAAGCTCAGTAAGTTCATCCGCAAGTTCTAAAAGTCTATTACTTCCTGGAAACGAATTAGTTTTAAAATCAGTTCTAAGTCCATAACAAATAACTGGAACTTCATATATCTTAGTTATAACAAATAACTCTTCTATTTGTTTTTCAGTTAGAAACTGTGCTTCATCTACTAAAATACAATTGACTTTATTAAATATTCCTTTTAATGTTTCTATAATAGATTCATCTGGTTTTATTAAATTATCAACTTTTCTATTTAAACCTGTTCTTGTAATTACATGATCAGATCCCTTTAAATCTACTGAAGGTTTTATCAAGACAATGCTTTGATCTCTTTCTTCATAATTATAAGCCACCTGTATAAGGGCAGTAGTCTTTCCGCAATTCATTGCGCCATATCTAAAATATAATTTTGCCATATTATTTTTCCTTCCTTGCTCTTGGATGAGCGCTTAAATATGTTTTTCTTAAATGTTCGTTAGATACATGAGTGTAAATTCCTGTTGTTGATAGATTAGAGTGCCCCAATAATTCTTTTACAGTCATTAAGTCTGCTCCTTCATTAAGCATATGCGTGGCAAAGGTATGCCTTAGTACATGGGGAGTAAGTTTAAGATTAGTGCCACTTTCTTTTAGTACCTTCTTAACTAAAAATTCTATTCCAGATGTAGTAAGTACTTTTCCATGTTGATTTAAGAATAAATAATCACTTGCTTCCTTTAAATAATAATTTCGTGAATTATTTAAATAATCTTCTAAATAATCCCTACACTTATCTCCATATAAAACATATCTTTCTTTTGACCCTTTACCTAATATCTTTATTTTTTTGTTTTTAAAGTCAATATCACTTATTTTAATATTAACAAGTTCATGAAGTCTAATACCTGTTGCATAAAACATTTCAAGTATTAATACATCTCTTTTACCGACTTTCTTAGTTCTATCAGGGGTATTAATGATATCCTCAAGTTCATTTGTAGTAAGATATGTAGGAAGTCTCATTTCTTTTTTCGGACTATTTATTAAATTCATAGTATTACTATTAATTACTCTCTCATCAATTAAGTAATTGTATAAACTATGAAGAGAACTTATATGTCTTGATATAGATTTATTTGAATATTTTTTTATATTTGATAAATAAACTAAGTATTTTCTTAAATCATCATAAGTTATGTTATTAAAATTACTTATTTCATTTTCTTTACAGTATTCTAAAAATAAATATAAATCTAATTTATAATTTTCTGTGGTCTCGTTAGAATAATGTTTTTCTATTTCAAGAAACTCAATAAAATCATTTATATACCCTTCCATACTATCACCATATAAATTATATCACAAACATTTGTTCTTGAAAACAAAAAAAAGAGTTTTTAAACTCTTTTTACTTTTTCAAAATCATCATCATAATAGTCAGGAAGTTCATCAGGCAAATTATCCATATATTCTTGATACTGTCTTTTTTCCTCTTCTGAATATAGATTATCTTCGTCAGGATCATAATATTCTATATCCTCTACTGCAGGTATTTCTACTTTTAGTAATTGCTTTTTTATTTTATATAGTTCCATTAAAAATATTATATTTCTAAATTGTAAATAAGAACTACTATAACTTTTAATTTTATCTTCATAAAACTTATCATAATTTCCGTCAACAATTCTTACCTCTATATATTCTTTTTGTTTATATGTAAGTAAATCAGAATTAATGGCAAAAACAAAGAATTTTTCATCTTCTAACATATCTAAAAAATCATACATATGACCATTAAAAACACTGTTGTTTACATCTATATTAGACTTATCAATCATGGCAATCTTTGTTAAATCTTTTTTATCTTCAAAAGCTACATAAGTATTCTTTACTATTTTATTTGCTAAATAAGTAATCTTTATATCTTCAATAATATAATCTTGTTTTAATCTCGCAATAAAACTCTCTTTATCCTTAAACTGCGTTGTTAAACTATCAATTGTTCTTAAAGATACTTTTGATTCAAACTTTCCTTGTTGATTAAATCTCAAATTTATAATTTGATTATCATAGGTTTGAAGGCTAAGTGTATATCTACCCATAATCATCACCTCGTAAAGTTATTATATCTTATATAGTAATTTTGTCAAATTAAAAAGATAAAACATAATGTTTTATCTAAAAAAAGTCATATATACCAAAAATCCAAAAAAGATTAATGTCATTATTATACCGTTAGTTATTTCGGCTTTTGTAGATTTATATCTTACTCCTACTGCCATAGAAACCAAAACCCCACCAATTAAACCACCTATATGTGCTGCATTGTCAATGCCAGTACTCATAAATCCTATTAATAGATTTAAAAGAATAAGTGGTATTATTTGAGATTTAATAACGCTATCTAAGTATACACGATAGTGATAACCAAAGTATACAAGTGCACCAAGTAAACCAAATATTGCTCCACTTGCACCAATACTTACTACTGATGGGTTAAACATAATTGAAAGAAAGCTTCCGACTATGGCACTACCTATATAAATTATTAAGTACTTCCATTTACCAAAGAAATTTTCTAATTGTGGGCCTATTATATATAAAGCATACATATTAAATAAGAAATGAATTGCATCAACATGAACAAATGCTCCAGTTATTAATCTATATAACTCACCTGATTTAACAGCTGGTCCAAAGTTCGAAAATATTCTTATAATTTCATCTTGTCCCATAGCAAAACTAAGTATAAATACAACAGTATTTATTAGTAATAATAATTTAGTTATAATAGGATCTTTTTTTGTAAATACATCTTCAGCCATTTTTGCATCATCTTCATTCTTTTTTCCAATATCACTAGTCAATTTCATAAATAACTCTATACCTTTTTCTTTATAGACAGCTTTTCTTGTAATAGAAGGAAATTCTTCTATTACAAATGAAAAATTATTTAATTCCTCAACTGATTTTATATTAACATAATCAATACTTGGTGTATCAAATTTACTTATATCAACATTATCTCCTAAATTAACATATATATTTAAAGCATTCATACTAAAAGACATGGTTTTCTTCTTAATTCTTTTTATAATTTGTTCTGTTCTATAACTATCGACATTTAATTGTTCATTATTATGTATATAGTTAGATACTAATCTTACAATCTTATAGTCACCATCTAATTTTTCTAGCCATATCTCATTTTGAGCTCCTTTTAGGACAATTGGGCTATAATTTTCTTCTGTAATGAAGTAATGAAGTAATTTAATTATTAATTCATCATTCTCATTTACGACTATATTTTCCATATTTTCCTCCTATTCACTTTTTAATTGTTCTTGAATATTTATAAAACATTCTGGAAGTTCACTGGTAAATTCCATATATTTACCTGTTGTTGGATGAATAAAACCTAATTCTTTGGCATGCAAGCACTGACCTGTTTCATCAAATACTTTTCTGCCACCATAAACTTGATCATTTACTACTGGATGATCAATATACTTCATATGAACTCTTATTTGATGGGTACGACCAGTTTCTAATTTTAACTTTATCAAAGTAGCATTCTTATATCTTTCTATAACTGTAAAGTGTGTTATAGCATCTTTACTATTATCTGGAGTAACAGCCATTTTTTTACGGTCCTTAGTATCTCTACCTATTGGAGCATCAACTGTTCCCGTTTCATTTTCTATTACACCCCATACTAAAGCATAATATACTCTATGTGTTGTTTTTTCCTCTAATTGCTTAGCTAACTTTTCATGAGCTTTATCATTTTTTGCTACCATAAGTAAACCAGTTGTATCGGCATCAATTCTATGAACAATACCTGGTCTAAACTCACCATTAACACTACTTAAATTATTAGAATGATATAAAAGTCCATTAACTAGTGTACCTGTATAATTACCAGGTGCTGGATGAACAACTACGCCATTTTCTTTATTAATAACCATAACATCATTATCTTCATAAACAATATCTAAATCCATTTTTTCAGGATTTGCAGTCATATCTTCTTCTACATAGTTAATCTCTATAACATCATTTAATTTTGTAACATAACTTGCTTTAGTTTGCCTATTATTTAACAAAATATTGCCATCTTTTATTAATTTTGCTACTTTACTTCTAGAATAATCTGTACTCTCAGTAATGATTACATCTAAACGCTTTGAAGCTAATTCCTCATTTATTACTATTTGCATTTTCTTCACCTCTTAATATTGTAATAGCAAATAAGAACATTGCTACAACAATCATAATATCTGCTAAATTAAAAACTGGAAAATCATACTTAAAAATTATAAAATCTAGATAATCAATTACATATCCCCTAAAAATGCGATCAATTAAATTACCAATAATTCCTCCATATAAAACACCATAAATAATTTTATCAATATTCTTTAAACTGCTTCCTTTAATAAAAAATCTATATAATAAATATATAACTAAAAATCCTGTTAAAATTAGTATATAAGTATTACCACTTAATATACTCCATGCTGCTCCCTCATTTCTTACATTTGTAAGGAAAAAGAAATTATTTATAATAGGAATTCTTTCAAATAAAGGTACACTATTTATTAATAATACTTTTACTATTTGATCTAAGATAATACATATTAAAGCAATTATATATATTGTTTTATTTTTAAGTAATTCTTTCACATGCATCACCTCATCCATTATACCACAACAATAAGTTTTATCCAAGTAAGTAAAAGAGAGTATACATGTGTATATTCTCTTTTATTCTACAGTTATTTCAATACGATATCGTATATCTTTATTTCGTTTTATAGATATTGTTTTATCACCAATTTTTTGTGACTGATCGATGTTCATATATAATACGTCATATAGTTCACCATAATCATCAATAGAACCAGCTTTAGTTCTAACAATAATAGAGTATTTACCTTTTGGAAGATCAGCTAAATCAATTCCATTATCACCAGTGTAATACCATACCTTTGTTTTATCATAACCATCACTAACTTTTAAGTTAACTTTATATGGTCCATTTGTTATTGCACCAACATTAACTGTTTTAGCAATTTCTAATGTATCAACGTTCTCAAATAAAATATCTCTTTCAATATTTTGACTAGATGCATAATTACCTTGAACATTATGAGAAGATGCTTTTAATATAAGCTTTGTACCACTTAAACTTATTGAATAAACTTGGTTATACATATTATCGATTGTTGGATTATTGACACTTGATATTAGTCCATTTTTTCTAACAAATAATTCAAGTGGTAAAGATCTATTATAATAATTAATTCTAAATTGATATCCTGATGTACCAATAGTGAATTTGCGTGCTACTTTAGTGTTAAAATACTCATTCTTTAATAGTACTTTAGCTTCATAATCACCACTTCTTGCTCTTACATAAACGGTGTAATCACCACTTGGTAAATCTGTTAAATTAAGTGATTCTTTAAACCAAGATCCTGAATAATCAAAACCACCAGAGTTTGGTACGGCAAATGGAACATTACTAGTTAATCTTGATAAAGATTTTATAGTTGTATTACCGTTGTTTTGATTTTCAAATATTATGTCATATGAAATATCAGTACTTACTGTATTATTCATACCTTTTATTACTAAATAACCAGTAAAATCAATTTTTGTTGTGTTCTCGTTGTAAGTTAAATTACTTAAATAAAACATACCTGTAGCTGATGTATATTTTTTTTCTTCTACTGTTATGGTAATAGTTTTTGTAGATTCTTGATTATCTAAATCTTTAGCAGTATAAGTAAGCTCATATGTACCTATTGTTGACATATCAACTGAACCTGTGTAAGAAATAGAATTTGATACATCACCATCTTCTTTATCAGTAGCTGTAACTCCTGTCATTGGATTAAATGATTGCCCTTTATATGTCGTTAGATTTATTGCATTAATAACCGGTTTTTCATTAGCAACTACCGTAACTTTTCTAGTTTTAGTATCAGTTGAACCATAAGTATCAATTACAGTATATGTTAAAGTATATTCCCCTATTTTTGTAACATCGACTGTTCCACTTACAGTCACATTATTAATTAGATTTTGATCTGCGGCATCTATATCTTGTACAGAAACACCTTTTTTAGAGTCAAACGGCTTAAATTGTGGTGTTTCAATATCTGGTGCAACTATTGTTGGTCTACCACTAGGTTCAACGGTAATAGTAGCCTCCTTAGAAACACTATATTTTGATTTGTCTGTAACAGTATAAGTTACTACATAAGTTCCAGGTTTTTCAATATCATAACCACCATTATTAGAAACAGTAACATCTCCTGTTAAAATGCCATCCTCTAAGTCAGTAGCTGTAACACCTGTTAATAAATTAACAGTATCATATTGTTTTACAGTTCTATTACTAGCTGATATTACAGGTTGATTATTTGCTACATATAAATCAGCTTCTTTAATATATCCATAACAATTTTCAAAATTATACATAACATTTGTATCTGATGTAAGAAGTCTTGTAGATGTTAATGAAACATCCGTATAAACTTTATAATATACTGCTGATTGACCATTCTCTATTACATTAATTTTGTCAGTTACAATAAACGGCATATTAGTAATTACCTTATTTGAAGAGTAATTTTTAGTTTCATAAATAACAGTACTTGATGAGTTAGGCTCAGAATAGATTTTAGTAGCCGCTGAAGTACTTCTCGTAACACCTAAAGTATTAGCATTATTATCTATTTTACCACTGGCACTATCAACCCAGTAAGCACTTCCACCTTTAGCCTCACCACTATATGGATCAGTTGCATAATATATATTTTGACCACTTAGTTTGTTCCCTAAATGAGTACCCCTATACCTGTAATCAAATATATTAGCATATGAAGTTTGCCCTATTTGCCTAGCATAATCTAAAACAGAGTCTCCTACTGTATTATATGTTGTTGCATTTCCAAACGGATTATCATCACTTGCTCCCATACCATATAAATTATTCTTATAAAATGATATAGCACTTGTTCCAAAACCTGACTCAACTTTTGCTACTGAGTAAAGCGTAAGCGCATTAGCACCATAGGTATTAGCAACACTTATTAATGTTGATCCTATACCATACATCATTGATTGATTTGCTGGTGCACTTCCTGAATAAAAAGTTCCTGTACTAGGATTAACATAAGTTTTTGGATTAACTGGAAAACTTGAATATCCAGCCTTTGTTATTAAGTTATCAAAAGTTCCAGCTACATAATTAGTTTTAGCATGACTTGGCAAATACATAAAATATGGATAATATGGATAACTTGCATTAACAGCATTTGTATATACACCTAATCTATAATCATCAATCATTTTTGTAAAAGATGAATAAAAATAGTTACTGTCAAAACTATAATAACGAATATTTGCCGCTGTTCTTTCACCACTAGAATTACTAAGTAGATAATGTTTACCATTTGTATCATAGTAATAAGGTGCATCTCCTAAAGTTGTATTTGATTCAGGAAATGCATAACCCATATGTATTTGATGATATAAAACATTATTATAAACATAATAATATGTATCATTTTTGAACGTATCTATTACTGAAAAGAACGTTCCATTATCAGCAAAATAACCAACTGTATCAGCATCATATTGTACTTTGTACCATGTATAGCCTTCTGCTAATGTTGTTCCAGATGGATAATACCTGTAACTTGCTCCAGTAACAGAAACTTTTCCAATTTCTACCCCACTTAAAGACGGAGTGGCTCTTAATCTAACACCATCTTTTAAGGCCTTAATTGTTGCACGATTATTTGGATAATTAGTAGGATTATTTAATTCATAATATCTTGATATAGGAATTATACTTACATCCCATAGTGCAATCCAACCAGTTAAACCACTTATTTTAACTTTTACCGCTTGATATGTATTATTATAATCTAGAAAAGCTGAGTCAGATCCCCAAGTTGAGGCTGTTGCTGCTAAGAAATTAGCATTGTTTGGAGAAGCACTTACTGCATCTTGAGGAGTAGAATATAAATACTTATCACCCTCATCCCTAGTAGTTATTTTTATATAATTATGATAATCTATTTCAGCTATAGCATACTTGGCATTTATTATACGTCCACTACTATTTTTTATAATTGCTACCGCTTGATCATTTGAATTAATTGCATTCATAGCAGTTACTGCAGCATCATATGTATCATAAGAAGCTTGATCAACATCTTTATCAGCATAAGCAATCGCGACAGTATAAATTCCTGCTGCTTTAACTTTACTAACAAAAAGAGGACTAAAATTAGAAAGAATTATAGACATACATAATATTATTTTTAATAGTTTCTTCATTTATGTTCCTCCATTCTATATAAATTATATCAAATTTTAATACTTTTTTAAAGCCAATATGCGTGAAATATGTCAACTACTGTCATATACTGCATTATAAAGCAATATGAAGCAATAAAGCAGTTTGACAAAATAATAAAAGGTGATAAAATAATTAATACGTTTTAAAGGGGGATCTACTATGTTAGATAAAATAACTAAATTAAAAAAGAAGTGTAAAGACGATAAGGAGAGTTTTATAAATAATTGGAAGGTTTTTGTCATGGAAGGAAAAAAATGCATTAAGGAGTTCAAAAACAAAGAAACTAGACATAAACAGATTCCTAATGCTTTTACCGCTTCTAGACTTTTTGCTCCATTTTTTATAATTCCTTCAGCTTTGTCAGGCAATTTATTTCTTACCATGTTATTTACTGGTGGCTTTGCCTTTACTGATCTTTGTGATGGTTGGTATGCTAGAAAATATAATGCTACTAGTGAATTTGGTAGAGAACTAGATCCTATTACTGATAAACTTTTTGCTGGAAGTTTACTTATACCACTTTGCATTTTAAATCCTGTGATGCTTGTAACCCTAATACTTGAAACATTAATAGCAGCAATTAATATGCATTCAAGATTAAATGATAATAAACCAAGAACAACAATTGTCGGGAAAATCAAAACTGGCTCCTTATCACTAACAATGTTAATAAGCTATATCAGCATGGTAACTTTTATAAATCCAACAATAATTGCCACTTTGATTGCAATTACTGGTACTCTTCAAGCTATAACTGCCACTAAATATTACACTAATTATAAAAAAGACGAAGAATTAAAAGAACTTAAAAATTTACCAAGTGATGAGTCTTTTTTATACAGTAATGAAGAAAATGAAAAAGAATATTCAAAGAAAAAAGAAATTATAATAAATAAAAAAGAGATCAAAGAAGTCAATAATGATTTATCAATTAGTGAAAAATTAGAGCAATTAAATTCATTAAGGCAAGAATTAGTACCTATTGAAAAGGCGAAAGAAGATATTAAATTATATGAAAAAAAATAGACGAAAGTCTATTTTTTATATTCCCAAATACTAAGTTTTCCATTAACATAAATTTTATCTATTTCTTCTGGGTTGGTTACTTTAAAACCGTAACCACCCCTACCCTTACTTAATCCATAAACAAGACTACTTTCTTTTATTAAATTATTTTCAAATTCTTCTGTTACTGGAACACAATCACTTAAAATTACTTTTCCAATTATACATCCCACCGGATAATCTAAACCTAAACTTTCAAAGTGCTTTAGCACATTCTTATCTACACCTTTACTTGCGTGAATATATAATTCTCCGCGATATTTTGTTTTCCAGGTTCTAAACTCATATTTTTTATACCCTTTTACTATAAGAGTAGCCCATGGCTGTCTAATACTTAATACTTTCATTTTATTTCTTCCATCATTTCCGCAAAATCTTTTACTACATGTTTTGTTTGATTCATAAGTTCAATATTACCCTCAATAGCGTAACTATTGAAATCTTTACTCATAGAAAGATCATTTTTATTATCACCAGCTGTAATTATCTCACTAATATCCCATCTATTTATATTAGCAAGCCATTTTATGGCATTGCCTTTTGAAGCATTCTTAGTTAAAATATTTACCCACTTATGACTTAAATATCCTTGAATATTAGGATATTTATTACAAAGATAATCAATAGTATCTAAAGCTTTTTGTCTATCAACAGGAAGAGCTACAATACCATTAACAATATCATTAGGATCAGTAGAAAAGGAGCAAGTATTATCAATAAATACTCTTTCTAAATTTAAATCATCATGTAATTCATTATAGACATTTGCAGCGGTTTCTTTATCCATATTATCTTCATATATTTTTCCTTTTCCATTGTCAAATATAACAGCCCCATCATTACATATTAAGTAACTATAATCTATATTATATTTATTAATATCTGGTTCTAATAAATATATAGGTCTTCCTGTAGCTATAATAAATACATTACCACTTTTAACAAACTCATTTACTAACTCAATATTTTTTTCATAATTATTGGTGAAGAATGTTTTATCAAAATCAGTTACTAGGATCTTCATCTAATTCCTGATCTGTTTCTATTGGAATAAGGCTTTCAACTAATTCCTTTTCAGATATAATTTTTTCATTTATTGCTTCTTTTAAACTCATAACTTCTTCACCATTACGAAATAGCTTAATATTTTCTAAACTACTACATACTAAATAGTACTTGTTTCCTTCATAAGTAAATAAATCTTGTACTATCTCTTCACATAACTCTGATGTATCAAAGATGTCATATTTACCTATATGATCTAAATAGATATAATTAACAAACTTACCATCTGTATATCTATTTAGTATTTCACTTAATTTAGTATTCTTAACATCTTTAAAAATTTTATTAATCTTATTAATAGTATAAGTATATTTAATTCCATTCATTGAATAATTAACTGTATTAACATCATCTATTAAATTAAATATGGTTGCAGCATCCATTTCAAACTTAGCAACATAATTAACATCAATAGGATCTAAATATAGATTCATTGAATATGGTTCTTTATGAGTATCAAGTACATATGAACTAATGTAATTAGATACAGACAAGTACTTCATTATAGTAACTACTTCTGATTTATTACCAAGAATTGTTCCTTTAAAATCCTCTAAATTATTTCTTTCAGCATTAAGTACAAAAGTACTAGGAACAAATAAAAGATATGGTAAAACACATATAATTATTATAAATCTCATAATTCTAGTTTTAATTTTATCGCCACTTATTCCTTTTATTACAAACTTATTTATAAGAATATACGCTAAAAATAAAATAAATAAAAATATAACTGTCATATAACTAGCTGATAAAACTTTAGAATATGGATTATACTCTATTGGTTTAACCAAATTATTATTAAAAAAATCTATTTTACTTAAAATTTGAGGCGCTAATAGGAATATAAAAGTAATAAAATCAAGTAGTATACTTATCCCCCATAGTTTAAAAATATTTTTTGAATATTTAGTAAATCCATTAGGTAATCCCATTATTAATAAACCTATCATTAAACCTAAACCACATAATATAAAATTCCAACCAAGTAATAATATTGATAGTGGTGGTAGCATTAATACAAACCATATTGGTAAGTACGCACTATATCTTTCTTTCATAATATCACCTAATTTAGTATATCATAAATAATATTAGAATAACAAAAAAATATCTCCAAGAAGATATTATTTTTTATATATATTAATTTTTTTACTACCATATTTTCTTTCTTTAAATAGCGTATATTCTTCTGTGTTTATTTCTTCATTCTCATACTCACATATAATAATTCCATTATTATTTAGTAAATCATATTCTTTTATTAAACTAATAGCTGGATTAATGTAATTTAATTTATATGGAGGATCGAGAAAAACAATATCAAATTTAATCCCTCTATTATTAAAGTCTTTAAGAGCATTTTCAAAATTATTTTTAATAACTTCATACTCATTATCAACTTTTAATGATTTCATATTATTATTCAATGTTTCTATAACCTTATAATTATTATCAACAAAATAACACTTCTTAGCACCATTACTAAGAAACTCTATACCTACTGATCCACTGCCAGTAAATAAATCTAAACATATACTATCATCTAATTTAGTTTGAATCATTCCAAGAACAGATTCTTTTACTCTATCCATAGTAGGTCTTGTACCATCTATGGTATATCCTTCAACTTTTCTTCCTTTATATTTACCACTTATTATACGCATAATATCACCTAGGGAATATTATATCATATTATTTTAAACTTGACATTATAGTTCCTAACATCTCTATATATTCTAAAGTTTCTGATATTTTATTTGTCTTAACTTGGCGATTGTATTTTTTGAATTCTCCTATAAAGTCATTTACCTTTGTAGGTTCTCTCGTAAGAATTTTATACCAATATGAATTACTTCTTAAATAATTAATATAATATGGATTTTGTTTTAATTTAAACTGTGTATCTAACTGCATTAGTCATCAAAGTGCTTGTATAATGGTCTTGGTTTATATTCTGGATCCATATTATTGTTATTATTCTTTTTATTTGAAACATCGCCCATAACGCTAACTACTCGTTGTAAACTCTGCATACCTTCTTGAACACTATCCAAATTAATGTTTTTTAACCAAGATAATAAATCACCAAGTGCAAAACCAGAAGTTGCAGCAACAGCGGTAGTTTCTTTTACCGATAAATAATCTTTCCAAGCACTGTCTTCTTCTCCGTACATATCATATATTTCGTAAAACTTTTGCCATGTCATTTCATTATTTTTAATATACTTTAATAACATTGGGTTTTTTTTGACGAACTCTTTAAATAACGCGACTTTTTCCATGCATATCACCTATTTTAGTATATGTAATTGGCTGTACTTTTTGACACTAAAAAAGAGATTATTACTAATCTCTTATCCGTTAATTTGTTTTGCAACTTCTTCTGCAAAATTTTCTTCTCTTTTTTCCATTCCTTCACCAACTTCATAACGAACCATAGTAGAAATTGTTCCACCATTATTAGCTACGAACTCAGCAACTGTTTCTTTATTTTCTGCTTTAATAAAGATTTGATTTTCAAGACAAACATCTTCATAATATTTTTTAACTTTACCAACTAGGATACCTTCGATTCTATCAGCAGGTTTACCTTCATTTAGTAATTGTTCTTTCATTATTTCTTTTTCTTTGTCAAGTACATCAGTTGGAACATCAGAAGATTTAACATATGCAGGTCTCATTGCTGCAGAATGCATAGAAACATCTTTAGCAACTTCTTCACTAGCATTTTCAATTAATGTTAAAACAGCAATTCTTCCACCCATATGAATGTATGAACCAAAAACTTGATTATCATTTTTTTCAATTCTTTCGAATCTTCTTAATGATAATTTTTCTCCAATTTTAGCTGTTTTATTAACGATTAAATCATTAATTGTTCCACTTTCATAAGTTAAAGCAAGTACATCTTCTACTGTTTCAGGAGTATTTGCAATAATTGTAGTAAGAATTGCATCAACCATTGAAGTAAATTCTTCATTCTTAGCAACAAAATCTGTTTCTGAATTTACTTCTACTATAGCAGCAATATTTCCAGAAATTTTTATTTCAGCTAAACCTTCAGCAGCAATACGATCAGCTTTTTTAGCAGCTTTTGAAATACCTTTTTCTCTTAGCCAATCTACAGCAGCATCCATGTCTCCATTAGTAGCTTCTAGTGCTTTTTTGCAATCAAGCATTCCAGCACCTGTAGATTCTCTTAATTCTTTTACTAAACTAGCACTTATCATAAATTTTTTCTCCTTTTAAAATTAAAGATGATTTCTCAATCATCTATAAATAATTTATTTTAAAGCATCAATTAATTCTGCTTTTTTCATTGTTGAATAACCTTTTACATCTTTAGCTTTTGCTAAATCACGAAGTTCTGCAACTGTTTTAGTAGTCATATCTTCTTTAACTACGGCTTTTTTTACTTCTACTGGAGCTACTACTTGAGCAACTTCCTTAACAGCAACTTTTTCTTCTACTATAGGTTTTACAGCTTCTACTACTGGTCTATCTTCTCTTCTAAATTCTCTTCTATCATTTGATCTATAATCATTCGATCTATTATCGCTAGGTCTACTATCATTTGATCTATTATCATTAGGTCTATTGTTGTTATATCTATTAAATGGTCTGTTGTTATCTCTTCTGTCATTTGATCTGTTATCATTTGATCTATTATTATCAAATCTTCTTGGTCTGTCTTCTTTTCTCTTAACTGTTTCTAATGCTTTTTGCATAATATCAGTTGGTTGTTTTTCATCAGCAGATACATAATTTACTAATTGTCCACCGTTAGCTTCAACGATAGCATTAGCTAAAACACCTAAAATTAATTTAACTGCTCTAATTGCATCATCATTACCTGGGATTACATAATCAACCATATCAGGATCACAATTTGTATCTACGATACCAAATACTGGAATATTTAATTTTCTAGCTTCCTTAATAGCGATATCTTCTTTTGAAGGATCAACTATAACCATAGCACTAGGTAATTTATACATTCCTCTTATTCCTGATAATAAAGTATCAAGTTTTGCATACTCTTTTCTTAGACCGATAACTTCTTTTTTAGGTAGTACTTCAAAAGTACCATCTTTTTCCATTTTTTCGATTTCTTCTAATCTTTTAACTCTGCTTCTAATTGTTTTGAAGTTTGTTAAAGTTCCACCTAACCATCTTTCTGTAACATAGAATGAATTTGAACGAGTAGCTTCTTCTTTAGCAGCCTCTACTGCTTGTTTTTTTGTTCCTACGAATAATACTTTACCACCATTAGCTGCTATAGCATTTAAAGCTGCATAAGCCTCTTCAATCTTTTTAGCAGTTTTTTGTAAATCGATAATATAAATATCATCTCTTGAAGTAAAGATATACTCTTTCATTTTTGGGTTCCATCTTTTAGTCTGATGACCAAAGTGAACGCCTGCTTCTAATAAATAATTCATTGAAACAACTGTCATTTTATTTCCTCCTTTTGTTTTTCCTCCGAACAAATCAACTTTTTACACCACCATAAGGCACTAGGCATAAAAATCATTGTCGTGTGTATTAAAAAAGCCATTAATATTATATCATAATAAATATGAATAACAACATTTTTTTGGCTTTTTTATTGATTTTATTTATTTAAAACTTTATTTTTTTCGTGAGTAACCATTTCTGATATTACATGATTGTCGTAATAAGGACTATTAGTAACATCTTCTATAACTTTAATTTCCTTAGGTAGTTTAATTCTAGAATTTTCATAAGTAGGGTCTATTTCAAGTAAAGCATACTTTTTCATTGCATCAAATATATCTAATCTAAAATACTGTTTATTTTTTGAAAATGAATATCTATCTTTGGATACCGAAGTAGTTGAAACGGCAGTTGATAACTGTTTAGTATACTCTTTTTCAGTAATCTTTCTATTTGTTAAAACAGTTGATTTACCGTCTTTTTCTTTTACTTGAACTGTTAAATAGTAGCAGCTTTGATCATTATAAGTTCTTTTTCTAAGTCTTGTTTCAACATCAGAATTATCATTTATATATGTTTGTTCTATATGAATAGCAGTTGAATTATCTTCTGTTAAAAATGATAAATCAGAATTTTCTAAATCAATTAAAAATTTTCTTTGTTTTCTAATTGAAACAGGTTCTCCAATTAGGTTATTTATTTCATCAATAACATTTTGAAGTTTAGCGGCAAAATCTTTTTCATTACCTATAATTCTTAAGTTTGGATGTCCAGCCCAAGCATTTACAGTTCTATTATCTAGTTCTTTTGCCTCTTCGATAGTCTCTGTTCTAGCGACATTATTTCCTAGAGTATAGGCCTCCTCTGCTCCGTCAGCCGCAGTTACTAAATGAATTACCATATTGTAGTTATCCATTATTTCTAATTCTTTTAAGCCTTGTTCATTAAGTAACTGATTAAAAATTTGTTGGTTGATATACGCTTTATTATCAAGTAAACCTCTATCATGAATGATAATACATTTCTCATCATCACCTAAACTTTTTGCTGCCTCTTCATATATTTTTTCTTTTTCATATTGATACTTTAATATTAAACTTTGAAATTTGATTAAATCAATTGGCATTCTACCAAATGGTTTAATCCCACCTTTTATTAATTCAGTTGCACTTTCACTAACAATAAATACTTTGAAGCCTTTTTCTGTTAGCTCTTCTTCAATTTTTGTAAGAGCACTTGTCTTTCCAGCACAAGGCCCTCCTGTTAAAACGATTTTTCCTACTATTTTTCCCATATTAATCTCCTATTTTATTTTTTTAATAACTTTACTTTTAGGATCTAATTCATGAAGTGAAGCGTGTTCAGCTCCAAATTGCTTCTTGTCCATATTTGGTTCTAAATTATTTAAAATGAAATATAACATGTTAATTACACCACGATGGGTGACTAATAATGAATTATCTAAGGCAAGTATTTTATCAATATCACCTTTAATTCGTTCATAAAAATCCTGCATAGATTCGCCATTAGGATATTTGGTATAGATGTCTTCTACATTAATAAATTCTGGATATAATATTTTAGCTTGCGTTACTGGTAAGCCATTTAAGTTACCTTTATCAAGTTCTCTTAACATACTTGTATATTCTATAGGTATATTTAAACTTTCAATGACTATTTCAGTTGTCTGCCTCGCTCTTTTTATATCACTTGATATAATTCTCTCTATTTTATAACTATTATTCTTTAGGAAATTTGTAGTCTCCATGACTTGTGAAATACCTGTTAGAGTAAGTTCAACATCAGAATGTCCTCCTATAAAACTTTCATCATCTTGACCATGTCTTAATAAATAGATCATTTATTTCTCCCACTATATTTTTTTATCATTTGAACTGCTTTAACTGATGGGGATGATTTTCTGTTATTATACTCATCTTTAATCTTACTATAATCACCCCTAATAACATCATCAAAATCTCTGCTTCTACGTTCCTCAACTAAATTACATTCTAAACATCTACATGTATAGTATGTTCTTCCTTCATATGTATCGGTCTCTTCTTTAATAAAATACCAAAGAGGATGTGAACAGTTTTTTTGTTTTAAATTAGTATATCTTTCTCTTAAACTATTTTGTTGCCTATATAGTGTCTCATTACTAGAACATAACTTTTGATACTCATTAATAACATCCAACTTTTCTAGTTCGCGCATTCTTTTTAAAATATTACTTCTTTCATCCTGTATCTCATTAAACTTATTTTCAATTTCACTTAACTCTAAAATATTATTATTTTTCATCAACTTTCACCTTAACTTTTATCCCTTCTAAATCTAGACTATATATATTTAAATATTGCTTAATATTTTTTAAATTAGCTTTTAGTTTTCCCTTGCTATTTAATTTTAAAATATTTATTAATTCCAAGCCTGCAGTCGGATCTAATTCAATGATTTTTCTTAAGTATATATAATCATATATTTCCTTTTTGTGTTTAATAAATATTTCCTTTTCTATAGCATTTAAATTTTCTTTTCTTTGATATTTTGATAGTTCATCTAGCGTTTCATAATTTTCATTTAATAAACTTTCAATTATTAAATATAAATTAGGAAGCTTATATAAATCATAATTTATTAAATACTCATCTTCATCTTGCGAATAGAAATCATTATATTCAATTACCCTTCCTGTTTTTTGCCAGTACATATTTCTTACTATAGTATTATCTGTTCTTCTTCCTTCCCTACACCAATGTGTAGCAGTAAATGAATGATGTTCTTTTATGCCTTCATAAGATATTCTTTCAAGAACAGGTTGCATTTTCTTACTTACAACCAAATCATAAAGCGTTAACTTTCCTTCTTTTAAATTAATAAACATATACTTTCCTTTCTTTAAGTGTAATTTGATACACTTGTTAAATCTATATAAAAGCGTATTACTATTATGTGTAGTATAATACACTTGTTATAAGTTTATAAAAATGTATTAAAATACATTTTTACTTTTTCTATTTTCTTTAAACTTATATATTTTTGCTGGTTTAGTTCCCTCAAACTTCTTTGCTAAACCAGTATCATAAATTAAATCTAAGCTAAGCATTTTCTTTCTAAAATTTCTTCTATCTAGTTCCTTACTCAAAATAGCTTCATAAGTTTTTTGAATTTCTGGAAGTGTAAATCCTTCTGGATATAAACTTTTCAAAATATCTGTATTGACTATTTTTTGCTTTAGAACTTCTATTCCTTTACTAATTATTTCATTATGGTCATAAGCAAGTTTTCCAATTTTATCAATTGGAACCCAGTCAGCATCACTAGTTTTTACAGTTTTTTTAACAACTTCAACTTTTGATGAATCAACAATTCCTATATATCCTACAGCGATCATTCGCATCACTGGTGATCTATCGATCTTACTAAAAATATCAAACATTTCAATATTTTTAATATTAATACCAATTTTCTCTTCTATCTCTCTTTTTATACCTTGATCTAAAGTTTCATTATTATAAAGAGCTCCGCCTACTAAAGCCCACATACCTTTAAATGGTTCATTATTCCTTTTTATCAGTAGTACTTTAGTAATTCCTTTGTCTACCGTAAATATAGCAGAAATAGCATGTATACCCTGATTTTTATATAATGGATTTTTAACTTCCATATTTATCACCTACAATTACATTATATGCGTAGTATGTGACACTTGTCAATAAAAAAATAAAAGAAAGTTAAACTTCTTTCTTTTATGCTTCACTACTTTCTATATTTTCACTACTTTTACTACCTTTTTTATATTTAATAAAAGAATAAATTATATTAGATAAAATACAAATAATTATTAATATAATAAAAACAATTTTTTGTTTTGGATAATTATATAATGCATTAAATACACCTTTAAACTGATCTATTTTAAGGACTTCTAATATATGTTTTATTCCAGGTAAAATACCTACATATATTATTATACTTATATCAATAAATTCAACTATACTCGTTTTGGTATGCTTTTGGAATACTGATAAAATATAAAATAATGGCATAAACGTATATAGTATTATAATGGCACATGCATAATAAACATTAATATATAATAATGATACTACATCTAGTAATTGTTTTACTGTTACATAATCTATAACTATTTTTGAAACAATTATTAATAAAATAAGCAAAGAAAAAGGCAATATCATAAAGGATATTTTATTATTTGTTCTGCCACTTATAAATGATGAGATAAAGCTGGTTACTAACCATGAAAATAAGAATAATAAACCATAGAAAAATATTACATATAACATACTTGAAGTTCCACTACCAATTATATTTGAGAAAAATGGCAATTTAGATAGAACTTTTAGGATAATAAATAACACAAAAGTCATAAATAATGATACAACTGGTATTATTAATAATCCTAGTTTAACTTTATATGAAATAAAGGGACTGTCTTTTTTTAAAGGTGGTACTTTTTCATTAATTTCCTGAACTATATTTGAATCTTGTTTTTCGGTAACACTTTCAGAATTTTGATTCAGCCTTGTTTCATTTATTACTTTATTATCTTCAAAAACATTTATATCGGCAGTTGAAGCAACCGCTGAATTTTCAACCCCGTTAGTACAATAAATTGTAACTATCTCTATAGCTAGTTCAATTGTTTCTTTGATATCATCGCTTACCGCTAAATTTGGTATTTGATTACTTAATTGTTCCATTTCAATTGAGATCTCTTGATCTGTTTTTCTAACAATTGTATTTATCTTCTGAAAAGTTGCAGTCATACCTACAGCTTCCTTATTCATAGAATAATTAATATTAAAGTTTTTATTGATAATACTAATTGCCGTCCCTAAATACCTTTTAGTTTTATCTTGATATTCCTTCATTAATTTTTGTTTATTAAAAACATTTTCTTCTATACCTATTTGTGATTCATATTTATTTTTATCTTGTTTAAACGCATATAGCTCGCCCATAATTATCCCTACCCTATTCTTACATTATACATTAAAAAAATTAAAAAAAATATGTATAAACATATTTTAATTTGATAATCTTTCTTTTATCAATTTATTTACAAGCCCCATATCTGCTTTTCCTTTTACTAGTGGAGAAATCATTCCCATAATTTTCCCCATTTCAGAAGGACCAGTTGGATTAACTTTACTGAATACTTCATCTATTACTTTTAATATATCTTCTTCACTCATTTGTTCAGGCATATATTTTTCAAGTATTGTAATTTCAGAGTTTACAGCATCAACAAGATCTTGTCTATTTCCTTTTTCAAACTCAACTATAGAATCTTTTCTTGTTTTAATTTGTTTAGATATAATTCTTGTCATTTCTTCATCATTAAGTTCATGCTTAACATTTATTTCTTCTAATTGCATTGCACCTTTTACCATACGAAGTACTGATAAAGTATCTTTATCTTTTTCCTTCATTGCTTTTATAATATCATCTAATATCGTTTGTCTCATCTTTTATTCTCCTTTATATAAAAAAGAGTCTTAATGACTCTTAGCTGTATTTTCTACTATTCTTTTTAGCATTTTTAATAGCTTCTTTTTTAGCCATTCTTTTTTTAACTCCGGGTTTCATATAACCTTCTTGTCTTTCACGAACTGCTTTTAGGAGGCCATCTTTGGCATTTCTTTGTTTAACCATTCTCAAGGCACCGTCAACGTTACCATTACGTACTAGAACTTTTGTCATCAATATCCCTCCCTTCTTAACTATGAATTATTATACCACCACTTAAGTTAATGTACAAGAAAAAATAAGTAAAACAAGGTTTTTTTGTATTATAATATCAAAAATTGTGAAAAATACTAGTTTCAGATAAGTTAATATTTTGTAAATTAAACCTAATTGCAAGACTAAAGATAATTAAGATATCTGATTATTATACATCTTTTATTAATATAAATATATTAATATAAAAAGAAATTCTTAGTTTTCATAAATGTTTATTGTTTCGAATTTTTGTTTATATGTCTCTATAAAACTACTAGATATTGTAATGTTGTCTCCATCTATATTTTTATTATCATCTAATATCCCTATTGGAAAACATCCAGGTCTATTTGTTAAACCAATCTCATCTATTTTGAATTTATTTCCACAATTTTGGCATTCAAAATACTCACCTTTTTGGACAAAATAAGCTGAAGGAGATGGGTTACATGCACCACATGTATTAAACGCTATTCTTACAGTACCATCAGATGCTTTTACTGCAAATATTTGAATTATATATCCATCTATTTCATAATTATAGTAAGTTGCGTTAGAATTTATATCATTAGTGTTTATTATAATATCTTCACCTTGTTTTACTGTCATTATAGTATGCTTAACTATTTCTTCCTCTATAACTTCTACCTTCTTAGAACTACACCCAGCTAGTCCAAATAAACTAATGACAAGCAGGAACATTAGTGGTATTGTTATTTTCATTCGTGTCTCTACTAACTTTTGTTTCACTTGCATTACCTCCTTTCGCATCACAACCTGTTAACATAGAAAATATTATTATCATTGTAAAAATGATGATTATAATATTTCTTTTTATGTATAGATTTCGTTTATCAGTATTAATCATTATTACCTCCTGTAAAAACAGTCTTATCATCTACAACAACAATATTGTTTTTAAGCATACCCATCCAACATGTATATGTATATGTGCCTTTCTTATTTGGGGTAAACTCAATTACATTTTGTCCGACCTGTAAATCTCTATCTATATTAAAACTATTTATTTTTATAGCATTATTACAACCAGTTAGTGAATTTACGCTTACATTTATAATCATCTTAACAGGAATTCCTTGTTTTACAACAATGTCCTTGTAACCAGAAGTCGATAAATCAAATTCTATAACCTGATAATCATCAACCATTTCACTCTTTATATAATTATCATAATTTGGTATGAAAATATTAGAAATATCTATCCCCATACTTAATAAACCACGATTAAGCATTACAAAAGATAAAATTAAAACTATAACCGTTGAAACTTTATTCATAATCTTCCTATGATTATTATTTAAGAAATTAGATACAATCCCTACTAAAAGCATTAATGGAATTGTTCCTAAACAAAATAGAAACATAGATAAAGAACCATAAATAAATGAACCTGTTGATAATGCATATACTTGCATTGCTTGAAGTGGTCCACATGGCATAAGTCCATTTAATAATCCTAAGGCAAAAGGTCCATTTATCTTTAATTTATTAAAAATTTTAGGAGTTCTAAACTTTATAGAAAAATCTACAATACCCATCATATTAAGTGACATTAAAAGCATAAATATAGAAGCTATTATAATTATAGTACCATCTATGTATGAATTAAATTTAAAAACACTACCTATTAATCCTACTAAGCCACCAATTATGGTATATGAGACAAGTCTACCTAAATTATATAAAAATGGTTTTTTAAAGTTTCTCTTAATCGAACTACTTGCTATTAAGTTAATTGCCCCACACATTGAAATGCAGTGTACACTAGTTAAAAGTCCTGTAACAAAAAGCATTGAATAAGTTGTCCTACTATTTATTACAGGAATCATATTAAATATGTTAAATCCAAATAACATATTTAGTGTTATGGCTAATAAAATAATAATAATTAGTATTTTTAAAAACTGCCCCATCGACATAGTACGTTTTAATGCTTTTTTATTATTAGAAATCATTTTCAAATCAGTGTAATAATCTATTTTAATAATAGAATTTACTATATCATTTTTATTTAATTTACCTTTATACGTTACTTCAGCAATATGTCCATCGAATGAAATAGTATTAACATTCTTTATTTGTTCTAAAGCCTTAGTTATTTTCATCCTGCAGTGATCGCATGTTATACCATCAATTTTGACATACATTTTTTCCATATTATTCCTCCTTCCTTTTTTATAAAATACTAGTTAAGAATTATTAATACTTTCTATTATTTTAAATTGAATGGTTTTAAAAGTTTATATACTTCGATTTTTTTTCCATCTTTCATTGTAGGAACCTTAGCATATACCCAGCCATCTACTTTTTCCGGATTAACTCCAGCATCTATAAATGGTTCTGGATTAAGTACAAAAACTATATCTTTATCATTTGTATTCATATCTTTTGCCCATTCAAATAAGTTTCCATTACCTAAATCAATACCATAATGATCTAACTCAGCATGGTACTTAATACTATTTCTTTTTGATTCAACTATTTTTTTATACGACTCATAAGAAGAAAAATCTCCATCATATGTAGTCTTTTCATCACTTAATTTTGTGCCAACTATAATCACATCATTAGATAGCATTTCTTCTGGCAGCTTATTCTTATCTAAACCAGCCTGGATGAAAGGTTCAATAGCAAGTTCTAGCATTATATCATAATTATTAGTTTTACTAAAATCAGTACTCCAATAAAAATATGCACTATTATCTGGAGAAGATAATATCCAACTAGTACTTGCCTCATTTAATTTAATATTATCTGCTAACTGGACTGTTACTTCTTTAAATGAACTAAGTGATTGTTTTCCTACTACATCTAAGTTTTTTAATAACTTAATTGAAGTAAATATAATACCAATAACTGTTATTAAGCCTAATACTGATAGTATAATAATTTTATTTTTCATTATTTTGTCATCCTTTCTATATTAGTTACTTAAATTTTTTAAGTCTTAACGCATTGGTTAGAACTGATACTGAACTTAAACTCATTGCTAAAGCAGCTATAATTGGATTAAGTAACAAACCATTAATTCCGTATAATAAACCGGCCGCAATTGGAATACCAATCACATTATAACCAAATGCCCAAAATAAATTTTGCTTTATGTTTCTTATAGTTTTTTTACTTAATTCTAATGCAACTGGAACATCCATTAAATCACTTTTCATAAGAACAATATCTGCTGATTCTATTGCTACATCAGTACCTGAACCAATAGCAATACCTATATCAGCTTGCGCAAGTGCAGGAGCATCATTTATACCATCTCCAACCATTGCAACTTTTTTATTTTTACTTTGTAATTTTTTAACTTCGGCAGCTTTATCTTGTGGAAGAACCTCAGACAATGCTTTATTTATTCCAACTTGTTTTGCAATTGCTGCAGCTGTTTTTTTATTATCTCCTGTTATCATCACCACTTCAATTCCCATCTTTTGAAGTTTTTCTATTGCCTTTTTGCTACTACTTTTTACAACATCAGATACTGCAATAATTCCAGCAATTTTTCCATCAAAAGCAATGAACATTGGAGTTTTACCATTATAAGCTAATACATCGGATTCTTCTTCTAGTTTTTCCAAAGATATAGAATACTCATCCATTAACTTTTTATTTCCAAGTAATACTTTAATATTATCTATCTCAGCTGATATTCCTAATCCAGTTAAAGATTTAAACTCACTCATTTTTAGCAAGTTCATATGTCTACTTTCTGCTTCATTTAAAATAGCTTTTCCAAGAGGATGTTCAGATCCTTTTTCAGCTGATGCAGCTATTTTTAAGATTTTATCTTCAGTTACATCTTCTACCACAATAATATCAGTAACTTGTGGTTTTCCTTCTGTTATTGTTCCAGTTTTATCAAGAATTATTGTATTTATTTTATGAGCTATTTCAAGAGCTTCGCCACCCTTTATTAAAATGCCTTTTTCTGCGCCTTTTCCTGTTCCAACCATGATAGCAGTTGGAGTTGCAAGACCAAGGGCACATGGGCACGCAATTACTAAAACTGAAATAAATATCTTTAATGAGAATTCTAAATCATGAGTAACTATGAACCAAATAACTCCTGCAGCAACAGCAATAAGACAGACTATTGGAACAAAGTACCCTGAAACTGTATCAGCAACTTTAGCGATTGGTGCCTTAGATTCCTGAGCATCTTCTACTAATTTTATAATTTGCGCTAATGCTGTATCACTTCCGACTTTTGTTGCTCTAAATTTAATTAAACCATTATCATTAATTGAAGCTGCATAGACATTGTCGCCTATCTTTTTATCTACTGGCATACTTTCACCAGTTAGCATTGATTCATCAACAGAACTATATCCCTCTACAATAACACCATCAACTGGAATTTTTGTTCCTGGTTTAACAATAATGATATCATTTATTATAACTTCATCTATAGAAACTTCTTTTTCTTTACCTTTTTCTTCAATAAGTGCCGTTTTTGGTGCTAGTCCAATTAATTTCTTTATGGCTTCACTTGTTTTTCCTTTTGAAACAGCTTCCAGTGACTTCCCAAGTAAAATCAAAGTTATAATTACACCAGCCGTTTCATAATATAATGATTCTACTAATACAAACTGACCTCTAGCAATTAATATCGTATTATAAATACTATATAATATTGCCGCAGTTGTTCCAATTGCAATAAGTGAATCCATATTAGGTCTCCTATTAATAAGAGCTTTAAAACCAACTGTATAAAACTTATAACCAACACATATTACTGGAATTACTAACATTAGTTGAATTAATGCGTAAATTAAAGGATACTGCATTGGATCTAATTCACCAGGAAAAGGTAATCTTATAAAACTAATCATAGGAACCATGGCAATATATAAAAGTGGTAATGAAAAAATTATTGATATAACAAATTTTGTCCAAAGAGTATTTATCTCTTTTTCTTTTCTAATTCTATCTTCATCTATTAAATTGTCTTTTTTCATTTCCAAAACTTTATATCCTGCTTGTTCAATTGCCTTTTTTATCTCTGCAAGCTGAACTATATTTTGATCATAAGATATATTTGCTTTTTCCGTTGCAATATTCACTTTAACACTATCTATACCATCTAGTTGCTTAACTACCTTCTCAACACTACTAGCACATGAAGCACATGTCATTCCACCAATTGGAATAATAATCTTATTACTACTAGTTTCTATTGCCTTATAATCATTTTTAGCAACTATCTCTTTTATTTTTGATGATGTTAATACTTTTTCATCATACTCAACTACCATTTTTTCAGTAGCAAAATTGACATTAACACTAATAGTACCATCTATTTCACTGACAGCTTTTTCAATATGTTTTGCGCAAGCTGTACAAGACATTCCAGTTATATAAAATATTTCTTTTTTCATAAACTCACCTTCTCTATCTATTACAAACAATTTTTATTTGACTATTTAAAAATTGCCTGTTATAATTGTATCATTAACTTTCATTAATGGAAATACGCACATTTTTGTAACATACTACCCAAAATGATACTAAGGAGGAATATTATTATGAAATATTGTGAAACTGATTTAAATTGTCCTGTTGATGCTACATTAAAATTAATAGGTGGGAAATACAAAGCTTTAATTCTATGGCATCTTGTTGATGGCGCTTTAAGATTTGGAGAACTAAAAAAATTAATACCAAGTGCAACCGCAAAAATGCTTACGCAGCAGTTAAGAGAACTAGAAAATGATAACTTAATAATTAGAACAGTCTACCCTATTGTTCCGCCAAAAGTTGAATACAATTTATCTGAATTTGGTAAAAGTATAAAACCTATTCTTAATGCGATGTATAGTTGGGGAGAAGTATATCTACAAAAGAATGGTATTGAAGCTTGTTGTTCAATGAACCGTTCAAATTAAAATAAAGTTTTTAAAATAATACTCTTTAGTATTATTTTTTTTATAAAAAAAAGGAGAATATTCTCCTTTTAAATAATTAAATATTATTCATTTCCTTTTAAGCTACTAACCATATCTATTTTACTTACTTTTTTTGCTAACATCTTATTAACAATTAATGAAACAATAAATGTTCCTGCACAAGCATATATATATGAAATAGGTTTAATATAACCATTAAAATCATATGTATCACCTAGTGCCGTTTTAAATATATAATCAGTCATATAATAGCCTAAAGGGGCACCTAAAATAATAGAGATAATGGTAAGCCAAATATTTTGTTTTACAAATATTTTTTCTATTTGCTTATTTTTAAATCCTAAGACCTTTAAAGTTGCGAACTGGTATTGCTTTTCAGTAAAAGATAAAATACCTAAGTTATAAATTATAACAAATCCTAATAAAATAGAAACCATAATTAAAACTATTACAAGTGTTGTCATACTATTAAGCATATTTTGCATACCTTCTTTTAATCCGTCAACACTTCTTATCGCACTTACACCATCTAGTTGTCTAACTTCACTTAAGTCATCGTTAGTATATAAAGTATCGGCTTTATATTCAAATCCTAAAGTCTCATAAAAACTTCTTGTCATATTTAATTGTTGACTTTGAGGATCTCTATTTAAACCTACTATTTTTGTTGTATACCATTTGTCATTACCAAAAATATGCCAAACTATATTGTCTCCAACCTCAAGATTTAAATTATCTGCTAGTTTCTCAGTAATATATATACCTTCATTAGTTAAATCAATATATTTTTTGTTATGGTCTGTATATTTCAAATAATCTTCAGCGTCATTAACTGTTAAAATATTAGTTTCTTTAACACCATTATTTTTAATTTCAATACCTAAAGTTGCTGAAGTTGAATCTCCATATGAAGTAACTAGATTTTCATAATCACTTTGTTTATAATTACTATCTAGTGTTAATTTATAATCAAAGTTATATATTTTATTAAACTGCCAATCTAAATATGAGTTCATCGTGTCTAACATACCTAAAGCAGATACTAAAAGCATACTAGAACCAACTATACCTACAATTGCCATAACACTTCGGCCCTTACTTCTTGAAATATCTCTTAAATTCCACTTTGTCGACATTGAACTTCTCTTAAATAACCCCTTTGTAGTTATACTAAATTTAGCATTTTTAACTTTTGGTATCTGTACCCTAAGGGCTTCAGATGCAGGCTCTTTTAATATTTTCTTACATGATAAATATGTAAATAAAGTTACAAGTATTACTACTACTGCACCTAATATATAAACTATAGGTTCTAATGTTGTAAAGTACACAGGTACTTCAAAATATTTCATTTCTATACTCATAAAGAAATTACCAAATGTATATTTTCCTGATATTATTGCTACGATAGCAGCAAGTAAACTAATATAAAATCCGTACCCAATATAGTGCATTGTTATCTTTCCATCTTTATAACCTAGTGCTTTTAAAGTACCAATTTGTGTTCTTTCCTTTTTTATAAATCTATTCATTGTTGTTAATACCGATAATAACGCAATAAATAAAAATAAAAATGTAAATACTCCAGAATAAGTATTTCCTTCTTCTATTTCTGAATTATAAGCGATATATGAACTACTAGAATCACGATCAGTGACAGCTATTGCTGACTTTATATTTTTTTCTAAATCAGTTTTAGTCTCGTCTAACTTAGAGTAATCATCAATATCGATAATAACCTTATTAAAGACATAATAGTTAGATAAATTAAAATCTTTTATATATGATTTTATTATACTGATATCATCTATACTCATTTGTTTCTTTAATTCATCGTATATATAATCTTCAGGAAATCCATTTATAGATAGATAAATATATCCATAATCTTTATGATTGGGGAATATTTCATTTTCATCCTTTACTGAATACACATGATCAGGTGTATTTATTAGACCTAGTATTTTTTCTGTTATTTTATACTTATGATATGTAAATGTTATATCATCTCCAACTGTTATATCTAAATTCTTAGCAAGATAACTATCAATCCAGATGCCCTTTTTTTCTATATCAAAATCTTCTCCATCTACAACATACATTTTTGATATGTTATTTGATTCGATAAAATTAACTTCTAAAGTTACATCATCATAGTTTTCAAGAATAGCATTAACTGTTAATTCTCTTTCAGCATTATTTATATTACTAATTTTTTTAATGTTTTTTAAATCTTCTTTACTAAAATTTTCACCCATCAACCAAATATCCTGCAAATTATTATTTTCATAATACTCATCAGCACTTTTAGTCATACCATCCATGTATGAATGAACTCCAGCAAAAGCAAATACGCCTAAAAACACCATTAAGAAAATTGTTATAAACTGCATGATATTATTTTTAATATCCCTAAACATTTTTTTCTTTAACATATTACCAAATTACCTCATCAATTTCCTTTGGCTTTGCATTTTCTTCAACGCTTTCAACTTTTCCGTTTTTAATTCTAATTACTCTATCAGCAATTTCTGAAATTAATGAGTTATGTGTAACTACAATAACAGTATTTTTACCATTATTATCATCACAACATTTCTTTAATAATTTTAAAACATCTACACCAGTTTTGGAATCTAATGCTCCTGTTGGCTCATCACACAATAGTAGTTTTGGATTTTTAGCTATCGCTCTAGCAATAGAAACTCTTTGTTGTTCACCACCAGATAGTTGATTAGGAAACTTATATAGATGATCTTTTAATCCAACGTCCTTTAAAATTCTTTCTGCACTCTTTGGATTTTTAACTATATCTTTTACTATTTCAACATTTTCTAAAACAGTTAGGGTTGGCAAAATATTATAAAATTGAAATATAAATCCTACATTCTCTGCACGATATTCAGTCATCTCATTTTTATTATATTTTTCAATGTTTTCATCGTCAATAATAATATTACCACTTGTAGCATTATCCATACCACCTAGTAAATTTAATAGTGTTGACTTTCCAGCACCACTTGGACCAAGAATTACCACAAATTCTCCTTTCGGGATACTAAAACTAATACCATCTATTGCATTAAATACCTTATCTCCAACACTATATGTTTTTACAACATTCTCAAATTTAATAAATTCCTTCATTTTCATTCCCTTTCCTTACAGCTATATTTTATTAAACATAAAATTTCAAATTATTATTAAAATAAACGAACACTAACCAATATTTTCTATATATTGTATGCTTTTATGATTTTGTTATTTTACATAATCTATTTAATATCTATATTTCTTTCTTAAACATTATACCACAGCATTTATTTATACAAACCAGTAATACAATAAAAAAAGGAGAATTATCTCCTTTTTACATACATACACCTTTTTCAATTAAGACACGCGCATAACTTCCTATATATTTTCCATAAGTAAATATTATATCAATTAGCGCTGTCATAAGTGGCATACAAATTAGAACTACTATCATTAACAAAATAATTTTATAGTTCTTTTTAATATTAAATATTATAGAGGACATAAACTGCCATCTACTAATCGTCTTATAGAGCTTCCAACTGCTCTACCCAAGTTTAAAAAAGTATTTACTCCTTTAGTTATTGAGTTTATTAAAGTTCCAGTTATAGCTCCACCATATAGATTTCTAAGTTCTATTTCTTCTAATTTCACTGCATTTCCTCCTAACGATTACACTTAAGTGGTCTGACATATCTTCAAAATAACTATCATTTCATAAGTATTTTTTTATTTTTAAATTCTATAAATTTCCTAACATTAAAAGTTCCCATTTTTCCACTCTTTGAAATTCCAATACATGCTCCTTCAATATTTTGTATTTTATCAAATGAAATTGATTGTAACTCTTCAAAAGCTTTTTCGTAGTTATCTACATTAATATTCTTATCATCTATAAATAGAGTAGAATGAAATTTAAATTTATTTCCATCAAATTCGTGAAATTTTATATTAAATCTTCTTAGCAATTCTTCATTTATATTGTTATGTAATTCTCTTAGAATTTTATTTTCCAATATATTGAACCAAATAATATTATTATTTCCTGCTACTAACTCAATATTATCGATTTCAACTATGAATTGTTCAATCTCTTGTAAGTATCCTGCTAAATAATCAACTACATCATTCACACTAGATTCACTGCAAGAAAAAGATATTTTTAGGGATATATGTTGTGGCAGCCCAAAAGCAACAGGGTCTAAATTATTTTTTTCTCCTATTTCTATAACTTGATTTCTAATATTTGTTTCAAAATCTTTGCCAAACAAAACAGATACCCATATATACATCTAACATCTTCCTCTCGATTAATTCAATTATATCATACTATTTTTCTCTAACTCAATTAGAATCTACCTTTAATTTCTAAATACTTTTAATTAATGACTATTACCTTAGATATATTTCTCCTTACTATTTATTACATCTTAATGGTCTAACGTACCCGTCTATCACACCGACTATAAAAACGATTCCTGCTATAATCAGTAAGCCTGCTCCTAGACTAATACTACCACCTTTAATTTGTCTTAATTCTTTTTCTGTTAAATTCATTGTTGCATACCGTCCCTTATTTTTTCTTTTATCATATTGTAAAAATTTGTTTTGCCAAGTACTATAAATATATCAATAATTTCATTTTCCACTAATTCATAATTATCTATGTTTATAATAACTTGATAATATTCATTATAATTAGTGTCATAAATCACTTCACTAATACTCTCTATGTTAACTTGGTATTGTTTTTTATTTATCAATATAGACTTATCACTTAATAGTTTTAAATTATCTTCTGAGACTGTTAAATTTACCTTATTATCTTTGACCAAACTTTTTATTTTAAATGTCCTATCATACTTATATAGAGTAACTAATAATAAAGTTAATAACGCGAAAATTGATACTAACATTATAAATACTTTATATATTTTACTTTCTTTGCGCTGTAAAATTATTTCACTATTATTATATATATCTAAATTTTGCATCTAATATTGTCCTTTTTTATTACCCCATCCTCAAGTTCTATTAAGTGATCATATAAATCTAAATTCTCTAATCTATGAGATATAAAGATTATTGTTTTTTCTCTATATCTTTCAAAAATATTTTTGAGAATTTTTCTTTCTAAGTTAACATCAACTTGATTAAGTCCCTCGTCAATTAATAAGATATTGAATTTTGATAATAGTACTCTACTTAAAATAATTCTTTGCCTTTGACCACCAGATATATTAAAACCATTCTCTTCTATTATCATATTATATCCTAACTTATTATCTTTAATAATTTCATCTACATAGCAATCTTTAACTATATCAATAAATTTGTAACTATCATTATTATCTAAATTTATATTATTATATAAACTATCTGTAAATAGGATTTCATTTTGTGATATATAGGAAATGCTGCTTCTAATATTCTCTATATCATTAATATCATCATTTCCTATTATTACTTTATCACGCTTAACATCATAATATTTCATTATAATTTTTAAAAGCGTACTTTTACCTGAACCACTTTTTCCAGTTATTACTACTTTCTCTCCTACTTTAATATTTAAATTAATATTCTTTAGAACCTTATTATCGTAATTATATACGTAACTTAAATTACTAATTTTAATATCTCCACCTAGTTCTTTATCTAACAGTTTTGGTTTATCATTTTCAAACATCTCATAAACTTTTTTCATTGCCTTTTTAGCTTCTTCAATGCTCAAATCAAGCGATATAATGTTTCTTATAGGGGAAAAGAAAAACATTGATATCGAATTAAACGCTATTAAAGTACCAAAAGTAATTGTCCCGTTTATTACTAATAAAATACCATAGTATATTATTATTACTTCACTAATGCTACTGACTATTTCTTTTAATAGATTTTGGTTGTTTATAAAATTATCTAAACTAACTGTTTTCTTTAAATAACTAACATACTTTTCTTCAAAATTTCTAATAACTTTATTTTCAATATTTAATCCTTTAACTGTTTCAAAACCATTTATACTTTCATACATATATGATGTCATGCCTGCTTTTTTTTCATAATAATCATCTGTCTTTTCACTTAAAAAATGTTTTGAAACTATAAATATTAATGCATAAAATATTAAAACTATTATTGATAAAAAGAACATTTTAGTATTTATAATATAAAGTACTATTGCCGAAAAAAAAGTAAGAGGTAAATCCATAAATAAAGTTAATATCAGATTATTTATTAGTTGCCTAATTTTTTCTAAATCACTTATTTTAGATATTATCTCACCTGTTGTCCTATTACGATAATATTGATATGGGAGGTTCAAAACTTTCTTATAAACATCCATATTTATAGATATATCTATTTTTTCATTTATAAATATTAGTAACTTAGTTCTTAAATAATTAGTTATAATTTTAAGTATATAGATTAGCATAAAAAAGATAAAAATAAATAATAAATAATTAATGGGTGAACTAATTAAATCAAATAATAATTTTAAGTAGAATGAAAATGATATTGTTGTTATCATATATATTAAGGACATAAAGAATAATTCTATAATACTTGTTTTATAATTTTTTATAATATTTAATACTACTTTAACTAATCTAACTTCTGTATTTTTAACTACTGGTTTTATTGGATAAGTTATAATTAATACATTACTCCATATTTTGTTAAATTCTTCAAAAGTTACTTTTTTAATTTTTGTATTTGGATCGGCTATTAGTAAGTATTTCTTTTTGTTGTTTATTTGGTAGATAGTAATATAATGATTGTAACTTTTGTCAATTACGACATGTGCTATAGCAGGAAGTATTATATTGTCTTTGTTGATTTCATCAAGTGATGTTTTAATTCCTTCTGCACTAAAACCAATACTCTTAAATACTTCTATTATTTTAAATGCACTTGTACCATTTTTATCCGTATTTAAGTGACTAGATAAATCTTCCAAACTTATATAGCCTTTATAATATTTAATAATCATTTGCATACATGCGCAAGCACAATTTTTGAGACCATCTTGTTTTGTAAATGGATATTTATAATACACGTTTATCACCTCCTTACCTATATGTTACTTAGTAAAGAAGCATATTCCTTTTTAATACGAAAAAAAATCCTAATAAATAGGATTTTTTTTCTGTTAATTTTCTAACTCATCACAATGGCACTTGTATTTATCATCTATAAATTCTGTAACCATCTGAATCATACCAGCACTATACCTTTGATATAATACAACGGCTGCTGCTCCTATTGCAAGGAGTGTTAAGTCTTTAACAACTTTCATAATATCACCTCTCAAGTTAGAAAAGTTTGTTGGTTGTATGCATACGGTAATATTATGTGTCTATTTCTTTTTATTATACAAAATATTTGCTATCTTATCTAATAAAGAAGTTTTTCTTATATATTCGTTACCATTGTTAACTGAATAAACAAAAGCAGAACTCTCTCCTAAAATAATTAATTTCTTTTTTGCTCTCGTTATGGCAGTATATAACAGTTTTCTATAAAGCATTCTTTTATAACTATTACAAATTGGCAAAATAACCATTTCAAATTCACTACCTTGTGATTTATGAATACTTATTATATATCCATGTTTAAATTTATTAAAATCTTTAGGTAAATATTTAATAACATTACCATCAAAATCTATATCAATTTCATTTTTACCACTTTTACTAGTATTTGCATATATAATGCTTTTTATAACACCAATATCACCATTAAAGACATTTAAATCAGGCATATTTACTAATTGTAAAATTTTATCATTTTCTCTAAAAGTTACATCGCCATATATAATTTCTCTTTTATCATCTGATGATGGATTAAATATTTTTTGTAATTCAATATTTAAATTATCAATGCCATTTTCTCCGTGATACATTGGCGCCATTAACTGAACTCTTTTATAATCATATCCTTTATCTAATACTTGCTTACATAATTTTTTTAAATTTTCTTTAATAGATGAACCATTACACTCTAAGAAGGTATAATCACTTCTTGTTTCTAAAAAGTTTTCTGATAAATCATTATCTTTTATTTCAATTGCTAGAGTATTAATATAAGAATTTTCATCTTGTCTATAAAGTAAATCCAAATGAACTGTATCAATAACTTCACTTTCAATTAAATCTTTTAAAACTTGTCCTGGACCTACACTAGGAAGCTGATTATAATCACCAACTAATATAACTTGAATATTATCAGTTAATCCTTTAAATAAGCTATCTAATAAATTAATATCTATCATACTTACTTCATCTATAATAATAAAATTGCTTTTATCAGGATTAAATTCGTCTACTGCAAATTTATTGTTTTCCTTATTCCATTTTAAGAACCTGTGGATAGTACTAGCTGGAAGATTAGTCGATTCACTCATACGCTTACTAGCTCTACCTGTTGGAGCAAGTAAAGCTAGCTTTTCTGAAAGTCTATCATTATCCAATTTATTAAGTTCAGCATAAAGTTCAACAATTGCTTTTATAATAGTTGTTTTTCCTGTACCAGGACCACCAGTAATGATAAAAATATTACTTTGTAATGATTTAATAATAGCTTCTTTTTGTTTATCATTATAAAAGATACCTGTTGTTTCTTCTAAATGATTTATATAATTTTGTAATTTAGGATATTCTTTATTATCCCTAGAAGCCAATCTAATTATTTTATTTGCTACATAATCTTCTGCTTTCCAAATGTCAGTTAAATAATAATGATCATCATATTTAATAATTTTATTTTCTTTTTCTAATTCAAATAAACAATCATCAAAGAAGTCAGTATTTAATTCTGTTTTTAGATATAACTCAACATTCTTAATTATGTCTCCGTATTCTAAATAAGTATCTCCATTAGAAAAAATAAGATTCTTAATTACATATATTATAGTTGCCTTTACCCTATTAATGTCATCTAAATTTATTCCCTGTTTTATAGCAATATCATCAACTTTAAGAAAAGGTATTTCTTCTATATTATCTATTATGGAATAAATATTTTTTTCTATTACATCCTTAGACATATTTTTGTATGTATTATAGATAGTCATAGCATCTTTCATTGAAAATCCAAGTTCTGTTAAATAAATTATAGTTGCACTACTCTCATTATACTTAATTAAATTGTTGTAAATAGATGTAGCTTTTTTACTTGTAAGTTTTGGAATTAAATTAAGTACCGCTGGTTCTTCTATGATTTTATTTAGAACATCAAGTCCAAGAGTATCAACGATTGAAGCAGCCATTTTTTCACCAACACCAGGAAATAAATCGCTAGCTAAAAACTCTATCAAACCATCCTTATCTTCAGGTTTTACTCTTTCATATTCAGATACAACAAATTGAAAACCATATTTTGGATGTTCCATACTTTCACCATAAAATATATACATGTCTTCTTCATTAAGTTCATGAAAATATCCAGTAAAGGTAATTGTTTTATTAATAAAATCTTCTAGTTCAGAATTATTAGTTTTTTTCACTCTAAAAAGACCAATTACATAGCCTTTATCTGATTTAAATATTGTTTTTTTAAAGTTACCTTTGATGTATATTTTCATGTCCTACCACCTTTATATATATTACCACATATAAAAAGAAAATCCTAGTTTTAGGACTTCCTTTAGTTAGATTTTTGATATGTCTTTGGCTCAGATTCTTCTGAATCTATTACATTTCCATCTTTATCAGTATAACCTGAAATATATTTTACCCAATCTTGATATGAACCCTGAAAAGGAGTTCCATCTTCATAAGCTGCTCCTATAGGAGGCATACCATTTTCTCTTCTTTCATCGTTAAGTTGTTGCACATATTCAATAGTTTGTTGGTTTCTTATTTCAGCTTCTTTTTCAGCAGCATCATTAATTAATACCATTGCCCCACTCATGACCAAAGTTGTAGCTACACCAATAGCAAGCATTTTAACTTTGTTTACTGTTCTAATAGCATGCGATGACTTAACTAATGCCTCTAATCTATCTGTATAGGGTTTATTATCTTCATAATAAGCCTTAGAAACTTTAACACGGTAAGCATACTTAATAGTTTTACCACTCATTGTTTCTTCTTCATAGACAAAACGATATATTACATATATACTGCTTTTTTTATCTATTTTATGACCCTTAGTTAATTGATTAGAATTTATTAAATTAGAAACTACATCGACAACATCATCTTTACTATAAGTAACTAATGACTCATTTCTATCTTTTTCAAATTTGCCATGATCAAGAACTCTATAAGCTGGCTCGTCTGGTCTTTTTATTACATATGTATCTGTTTCTTTTATTCCCATAATTCACCTACCCATTATTCTTATTAGCAAAGTATATTAATGCTCGATCAAATTCAGCATCATCTTTTAAACCAGTTAACATTTTTCCTTTTGATTCATCTTTAACCTTACGAATACAAAAGTCCATTTCATCAGAAATATTAGATAAATATACATACGTAGTATCATTGTCTGTTATTTCATCTATGATGGCATATTGTTTACCATCTTCTAGTGTAACAAAATCTAATTCTTGTTCCATATATATTCCCCTATCTACTCTTTACTTCATCTACTTGTGATTGCAATTTTTCTATGTTGTGCTCATTTACTATCATTTGCGTCATTGCTTTTTCATATGCTTCATAATCCGCTTTACCATTTTCAAGAACATATCCCTTTGAAACTACATAATCATTGAAACTATCAAATTCTATTTTATTTTCAGTATCAGTTTTAGCAAACGCCATAAAATCTATGACACCATCCATTTGTTCTATCTTATTTCCTTGATTATAACCTATATTTTTATAAACACCAAATATGCCTTTATCAATATTATCTTGATCTTCTGCTAACTTACTAGCAATATCTCCTATGTCATAAAAATAATGCTGATTATCATTTGTTCTGTGAGTTTCACTATTTACCAAATTAGAATATTCAGATATTTCTTGGCTAACAACTTTAGCATCACTTAATTTTTCTGACAAAGTGTGTCCACCGTATGCAAGAGCTGCAGATGCTAAAATAGCAATCATGGCTCCAGCAAAAAATGTGTTTTTTAAATGTTTAAAGTATTTAGACCTTTCCATTTGCACAAGTCTTACTTTTTTATCTTCTCCGACACTATTTTTACGTGCTCTTTCATATAACTCTTCTTTATTACTCATCTTGTTGGCCTCCTATATTTAATATACTATAATTAGTCCTTTGTGTCAAACAATCTACCTATTACATAAGGATAGTTAACACTTTCTATTTTACACTTTATAGCAGTATGAATAAGATCATTTTCGCTCTCCATTTTAACAGATAAATAATTACCTGTATGACCTATTAAACAACCGTTTCTTTTAACTTCGGGAATAAATTCAACATCTTTTCCTATAAATTTATTCATATAATCTATCTCAAGTCTTTTTGATAATTCAAGAACTTTTCTAACTCTTAATTTTTTAATATCTTCTGGTACTTGATTGTCCATTGTTTCTGCAACTGTTCCTTTTCTCACAGAAAAAGGAAAGACATGTATCTTAGAAAAATTAACTTTTTCTAATGTATTTAAAGTTATATCAAAATCTTCTTCAGTTTCATTTGGAAAACCTACTATTAGATCAGTCGTTATAGAAATATTAGGCCTTATTTTTCTAATTGTTTCTATCTTATTAATATAATAATCTACATTGTATTTTCTATTCATTTCGTTCAGTGTTTTATCACAACCAGATTGAATCGGAATATGAATGTGATCTACTATTTTTTTATTTTCTGATAGTACTTTTAAAAATTTATCATTAAGTTCTGTAATCTCAATAGATGAAATACGAATTCTTTCTAACCCTTGTATTTGACAAAGTAAAACTAAAAGATCTGAGAAATCATAGTCTTCTAAATCTGATCCATAGTGCCCAGTATGAATACCTGTTAACACAATCTCTTTATGGCCTAAATTCACAAGATTTTCTACTTCAGAAATAACATCTTCTTTCTTCTTACTTCTTACTTTTCCCCTACTATATGGAATTATGCAGTATGAACAAAAATTTTCACAACCATCTTCAATCTTAACAAATGCTCTTGTTTTATCAAAATTATTAAGAGCCATATTTTCAAAAGGTACTTCGTCAATTTTATATACACTTGTTATTTGATTTTCTTTATCTAAATATTCATTAATATACTTTACTAGCTTACTTTTATCATGGTTTCCTAAAATTATAGAAACGCCTTCCATTCCTTCAAGTTTATCTGGATTAACTTGTGAAAAACAGCCAGTCACTATTAAAATGCAACCAGGATTTTCTTTTATCGCATGTCTTATTACCTTCATTGATTTAGAATCAGATGTATTGGTTACAGTACAGGTATTAACAATAGCTATATCAGCCTTTTCGCCTTCTTTTGCCTGCATATACCCTTCGTTCACCAGTAAATCATGCATAACACTACTCTCATAACTATTAACTTTACATCCTAATGTGTTTATAATAAATTTCATAATCAAAACCTCCCCAAAAATAAACCTTAAAGGTTTATAGATTTCGTCTAAATTCCTTTAAGGTATTTAAAAATTCATCATTATCATTTAATTTATCAGTATCTTCTGCTGATATTACTTCAGTTTTTATTAATTCCTCTGTAATTGAAGTTTTCTTTACAGTAGGATAATCAACATTACTTGAAAGTCTACCAAATATCGGTGATACAAATTCACTATTCATAAATGGCCTTTCTTCGTTTCTATCTGGAATTGGTTCTAAAACAATATCTTTGAAATTAGGTAATTCATCTAGATAACTAGATGAAGCTTTTTCTTCTTCAATTTCTTCTTCTACTTGTTTCATAGGAATTTCTTCATTAGATAATGCCATCTTACGATTTAATAATTCTTGATAACTTATTACAGCATTTTCTTCTTGTTCTTCCTCGTAACGATCTATTGTTTCATATTTTTGCTTTTCAAGATCTACCTGCATTGCTTTAAGAACTTCTTCAATGCTAGCACCATTCTTAGCGTCTTGTGCTTCTTCTAACTTTGGATCCATACTTAAAAAATCTTCATCACCATAGTATGGTTCAAATGATTGTAAATATTTTGGTTCATAACTAGACGCTTCAGTTGTTTTCTCAACTACTTCTTCACAGTCTATCATTACTGGTTCATCATATACGGATGTTTCTTCCATAAGCTTTGGTTCATCATTTATGTCTTCCGTTTTATTAATTTCTTTTATATTATCAATAGCAGGAATATTTTCAGTCGCTAAAGCTATATGTATATCTGGTTCAGATGATACATTAAATACTTCATTTTCTTTTTCCTTAGAAGCTTTGTTTTTTCCACCTTTAATTGTTAAAACAATGCATACTACTCCTATTGCAACTATTACACCAATTAGTCCCCCTAGTATTAAAACATCGGCATTTGTTAAATTTTCAAACATATTCTATCACTCCATAAATTCATAATTTAGAGCACTTAAAATGAATATTGGGACTGTTTCCACTCTCATTATCCTATCTCCTAATGATACTCTTGTAAATCCTAGATTTACTAGCAGTTCTTCCTCATCTTCAGATATTCCACCCTCTGGTCCTACTACTATATTTATTTTATCATAATTTTGATTAGCGGTCAAAAATTTTTTCATAGTTTTTTCTTTTTCTGTAGTACTACATACAAGTTTTAAACCTTCGATATCTTTTAGTTCTTTAAGAGTTTTGACATTTGTAATAAGAGGTATATCTGTTCTTTTAGATTGTTCGCTAGCCTCTTTGCAAATTTTACTCCATCTATCAATTTTTTTATCTTCTTTACCTTGTTCTAGCCTAATAATACTACGTTTCATAATAACAGGTATAATTTCATATACACCTAATTCAGTTGCCTTTTGAAGAATTAGATCCATTTTCTGTTCTTTTAATAATGGTATGATTAGAGTTGTTTTATAATTATTAATATTGTGATTTTGAATCTCTTTATTAATAGAAACAAGTGGCAACTCGTTTACATTTACTTCACATACAAAAACAGTAGAATTGTAAACAACTTCTATTTTTTCATTATTTCCCATGCGCATAACTTTCGTTATATGATATATGTCATCTTTATTAAGTTCTAGTTTATTATCAATTTTCACTTTTGAAAAATATCTTTGCATTTTTTCTTCACCGCTTATATTTTAACAAAAAAGAAGGATTAAGTCTATAAGTTAGACTCAATCCATTTCTTTAATTCTAAAACTTCCATATTACCAACCTTTTTATCAATTAAATTTCCATCCTTAAAAATCAGTAATGTTGGAACTGACATAACACTATACTTTGTTACTAAATCTAAATTATCATCTGAGTTAACTTTTACTAAATTAACTCCTAGTTCATTAACTACATGTTCAATATTAGGACCAAGTATCTTACAAGGTCCACACCAAGGGGCAAATACATCTACTACTACCAAGCCAGAACTTACTAATTTTTCAAAATTATCTGTTTCTTTCTTTACAATAATCATCTTTATTCCTCCCTATAATTTTTAAGAACACTTTCAATGTTGTTTATTTGTATTTTATTCTTTTGAACTAAAATATCTATTGATTTGACAGAAGTAACTTTATATTTTAGAAGCACATCTAGTGTTGCTAAATTAAAAGCTTCTGGATCAGTACCCTTTTTATATTGCTCTGCTATTTCCCAAAATTCGCTTCCAACCTTAACAGTTGAATCAACATAGATGTTAAGTACAGGCGTATTTTCCAGTATACTTGTACGTAACTTTGACTCTTTTATTATAGCAATATTAAAAAATGGTAAAGATACAATATATAATACGATAAATGCAACCAAATAATTCTCTAAAAGCCCTAAAATCGCTCCGAGTATTTTTGATGGCAATCCTAGTAATATAGTTGCTTCCAGAAATTTTTCAAATAAATGTGAAACCAACATAATTACTTTAAATAACAATAGTAATACAATAAAAATTATAAAGAAAGCTATTACTTCATACATTAATATATTCACAACACTTATTCCGCTAAGTATACCTGGAAATTTAAAAAATGGTAAATGTTCATATAAATATGCTGATACAGGATTCTTAAAGAGAAAGGCTGCCATTACAACAACAATAAAACCACATAAAGATAATAACTGTGTTGTAAACCCTCTCCTAAAGCCAATAAATGCCCCGAGAAGTAGTATGATAATAATAACGATATCTACTAAATTCATATTCTCATCCTCTCTATTTAAATTATATTATAATTTGCTCTAAAAATAAAGTATTTTATTTTTTTTTATGATAAAATAGTATTGTCAAAGGGGTGAATATATGACCATTACCGTTAAAGTTAGTGATAAAACTAAAAGTGAAATGAATGATTTTTTTGCAGATTATAAAAGAGAAAAAACTCCACCATATGCTGTATTTCAAGCAGATGATGCTGATACTGTAATAACTGTATATGAATCAGGTAAAGCTGTATTTCAAGGAAGAGATGCCGATCTTTCTAGTCAATTTTGGATAGAAAGAGAAAGACATAATAACCCTACAAAGAAAGTGGAAGTAACTAATAGTGAAGATAAAACACAAGATAAAGATAAAAAAGAAGTAGTAATAGATCCAAAAATATATAATTCTACTGCTATTGGATCAGATGAAGTTGGAACCGGTGATTATTTCGGACCAATTGTTGTATGTGCCTCTTATGTTAGAAAAGAAGATATATCATTCTTAGAAAGTCTTGGAGTGAAAGATTCTAAAAAGATGACGGATGAAAAAATACTGGAAGTTGTTCCTAAATTTATTAAGAGCATTCCATACGAATGTATCATACTTTCAAATAAAGAATATAATGAAAAGTATGCTGATGGGTTTAATATGAATAAACTAAAAGCAATCTTGCATAATAAAGTGCTTGGTAACTTAAAAGCAAAGGTTCCTTATTATGATTACATAGTTGTTGACCAATTTGCTGAGAAGTATGTCTATTTTAGTTATTTAAAGGCTTCTAGCAACGTCGTTAGGGATATAACATTTATGACTAAGGGTGAAGACAAAAACCTTGCTGTAGCGTGTGCATCGCTAATTAGTAGATATGTATTCTTAAAAGAGTTTGCTAAAATAAGCGAAAGTGTTGGTGAACTTATTCCAAAAGGAGCATCAACTATGGTTGATGAGAAGGCTGCTAAAATTGTTAAAAAGTATGGAATAGAAAAATTAAATGACATAGCTAAAATAAATTTTAAAAATACTGAGAAAGTTAAATCATTGCTGATTTAATACTTTCTTTTTTTTGTGCATATATTTACTTAATCTAGCAAAATAAAATTATATATAAAAAAAGAGGAATAATATTCCTCTTTTTTAATCCATTAATTCTTGTTCAAGAGCTTCTAATGGTTCTTCTTTCATAATATCGATAGCTAATTCATAATCAACTTTCTTATATTTTTTGAAACCTGTTCCTGCTGGTATTAATTTACCAAGAATAACATTTTCTTTAAGACCATCTAAATGATCAACCTTACCATGAATAGCAGCATCAGTTAAGATACGAGTTGTCTCTTGGAAAGATGCGGCTGATAAGAATGAATCAGTCTCTAATGAAGCTTTTGTAATACCTAAAAGTACTGGACGACCAGTAGCTGGACGTTTTCCTTCTAGAATTAATTCTTTATTTATATCAGCAAATTTATTAATATTTACCATAGTACCTGGTAAGTATAATGAATCACCTGAATTAACGATTTTGATTTTAGAAATCATGCGCTTAGCAATAATTTCAACGTGTTTATCTGAAACATCAACACCTTGAGAACGATATACTTTTTGAATTTCAAATAATATGTAATTTTGAACAGTAACTGGGTCTGTAACAGCTAATAATTCTTTTGGATTAATAGCTCCTGTTGTTAATCTGTCCCCTGCCTCAACCTCTTGGTTAAGCGCTACATGTAATTTTGCTCCAAAGTTTGTAGTATGTTCACGTGTCTCAGTATCATTTTTAACATAAATGTTAATTTGACCGCCATTTTCTTCAATCTTAGTTACAACACCATTGATTTCGGCAATTGTGGCTTTTCCTTTTGGATTACGTGCTTCAACTAACTCTTGTACACGAGGTAGACCTTGTGTAATATCGTCTCCGGCTACACCACCGGTATTGAATGTACGCATTGTAAGCTGAGTTCCTGGTTCACCAATTGATTGAGCAGCCATAATACCTACAGCTTCTCCAGTTTCAACGATTGTACCAGTTGCAAGATTACGACCATAACATTTTTGACAAACACCATGTTCAGTCTTACAAGTTAGAACTGTTCTTATTGGAACTTTAACACAACCAACTTTAACAATTTTATCAGCAAGTTGCTCTGTTATATAGATATCTTTTTCACATACAACAGCTTTTGTTTCTGGATTAAGAACTTTATTACCAGTATATCTACCAACAATACGATCTCTTAATGATTCTACAACAGTTCCATCTTCTTTTGTAAATGCTTCTATTTCAACATATGAAGTAGTATGACAATCTTCTTCTCTTACAATAATATCTTGTGATACATCAACTAAACGACGAGTTAAGTAACCAGCATCGGCAGTTTTTAGGGCTGTATCAACAGCTCCTTTACGAGTACCATGTGTAGATATAAAGAATTCAGATATTGTTATACCCTCACTAAATGATGAAGTAACTGGGATTTCAACATAATCACCTGATGGTGTATTGAAAAGTCCACGCATACCAACTAACTGTGTATAACTTCCAATATCTCCACGGGCTTTAGAATTAATCATGATTGAAAGTGGAGAATATTTGTTTTCTTTCAACTTCATAGACAACTCTTTAGAGATATTGTCTTTTGCAGTCATCCAGATATCAACTACCTTATTATATCTTTCACGATCAGTTATTAAACCACGTTTAAATTGTTTATTTATTTTATCAACATTTTCTTGACTTTCAGCAATTACTTGAGGTTTGATCTCACTCTCTTCAATATCCGCAATTGAAATAGATATACCTGATAATGTAGAATATTTAAATCCTAAATCTTTTAATTTATCAAGCATTATTGATGTTTCAGTTGTATGATATCTCTTGTAAATTTGAGCAATCAACTTGTTAAGAACACCTTTATTAAATGCATCAACAATTGGTGTTGCTTTAATTACTTCTGGAATGTTTTCTCCCCTAGCAATAAAGTACTTACTTGGAGTAACTTTTTCAATATTTTCACTACTACCATCTTCAATATATTGGAATGTATCAGGGAAAATTTCATTAAATAAAATCTTACCTGGTGTAGTAATTAAATATTTATCTAGATACTCTTCTGGGAATAATTTATATTTAAATGAAGCTGCTGGAAGAGCAATACGTGTATGAAGAGTAATTTCTCTTCTTTCATATGCCATAAGCACTTCATTAGAGTTTTTAAATACTCTACCTTCTCCTTGAAGACCCTCTTTTTCAAGAGTAATATAATAATTTCCAAGTACCATATCTTGTCCTGGAGTAACAACTGGATCTCCATTTTTTGGAGAAAGGATATTGTTAGCACCAAGCATTAATATTCTTGCTTCAGTACAAGCTTCGTCTGTTATAGGAACGTGAATAGCCATTTGGTCTCCATCGAAGTCGGCATTAAATGCTGCACAAACAAGTGGATGTAATCTAATAGCTCTACCTTCGATTAACTTAGGTTCGAATGCTTGAATACCTAATCTATGTAGTGTAGGAGCACGGTTAAGTAAGATAGGATGTTCCTTAATCTTTTCTTCAACTATATCCCAAACTCTTGGATCTTGGTTTTCAATCATTTTCTTAGCTGCTTTAATATTTGAAGCTATTTCCTTGCTTACTAAACCATTTATAACATGTGGTTTAAATAATTCAAGTGCCATTTCTTTTGGTATACCACATTCATACATTTTTAAATTTGGTCCTACTACGATAACAGAACGACCAGAATAATCTACACGTTTACCAAGTAAGTTTTGACGAAAACGTCCTTGCTTACCTTTTAACATACTAGATAGAGATTTCAAAGGTCTATTTCCTGCACCTGTAATATTACGTCCACGGCGACCATTATCAAATAATGAATCTACTGCTTCTTGTAACATACGTTTTTCATTTTGAATGATAATAGATGGAGCACCTAAATCAATTAATTTTTTTAAACGGTTATTACGATTAATTACACGTCTATATAAATCATTTAAATCTGAAGTAGCAAATCTACCACCATCTAATTGGATCATTGGACGAAGTTCCGGTGGAATAACTGGAAGTGCGTCAATAATCATCCATTCTGGTTTATTACCAGATTCTAAGAATGCATTTAATACATCTAAACGTTTAATTAAACGAATTCTTTTTTGACTTGTAGAGTCTTTAATATCTTCGATTTCGATTTTTATTTGATTTACTTCTTTTTCAAGTTCAACTTGTCCAAGTAATTCTTTTATTGCATCTCCACCCATACCTACTCTGAAAGTATCTCCATACTTTTCATAGTATTGACGGTATTCTTTATCACTTATTGTTTGCTTTTTCTCTAAAGGAGCTGGTCCTGGATCTAAAACAACATATGATACGAAATAAAGAACTTCTTCAAGATCTCTTGGTGACATATCAAGGACAAGGCCCATTCTAGATGGGATGCCCTTGAAGAACCAAATGTGTGATACTGAAGTTGCTAGCTCGATATGCCCCATACGTTCACGACGAACTTTAGCACGAGTTACCTCTACTCCACATCTATCACATATAATATTTTTATATCTTAATCTTTTATACTTACCACAAGAACATTCAAAGTCTTTAGTAGGTCCAAAGATTTTTTCACAAAATAATCCATCTCTTTCAGGTTTTAAAGTACGATAGTTTATAGTTTCTGCTTTTTTAACTTCACCATAAGACCAAGAGCGGATTTTTTCAGGTGAGGCAATAGCAATTTTTAATCCTTCAAATTGGTTTGCATCCATTAATCCTCATCCCCCTCTTCTAACATACTTTCATCAAATTCTAAATTATCTAGATCATTATCAAATTCAGCTTCTTCATCTTCTATTAGAGGCTCATCAGCAACATCACTAGCTAAATCACCAATTGGAAGTTCTATAGTTTTTTCAAACTCATCGGCTGATAAATAACTATCTTTTTCAGCTTCTTCTAAATCCTTAAGTTCAACATAATTTCCTTCTTCATTAAGAACTGTTATATCAAGTCCTAATGCTTGGAATTCTTTAATTAATACTCTAAAGCTTTCTGGAACTCCTGATTTTGGAATTGGTGTTCCTTTAACTAATGCTTCATATACTTTTACACGACCTACTACATCATCTGATTTAATAGTCATCATTTCTTGAAGTACATTAGCAGCACCATATGCATAAAGTGCCCAAACTTCCATTTCTCCAAATCTTTGTCCACCAAATTGAGCTTTTCCTCCAAGAGGTTGTTGTGTAACTAAACTGTATGGACCAGTTGAACGAGCATGTAATTTATCATCAACCATGTGGTGAAGTTTAATCATATACATGACACCTACACTAATACGGTTGTCAAATGGTTCACCTGTACGTCCATCATATAATACTTGTTTTCCATCTTCTGAAAGACCTGCTTCTTTAAGTGCATCAATAATTTCATGACGAGTTGCACCTGCGAAAACTGGAGTAGCTACAAAGATACCTAGTTCTTTAGCAGCAGCACCTAAGTGCATTTCAAGAATTTGTCCTATATTCATACGAGAAGGAACTCCAAGTGGATTTAGTAAGATATCAATTGAACGACCATCTTCAGTATAAGGCATATCTTCACTAGGAAGTACTAATGAAATAACACCCTTATTACCATGACGTCCGGCCATTTTATCTCCAACACTGATTTTACGTTTTTGAGCTATATAAACACGAACTATTTTAGAAACACCAGCAGGAAGTTCATCGCTATCTTCTTTTGTAAAGATTTTAACATCATGAACTATACCACCACCACCGTGTGTAACACGAAGAGATGTATCTCTAACTTCACGAGTTTTTTCGCCAAAAATCGCGTGTAATAATTTTTCTTCTGAAGTAAGTTCTGCTACACCCTTAGGAGTAACTTTACCAACTAATATATCATCATCTGATACTTCAGTACCTATTCTAACAATACCGTTCTCATCAAGGTTTTTACGAGCATCTTCACCTACATTAGGGATATCTCTAGTAAATTCTTCAGGTCCTAGTTTAGTATCACGACATTCAATTTGATAATCTTCAATATGAATTGATGTATATACATCATCACGAACTAATCTCTCATTTAATATAACAGCATCTTCATAGTTATAACCATTATAGTTCATGAATGCTACTGTAACATTTTTACCTAAAGCCATTTCTCCACTTTCAGTAGAAGGTCCATCAGCAATAACTTCTCCTGAAGTAACTGTGTCACCTAATCTAACAATTGGAGTTTGATGATAACAAGTACCTGCATTACTTCTTTCATAACCATTCATATAATATGTATCTGAACCAGACATTGTTTTAACAATAATCTTACGAGCATCTACATAATCTACAATACCGTCACCTTTACATATTACAACAGCACCTGAATCTTTAGCTGAACAAGCTTCTACACCTGTACCAACGATTGGAGCTTCAGCTGTTAAAAGTGGGATTGCTTGACGTTGCATGTTGGCACCCATTAGGGCACGTTTACCATCATCATGTTCAAGGAATGGAATACCTTGAGTTGTAATAGAAACTACTTGTTGAGCTGAAACATCGACATAATCAATTTTTTCACTTTCAACAATTATATTTTCTGTATTAAAACGTACTGGTAATCTATCAGCTATTATTTTTTTATTCTCATCTACTTCAATAGCAGCTTGAGAAATACAATATTCAAGTTCTTCATCTGCAGTCATATAGACAACTTCTTCAGTTAAATGTCTATCTACTACTTTACGATATGGTGTCATAATGAAACCATAATCATCAATTTTTGCATAACTAGCTAAAGCGGTAATCAAACCGATATTAGGTCCTTCCGGAGATTCAATTGGACATAAACGACCATAATGTGATGGGTTAACGTCACGAACATCCATACCAGCTCTATCACGAGATAGTCCACCTGGCCCTAAAGAAGATAATCTTCTCTTATTAGCAAGTTCTGCTACTGGGTTAGTTTGATCCATGAATTGAGATAACTGACTGCTTCCAAAGAATTCTTTAATAGCAGCAGTAAGTGGTCTAATATTAATTAATGTTTTTGGAGTAACATCTACTATTTCTTGTGTAGACATTCTATCTCTTATAACTCTTTCAATACGAGACATACCAATTCTGAATTGATTTTGTAATAATTCACCTACTTGACGAACACGTCTATTTGATAAGTGATCTATTTCATCAAAATTACCTACTCCTTCAAGTAAGTTTAAATAATATGATACAGAAGCATAAACATCCGAAATAGTTAAACGTTTTTCAGTAATTTCTTGATCATTACCTATAATGTTAATAACTTTTTCTGGATTAAATTTAGAATAAACTTTAATAACTTGTACTTTGTTATAAGAGTCAAGTTCTTCATTTATTGTAGTTTCTTTAATTCCATATCCATCTTTTAATAATGTTCTTAATTTATCTAATACTTTGTGATCAATCAAAGTACCCTTTTCAATTATAAGTTCACCATTAACTTTAATATCTTCAGCTAAAACTTGATTAAATAAACGATCTGTTACATTTAATTTTTTATTAAATTTATAACGACCAACTTTAGCTAAATCATATCTAAATGAATCAAAAAATCTTGTAATTAATTGGTTCTTAGCACTATCTAGTGTCGATGGTTCTCCTGGTCTTAACTTAGAATGAATATCTATTAATGATTCATCTGTATTCTTGTTTGTATCCTTTTCAATAGTTTTTTCTAAGTATACATCCTCACCAAATAAACCGAAAATATCTTCATCGTTTGATAAACCTAAAGCTCTAAGTAATGTTGTTACTGGAACTTTTCTAGTTCTATCAATACGAACATAGATGTTATCTCTAGCATCTGTTTCAAATTCTAACCAAGTACCACGAGTAGGTATAATTTGTGAAGTAATGATAAGTTTACCGTTTTTCTTATCAATTTCTTTACCAAAATATACTGATGGAGAACGCACTAATTGTGAAACAATAACTCTTTCGGCTCCATTTATGATGAAAGTTCCACTATCAGTCATAATTGGCATATCGCCTAAATAAATTTCTTGTTCTTTAACTTCTCCAGTTTCATGATTAAACAATCTTGCTTCAACTTTTAATGGAGAAGCATAAGTTGCATATCTTTCTTTGCAGCCTTTAATTGAGTAACGAGGTTCATCTAAAAAATAGTTTCCAAATTCCAAAGATAAATTTCCAGTAAAACTTTCCACTGGGAAAATGTCTTCGAAAACTTCAGTTATACCTTCTTCCATAAACCAATAATAAGATTTTTTTTGAATTTCAAGTAAATCCTTTAATTCAATAGCATTTTCTGTTTTTGAGTAACTACGTCTTTCACGGTGATCACCAAATTTTTTAACTGTATAAGCCACTTATTTCACCCCTATAAACTAAATTTTGTTTTTGCATGTACGCGCGCAAAAAAGTACATGCCGCCAATATATAATTTTAACAAAAATATGATAAATAGTCAATTATTTTTCCGCGGAAATAATGAAAAAACCCTTATTTTTGTTAACTAATTTTGTTTTATAACTTTTTTCTAAATCTCTAATAAGTGATTTAGCTCCTTGATCTTTATTAATGACTAGCCATAATTGACCACCATCTAATAAGTGTTCTTTAGCATCAAAGAGAATTTTATAGAGTATCTGTTTACCAACTCTAATGGGCGGATTGGTAATTATATAATTATATTTCTTAGTAACATTGCTATAAATATCGCTATTAAATATATTTACATCTACGTTATTTTCTAAAGCATTCTTACGTGCTAAAGATAGACTGCGATCATTTATATCTATCATATCAACATCACAATCATAGTTTTTCTTAAGATAAATTCCTATTGGTCCATAACCACATCCAAAATCTAAAATATCACCTTGGATGTCATTTGGAAGACTCTCTAAAAGAGAGCGTGTTCCAAAATCTAGTCCTTTCTTTGAAAAAACTCCATTATCAGTAAAAAAAGTGAACTCGCTTGTCTTTATTATTACTCTTTTTGTTTCAACGTTATGTTTTAAATCCACATTGTTAGTAAAATAATGACTCATAATTCACTCTCCTTTTATAAACGGCTAAAGCCCATACCAAATTCAGTATAGGCTTAAACACTTATTTTTTTAACTATTTTAATTCGATTGTAGCGCCAGCTTCTTCGAATTTAGCTTTTAATTCAGCAGCTTCATCAGTTGAAACGCCTTCTTTAACATTTCCACCATTATCAGCTAAATCTTTAGCTTCTTTTAATCCTAAACCAGTAATATCTCTTACTAATTTAATAACAGCGATTTTGTTAACACCAGCACTAGCTAATACTACATTAACTGTACTTGGTCCTTCTTCTACAGCAGCAGCAGGAGCAGCAGCTACAGCTACAGCACTTGGATCAACTCCGAATGCTTCCTTCATTGCGTCTACTAAATCTTTAACTTCTAATATTGTCATTTCGCTGATTGAATCGATAATTTCTTTTGTACTTAATTTTGCCATTTTAATTTCCTCCTTATATTTTTTAAATTTATTTTAAAATTTCAAGCTAATAATTAGCCTTCCATGTTTTGACTATGTAAGTCTAAACATATTGCAACATTTTTAACATGTTCTAATAATCCAGCTGCGAACATTGTTAATAATTGATCTCTTGATGGTATTGAAGCTAGTACAGAAAGTTCTTTTGTATCTGCTACTTTTCCATCTACGATACCTATTTTTAATTCTAAAGCTGGGTGACTCTTAGCGAAGTCACTTAACGTTTTGATTGGTGCGATTACATCAGTACCATAAGCCATAGCTTTTGGTCCGTTTAATTCACCTTGCATATCATAATTTAATGAGTCTAATGCTCTTTTTGCTAAAGTATTCTTGTAAACTTTAACATCTGAGCCACTATTACGTAAGTTTCTTCTTAGTTCAGTCATTTCGCAAACTGTTAGTCCACGATATTCGAAAAATACAACTGAATTTGCACTTTTTACTTTGTCAGTAATTTCATCTATTGTTGTTTGTTTACGTTCTAGTATTTTTACGTTTGCCATATTACACCTCCTCTATACATGTGTAATACCGTAATCAAAAGCCCCTACTATGGAGTACACAGTAAGGGCCGAAAAAGACTTTTATAATCTCCCTCGGTAGGAATAATTAAGCATAAAGCTCCTACTGTCTACGGTACCTATTAATTTCGAACTGAAACGATTATATCATAACTAGTTTTATTTGTCAAAAGTTTTTGAATCAATTTTAATACCAGGCCCCATTGTTGAAGCGATTGAAATGTTTTTAACATATTCACCCTTAACAGCTGTTGGCTTAGATTTTAAAATTAATGAAACAAAAGATTCTAAGTTTTGAAGTAATTGTTCTTCAGTGAATGATACTTTACCAATGATAACAGCAACGTTACCATAACTATCAGTACGGTATTCAACACGTCCTTTTTTAACATCAGTAACTGCTTTTGCAGTATCTAAAGTAACAGTTCCAGTTTTTGGATTTGGCATTAAACCTTTTGGTCCTAAAACTTTACCTAATTTACCTAAAATAGGCATCATATCTGGAGTTGCAATCATAAGATCAAAATCGAACCAATTTTCTTTTTCGATTTTTGTTATTAAATCCATATCTCCAACATAATCTGCTCCTGCTTCAACAGCAGCTTTTGCAGCATCACCTTTTGCAAGTACTAATACTTTTTTAGTTTTACCAGTACCATTTGGTAGTACTGTAGCACCTCTTAATTGTTGATCAGCTTTTTTTGTGTCTAAATTAAGACGTAAAACTAATTCAACTGAAGCATCAAATTTAGCAGGATTTGTATCCTTAACTAATTTTACAGCTTCTGCTTTAGTATATAACTTAGTTCTATCAACTAATTTACTTACTTCAACGTATTTTTTTCCTTTTTTCATTTTTTTACCTCCTCATGTGGTCAAGCGGATTATTTTATCCTTCCACTAGGGAATTCCCTATGCAAGTATATTAACTTATTAGTCTACTATTTCAATACCCATATTAAGTGCAGTACCTTCAACGATCTTAATAGCTTCGCCTACAGTATAGCAATTTAAGTCTGGTAATTTAATTTCGGCTATTTCTTTTACTTGTGCGTTTGTTAATTTTCCAACGACAAAGTTACGTCCTTTTGTAGAACCACTTTTAACGCCAGCAAATTTCTTTATTAAGAATGCTGCTGGTGGAGTTTTAATTACGAAATCAAAGCTTCTATCATCATAAATAGAAATTTCAACTGGTAATATATCTCCCATTTTTTCTCTTGTTGCATCGTTATATTTTGTGCAGAATTCTTGTAAGTTAACTCCTGCAGGACCTAAAACAGTACCAACTGGTGGAGCTGGTGTTGCTTTTCCAGCAGGGATTTGTAACTTAATTTTTTTTGTAATATTCTTTTTTGCCACGAAAAACACCTCCTATAATTATTTCGCTTTTCATGTGTGGTTCAAATAGCTTTTTCTCTCCGCTTTATTTATAAGAAAGAGCTTTGCCTCCCACATATCTATATTAATATAAAACAATATAGCCCTATAATAATATCATAAAATTATTTAATTGTAAATAACAACTATACTTTTTCTATTTCATTCAAGCCAAGTTCAACCATTGTTTCTTGACCAAATAAATCTAGAGTAACTTCAACTTTTGCATTTTCTGAATCAATATTCTTAATTTTACCGAACATATTTGAAAATGGTCCGTTTATAACTTTAACCATATCATCAATGACAAGTCCATTAGTTAAATCAATTCTACTCATACCCATACTAGATAAAATTTTATCTACTTCTGATGGTGTAAGTGGGAAAGGCTTAGCACCTTTTCCAGATGAACCAATAAAGCCTGTAACACCTGGTGTATTACGAACAACAAACCATGCTTCATCTGTCATTATCATTTCAACTAAAATGTAACCCGGAAACATTTTCTTTGTTTTTTCTTTTTTTTGTCCATCCTTGTTAACTTCTATTTCTTTTTGTTCTGGAACAACTACTCTGAAGATAAAATCTTCAAGTCCCATACTGTTTGCTCTCATCTCTAGTTTTTCTTTTACTTTATTTTCATGACCTGAGTAAGTATTAACAACATACCATTCTTTATTCATAATACTAACCTACTAAAACCTTTAAACCAGATATCGCAAGGTCAGTTAAAGTAAAGAATAACGCAAGTATGATTATAAAAGATAATGCAGCTGAACTATATTTGACCATTTCTTTTTTAGTTGGCCACTTAACTTTTTTCATTTCTTCTTTGACACTAATGAAAAATCTTGCTATTTTTTTCATTCAATCACCTACTTTTTTAGATTTGTGTTTTCCCAAAATAAAAACACCTTTGTGTGTCTAAATAAATAATAGCACACTAGTCCTATATTGTCAATAAAATTAAACATTTTTCAAACTGATTTATTTAATTTTATTTAGTAAATAGATGTCATTTCTATAATTACCAATTAAACATGTTTTTATACAAAATTAAGCAATGTAATATGACCATTACATTGCTTAATAAAACTTATGCATTTAATACTAAATCTATACTAGATATTTTTTTAAAGACTTGTCTTTAAAACATTTATTATAGGACGTACACCATAATATGTACTAAAATCAACATCATATGCAAAAAGTCCACCATCATAATTAACATGCCATGCTGCTATAGTGTTACTAGCTGACTTACTACTTGTCCAGTAACCATTACCTGTCATAAGCCCATCTGCATTACTAGAACATCCATAGTCTGCGCAACTAGTACTTGTCATATTATATAACCAGCCAAAATTACATCCAGTAGTATCACCAAGTTTGCATGTAGCACTTTCAGTAGAAGTGTTAGAATCAAAATAGAAAGAATCACTTCCTGCATTTGTACTATCCCACCCTGTATTATTGGTAATATCAGCTATTTCATTAGCAGCTATTAATCTTGCATTTAGTGTAGATAACCAAGTACTGGTATCACTTGTTAATGTCGTTTGAACTTCACCAATTGCAGTATTAGTAGCGGCCGAATTCCAAGCTACTACTGCTGTTGTATTATGATCAAGCAACAGTTTAACCGAATCATCACTTGTACTATCATTAAATGCATACCACTTCATACATCCTGTCTTTGTTCCTGTTGTACTAACTGCATCTCCACTATTACATGTAGTACCAGTTACTGGGTTAAAATATATAACAGTCCCATTATCATATTTTGTATAAACTGGAGCAATTGTAATTTCCCCATCTACTACTGTTATATCATCAGAATTAGCATCTTTACTAGCTGTAAAATTACCATCCGTTAAGTTGTTAAATGATACATTACAATCATTGTCTACAATAATAGTACCACTTTTTGGTAATTTACCTTTAACATTAATAGATGGAGTTATTACACCATCCACAATACTATAAGTATTTGTTATAGTCTGATCTTGTAATTGTTGTAAAGAGCACGCACCTTCTACTGCATCAGTTATATTTGTAGCAGTTGTTTGAAAAGCTCCTCTTTTAGCTTCTTTAATTATATTATTAACTACTGGTATAGCAATAAGCGCTATTATACCAAGTATTAAAATTACCGCTAGAAGTTCAATTAATGTAAACCCATCTCTCTTCACTTTTCCATCTCACTTTCTTATTATTAAAGCCATTATTAAGGCCATTTTAAAAATCATAGCTCTCCTATTAAAATTTCTATGATAACAATATTATGTGCGTTTTTATTGCTTTTATTATTCCTTACTATATATTAATTAATAAAACAAAAGAACAGTGATAATAAAACACTGTTCTTACTAAAATTTTTTCATTTTTATTTTGATATGTTCATTCTCTTTTTTAAATTCCTCTTGTTTATTAACTATATATTCTTCAATGCTATAAATTTCTCTCATCATATTTGTTAACTCTATGTTACCATTGATATATAAACCATATTTTTTAATAAAATCTGATTTAAAAACATTTAACTGCTTATAAGAATCATTAAACATATCTTTTGTTCTTCGTTCAATCTCACTATGTTCTTTTATTAATAATTCTAATCCGTTAGTTTTAATATAGGATATTGATCTCCTATCATCAGTTAAACTTCTGCGCATACTTCTAATAGAATTATTTAATAAAATAGAAGACGTAAATCCACCTACAACTTTGTTTCTAAAGAAGAAAAATGGAGAAATGCCCGCACAAAGTCTAAGCGCATTAGAAACACTATGCCTTATTTTAATAAAAAACAAAGGTTTGTTATGACGAATTTTTAATATTTCATTAGCTTTATATTCCATAGCTATAATTTGTTTATTAACAATTGATGTTGTTGTTTTTAAATCAGCAATTAAATCATTATCAAGTTGTTCAACTTTCTTTTCAATATTAAAAAAGTTTTTTTTCTCTTTAAGTTCTTCCTTTTTCTCTTTTAATACTGCTTTTTTTTCAAGTTCTTTTTCTTTTTTAGTTTGTCTTATATTCTCTTCTGATAAGTGATTCTTTTTTTCTATTTCTAAAGCATCTATTACTATATTATTAGAAGTAATACTATCTTGTTTAAAAGTTTCTTTAATTACTCTATTTAATTTTTCATCAACTTTGACCTTAAGAATTCTTAATTCTTCAGTATTATATAATAATAAGAACTGATCTAACTTTTTTAAATCTTCATTATCAAACTCATCACTTTTTAGTTTTTTTTCTAATTTTATTATTACCTCTTTTATATCTTCTAATTCATTTTTTAAAATAACATCCGGCAATTTTATTTTTATTTGGTCTACTTGTTCTCTTGTTTCTTTTAATTCACTATTTAATTTTTCTATTTTTTTAATATCTATAACTTTTTTTTCTTCTTCTTTTAAACTATTTTCTTTAATTATTTCAATTTTTTTGTCTGCTTTTAAATCAGCTTTTTCTAAATCCCATTTTACAGCACTTACTGTTATACCAACTAACCCTGCTTTACTTACTTTCTCTAAAGTTTTTGTTATTTCGACTTTACAATTATTTATAGTAGTAATACTCTTTGTATTCTGAATTATATTAACTACCTCAATAGCAAATCGTTTAACTTTTATTAGATCATTTTCATCCTTTACTTCCTCTACCATTGTTATTTCTTTCTTAGGAGATGTAAGAAAAGAAACTAGAAAGCCAAATATTGATGTTATAACAATAAAAAAAGAAAGCTTAAATTTATCTTTTAGCTTTATGCTTGTTTTATTTTTCTTTTTTTCTAATATTTCTTTTTTCTTCTTTTTTTCAATATTAGCTAAAAAGAATCTAAAACTTTTATATAAATTTTTTAAACTTCCTTTTTCTCCCATACTACCACCTATTTATTTAAAGCATCTTTTATTTTATACTTAATTCTTTGAATAGCATTATCAATTTGCTTTTTGCCCTTATCAAGTATTTCTGATATTTCAATATAAGTAAAACCACTTATTTTAAGTTCAAATACTTGCATTTCAAAATTTGTTAAAATCTTACTAACTTTATCTACAAATTCTGTACTGTTTTCGTAATCATACATAAGTATTTCTGGATTATAACTATTGTCAACTAACATTGCATCAACAGTATTTATATTAGTTGTATCATCATCGTAGGCTTCAAACGATATTGATTCATTTAATAGTTTATGTTTTTGCCTTTGACTCGCTATAATAGCTGTTAATTGTCTTCTTTCAATACATGTTTTTGCGTATGTATAAAAGGAAGCTTCCTTACTATCTGAAAAAGATTCAATAGCTTTTGATAAACCTAACATTCCTTCTTGAATAAGATCATTTATTTCTAATCCATTATACTTACAATATTTTAACAATCTTCTAGCATTTTTTTCTATTAATGGTTTATATTTATCATAAAGTATTTCACTAGCATCTTCATTATTATCTCTAATATAAGATACTAATTCATAATCATTAACCTCTTTATAGTTCAAATTATTTTCTAACCCTTACTGCTTCATATATTACTATACCAGCTGCTACAGAGGCATTTAAACTATTTATTTTACCATTCATAGGAATAGTTGCTATAAAATCACAATTTTCTTTAACTATGCGACTCATTCCAAAACCTTCACTACCAATTACAATACATGTTTTACCTTTATAATCAATTTCATCATAAGGAGTCCCATCCATATCAGTACCTACAAACCAAAAACCTTTTTTCTTAAGTTCATTCATTGTACTAGTTATATTTGTAATTTGAACAATAGGAACATATTTACTTGCTCCAACACTTGTTCTAATTACAGTTGGTGTCACGTCTACACTTCTGTTTTTAGGAATTATAATACCATCAACACCTGCTGCTTCGCAAGTTCTTATGATTGCCCCAAAATTATGTGGATCTTCTATATGATCTAATATAACTATTAAACTATCATCCTTATTTAAAATATCATCAAGATAGCTATATTTAAAATCTTCAACACATAAAATAACCCCTTGATGATTTTCTTTTGTTATTCTATCTAATTCTCTTTTATCAACATATTCAATATTATTTGTCTTTGTCACTAATTTATTTATTATTTCAGTATCATTATAATTCTTCATAAGATATGCCTTTTTAACTATCTCATTACTGTTTAAATACTCTTTTACAACATTCTTTCCACATATATACATATTATTCACCTATTATTTCTTTAATTATTTCATCTATACGATTTATGTTATTTTGTAAATATAAATAGCCTATCAATGTTTCAAAACCAGTAGCTTGCTTATAAGTAACAATGTCAGTATTTTTAGGAGCACTATGACTTTTAGCATTTCTACCTCTTCTTATAATGTCCACTTCGTTTGGTTTTAAAATATTTTTTTCAATTAGTTTATTTAATATATTAGCCTGACTCTTAGCAGATACAAACTTAGTTGCCTCTTTTTGAAGTTCATTTACTTTAATATTTCCAATATCTATTAAATACTTTCTTATATATACTTCATATATTGAATCACCTAAATAAGCAAGAACAAGTGGATTAAGATTTAAATATTTATCCAATTTATTTATATCATTAATATCTTTTTCTCTATTTAAATTTAACTTTAATTTCTTAATACCATCTATATTTTGAATAGGAAACCCATCATAAATAATAACCTCTTCTCTATTATAATAATTAGTACTAAAATTAATAACATTATCAATCAAATAGATGTTAAGATTATTTTTTACTTTTTGAGTAGTACAGTCATAATTTTCAACTAAGTAATCGTAATACTTCTTCGAAACAGCTATATCTATATCACCTGTTGATGACTTTATACCTTGAAGTACCATTGAAGCACCACTTATTATCATATATTCATTTACATCAAACTGATATTTATTTAATGTCTTTACTATATCTTGCTTATTCATAAACCCCTACTTCAATCTATCTATTTTATCTTCAATCTTTTTAATCTTTTGCCTACTATTTTCAATAGCCACTTTTCTTTCTTCCATATAACTATTTGTTTTACCTAATACAGCCGTTTCCAAAATTGATTTACCACTTGTATTAACATATGGTTTTTTACTTAATGAAAAATTTGCTGACTCTAGAATACTTTTAGGAGCATCTTTCTTAGCTTTTTTAAGTTGGAAACGATATAAAACTAATCTTAATTTATTATATACTTTCATAATCACTAATCCTATCAAATGTAATATTTTTTAAAGTTCCATTTTTTATTTCTGTAATTATTATTGATATGACTTTATCATAATCAATTTCTCCGCCTTTAATTAAACAACCTCTTTTTTTACCTATAATATCAAGTGTTTCAATAAAATCATACTCAATATGATCGACACTATATCTATCAAATAAAACTTTTGGATAATACTCTTCTAAAGTCTTTAGAACATACTCTACTACATCATATAAAGGTAATACTTCTTCCTTTATAGCTGTTAAACTCGCTAAATTAAATGCAACTTTTTCTTCATCTAGTTTAGGCCATAAGATACCTGGAGAATCTAAAAGCTCGAAATTATCATTTATTCTAATCCAGTCAAGCTGTTTAGTAACACCCGGTCTATTAGCAACATTAGTAGCATTTCTTCCAACCAAGCGGTTTATAAGTGTTGATTTGCCAACATTAGGAATACCAACAATAAGTATTCTTGTTCTTCTTTGAATCATGCCTTTATTTTCATCTTTTTGATATTTTGACTCCATTACATCTTCAGTAACTTTTATTAGTCTTTTCATATCTGGATTGTGTTCTAAATCCATAAGAACAACTTTATAACCTTTATTTTCATAATAAGTAATCCATTTTTTTGTTTCAGACATATCACATAAATCTGCTTTTGTCATAACCATTATTCTAGGTTTCTTTTGAATAAAAGCATCTAAATCTTTTATTTTAGAAGAATAAGGCATACGTGCATCTACAACCTCATACACTACATCAATTAAATTTATTTTTTCACCTATAAGTCTTTTGGTTTTTGCCATATGACCAGGATACCAGTTTATATTAACATTTGGATAATTCTTTTCTTCATTATTATTTTTCATTATTTCCATTCTCCTTTATTATTTTTATAATTAATAAATTGCGATTTCTATTATTTCTTAGATTAAAATATTACATCATATAACAATTCTAAATATGAATTTTCCAATATATTACACTTTACTAATTTTAATACTACCAATTTACTTAATTCACTTCTACTTATTAATGAGATTCCATCTATTAATGTAGATGTATCTTTTCCACCAATTATCACAGGAGCAATTACTATTCTAAGTTTTTTTATTAAATTATTTCTTATTAATTCAGCATTTAATGTGCCCCCTGATTGAACAGTTAAATTTTCAATGTTGTATTTAGTTTTTAACTTCTTAAATAAATCTAGAAAATCAACATTATTTTCATAATATATTATTTCCACATTATTTCCTACATTTATATAATCTTTTTTTGTAGTTACTATTATGACTTTAGTTAACCATTTACTCAAATACTTTAGACCATTTTCATCTATGTGTTGTTTGTTATCGACTAAAACGAAGGACACAGGTGACTTAGTGGGTTCGTCATTTTTCTGATTTATGCCAATCTTTTGCATTACACGTCCAGAATTAAAAGACCATAAATCAGTTGTTTGTTCTAATTCATAGTATTGATTCAACCCTTCTTTTACTCCATCAATCATTTTTAAATCTTTATCTACATCTAATTCATCATTACTACCAGTTGATATCTTACCATCTAATGACATAAGCATAAATAAAGTTGTATTAGGTATAAACATCAGTATATATCCCCCTTTATTATATCTTCATTTATTTTATTTATATATAAAATCTTTATTAATATATTTGTGACTTATTATAACATAAAATGCAATTAAATTTTATAATACTTCATCAACTGATTTAAAATTACTATAATATCTTATCTTAAAAGAATTAAATTTTATAACACAATAATCAGGATCAGTTTTTCCTTCTGGATAATACATTTCATCTCCTGTTTGCCATATCATATCTTTTGACTCTTGATCTTCTAATATTTCAACAGTCCCTTTTATCATTATTCCTCTAAAAAACCTTTTATCACAAAAGTATAAACATGCCTTCGGATTTTGTTTAAATGATTTTACTTTTAAAGATGAAGTATTGGTTGTTAAATATATTTCTTTAATCCCATTTCTTTTTCTAGGCTTTAGCATTGCCTTAATATTTGGAAAACCATCTTCATCTATAGAAGCAATATAACAAATACTTTGACTATCTATCATATTTCCAGCAGTTTTTTCTGCATCTCTCATAATTTTATTCCTCCATAAATTGTAATTTATATTACTTTCTAAGTATAAACTATTGAAAGCATAAATCACGATTACCTCTTATTTATTAATTAATTTTTCTAAACTACCAATATCTAACAAATTAACTGTTTCAAATTTTCCTTTATAAAATACACCATAGTTATTAAAAACACAAGGTAAATCTTTTGCCTTTTGTAGTGTATCAACTTCAATTAGTGAAACAGGAATTTTCTTAATTTGGCAATGTTCTTTTATCTTTTCAATATTTTGATAGATATAAGGACACTGCATATCATAATAAATAGTCAAATCTTTATTTTCAATTTCTTGTTTTTTAGCATTTTGTTTAAATTTAGGAATTGTTTTGTCAAAAGAAAGCGCCAGTAATTCATAACCATTATCAGTAGTATCAACTACCTCAAAACCATACTTTTTTACGAATGATTGATCAGAAAGCCAATGTTTTTGTTTTTTTGAACCAAGCATACATATTCCAGACTTACCACTTTTTTTTGCATCATCTATACAATACTCAATTAGTGATTTTCCATAACCTTTTCCTTTATAATTGCCATATACCCATAAGCAATAGATATAATAATAGTTTTCTCCAGTTATTGGAACCCAAGCCGATTCAAGTGGCGCATACTCAATAAATACTGTTGCCTTTTCATTTAGTTTTCTAAAAACATGGCCTTCCTTTAATCGTTCTAAAAGCCACTTGCGTTTTGCATCAATACCTTGATGTGGCTTACTACGTATAATACAACACAAATGTTCATCAGCAAGATTTTTTGAAGTTAAATTAATAAAATCATCACACATATTTCTATACTCATCTCCTACAGTTTCTAGCTAATAAATTAAATAAGTAGATTAAGAATTTGTAACTCTTTTTCATATAAATTCAAATTTAACCATATTTCATTATTTTTATTAGTGTTTTTATATCCATTAATAAATCTATATCATAAATCTAATAGCGTCCCTAATTCATTATAACATAATTTTTTTAATTTAAAAAAAGCGCATTTACGTAAATCGTTCATATTATAAAGCAAATTTTACAGTTTGTCTATGTAAAAAAGAAAAATAGAACTATTCTATTTTCCCAATTTTTTTAAATGGCAACAAACTAAAATTTGTTTTACCACGAATATCTTCTTCATTAATTAATCCTATTACACGACTATCAATAGAGTCATCACGATTATCACCAAGTACAAGATAGTATCCTTTAGGTATAGTTCCTTTAATAAGTTCACTACTTTTGAAATCAGCTGTGATAGAAGCATATTTATCCTCTACCACTTTATCATTTATATAAAGAATGCCGTCATTATACTCAACTGTCTCACCTGGAAGGCCAATTACTCTTTTAATCAGTTTCTCTTCTTTATAATCAAGAACAACTATGTCAAATCTTTTATATGATCTATCATATTTCTTTAATATTAATAACTGATCATTTTTTAAAGTTGGATACATTGAAGAACCACTTACTAATACTGGGGTAGCAATAAATGCTCTAATTATTACTACAACAACTACTATTATTACATATGGCATTAACTCTTTTAATATTTCCTTAAATTTTGTCATAACTCACCTATCCTAATATATATTATACTACAAAATATTAAATATTAATAAAGAAAAAGATAAGACAAAAGTCTTATCTTCTTTCTTTGATCTTTGGTTGTTTTAATAGGTTTCTTAAGTAAGTTAATTTTGCTCTTCTTACTTTACCTTTTCTTGCAACTGTTACCTTATCGATTGAAGGTGAGTTAATTGGAAAAGTTCTTTCAACTCCAACACCTTGAGATAATTTTCTAACAGTAAAGTTCTTGCCAACACCACTATTTTTAATAGCTGTTACAATACCTTCAAAATCTTGAACACGTTCTCTTTTACCTTCGACAATTTTAACACCAACGATAACTGTATCTCCAACGCGGAATTCAGGTATGTCAGTTCTAATTTGTTTAGCAGTAATCTTATCAATTATGTTCATCGCACACACTCCTTCTTGTTTTTTCTTATAATCATATCATTATAATCATGTATAAGTAGCGGATTACGCAATTGATTGTATCATAAATAAAAATATTTGACAAGCACTTTCAGATAATTTAGTTTGCATAATAAAAGAAGAAGTTATCTTCTTCTTGATTCAGTTATTTCTTTTTCTTCTGGTTCTTTATAATAAACTATTTTCTTTTTAAGTTCTTGTTCTAACAATTCAATCTTTTGAAGTAAAAGTGTAGCATATTTTTCTTCAAGATACTGTTGATATTTATATCTAATTGTATCTTTATATTTAGTTAAATCATTAAGTGCTGCTCTTAAACTAGTTATATCTGTATCATCGTCATCAGAATCAATAATACTAATAATAAATCTTAAATATATTTCTAATTTTTTCTTTATTTTTCTTTTAAGTACTTTTTCAACAAAACTTGGATTTATCATAACCATTCTTTTTACAGTAACACCGGCATATGAGATATTATTTACTGGTTTAAAATGAAACCCATCTAACTTTTTATGGCTTAATTTTTTAATATCATGAAAGTGATAGTTTTTTATCAATATATATGTTTGACCTTTCATAATATCATCCCCTTTTTTCTAATAAATCCGGCCTACGATCACTTGTTTTTTCTAATTGCTTTTCGTATCTCCATTTTCGTATATTTTCATGATGTCCTGATAAGAGAACATCTGGAACTAACATTCCTCTAAAATCAACAGGCTTAGTATAGACTGGATAATCTAGTAAGTTGTCATGAAATGAATCATAAATATGCGATTCTTCTTCAATAACACCATTAAGTAATCTTACTACACTATCTGTTATAACCATGCTAGGTATTTCACCACCTGTTAAAACATAATCACCTATACTAATTTCATAATCAGCAAGGCTTCTTATTCTTTCGTCAAACCCCTCGTAATGTCCACATATTATAATCAAATGTTTTTCTTTTGTCAAGGTATATGCCCTATCCTGAGTATATGGAATTCCTTGTGGTGTCATCAAAAGAATAACACTATCGTTTGTTTTTAAGTCATCCACTGCATCAAATATCGGTTGTGGCATAAGAACCATTCCAGCGCCACCGCCAAAACCATAATCATCTACCTTTTTATGTGGATCTTTTGAATACTCTCTAATATCATATATGTTTATTTCAACCTTCTTATTTAATGTTGCTCTTTTAATAATTGATTCTGATAAAAAGCCATCAAACATATTTGGAAATAAAGTTAATATATCAATCTTCATTAACTAATCCCTCAATTAATTTAGCATCGATTCTATTATTATCTATATCAACATTAATAATAAACTCATCAATAAATGGAATCATGAATTCTCTATCATTTGTGTCTTTAATAACAATAATTGGATGAGCATGACTTTTTAATATTGAATCAACTTTACCTATTTCTTTATCATCTGCATATACAGATAAACCAACTAAATCTTCATAAATAATACCATCAAAATTATATTCTTCTCTAATAATATATGCTTTTTTCCCTTTATACTTTAACACATCATTTATATCATTAATACCATCTAAAGTAACCATATCATAATTTTTGTGTACTCTATAACTATTAATAATCTCTTTATCTTTATAATTACCTATGTATAGAGCATTACCTTTTTTAAATACTTGATCTTTAAATTTAAAATCAGATATGATTCTAATTTCACCTTTGATACCATGTGTATTAACTATTTCACCTAAATATAAATATTCCATATAACACCTACTTATCTAATTCATAAAGGATAATTGAAGTAGCAACAGCAACATTTAAACTTTCACAATTCTTATTCATATTTATATATAAATATTTATCACACATCTTTAAAAGTTCTTCACTAACACCATTGCCTTCGTTACCCATTATAATAACTTGTTTTTCATCTTTATTTATGTCTTTTAATATTTCGCCGCCATCAACCTTAGTACCATATATAGTATAACCACTTAGGTCATTAAGTATGTTTTTAAGATTGCTTATCACTATATTACTACTAAAAATCATTCCTTGACTTGCTCTAATAACCTTAGAGTTATATAAATCTACTGAACCTTCACTTAATATAATTGTACTTACATTAAACGCTACAGCCGATCTAATTATTGTCCCTAGATTACCTGGATCTTGAATATTATCGAGAACTAGTATTCTATCGCCGTTGATTAAACCACTTTTTTTATTACAAATTCCTAATATTTTACTTGGATTATCAAGTTCACTTAGAAAGCGCATTACCTTATGATTACAAGTAATTATGTCTACTCCATAGTCTTTATCAGTAGAAAAATCTTCTTCTTTTATAACTAGTTTTAAAAGACCGACCTTAGAAGCTTCTTCTACTAAATGATCGCCTTCTACTATAAAAGTATTTGTTATATCACGATACTTTTTAGTATGCAATTTATGAATATCTTTAATTTTATCATTATCTACTGAAGTATAAATCATATAATCACCCACAAATTTATTTTATCACATTTTCCTGTAATTAGAAAGAAAAAAACATGAATAGTCATGTCTTAGTTTTCCTTATTAATACTTCTACCGCAATATTTACAAAAAGTTGAATCCCCATCAATTTCTTTTAAGCAAGAAGGACATTTAATACTATTAATATTTTTTTTCTTCTCGATAAAGATTTCATCCTTGATTCGATCTTTTTTACTTTTCTTAATTAATAAAATTACAAATGTGATTGCGGCCCCTATAAATAAAATAGTAACAAACGCAAAAACTATATAAATGTAATTAGTATAAGTATCTATTGCTTTTTCCACTATCTCACCTATTTATTAAGTAAATATTATTATTTAATCTTTACTTCTTTCTTTGAAGATTTTTTTAACTTATCAATTTTTACTAAACGTACATAATTTATACAAACAATAATATCAAGAAGAACTAAAATGCCAAGAGTTATAATAATATAAATCATGTTATTATTTGACTGACTTACTGAAGAAATCCAACTTACCATAATTCACCTCTATCTAAAACACAAATTTACTACATCTAATACTATAATTATAGCACTTTTTTCAAATTTCAACAATTATTTATATAATCTCATAGTCAATCAGTTCTACCTCATTAGAGAGGAAAGTACTATTATTATTTATCTCATTACAAAGCTCAGAACTAAGATACTTCTTAGAATCATCTGGAAAAACAGTAACCATTTTACCCTCTGTATTTTCATTAAAAAGGATCGCCGCTAAAAAGTTAGCGCCACTAGATATTCCAACACCAAGACCAAGTTCTTTTGAAAGTTTTCTCGACATATTTATTGCATCATCATCATCAATTAAAACAATATCATCTATAAAATCTAAATCAAGTAAAGCTGGTATAAATTCATCACCAATACCATCTATTTTATGAATTCCTACCTGACCTGTTTTTATTATAGACATAGTTTTAGGTTCTAAAGCGTATATCTTAGCATTTTTATATTCTTGTTTAATTGCTTTACCTATTCCCATTAATGTACCGCCTGTACCTATTCCCGTAACAAATCCACCTATATTAGATATTTTATTAATTATTTCTTTACCAGTTGTTTCATAATGAGCTAAAGTATTATTAATATTACTAAACTGATCTATATAATAACCATTTATCTCTTTAGCAAGTTTACTTGCTTCTTCAATACATCTTTTAAAACCGCCATCTTCTTTAGAAAAAAGTTTTACTGTTGCTCCGTAAAGTTTCATTATTTTTAATCTTTCAGCACTAACCCAATTTGGCATAAATATATAAAACGGATGATTGTAGTAAGATCCTATTGCTGAAAGAGATATTCCTGTATTACCACTTGTAGCTTCTATAATAGGTGTTCCTTCTAAAATAGCTCCGTCTTCTTTTGCCTTTTTAATCATATAGTAAGCTACTCTATCCTTAATACTACCTGTAAGATTATAGTATTCTAATTTAGTATGTATACTTTTTATTATCCCCTTATATCTATAATTAATCTTTATCATAGGTGTATTACCTATTAAATTATTTATCATATTTCACCTTCATAATATTATACGCACTAATTAATAGTAAAACACCCCAAATAAGACAAAATATGATACAATGAATAATAGGTGAAAGTATGAATTATTTTATTATTGCTCAAATGTTTGGAATAATCAGTTTTATTTTTGGTGGTTTATCAATGATAACTAACAAAAAGAGAAATGTTATCCATTTTAACACAGTCGCTAATTTCGCAAGTTCTATGCAATATGCATGTCTTGGTGCTTTTACAGGAGCGCTATCATTAATTGTAATTATTACTAGAAATGTTATTTTTAATAAATATAAAACAAATAGAATTCCTCTAATATTTCTAATACTTATTATTGTATTTTCAATTTTAACTAATATAGTTTCATATGATGGATTAATAAGCATTTTACCATGTTTTGCTGTTAGTATATATAGTTACGGTATATGGCAACATGACATAAAAAAAATTAAACGAATTAATATTTTAGTAAGTATAATAGGCATAATATATGACATCCATTATATGGCTATTGTTACTGCTTTTGCACAAGGAGTATATATAGTTATTGGTATAGTATCATATTATAGCTTTATGAAAAATAGAAGGCATAGAATTATCAAAAGAAAAAAGATATTTTAAAATATCTTTTAATTTGACTTTTTTTACACAAATGCTATAATAACCATTCAGTATTAGGGGGAAATATATGATAGAAGGTATAGATACAACTACAACCTTAAAAAAATTAAATAAAAAAAGTAAAGAGCTAGAACAAAAACTACATTTATCTAAATTAATAGCATATAGCGGTTATATAATTTCAATACCATCTTTAATTGGAGCCACTGTACTTCTTAAAAATGCCAGTTATGAATATTTGACAAATAACATAGTTGATAAAAACACATGGGGATTAGCGGCTACTTTAGGAGTAAATGGTGTAATGTTACTTTCAGCTAATATACTGTTTTATACACCAGAACTAGTTAGAATATGGAAAGAAAAAAAGAAGTTGAAAGAGCAGAAAGAATTATTATTAAAAACTAATAGCAAAGCAAAAAGTACTAATTTACAAAATGTAGAAACAAATAGTATTGAAAAAGATTCACTTGGTGAATATATAAAATTTAAGGAAATAGAAAAAGCTCTTAGGATGCAAATTGAAAATAATTTTGCTGACATAAGTAATAAAGATATTCAAAAGGATCCTCTTGGTGAATATATAAAAAGAAAAAACATCTAAATTAGATGTTTTTTTGTTTCAGTTAAAGATTCATCTATTCCTGTTAACATAGCTTTTAACTTTTGTAAATCTTCAATTGTTTCATAGCTTCTACATGTCTTATTAATTTCAAGAGCAATAGCATCAATACCGTTACTACCTGCTTGTCTTATAACTTGTCCTCCCCTTTTAAAAACTTTATCTACAGATACAATAAAGTTTTTGCTTTTAAGAGTTTCATAAAAAATATCTACTATTTTTAAATCACAAGTTTGACCGTTTACAGAAATTATTTCTACATCAAAAGGTCTTCTTGCTGCACAGCCATGAATGTCAAGTAAGAAAGATATATCTTTCTTTTTTATTAGTTTTATTACTTCTTGTAAGTATTTATCACTTGGATTATCTAAAGTTTCACCAATTGGATAATTAGGATCATCCAAGTTTTGATAAGTTCTATAAATACTATTATATTTATTTAAGTTTGGTAAATAAGAAGCATAAAATCCAGTCAATTCATCTTCTTCTTTTACATTACCTTCACGAATTTGTTTAACACTATGTGGCGCACTTAATAATATGTTTGAACCGTTATTTATATATTCGTAGTTTGGATTAATCGTAAGAATACCATTATAATCATTACTACTAAATCTAGACTCGATATTTTTAACCATTTCTTTTGTAATATGCATATTATCCCTCCTTGGTGATTAATTATATCATATTGTTTTAAACTAAGCAATTTAAAAAATTTTTACTTATTTTAAACATAAAAATATTAATTACCAATTGCAACAACTTTTCTCTTTTTATCACGAATTAAATCATAAATAACTTTACCACTTAGTCCAATAACCATTACTCCAAGAATATAGCACATTACTTGGTAAATAGAAATGCCATTATCTTTTTCCATGAAATTAGACATTGATAAAATATATTCTGAACAATGCTTAATATTAAATTTTAAATAACCATTTTTCACTTCTAAATCATCAGATACAAGTGTTATTTCCTCGCTATCTTCATCATAATAATATAATTTTACAATAGAACCATCTTTATATTTATCAGATACATTTATTGATACATACGTCTCTGACGGTAAATCACCACTATATGCGAAATTTAAATATAAGTTATCTGCGTAGTTTGTTAAACTTGCTATTTTATCTTTGTTATTTGTGTCAAAAGATATTCCAACATCCATAGAAGAGATATCACCAAACTCACTTCCATTAAGTTCCCATTTATATATAACCGTATCTCCTTTGTAATAATTTACTGTTATATTTTTACTATTTTTTTTAATTGTTGATATCATTTCAGAAGTTATAATAGTATTTTCATCTTTAATATCAACATTAACTTGTTTAGCAGTAGTAGCATCAATAACTTTAATTAATTCTACTAGCGTTGTTGTTGGGCCTTCTTCTTTTCGTTTTATTACAATTTTATAAATTTTTTTATCTCCATTTTCAGCCGTTACAATAACTTTAATAGTATTATCGCCTATTTGTAAATCATTTACGCTACCTTCAATTTCAACTTTTGATTTACCATCCTGAGCATTAGCCGTAATTTTAACACTTGATATATTATTTTCAACACTTAATAAGTAATCCAGTTTGTTTGGATCAAAACCAATATCATATCCCTCGATAGATAAAGTACCTAAAAGATTATTTGTAGATAATGGAGCAGATAATCCATTAGAATCTTTTCTAAGAACTGTTAAAGTATATACACTTCTACTACCATTTTCAGCTGTTACTGTAATATAAAAAGTGTTGTTATAAACATTTAAAGCATATGATCCTATGCCACTTATAGAACTTTTACTATCAGCAGCAGTTGCTCCAATAGAAATAGAGCTTATATTATTATTTACTGTTAATGAGTATGCTTTATTTGACGAATTAAAACCACTAACTAATGAATTATTAACCGTTAATGATGAAAGATTATTATTAGAGGATTTTGGCACAGCAACAGTAACTGTAACTGAACTACTTGTTCCTGATACATCATGAGTGCCATCAGAACCAGTTACGTTTGTTAGCGTTATTGTAGTGCTTTGACCTATAGCAAAATTTCCTGTTGCTCTAAATGTTAGTGTTGCAAAACCAAATGAACCAGAATTGCCTACTGTACTATCTGCGACAACATTTGTTCCAATGGTTGCAGTATATCCATTTAAACCAGTACCTGAGACAAATGATAGTTTAGAACTATCATAGCCTAGTGTACCGCCAATTCCCATTAAATTTGAAGCATTAGCAACACTTAGCGTTACCGTGAATTGATCACCGGCATTTATCACTTGATTAGAACCTAATGATGAATTAAAATCAGCTGCTTTTACTTTAAACGGTATTAATACAAATACCAAAAATATTAACCATTTTAGTTTTCTCATACTATATTCCCTCCAACCCTGCTAAATAACGGCGTAAACGAACTAAATCAGTAGTCGTTATAGACTTATCACCATTTATATCAGCATTACTTTTTAATTCATCATCAATTGTAACTAAACCAGCCAAATATCTTCTTAAAATTACTAAATCAGTAGTCGTTACCAAATGATCATTATTTAAATCACCTTTTACATTATTAGTAACATTAACTGTTATAGTCTTTATTTGATTCAATTCTATGGAATAAACATTTATAGTTGTAGTACCTTCACTTATAGGTGTAATTGTACCAAACTTATCTACCTTAGCTATATTAGTATCTTCACTACTATAAAGATAATTATTTCTACTATTAGATAGTGGATTAGTAATAACTTCTACTTTTTTACTATCTCCATTCAAATCGACACTCATCTCATCTGAAAGACTAAAAGTTGTTAAACCATTAAAGTTTACATTCTTCAAAGTAGGTATTAAGATATCTGTTCCTATTTCCCAATTATTATTAAAATCAAATCCTATATAACTTTCTACATTATATAAATTACCTAACGGAATATCATAACCAATGCCATTATTAGTGAAATTATAGGGATTATAATAATAACTATTTACTACATTTCCATCTTTACTTCCTACTAATAATCCAACATTTGTATATATAGTTTCTGTATCTAACTTTAACATACCTAAGCAATAACTATTATTTAAATTTCCAAACATATAACCAGCTATTCCACCAGTGTCTATTATAGAAGTATCACCAATAATACTACCTAAACTATAAACATCTTGTATGTTACCTACTATATAACCGACAATGCCACCTATATAATTATCACCATATATATCAGCATCGCTATATGAATAGTTAATATCTCCGTCTAAATATCCAGCAAGACCACCTATATTACCACCAATTCCGAAAATAACTCCACTTACTGATGAATTATTAATATTACTGTTTTCAGCATACCCTACTAATCCTCCAATATAACCTACCGAAGATGATGACACTGTTATTTTTGTTGTGACATATAACTGATTTATATTAATATCTTTTCCATAGCCTATTAATGACCCTATATAACCATTTCCGTTTATTTTTTCTACATTTAATTTTAAATTAAATATATTTGGATTAACCAAACCATTATTGATAACATATCCAAAAAATCCAACATAAGAATCATTTGGTAAATCTATATTTAAATTACTAATTTCATAACCTGAACCGTCTAAAGTTCCAGCAAAAGGTTCTGTTTCATTACCAATAGGTATCCACTGATATCCACTTAAATCTATACTAGTAGATAACTTATAAGAAGCTGTAAGATTATTTCTTATAGCATTTAACTGTCTTGCATTACTTATTAAGTAAGGATTACCTAAACTACCATCACCAGAATCGAATTCAACAATATTCATAAAGTTGTTGTATGTTTGCTTTATGTCGATAAGACCAGATGTAGACATTTTTCCATTTAAACTAGGTAAATCTTTCACTCCCGCTATAATATTATCTCTTACTTCACTAAGAGTTGCCCTACTGTCAGATGATGATAATAAAGCTGCAGTAGCAGTTACAAACGGAGCAGCCATAGAAGTTCCACTTAGATAAACATACCCACCTACATTATAAGTACTATAAATATCTTGTCCTGGGGCAGCAACATCTACTGAATTAAATCCATAATTAGAAAAACCCGCAAGATTTCCATTTATATCAGTAGCCGCTACTGATATTATATTGTCTAAATCATAACTAGAAGGATAAAATGGTGTTACATCATTATTATCACCTATTTGATCCTTACCACCATTACCTGCTGCACATATAAATAAAGCATCTTTACTCTCTAATAAATCTTTAAATGATTGTATGTAAACATCTCCACCAAAAGAAAAATTAAATATCTTAACTCCTTTAGAGATAGCATAATTAATAGCGCTAATGACATCACTAAGATAGATATTTCCATCAGATGAAATTACTTTTAATGACATTACTTTTACATTTGGAACTACTCCAGCTACTCCAACACCATTAATTTCAGCCCCAATAATACCCGCAACATGTGTACCATGTCCATTAGTATCATTTATTTGATTATTACCATCAGCAAAATTCCAACCATAGTAATCATCAACATAACCATTATTATCATCATCTACTGAATTTCCAGCTATTTCACTATTATTAATCCAAATACTATCATTAAGATCAGGATGATCGTATTTTACACCAGTATCAACAACAGCTACTGTAACATCTTCATTACTACTTATTTCATCCCATATAGGAATTAAGTTAATTCCAAAATTACTGTCATTTATAGCCCACTGTGAATCATAAGAAGGCTCTGTTGTCGGTGATACTGCCAAGTTAAAATAATAGTTTGGTTCAGCATAATCAACAACTTCTTCACTATTTAAGTTATTTATCATTTCATCAAATGTATAATCTTTTAGATTAAATTTAACATTATATAAATTATTAGAAATAAGTACAAAATCAGATGAATATTTTTCTTCTAACTCTTTAACTTTACTTTCAAAATTAGAATTAATTTTTACAACAAGTTCATTTTCTTGAAAATTTGAATTATCATTATTCTTACTATATTCTTCAATTACTGTTTGTTTTTTTGACTGTTTTAAAATTAAATCTTTACTTTTTGTTTGAATAAAAGACACAAAAAATATCGCTATCAAAATAAGAAAAAACTTTGCTTTTTTACTACAAATATATTTCATAATTCACCTGCTTAACACGATATTATACCTTATATAATTGTAACATATATTTTTAATTATTGCATTATAATTTATATTTCTATTAAAATAAAAAAGAGGATAAACCCCTTTATAATTAATTTGTGCTACCTAAAGTAACATCAGTTGTATATTCCTTATTATTTCTTGTATATGTAAAGGTAACTTTATCATCAATATCATACTTATATAATTCATATTTTAAATATGAACTAGATTCTACTTTTGTATCACCTATCTTAGTAATAATATCACCTTTTTGTAAACCTGCTTTGTCTGCTGGACTGCCACTTTCTACTGCAGCCACATAAATACCTGTAGTACTACTAAGCATACTGTTTGATATATCATACATACTTATTCCTAAATATGGTCTAACTATAGCCTCACCATTAATAAATTTTTCTGCATATTCTACAGCTGTTTCGATAGGAATGGCAAATCCCATTCCTTCTACAGATGATGAAGCAATCTTCATATTTGTGATACCTATTATCTCACCATTAGCATTACATAATGGACCACCACTATTACCTGAATTTATTGCTGTGTCTGTTTGTAATACTTCCATTACATTACTTGATGATGAACCAAAAGTTGAACTGCCTGTAGATGTTTCAACTAATCTGTTTTTACCTGAAAGAATTCCTCTAGTTACTGTCCATGAATAAACTGTTGAATCAAGTGGTGCACCAACTGCAAATGTAGTATCACCTACTTCCATATCATCTGATGAACCCATTTCAGCTACAACTTTAACTTTACTCTTATCAACTTTTAAAAGAGCTATATCTGAGTACGCATCTGTACCAACTACAGTAGCAGTGACTTCTGATTGATCAGTGAAAACCACTTTTATTTCTGTGCCCTCTTCAATTACATGATTATTTGTTAAAATGTATCCGTTCTTATCATCTGTCTTATAAACAAAACCAGTTCCAGTTGAATATAATTCTCCTTTCACATATGTTTTAACCACCACTACTGAATCATATACTTTTGATACTGCCTCAGCTATACCAGTATCTGTTATAGTTACGTCTTTATTTACTGTCTCTACAGTACTATTAGTATCAATGAAATTATTACAATATATAATAGTAAAAATAATACATATCAATAAGGTAATTCCAGAAGAAACAGCTGCAATAACAAAGTTACTAACTTTAAATTTATTAAAAGAATCTTCCATATTAACATGTTTAGAATTTATAGAAACACTTTCTTTTCTAAATAAATTCTTTTTTTTATCAACTTCATCATCTAAAAAATTCTCAATAGCTTTTTCTTGATTGTCCTCATGATTATTCATATTATCTTCTATATCGTCTTTTTCTATGCTTGCAATATTTTTACCACAATTTTCACAGTATTTATCATCTTTATCTATACTGTTTCCACACTCTGGGCAAAACTGTTTTTTTTCTTCTTTTTCCAATTTCTTTTTAGATACATCATTTACTTCTTTATCCATCATACCACCTCACAATATATTGTATTTAAAAAATATTAATTTTTTGTGAACTTTTTGTTACGATTTTATGAACATGAATTTAAAAAATAGGGTTCACCCTATTTTTTAAAATAATTATTTAACTAAATGTTACAAAAGAGAACTTATCTTTAAGTTCTTTAATTTTTTTATTAATGTCTACTAACATTTAATAATACTCCTACACTAGTCATGAGTATTAACAGTGAAGAACCACCATATGATAAGAAAGGAAGTGTTACTCCGGTAACTGGTATTAATCCTACAACAACCATTAAATTAAGTATAGCTTGAAAAGCTATCCAAAAGGTTATTCCAAAACTAAGGAATTTACCAAACATATCACTACATTTTTTCGCAATCTTAAGGCCTGTAATAATTATAAATAGAAACAAAGTGACAACTATTATGCAACCTAGAAATCCAAACTCTTCACTTATTATTGAAAAGATAAAATCCGTTTGTGGCTCTGGTAAGTAAAAATGTTTTTGTCTAGAATTTCCAAGACCATATCCAAATATTCCTCCCGGACCAATGGCGTAAAGTGATTGAATTATTTGAAACCCACTACCTAATGGATCACTCCATGGATTTATAAATGAAAGTATTCTTTCAAGCCTATATGGAGCAATAATAATTAATACCGTTATACCAATAACACCTAATATTCCAAGTGCTGCAAAAAACTTCATATTAACATTTCCGACAAAGAATAAACCCATAGCTATCATCATAATTATCATACCTGTTCCAAAATCTGGTTCAAGCATAATAATCCCAAATACTAGTAAAACTAGTCCCAATATAGGAAGAACTCCTTTTTTAATACTCCTTAAATTTCTATTATTTTTTACCATGTATTTTGAGATAAATATAATTAAGCTAAGTTTCATAAATTCACTAGGTTGTACTCCTAGTCCACCTATTCCAAACCAACTACGGCTACCATTTCTAACAGTTCCTATACCTGGTATCAAAACAAGAATAAGTAATATAAAAATAGCAATAAATATTTTATTAGCATATTTATAGTACAAATGATAATCTATTTTACTAACAACAACCATTATTACTGAACCTATTAAAAAAAATAGAAGCTGACTTTTCATAAATTTATAAGGATCATCAAACCTATATTCAGCCCAAATATATGAAGAAGATGTAACCATAATTAAACCAAATATAGAAATAGCTATAACGCTAATAAATAATACTAAATTCATTTTCTTCATATTATCACCTATATAATTTTACGAAATAATAAAATAAAAAGAACACTATGTGTTCTTAAACTATTTAGTCTTCTCTAAAACTTTAGCTGGCTGGGTACCATTTAATAAATTAAATGATATAGTACTTAAATCTTTTTTTCTAATGGGTATCTTTTTTAATAAATTATCTTGATTTTCATCTATAATATTATAAATACTAGGTTCACCAACCCAGTTTCTAGAAAACAGACTTTCATTGTCTTTGTCTGCTATAATTTTTGTTCTAACGTCTCCATTTGTATCGTAATTAAATTCTAGTCTAAAAGCATCAAACTCAAAGACTTCTTTTTTTCCGTTATAATTTATTTTCATTTCTAGTATTTTATCCCATTTTTCCATTGTATTAAGCATGAATATAATATCTTCATAATACTTACTAACAAATTCATTATTTATTTTTATTTGTTCATCACTTAATTTTCCATAATTATCATAATATATTTTGTTATCATCTCTCTCATCAATGTTAAATTTCTTGGCTATACTTAAGTGCCAGTTATTTGAAAAAATAAATGTTATTTCAGCAATATCATGATTGGTTTCAAGCAAAATATTATCTAATTTTGGAAAAAATTTTTGTTCTATATTTTTTTTAAAAAAATTACTTGCTTTTTTTACAGGATTATTGTCACTGTTTACTTTCTTTATTAATTTTTTTTCACAAACCCTAACACTACGAAGTTCTTCAAGTGTTTTTGAAACTTGGGTATTTAAATCATAAGCACTTATTACTTCAGCATCTTCCTCAACATCACGTTCATTAAGAATACTATTTATTCTATCTTTAATTACTAAGTATTTTGAATGATCATCTAAATTACTATCAAGTAACGAACTATTAACTTTCTTTTCTTCTACTATATCTTCTTTAGGTCGAGTAGCCACATTAGTTTCTAATAAGGTGGTGTTTAATATATCACTAATATTGCCATTACTTTTTAATTTCAATCTTAATTCTTCTAATTGCTCATATTTATTATATAATTCTAAAGTAGTTTCTTTAAAGATATTACTTTTTATTAAACTTAAAAGATCTATAGCAGTTTCTGTGTTATTTGAATTTTTTATATTAGTAATTAGTTTTTTTAGTTCTGGTGACTTATCTAAACGAGAATCAAAAATACTTATACTATCTAAATCTTTGAAAATACCATTAATTATCGTTTTATAAATTATATGATTAGGAGCTTTAGCATACTTAAGGAGATTGTTAGTGTCTTCAATAGTTGATAATATTTCAGAGCAAGCTGGTAATCTACCATATGTTTTTCTATCACTATAAATATTATTATATATTAGTAATACTAAATTTAATATTCCTTCATCAACCTTGCAAGTACCGTCTTCATTATAAAAAACACTTTGAGTAACTTTATATAAGATTTCCGGTTTCATATAATCTAGTCTACTAACTCTTAGTCTTCTTGATAAAGGCCCAGAAATATTACGATTATTGTTTTTACAAATTATCACTTGAAGATTACTTTTAAACTCTTCCTTTATAGCTAGGTCACCATGCTGAACACTATTTATTTTCCCTGACTGTAAAAACTGTAATAAAAAGGCATCAGTTTCTTCCCTTGATTTATCATATTCATCAATAAATAAGATTACTTTTTTGCCATTATTAACTTTATTAATTGCAGATATAATTTTACCTGGAATATTTATTTTATCTATATCACTACTTACAACAGCTGTAATATTTATCTCTTCAAATAATTCTGATTTTCCCGTAGTTGGATCGCACTGATATGAAAGCATTTCAACATCATCACCAAATATTTTACTAATTATTTCAGTATATACTTCTGCATATCTTGTTTTCCCTGCTCCTGGCGGACCTTCTAGGCAAACAGCAAAAATATCTTGTCCTAGCTTTTTAGCATTATTTTTAAAATTTAAATAACTATTAAAAGATGAATATATTAATTCATCTTCAACATAATATCCAATGTTTTCAAAATGTTCTTTAAACTCTTGAAAGTTAATATCATTCGTTAAATCCATATATGTTACCTCATAATTCTTTTTACTTTCTCTTTGTTTTTCTCATACTTAAGAACTTCAAAATTAGTATCATTAATTTTAATTAAAGCTTCAACTATATCATCCATTTTAGAAATACGATAAAAGACCCCTTCATATTTATTTAGACTAGATAATTCAAAATCATCTTCAAAACAGAAAAAATAAACTTTACAAAAACTCGATAAATTAATTATCTCTTTTAAAGCATCAAAATCGCTAAATACTACACACATTTCTGCACTCTTATCAGATAAATATTTATCTATGCTTGTTTCTACAATTTTATAATCTATTTTGTTTTTACTATGTTTATCATCTTTGCAATAATCTAAAATATTCTTTAGTATCTCACTAAAATCTTCTACTGTTATATTATTTGCTATTTTATTTATTTGACAGATCACTCTTTGGTTGTAGCCAACTAACAATTTAACATTCTTCTTTAATAACTCAATTGCTATGACAGACAAAATATAAGTATAGTTATTCATACTACCAGATAAGTCAAAATAAAAAGATAATGGTATTAGAGAACTATCACCAGACTCATAAGTATATCCATACTTATCTCTTAATATTTGATTAAACTGTTTTGTTTTTAAATGAATTGCGATATTTTTATTATCCCATTTATAAAAACCATCGCTTCTTATAAAAGAATCACTTCTACTGTTTAAATCACTAGTTTTACTCAAAAATCTCTGATTTAGAAATTTTGTTATTAATGTTCTTATAACACTGTCAGGAATTTTAGTTTTTTCTTTAGTATTTATTTCATCCATTTCAAATTGTTTATTTTTATTATCTTTAGATCTTTTAATTTTCATAAGATTATAAATCTTATTTAGAAAATTGTTGTCTTTCTCCATTTTATTAAAATCTATATCCGTGTTTTTATTATCTTTCTTTGTTTCAGTAGTTATTTCGGTAGCATTATCTATATCTTGTTTTTCCATATCAAAATTAGTTATTTCTCTTGAACTATCCTGGTTAATAGATTGCTCATCAACTTTATCAATAGTTGTTTCACCAGTATTAGTTGTATCAGCCATATTCTTTATATTATTTAATACATCTAACATATTTAATAACTCTTCTATTTCAGTACTTTTTCTACTATCATTATTAGTAGGTTTATTGGGCGTATTTTTTGATGGCTCTGTAACCTTTTTCCATGGTTCCATACAATTAATCACTTGCTTCCAATTCAATTTCATTTAATTATTTATTCTAGCATAATCATTATATAAATAGCAATTAAATTTAAAGTTATTTAATAGTGAAAACCAGTTTTTATGATTTATTATACAAAAAAAGAAAGACCTTCTGTTAAAATGTAAATACCACAAAGCATTAAATGAGGTCTTTCATGTGAATAGTGTACAAAATAATTATGAAAATTTTTAAATGAAATAATATTTTTACATTTTTTAATAATTAAAGAAAAGAATTAAATAAATATAATATTAACATCTTTTTCAAGTATATAAATTTAGCTTCTAATCTAGATGATACATTATATAATCTAGCTAAAGAAAGTTTAATTTCTATCTTTAAAAGTTTTGTTACTGGTTATAGTAATTCTATAGAAACAAAAAGCAGTATTATTTTATCTATATAGATTTTTAAACTTAAGAAATATGATTACTTTGATCTATATACTAAAACTGTAATAGTTAAGAAACATGCTAATAACAGTATTCTACAGTTTGTTACTTAATTTATGAATTAATTGGAAATAGAATTAAATTAGAAAAAAAAATCAATCATTTAAGGAGACAAACTGTAAGGAATATTATATTTAATTCTAAAATGCTTTTCCAAATAAAAATGAAATATAAATCCTGATTTCACATTCATTATTGCTGAAGAAAAATGATACTTTACTCAAAATAATGATAGAGAGCAAGTTATGATTAAATCTATAGTTTTGTTTTATGGAATTAGAGGAATAAGAAAAATGTTTTTAGATAATTAAAGGATGTTGTTGACTATGAAAACGGATAAGGTTAAAATTACCTTTATTATTAGTTATGACGCTAAATGAATAAAATATCTTACTTAACATTTAAAATTAATGATAATAATAATGCTATTCTTGTTTTAGATAAATTGCACTTTAAAAAAGCTGTTCATCATATATGTAAATCCAGAATTTATTTTTTCCTTGTATATTCTAAACAACGATAAAATAGAATTTAATAAATTTATTGAAGAACTAAAAATTTCTTACTCAAATAGAATAAAACAATTAATATTTAAAAAAAATATGTTTTTAAAAAATGGGAAGTATAATTTTTTTTTAAAATTAAAACTGATCTATTATTTCAAAATAAGTAAAACATATAACTATTATACTTAAATATTTTTAATAAAAAAATTTTCGAAATTATTAAAAATTCCGAAAACAATTTACAATAACCATGTTATTGACATTTTTTTGATTTACATCTCTTAATGATTATAAAATTACATACACAATTTTAAGTCTATCTTTAGTTAATTATAGTGCTAGTTACATAAACTTTTTACCTCTTATATTTTATAAATAATTATATTTTAAATCAATTTTATTCTTACTGTTATTAATCAATATATTTTTACTATCTAATAAATTAAAATTTTGTATATTTCATTTATTAGAGATTGCTCTTGCAAGCAATTTTTACACTAATGATTGATATTATATAAGAAATCATTCCTATTCCAATCATTGACAAAAATAATATTACAAATTGTCTTGTACCTAGTAAAACTGCCTGATTTAATATTTCATTATCTCCAATTACAAAAATTTTAAAGATATGCATAAAGCATATCAAACTAATAAATGATAACGTGAAAGAAATAATCACAATTGAAACAGTATTCCATAAAATCATTGTCTTAATATTATTTTTTGTTAATCTACGATTTTTCAATTCTCCAAGTTCTTGTTTAGAAAGGACAAACTTGTTAATAACTAAAATAGACAAAAACACAAAAATAGTAACAAAATAAAATATTATTTTTGAAATCAAAGATATATCTGGAAATGAATCTGTAATTTCAATTGCGGAATCGACAATTTCGCTATATGAACTTCGTATCGTTATTGGATTATCATATCTAAATTTATTTAATAATTTTAAGAAACCATCTTCTGTATTTTCGATAACTAAAACACCTGTCTTGATTAATTCATTTCGCCAAATAGCATTTGGTGTGACCTTGTCATTAATATTTATATGATTAATAAAATCTCCGTTAACGAAAAATTTGTTATATATATTTTTAGTTTTATACATAAGGTCATCAAATATATCATTATAAGCTTCTAAGTTTGCATTATATTCATCCCAGCTAATATTTTTGAGACTTTGAAATTCTGATAAATCATAATTTATGATCCCAACTATTTTTACTTTATCATTTCCAAAATGAAAATATTTATTTAAATTAACTAGTTTTTCATAACTTATTGGTTTATAATAATCATCTTCGCCATAAGGTTTTAGTCCTACTTCTAGCAATAAATCAGCCAAATAATTTGAAATCATTATTTCATCGTCATTTGCAGGCAATCTACCAGTAACATCCTCAATAAAAAAATCTTTAAGATCATTCCATACAACAATAGAAAACTCATTTTCCCAATATGTATATGGATTAGAATATGTACGAAATTCAGGATTAATTTCTAATAAATCATATGTACTCGTTGAATAAGCCATTATATCGTTAGACTCAATATGCAAACTAACAATTCTATAAATGTCTTCACCTGTTTTACCGAGATCTTTTAATTTTTGATTAATTTGTTTTATATTACTATCTATTAATTCCTTATAATTATTAGTCATCTCATCTTTATAATATAAATCTGATTTTTCAATTTGAACAAACTGCTCATTATTATCTACTAATAGTTTAGCATGTTTTTTTATTGTTGGATCTTCATAATTTGATATAGTATCATATATACTAATTAATACTAAAGTAATCACAATTAATATTACTGCAAACACAAATTTCTTTTTTTTATTTTTAATATTAGCTAAAACATAATTAAAGCACTCTTTAACAGCTAATCCCCATTCTTTTTTTTTACTTTCTTACTATACTTCATAATTATCACTCCACCTATTAACCCGCTTATATAATTAGTTAATTTCATCATTTGAATACGCTCTTATTTGTTTAACCATTGATTTATATTCTAAAATTTCTTTATTGCTATTGTCAGGAAAAACAAAGTCATAATTTAAAATTTCTTCAATTGGTAAATCATATTCGTAATTTTCCAAAATATCTCTTCCTTTTAACAAAGATACACGACCATATTTAACACTATTAAAAACAAATGTATTTGGAATACTTGATATTTCGGTTCTCTTTAAAAATACAATGTATTTATCTTCAACTTGTAAAGGAGTGTTTCCTCCTAAATATTTTGTCCTAATGATGTCCCAATGAAATAATAGATCATAAATTTTAATTTTATCATTTTCTTTTAATTCAGGACCTTTTATTATTTTCAAAATAGTACAGTTATTTATAATTGCGTTTCCTTTAAATGTTGGCTGTTCGTTATTAGCAACAATTAAAATATAATCAGATAATCTCTTCAAATCTTCCAATGAATTTATTTCTTCATCAATAAAAAAATTACTTAAACCTAGATCATTTTCATAATTCATTCCTGTACTATTATTTTCACTTTTAACGCTATTTATAAAATTATAAGTACTTTTCTTAATATAATCATTGTAGTCGACATGATGAAAATTTAATTTAGCATAAATTATAAGACCTACAGTAGCCAAAAGCATAACAGCGGAACCTATACAAAACCATCTTTTCACCGTCATAGCTTCATTTCTCCTACAATTTTACCTGTTTCTATTTTAAATACTTTATCACATAATAATTTTAAATCATCTTTATTATGACTTGCAATCAAAACTAGCTTCTTTTCCTTCTTTAAACCTTTAATAATACTGCGTATATTTTCCACACTAGTCTCATCCAACCCATTTGTTGGTTCATCTAAAATTATCAACTCCTGATCTTCCATTATTGCCTGTCCAATTCTTAATTTTTGTTTCATGCCCAAAGAATATTCTCGATACTTTTCTGACTGATTATCTTGTAAACCAACTTTTTCCATTATTTTTAGCATTAAATCTTTATTTTTCTTATTATTTATTTCATATAACATTGACAAATTTTGTAATCCGGTCAAATGAGGAAAAAAACCAGGTTCTTCAAGTAGTAAACCAACTAGTCTTAAATCAAAATCATCATTTATAATTGATTTCCCATCAATAATAACATCCCCAGATGTAGGATATATTAATGTTGAAATAGCTCTAAAAAGCATTGTTTTTCCTGAACCATTTCTTCCAAAAAAGCCGTAAACATTTCCACTTTCTAAACGCAAATTTATATCATTTAAAATTTGTTTATTTTTTATTTTTTTTGAATAATCTTTTATTTCTAATATCATTGATCGACACCTCCTAAAATATCATAGTGTATATATAACTTTTTAATAAAATATATAACTGCTCCAGTTAATAAAATAGTTACTAAACTTATTTTATTACTATAATATATATTTATAAAAGGCAAATTAGGGTTTTCTCCAATAAAAGACAAATTTATAATGGTAGTTAAACTCAAAATAATAATCATTAAAAATATAATATACGTATACATAAAATTTTTTATATACATAGAACATAAAATAATGATTACATTAAGAAATACACTTTCAATTATGTATTGTACAAAGGTAGAGACAACATCTATATTTATTACAATAGATGTTTTTGTGGACAAACTCAATACAATTACTTGTAAGAATGCTATAAGAAAATTAAATATAATAGACTCCAAACAACATTTTATTAAAAGTTTATTTATAAAAAAATTTCTATTATTATATCTTGTATCAAAATGATGCACTTTGAAAAAATATTTTCTTGAAACTATGTAATTGCTAAGCATAACTGGTAACAACCATATTATATTTAAAATTTGACTTTCATCCCAAGAAACCAATACTTTTCGAACGAAATAGGCATAAGTTCCAGCATTATTTAAACTAATAAAGACATTTTTTAATATACAAATGATAGAAATTATCATTATAAACAAAACAAATTTTCGTAAATTAATCCCTTTCATCATAAGAATCACTTCCTAAAAAAAAATCTTTTTTTATCCCAAGGAACACATTCAATGATGTTAAAAAAAGTCCTGTTATTGTCAGTATTAAAAACATTACAAAATAATTTTTATAGATAAAAGGCAAAACAAAAATATAGCTAAAATCAAAAATCGGATCATTATTGCCGAACCAATTGAAATGCTCTAGTAAAAAATCCATAATACAAAAGCAACTAAGAAATATCTCACAAGCAGTTATTCTGTTTTTAATTCTTACATCTATTAGTTTTATTAAACTAAATAAAAACAAAGATACCAGAATGCAGTTTATTATTGACTTTATTATTAAATCTAAATGCTCTAGAGATTGACTTATATTTAAAAATAAAATAGGTAAATGCAAAATAACAAATAGAATTAATAAGATAAATATTTCAATTTTAGTTATGTACATCAAAGAACTAAATAATGATTTCTTTCGTAATACAATGACAGATCCACTTAGTAAGCTAAATACTAAAAAGTTTATACTTACAACTAATACTAATAATGAATATCGTATTATTGGTAACATTAATGTGGATATGTATAAACGTGAAAAATTAGTTGAAATGTTATAGCCAATAAAACAACCAATTATAAATATAATAATAAAGAATACAATAAGTTGAGGCGATTTTAAAAGATATTTCATACTAATACATCCTTCTTAAATAGCTTAATTCCTACTAAAGACATAATAATGATTAACAAAATACTAACACATGTAACATAAATTCTCATGTTAAATTTACCAAATGGTTGCATAATTGTAAGAAAAGAAAATTCACCTAAATTAATTCGATTAAGCAACATATCTGTTAGTATTAAAAATATCAATGGAATAAAATAAATTATTATTCTATTTTTTACGAAAAAAGATATTGCATATGAAAATGCTGATAATAATCCATAAATGAACGATACACATAGATTAATAAGTACTACAAATAAAGTTGGATTCTGAATTCGTATGTTATCTAAAAAAAATCCTGGCAAAGAATATAAATTAAAAGCTACTCCTTGAGTCAAAGTTATGGAATTACCTGTTCCAAAAATGATTCTTAAAACAATATAATTAAACGCAAAACTAAGAAAACATATTATAAATGTTATGATTATACATGATAGCACTCTAATTAAAATATTTTTTTTATAATTTATTCTAGTAATAAGTATATTGGTTGTTTTAAATTTGTTTTCTAATATATTTGAATCTGATAAAATCATTGAACAAATAATTGGAACAATAATAAGAATTAAAGTTTGTAAATTAACATTAACATTGTACAAAATAAATTGGTATTCCCCTGTGTATAGTTCTTCATAAAACTGGTTTAATCGCAAAGACTCTTTAATGCATAAAAATATATGAATTAGGCTGGTGGCAAAAGTAATGAGTAGTGCAAAATAGAGTTCTTTCCTATTAATTAAATAATTGATATTATATTTTAATTCCTTCACAATTAAATCCTTTCTAATTAATTTTCACAAAATAATTAAGAAGGTCTTGGTCATAAGACCTTATGCTACTATCAATAAAAATGTTTATCTGTCATATTGCCATGTTCCGGCAACTGTCGGTGTTGTTGAATTTGACGTGTTATTACGAACGCTCAAATTAATAGGCATACTTGCAGACATAGATTGCATATAAAATACTGTATAAGTTGTGTTAGCAGTAGTTACATTGGTCGTAGGCCCATAATTGGTCCATTGCCAAATGCTTCCATTCTATGACTTTCCTCTAGCTCTAAATCCAAGTGATGAAGTACCACCCATGTTATTTACTTTCACATAACCTTCGCTTGATGTGTTTGTTTTAATGTCTTCACTCATTTCAGTCCAATCAGAAGAAGTTCTAAGTTTCTGAGAAAATAATCTAATTGTTGCTGCATTAACTTCTAATATTCCAAATAAGAAGATAAAAGCAAATGAGGTTAAAACTAAAAATTTTTTAGATTTACGCATTTCTCCCTCCCATCATTTCATATTTTGTAATATGAATTAGACCATTACAAAGTTTAACGACCATTACTTGCAAATAGAATACTGCCACCCCTATTACATATCTATTATATCATTTTTCGACAATTTTATATATTAAAATCAATCAATAAAATTTCTGCAATCAACATATGTTTTTAGAAACAATTTTCGTTCATTACATATGAATAAGATATTAACATCAAAAATAGAACATAATTTCAATTTCATATAAAATAATTCTCTAATACATATATAACAAAATTAATTAATAGCAAGAAGGTTACTATAAAAAAGCTGAATTTAATAATTCTTTTCTTAAAATAATCCTTTTGAAAAAATTCCTTGCTTTTTTACATAATTAATAGTAATTGTTAAAAATATATTAACAAAAAAAGAACACTAATATGTCCTTAAATTATTGTTACTATCATATAAAAAACATACATAGTAATAAAAATCAGTCCTTTAAATCTAGTTAGTTTATTTTTACTAAATTTTGTATATGGATATAAAAGTAATAGTAAACCACCAATCATTAATAAATACATATCTGCATTATAACTTATAGAATAATTAATAGGTGAAATAGTAGCACAAGTACCTAATATTAAAAATATATTAAATATTTCTGAACCAATTATATTTCCTATTGCTATATCAGAATCTCCTTTAATAGCTGCAGTAACACTTGTTACTAACTCTGGAAGTGATGTTGCAATAGCAAGAATTGTTAATCCAATAAGTTTTTCAGATAAACCAAAATCTTTTGCTATTAAAACTGAATACTTAATGACAAAGTCCCCGCCTACTTTTAGAAGAATAATACCTCCTATTATTCCAAATATGGATTTATAAACATTAATATGTTTCATCTCTTTATGAGAGACATGTTCTACTGCCTTCTTATCAATATCTTTAGCGTGTTTTGCCATATACATATTGTATAGTACAAATAATACAGCGAAAGTAAGAAGAATTATTCCCTCTACTCGAGATATAACACTATTCCCTATAAAACTATTTCCTAATATAAACAGTAAAACAGTTGCGAATAAATTTATTGGTATTTCAAAAAGTCGTGTTTGTTTTTTTATATCTAGCGGTCTAATAACTGCGCATAAACCAAGAATAAAAAGTAAATTAACTATGTTACTTCCTACTATGTTCCCTACTGCCATATCGCTATATCCATCTAGTGCACTAGTTAAACTAACAACTAGCTCTGGAAGTGAAGTACCAATACTAACTATTGTAAGCGCTATAACAACTTCTGGTATACGAAATTTCTTAGCTACATTACTTGCACCATCTACAAGAAAATCTGCTCCTTTTATAAGTAGAATAAAACCTATTATTATCATTAAAACTTGTATTATCATATAAAATTCCTCCCTTGGCCAAAAAAAAGAAACTGCCTGAATAAACAGACAAGTCTCATTGTTTAAAGTAAAACCAGATATAAAATCATGCTGTTGGTTTTACTACACAAAGTGCCAATTACTCCCTTATCAATGTTAAAATTATAGATTATTTAATCTACTTTGTCAAGTTATTTGTCTTTACTTTTTTTTAATTTTTCTCTCTAATTTTTCTTTTTTACTTCTCATTGCTTTTTCTAATTTTTCTTTTTTATTTTCTAAATCTTTTTCCAAATTAAATTCTTTTTCTTCTATTTCATACTTCAATAGTTGTTCTTTTTCCTTTAACTCTCTTCTTAACTCTTTTTGTTTTAACTTAATACTATTAATACTAGCTTGAAAATTAGGGAATGCATATACTAAACGTTTAGTAAGTCTAGATTGTTCAAGCAAGTATTCCTTAATTTTCTTTGTTATTTCTTCAGTACTATCTTTACGAATTTTAATTCCTGTATCCTTTAATTTAGATATAATATTAAAAGAAATTATATTATCAGTTAAGAATAATATGAATATACAAATACTTACTATTAAAGAAGTTGTATTACCCATAAAACCTATTAATTCAAGAACTAATGGATGTATAACATATGTAATTAATAATGCTCCTATTCCAAAAGGAACAGCCGTTTCTAAACAAATTCTGCCATTAATATTGAACTTTAAATCACTATAATCCCACCATCTAGCTTTAAATAGTTTTTCCATTAAATAACTAGTTATATACTCTAAGACCATACATATTACCATAGCAAGTATAAATAATACTATAAAGTTATCAAAGTATTCTTTTAATAAGCTAGTTATTAGTAAACTACCAAAACCATATATTGGGCAGTAAGGTCCAATTAGAAATCCTCTATTTACAAATTTACCAGTTTGTATTATGGTTAGTACAACCTCCATTGCCCAACCTATAAAAGAATATATAATAAAAATCAAAAAATAATTACTAAGTTGTTCTATCATGTTAATCACTCCTACGATTAACATTATACCTTATTTTAAATATAATTTCTACCCTTTAGATCCAAATACCAAAACCAATAGCAATCATTGAACCTATAAGACCTATAATCCAAAAGAATTTAACTATATCGGTTTCTTTATATCCCATTTTTTCTAGTCCATGATGAATTGGTGCCATTTTAAATAATCTCTTGCCATGTGTTATTTTGAAATATGATACTTGCAGTATAACACTAAGTGTCTCTATTACAAATACTATTCCTATAATTACTAGAAGCAGTTCATGTCTTGTAAGAATAGCAATACTACCTAAGGTAGCACCAAGTGAAAGTGATCCTGTATCACCCATAAATATTTTAGCTGGATGACTATTAAATACTAAAAATCCTAATAAAGAACCTACCATTATAAAACAAAATATCGCTATCTCACTATATCCTAAAAGCCATCCAGTATTCCATGATATAAGTCCAAATGTGAAATAAGCAATAATTGATAAACCTGTTGCCAGTCCATCTAAACCATCAGTTAAATTAACAGCATTTGAACTAGCAACTAATACAAATAAAATAAATATACCATATAGAAATCCTATATCATATTTTATATTCAATGTATGAACCCATAGTAACGGTTCATTACCACTAACCATGAATAAGTAGAAAAATATTATAGCTACAAATATCTGCATAATAAATTTTTGGTTTTCAGAAAGTCCTTTATTAGAAGATCTTTTTATTATTAAATAATCATCAATAAAGCCTATTATACTATAACTAACAAAAACCCATATAATTATTAAAAAATTATAGGTCAGATTTATTTTATCTAGTAATAGTAATAAGATAATTGTAATTAGTGTCGAAAGTACAAATATAAGTCCTCCCATGGTAGGAGTACATTTTTTACTTCCATGTGTTCTTTCTAAGTAAACGCTTAAAACCTGATCTATTTTAAACTTTTTTAAAATAGGTATTAATACTAAGGATAGAATTATAGTAAGTAAAAAACTAATCATACTAGCTAATACAGATTTAGTCATTATAAGCATAATATCACCTATATAAAACTATGCATGTCCAAAAAAAAAATGAGTAAACTCACTTTTCTATCCGTATATGTATAGCATTAGGGTATATTTTATCTATATAATCATCAGGATAATTTTTATCTAAGTACTGTTCAAAACTATTACTAGCGTGAATTCCATAATATCTTTCATTCCTACGATAGGCTGCTAAAAAGGAAATGAATACATTAAATACCATAAATACTAGTAAAATATATGTTAATGCTTTAGTCATATTATTAGGTAAGTTTAAGATTAATTCTTGAAACCTTGGATAAATATATTTAAGCCATAAGACACCAAGTATTCCCCAAAAAATAGAATAAAGTAAAGTAATACGCCCATTAACATTTAAAAATTTATGACTATATTCCCAAGAAACTGTACCAAAGACAAATTCTTGAAAAAAACTACAACAATATTCAAATATACTTCCTATAACAAAAGATATGCAGAAAATATTAACTATCTTTCTTGTAACAATCTTTTTTAAAATTAAAGTTATAATAAGAGCTCCAAGTCCATATACCAAATTGAATGGTCCATATATTAGTCCTTGTCTACTTTCAAGATACCCATTTTTAACTAAACAATAAATAGTTTCAATAAATACGCCCATAAAACAACCAATAAAAAAAATCCAAAAACTTTCATATAAATCAATTTTTAAACTACTTTTTTTCATTTCACATCAAACCTTCTGTTACTAGTATATAATAAAATAGTTGATAAAATGTGACTTTTTTTCTTGAATCACATTAATCAACTATTTTAAATAAATCATTATTATAAAGATTATATTACGCTATAATATTATTCACTACTGTTAAGCTTTTCTTTACTTAAGATAAATTCATAATAATATATATCACTCATTATAAAGAAATTAGTTTTATTTTTACCTTCAAAATATAAAATAGGTAAATGTAGTTCTTCGTTAACATCAATCATGTCTTTAAAATTACTAACCTTAATATTTTTTAATTTATGATTTTCTGGTATTTCTTCAACCTCAACAAGAATATCAGCATAAAATTTAAATATCTTATTAAGTTCATAAAAATATCTATCTTTTTCAGTAGTTTTATAAACTTTTAATAATAGTAAACCATCAAGAACTAACCCTAATATTAAAGCTACACCATATAAAATTTTTAAGAATATAGTTGTCTGTTCTATTTTAGTTACAGTTGTCCAAATATTATTATCTTTAATACCAGTTTTAGTATAGTCAATATATGTAGTATCACTAAGAAGAGGCATTTTAATATTTATCAAATTAGATTCATCAATCTGATTATTTTCACCTACCGCTGATTTTATATTAACTTTAAAATCTATATTTAAATATGCATCAACCATTAAATTAAATTCATTTTTAAAACTTTGCATAACACTATTATAAGTTTGATAATCTATATCAAAATTCTTATTAATAGTAATATCATTTGATGATTCTAATTCTATAGATGTAGATGGTTCTAAAATAAACTCTTTACTCCATAATTCGTTATTTTTACTTCCGCCATCATAATTACCAACTAAAGTGGCAACGATACTATAATCATACTTATAATCCAATACTTTAGATGAATTAAAGTTATAACCAACTGAAAACGAAATCTTATCAATTATCGAAGATACATATTGCTTATCCATTCCTAAATCAGTATCTAAATAATAATCATTTTCTTTGGTAGTTATTTTATAATTTAAACTGTCCTCACTATTATAAGAAACAAGTAAATTTTTATTATGGGTTGCCGGATTATAGCTACGATATAAAAGGACAGCCGATATTAAAGAAAAGACTGTTGTAAGTACTATACCTATAGAAAAAAGTGCAACTCTAACCCAGTTTTTCAATCTCTTTTTATGCATAATTTACTCATCTCCAAACATCTTATGTAATAGTGCGGTTGGATACCCAACATACGAAATCTTATATTTATATATCCCTATTATATCCTCATCTGTAACTACCCAGTCATCAACAAGAACATTGTTATCACCCTTAGTTGTAATATATGTAGTACTATCAATCATATCAATACTATATATACGATGAATTATCACTACATTATTTTTTATAAAAACAATAATATCACCTTTTTTTAACTTTGACATGTCATTAATTTTTTTATATATAACTGCATCTCCCAAATTTATATTAGGAGACATACTTTCACTAGCAATAGAAACAGGCACATAATTAAAAATACCGATAACAAACATAACAAGAATAGTAAAAATGACCAATATAGCAAATTTAATTCTTTTATTCTTATTAACTTTAATCTTGTTTTCAATAATACTTAAACTTCTAATATTATTATTAATTATAATAAATGTTGTAATACAATATACTATTTCAATAATAGCCATAAATACTAATTTTACATTTGGAATAACGGGTATTAAAATATAAATAAAAACTGGCATTCCTCTAATTAGTAAAGTACTATATAAAGATTTTTTATTTGCTAAAAAAGAACATAGTATATTAATTAATACATTAGGTATCACTAAGAAAAAGATAAAACTATATATACTCATAATCCCAATTAATTTAAAGTATAAAACTAAATCAAATAATGTAAAAACAAGAGTAATTAATGAAACAATATTTGATTTGTTTTTAAAACTATTAATTAAATAATATCTAATATATTCTTCTATTAGTAAAACGACTACTAATGAAGTAAAGTTTTTAATAATACCAAATGGTGTGTGAGACATCGAACTTATTTTGAAACCAAATGCAAGTCCAAGTAAAAAAAAGATTACAATGTATACTAAAGTTATATAGAATACTATTTTACCTAGATGCCTATTATACTTACTTCTTATATATAAATCTTTATAAAATAAATATGTTACAGCAAACAAAGTTATCCAAAAAAATGGGTTGATAACATTTAAATAATAAGACGAAAAAAAAGGCAAAATACATGTTGGAACTAAAACTATATATATAGTAATAATTGCTAATAGTGTTATTAACTTTTGTTCCCTTTTCATATAAATCACCACTTTTTATTATTCAGCTTGTGTATAAACTAAGTTTAACTCATAAGATGCTGATACTGGCTCCACAGCATCTGTTATAGCAGGACCATTATACATAATTGTTACTTCAATAGTATTTTTACCATAATTTCTATATAGATGGTTATACTGCTCACTAGTAGTAGATACTATACTACTAGTAATTATATCTTCTCCCTTATAAATAGTATAATTAAAAGTTAAATCGCTTGAATTATTTTCATTAGAAATCACTTTAACATTTTCTAAAACCGCATTAATATCTCCACTATTTAAATATTCAAAAGTATATGTTTTATAATCTCCTGGATTACTAAAATCAACATCAAATTTAACATTATTTTTTGAAATAACAGGACCACTTCCATCATTTCCTACACCGGCAGAAGTATAATCTTCTGTATTAAATCCAACATTCCAACTCTTTTTAGAACCGAAATTAATATTTTCCTCATTATCACTTACATATGCATACCCGACTGTCATAAAAGCAACTAAAACAATAGCTAATATAGCTATTAAATTTACATTTTTAATTTTTCCCATAATATACCCTCCTAATCATACAACTGTACTCTCTATGTTATTTATACACTAATTATAACATAAGTTTTTTGTAAATAAAAGACATAATTCGTTTTAATTTAAAGAAAAATAGAAGATATTCTTCTATTTTTCTAAAATTATTTTTTTGTCATATTAGTAGTAATATTACTGCAATTATTTTACTAAAAATTAATTGTATTTTACCTTTTCATTCATCATATCATACTGCTTATATAAGTACTGAACACTATTTTCAAGAAAAAAATAATGTCTAACATAAAATAATAACAGTACCATTAGTATAATGGATGGTAATATAAATAAAATATTTATATTTATGAAAGCAAACATTGTAAGCGTAAAAATTCCATAAAACAAAGTAACAAGTAAATGAATTAATCTTTCATGTTGAAAAAATTGTATTTTTATTAAGTGTCCATTCATTAACAAATCTAAATCAATATCTTTTTTACTCTTTAAAATATCATCTATATATTTTACATAATCTCTCAAATACTTTGCCATACTAATATCCTCCTATAATAATTATAACACAAAAAAAGCAATCGAAATTGCTTTTTAACGATTATACTGTTTTTGATAGTTCTTATTATACATGTAGTTATTTACATCATTAATACTTAAATACCAGAAATCATCTTTACCAGTACCATCATATACATTTGAATTAATATAGTTAATATAATCAATAGAATCAATAACTGAATATCCTTGATTTATTAACTCTGCTAATAGATTTGATATACCATCTTTTTCAATATATGTTTTATACATAACATCATATCCAAAATCCTCATTTAATTGGTTATATAAGTAATACATACTAGCACTTACATTTTCCTTTTTATAAAGAATTTTTCTTCCATTTGAAATTATGTCATCACCAAAATTTTGTAAGATTGCAAAATTATTTGTACCTGGTGCTGGGATTCCTTTACAAACTATATTGTTATTTGTTACATAGCAATTTGAATCACCATAGTTTAAAAGTTCCTTATATGTTGGCATATTTGGAAGATATACATTTCTGTCACCAAAAAGTTTTTTACTCTCTTTATCAAGTCCTTGATACCAAAAATCATCTTTACCAACGCCACTATATACATTTGAATCAATATAACTAATGAAAGTTATTGCATCAATTGCTGAGTAACCTTTAGAAATTAATTTTGTTAATAAATTAGTTATACCATCTTTTTCGATATATGTATTATACATAACATCATATCCAAAATCTTCAATTAACTGATTATATAAATGATACATACTATCAGTTAATTTTTCTTTGTTATAAATAATTTTTCGACCATTTGAGATTAGATTATCTCCAAAATTTTGTAATACAGCTTGATTACTTGTTCCTGGGGCAGGAACACCTTTATAAACTATATTATTGTTTGTAATATAACAGTGTGAATCACCATATTTTTGAAGATCTTTATAAGTTGGAGTTTTTGGGATAACAGGGTTATTACCGTCATCAATAACGTTTCCCTTAATACTTTGATACCAAAAATTATCTTCACCATAACCAGTGTATATATGTGAATCAATATATCCAACAAAATTCATGGCATCTGTTGGTGTGAAACCATCAGCTAATAGTTTTGTTAAAAGATTAGCAATACCATTTTTTTCGGTATATGTCTTGTACATAACATCTGATCCAAAATCTTTATTAAGACCTTTATATAAGTGAAGCATACTGTCACTTACATCTTCTGTTCCATAGATAATTTTTTGACCATTTAAAATCATATTGTAACCAAAATTTTCAAAAGTGGCTACTACCTGTGTTCCTGGTGCCGGCTTTCCCTTGTGAACTACATTGTTTGTGTCAATATAACAATATGAATTGTTTTGATTTTGTAGTTGCTCAAAAGTTGGTCTTTTATGATTGTTATCATAAGAATTATGTGCATAGGCCATTGGCGCACTAGTAAGTGTAAGTCCTCCCGCTAGTGCAAGAGCTGTAATACTTCTAAATAATTTTAAATTTTTTACCATACAAATTTTCTCCTATCCCCACTATTATAACACTTTGTTTTTTAAAATCAAGTTAATTTCCTAACATTAGCCTTATTGTATCACCTTCATATAAAGCTGTAAATGGTTGGGGAGATTGATAAATTATTTTTTCTCCACTTCCTGAGAACTCTGCCTTAAAAGATGATAAACTTTTTAGGGCATCATTTACTGTCATATTGACTACATTTGGCACTGTAGCAAATTTCCTATCATAATAATTATATGATTTCGCTACCCCTCCGTCTCTTCTTTTAATATTCAAAATATCTATTATATTTAGAAGAACATTTCTGGCAATTGGAGCAGCAATAGTTCCACCATACTGAGTAACACCTTTAGCATTATCAATAGCAATATAAATTACTACCTCAGGATCATCAGCAGGCATAAATCCAATAAATGATGTTATATAATTACCAACCATATAGACACCATTATTAACTTTTTGAGCAGTACCTGTTTTTCCTGCTACACGATATCCTTCTATATAGGCATTTCTACCACTACCTAAAGATACAACATTTTCTAGGGCTGTTCTTACTTTATCACTAGTATCTTTGCTAATTACCTTTCTAACTACAGTAGGTTTATTTTCTAAAATGACACTATTAGTTTCTGGTTCATTTAAACTTTTTACTACATAAGGCTTATAAAGTACACCACCATTTATTGCGGCACTAACCGCAGTAATTTGCTGAATTGGTGTAACACTAACTCCTTGACCAAAACTAGTTGTTGCAAGTTCAACTGGTCCTACATCTTCAACATCAAATATAATACCCGATGCTTCACCATTTAAATCAATACCTGTTTTAGTACCAAAACCAAATTTGTCAATATATTTAAATAATGTTTCTGTTCCAATTTTTTGTCCTAATGTAACAAATCCTGGGTTACAAGAATTTTGAACTACCTGCATATATGTTTGCAAGCCATGACCTCCTGCTTTCCAGCATTTAATTCTAGCACCATCAACATTTATAGATCCTGAATCATAAAATGTGTCTTTTTCTAAATCAACTAACTTTTCTTCTAAAGCAGTTGCTAAAGTGATAATTTTAAAAGTACTTCCTGGTTCATATGTCATCCATATTGGAAGATTTCTATTAATTTCTTCTATCGTATAATCTTGATAATTAGATGGCGAAAAATCAGGTCTACTTGCGATTGCAAGAACTTCACCAGTTTTTGGATCCATAACAATACCTAAAGCATTATCTGGATTATACATATTAACAGCATTAGTTAGTTCTCTTTCAAGCGCTGCTTGAATTTTATAATCAATAGTAAGTGTCATATTAATACCATCTTGTGGCTGTTCATAACTTTCAGTAAGCTCAAGTTTATTCCCTTTAGCGTCACTATAATACTTTATAGCCCCTTCTTCACCAGTTAAATAATCATCATATTCTAATTCTAATCCACTTAATCCTTGATTATCTATACCAACAAAACCAATAGTATGTGATAAAAGATTATCATACTCATAAAATCTTTTGCTTTCTTTAACTAAATACACTCCAGGCAAAGACAAATCAGCTATTTTATCAGCTACATCATATGATAGCCTTCTACCATAAGGATGTAATCTAGCACTAGAACTAACCTTTGATATGTCTTCTAAAACCTTGTTATAGTCAGTTTTTAATATCTCACTTAATTTTGTAGCTGTTTCTTCTTTATCACTTACCTGATTAGGAATAACAATTACTGATGATGTTGTAATGTTTGAAGCTAAAACAACACCATCTCTATCATATATAACTCCTCTATCTGGTTCTATAGGAAGATTTCTACTCCATAATCCTGATGCATAATTATTAAGTTTATCATAATCTATTACTTGAATATAGAAAACTTTCCCTATGATAAGCATAAAACAAACTAAAAAAATCATCAATACAATATTTATTCTTACATGAATAGATTTAAAAAACATATAATCACCTAAGTAATTATATGTCTTAATACAATATTTATTTTGAATATAATGTGAACTATTAATTTCTTAATTTAAATGTTTTTGAAGCATACTTATAAGAAAGAAATAATGCTACTAAACTATATATAATACTAAAAATAATCATACAGCTGCCGAACAATAAAGTAGGTATTTTAAATTGAATAGCAAAATAACATATAAAGTAAGTAGCTGAACTAATTATTGAGAAAAGTGGATTCTTCATTTCTAGATTAATATTATATGGTTGCAACAAATAATAAAGGACTAAATAATGAACTGAAAAGAATATTGACATAGAAATAATTGTAAAAAAAGTTAATAAATAATCAATATTATTTTCTACTCCACCTGTAACAAATAAGAGAATAGTAAGACCAATACCAATTATTACTGCTGGTATTATATTTAATTTAATTAAAGTTTTAAGTCTTTCTTTAAATAATTTTAATATAGCACTTGGTTGTCTATAAAAGCGGTAAAACAGCATACTATAATCACAGTTCATAAACATTGTTTGTGTAATACTTTGTCCCCTGTTAACAAAATACATGATAAATAGAAAATAAGATAAAGAAACTCTTAAATATTCATTTAAATCTTTATTAAACTTTCCATAAAAGATTGCTGCTAGTATTAAAGTAATAAATATTAATGCAGATATAATAGATATTTTTTGACTAGCTTTAGTAAGTATTTTTTTATGTCTTCTTACAAAAATATCATTGAAATATTCATAACCTTCTTTATTAGAAGTAATAATTCCATCATTAGTTATTTGTTTTCTATATGTATCTATACTAATATTTTTAGCTGAATTTGGAACCATAAAAATAACATTATTGGGAGTTAGTAATTCTTTATACATACGTTTATAATTATTAAATGATTTTATATATTTTAAAGAAACAAATCCTAAAACTAAACTTATAACAAATAATATATAAAATATATTACTAGTTATAATAATACCAAATAATGGTAAACCATAGGCACATATTAAGAGTAAAACAGTCATAATAATTGTTAATAAAACAGGCATATTTTCATTTGTTATTTTTTGCTTCTTATTATCTTTATATAAAATAAATGCACTTATAGTAGTTTTTACACATGCGACAAAAACAGCAAGCATTAAGCATACAGCTGAATCAATATTATTAAGTAAACCAAATATAACTAAAAGTGGCATAAAACCTATTAGTATTTTGAATAAGAAATAATAATAATTAGATAAAGTATACTCCCTAGCATCAAATTTCATAAGTATCATTGCATAATATTTATCTTTAGAAGGATTAAATAAATGAGTATTTATAAATCCACCTATAATTGTCAAAAATATAAAAATATGAATAAATGCACTTGATCCATTTTCATATAAAGACATTGGTAAAACAACCATTAATAGTATATACAATAATTTTCCTAAAAAGATTGAATTAAATTCTATTAATGCACTTATTATACTAGCAAATATTTTAAGACCATTACTTTTATATAAAGAATTTGGTATTAACTTTTTTATTATTGGTATCTGTTTTAATGAATATATAATTGAATTAACTATATAAGCATTTCTTAGTCTAAAAGATTTTAAAAATGAATTAATCATTTTTATCACCCTTTAATATTGAAATTATCTTGTCAGTAAATTTTGCGTTATTTAAATTTTCTTTTCCAACTTCTTCAAGTATACCATTATTTAAAATTACTATTTCATCACATAAATCTAAAGCCAATTCCATTATATGTGTAGAAAAAACAATAATATGATCTTTCTTTAATTCCCTAAGCATCTTCTTCATTTCATCAGCAACCACAATATCAAATGATGTAAGAGGTTCATCTAAAAGTAGTATTTTAGGATTGGCAATTATATTAACAAGTAATTGCATTTTATTTTTCATACCATGAGAATAATCTTTCATTAACTTATCTCTATCATCAATGTCTATTTTCATAAAATCGAAATATTCATCAATTGTTTTTAGTTTCTTTATTTTGTCTTTATTTATATCAATAAAGAATTTTAAAAATTCCCTACCTGTTAGAAAATCTGGTACTATTGGTGTAGATAAAACATACCCAATATCATCTGATACAATATTTCTTTTTTCATTCTCTTCAGTTATAAAAAAATCCCCATTATCAACATCTATATCCTCATTTAAACAATTAAATAGTGTTGTCTTACCTGCTCCATTTTTACCTAGTAATCCATAAATTTTGCCTTCTTCAAAAATAAAATTTATATCTTTTAATACTTCTTTTTTTTCAAAACTTTTTTTTAAGTTTTCAATAACCAATTTCATAATTTCACCTCAAATTTTTTCTTATCTATATAAGTATATCATAACTTATTTTATTTAATGTAGTTAACTATTTTATTTAATATATTTGTATCCCTATAAACCTTTATAGTATGTATTCCCATTTTTTTAGCACCTTCTATGTTTTCTAAACTATCGTCTAAGAATAACATTTCATTTGGACTAATACAAAGATCTTCTAAAATATATTTATAAAATCCCAAGTCCGGTTTAACTAGATTAATTTCAGCTGATATATAAATATTATCTATTAAACTAATATCAAAATTTTTATTAATATAATCTCTAATATAAGAAACATGATTACTAGCAATAACAATAAGTATATTTGGATAATGTTTTTTTAAATCTTTTAATAAATTTGGATATTTAATTTCATAAATATTATCAATAATATATTTAATGTTATCTTTTACATTTATATCACTAGATATACTGTTTCTAATAATATCTTTATACTCACTATCACTTTTATTTTTACCAAATAATCTTTCCATTTTATTCTGTGTTTCGTTAAGTTCAAATGAATTTTCTTTTACTAATACACCAATTAAATCAAATGCTATTACTTTCATATTGCACTCCTCATATTATATTATTA
>JAEWOE010000001.1 GCA_023460995.1 Bacillota bacterium | reverse complement strand
CAGTAAAGGTGAAAATCGCCTATGATGAAGATGCTACAGTAAAGGAATACCGAGTTGGTGATAGTGGCTGGATGACATATACAGGAGAGTTTACTGTAACTGAAAATACAATTATAGAAGCAAGAGCTAGTAAGCCAGATAATGTATATGATACAGATGGAAATCTTGTAGCTTCAAGAAAAGCAGTCGGAAGAGATGCAGTTTATATAGGAAATATTGGAATAAATGAAACAGCACTTCCAGCTCCAACGATTGAAAGACTTGCAGCAGTCGATACTGGTGAAGTAGCTAAAGTGAAAATTACGTATCCAGTAGAAGCTGATAAAAAAATCTACAAAATGAATTATGGAATAGAAGAAAATTATACTGATGAAATAAGTATTGAAAAATATGGAACACATATAATTGCATATTATTATGATGCAAGTGGCAAACGTTCACAAGCATCATCAATATATATAAATAATCCAAATGATGGTGGCGGATCTGGACCAGGTGAACCACCAACAGGATATGATCCTAATCCACCATTAGACCCAGATGATAAACTGCCAGTAACACCTTCATATAGGGTGGTGGCTCCATCAATTACTGGAAGTCCAACTACTCCAACAACTGGATCAGTTGAAGTTACAGTTACGCCACCAGTATTAGCAGAAGCAATTTATATAAAAAAAGGAAATGGAAATTATGAGCTATATACTGCACCTATAACAGTTAAAACAAACACAATAGTAACAGCTTATTATGTTACTAGTAATGGTGAGATATCAGAAAAAGGATATTATCGTGTCAAAAATATCGTTGAAGGAAATAAACCTTATCTAGCTATAAATGCTGATCCATATCCATATTCAACATCATATGGTGAAACAAATGTTAATATATCACTAGATTATAGTAATGCTGATACAATCGAATATAGTGAAAATGGTATTGAATATACCGCATATACAGGACCATTTACTGTAAATGAAAATAAAACTATATATGCAAGAGCGACTAACTCTTATGGAACAACATTAAGACAGTTATCAATAACTAATATTGGTGGGACTGCTCCAAAACAACCTGATATATTATCAGTTAATATTATGGCTGCACCAGAACCAGTAGTTTCATCAGATTTAGTAGCAAAAGTAAAAATTAAAATTGACTATGATAGTAGAGCTACAAAGAAATACTATACTCTAGGTAGGTATGGATTATTAATAGAGTATACTGGAGAGTTTGAAGTTACTGAAAATACTACCATATATGCTTATGCTTTATCAAATAATGGTAAAGGAAATGATAGTAAAAAGATTGATAACTTATTAAATGGTATAGCAGAGCCGAATATCATAGCTAATCCAACAAATGATAGTGTCGCAAGTTCAACTATTATTTCAATAGAATATGATAAAAATGCTACAATAAAAAGATATAGTATAAATGGTGGAACGCTAAGAGATTATGTTGCGCCAATAGAGATACAAGAAAATTCAACTATTTATGCTTATAATAGTAATGCCAAGGGTGATGAAGCAGAGGCAACTTATTATGTCGACAACATAAATCCTAAACCTTCAATATTCTTAATTGATAAAGGATATTACTATATTCTAAAATTAAATTATCCAGAAATATCAACAGGAAGAGAATATAAATGGAAAAAAGACGGAATATGGAAAACCTATGATGAAAAGGGAATTCTATTAATTAAACCTGAATATAAAGACAAATTATTTGATCAGGATGATAACTTTAAAGTCGGTGTTGAAGATGATAATGGAGATATTATTGATTATACAAATCACTGGTATCTTGTTGATTCTGATTTTAAAGCAATAAAAGAATGTATCTTTATGAGATGGAACACAACAACTCCACCAACTCCTGAGATAGTTTTAAATACATTAGAACCTGCCCAACAAGTTACGGCAACAATTCTTTACAACAAGATTCTTATCAAAAAAGAATATAAAGTAGTTGATAAAGATGGGAATATAGTTCAGGACTGGACAAATTATAATGGACCAATAAATATTAATAAAAATAATACCATTATATATGCACGTGGAATGGATGAAACAGAAGTATGGAGTGATACTGCTGTTTATAAAGTAATTAATATAGATGAATTACAACCAGTTATAAAATTAACAATGGATTTAGTAACAGCAACTCAGAAACTAGGTATTAAAGTAAATGTTACTGATGATGTTATGGTAAGTAAAATAAAATGGGCTAAAGGAACTTTAGGAGAAAGCTACTTTGCAACAGGTGGTACAGAAATATTAAACAACAGTATTGTTAATATAACAGAAAATGCTTATTATACTTTCTATGCTGAAGATGGCGTAGGAAATAAACAAATCTATACTATTAATGTTGAAAATATAGATTTAACTCCACCTATAATTACGATATCAGCAACACCAGAAAATACTGTTGGTACTTCAGCGCAAGTAACTATAGATTATGGTGACTCAGCAACAAAACAGTATAAGATAGGTAGTAGTACTACATGGTTAACATATACTGCAGCATTTAATTTAACATCTTATACTGTTCTTACAAATAACTGGCAAAACGCTGATGGCACAGTTACTATTTATGCGAAGGGTAAAGATAGTGTAGGTAATGAAGTTATAGTAACACAAAAACTACTTAACTTAGATTTAGACATGCCAAATAAGCCAGTAATTTATTCCAATTATGGTTATGCTGTTCTAACAAGTACTGGTATAACAGTGGATGGAACAACATATATAACATACGATAGTAGGACTGATATAGAGAATTATTATAGTTTAGATGGTGGTTCTACTTGGATAAATTATGCTGGTTCTTTCCAGTACACAGGAGGTAATATAATTGCCAAAAGTGTCAAAAAAAGCACTGGATTAGAAGCTACTGCTAGTAAGAGTGTAGGAATGCCAACAGATGCAATAGGGGCACTTGCTTTTGATACTGACACTGCTACTTCTTTTACCGGTTCTAAAGGCGCTTATTATTTAAATATAGATGATAGCGCTATAGGAAAAGTAATTCATATTAATGGATACCATATTAATTTTGGTGGTAATCAAACAAATGGTTTTTATTTCTTAGATGCGAATAAAAATACTATTTCATCAGATGTAAAAATTAATACAGGAGGTAGCTACAACTACACAAATAGTTATACAATACCAAAAGATACAAAATACTTGATGTACTATTCAGCAAATGGTAGTAACTTACTGAGAGAAATAACACTCTTAAATGAACCAGTTATTACTGCTGTAAACGACTATATTTATCTAAGTGCAGATTCGAGTAGAATAATTAACACGCCATACCAAATGGTATCTATAAGTTATTTTTCAACAAGTGTTCAAAGATTATATAAGATAGGCATAGATGACCAGTGGAAAAATTATCAGGATAATCCAATCAAACTTGAACAAGGGCAAATAATATATGCGAAAGGTATAGATAAAGACGGAGTTGAAACACGTTTAGTTTCCTCATATACATCAAATTCATCAAACGCTATATTATCTTCAGCCTTTGATAATGATACAAATACATATTTTACAGCTTCTGGAGGATCGTACTATATATTAATAGATGATAATTTGGTTGGAACAAAACTTCAAGTTACTGGATATCATGGGAATTATAGTGGTAATCAAACTAATGGATATCATTTCTTAGATGCAAATAAAAATATAATTTCTTCTGATGTCAAAGTAAATACAGGAAGTAGCTATTCTTACACAAGTACTTATACTGTTCCGACAGGAACTAAGTATTTAATGTACTATACTGTAAGTGGAACTAACAAACTTACAGAAATAAGAATTTTAAACGAACCAGTTATTACTGCTACTAATGGATATATGTTAATGAGTTCTGATTCAAGTAAAGCAATTACTAATACATATCAGATGGTTTCAATAAATTACTTTCTTTCAAGTGTTCAAAAATTATATAAAATTGGCACTAGTGAAACCTGGTTAACATATCCTAATCAAGCTTTTAAAGTTGAGCAAGGAGAAATAGTATACGCCAAGGGAATTGACCGTCATGGAATAGAAACACACATAATTAGCGAGTTTACAGTTAATTCAAGTGATGCAATTTCGCCGCTTGCTTATGATGGAAATCCAAGTACCTATTTTACTGCTTCTGGAGGAGCATATTATATTATGCTTGATCCAAATTTGGTAGGAAAGGAAATTCAGGTTGTTGGATTTCATCAAAACAACACAGGAAATGTTAATAATGGCTTTACATTCTTAGATGCAAATAAAAATGTACTTGCTACATATCCAAAAAATAACTCAGGAAGTAATTATTCATATACAACTAAATATGTAGTTCCAGCTGGTACCGTTTACTTGAAATATCATACTACAATGACGGCAAATCGTTTATATGAAATTTCTATTGTTGGATAATCACTGAATAATAAAAAGTTTAAGTCATTTGACTTAAACTTTTTATTTTAAATTATAATATAATTATTATTTCTTAAGGTTGCATAATTCCAAAAAATACAAGCCATGCTAACACTGTTTTAGCAACTAAACTAAGAATTATATAAACTCTTTCACCGTATAAATAATCTCTCCATTTACCAATTTTCTTATATTGCAATACCATATTTATTGGAAATAGATTAAAGAATACAAAATATGATCCAAATATAGCATATACAAACCAAGGTACTTTAGTTGGATCTGAATTGCCAAAAGCATACATAGTTATTACTATCCATGGAATTATACCACTAAAAGCACCAAATATAAAAGATAACCAGTTCGTTTTCTTAGTATAATAGTTAATTTTTTCCATTAGTAAACCAAACAAGTTCATTGAAGCATTTAGTCCAAAGATAAGAATTAATGCTCCTATTTCATATACACCAAATAGTACTGCAATTAACACCATCATAAGTGATGAACTAAGAGCGTATTCATACCATCGAAATGCATTTATATTTTGTTCAAGTCCAATTAAATATTTCTTTTTGAAAATAGGGGACACAATTATAAAATGGAAAAAAGCTGATAGGAAAAAAAATACTGCTACTAAAATAGCAAATGGTAGTTCAAATAATACTTTTGTGTCTGAAATTAAACGCATACTAGTTTCATCAAACTTTAAGAATGATGATACTATCTCAGGTTTAAAATTAATAGCTTTCTCAAAATTAAGAGCTACTATTAACATAAATAAACCTTGAATAAAATGGAATGATCCCATTGTGACATTAAACTTACATATTGAATTTAATTTATGTTCTTTCATTTTTACTTTCTCCTTCTAATAAAACAATATAATATATATACTGCTTATATATATTGTTATCATAATTATAACATTAAAATTTTAATAAACAAAATTATATTTTATTTCTATGTTATAATTATTGAGGAGGATATTATTATGAATTTAGTAAAAGAAAACTGGACTGAAGATGATGGTAAAGAGTTTATCGAATATTTAAGAACATTTTCCAATCCAGAAAAAATGGAATGGTCAAGAAACATATTAAATACAAATATGCCTGTACTTGTTATAAAAACACCTGTAATAAAAAATATAGTAGAAGAAATTAGTAAAGGAAATTATCTTTCTTTCTTAAATTTAGAATTAAATGAGTATTATGAGAATTCAGCAATTAATGGGTTTTTGATATGTAAGATAAAAGATTTCGATATTATGAAAAGCTATTTAGATAGATATATGCTAAGTGTGGATAATTGGGCTTCTTGCGATTTACTTTCGTTTAAAGTTAAGAATCATGAAAAAGATTTTTATGATTTATCCTTAAACTATGTAAGTAGTACAAAACCTTTTATTAGAAGATTAGGTTTAGGAATATTATTCAATTTTATAAATAATGATGGGTATATAGATAAAATATTTACTATCATCAATCGTTTTTATAATGAAGAACACTATTATGTTAATATGATGAATGCTTGGCTACTTTGTGAATGTTTTATAAAAAGAAGAGACAAAACAACTAGTTTTTTAAATGATCATAAATTAAATAAATTTACAATTAATAAGGCGATAAGTAAATGTCGTGATAGTTATCGCGTTTCAGATGAAGATAAAGAAATGCTATTAAAATATAAAATCAAATAAAGTTTACTAACTAATAGAAATATTAGTTTTTTAATTAGTATATATTATCTTATTATGTTATAATATCAAACAACGGTGGCGATATAATGAAAAAAATAGATTTAATTATACTTAAAGCTCTTATTAGAAGTAATCATATATATGAGTATATGGATATTTATGATGTAAATAGTAAATTTGCCAGTATTTACCCATTTACTACAGAGAATATAAAAGGTTATTTAGATTTTTTTGATGTTGAAAATAAAGATGTTCTTACGGTAGGAGCATCTGGTGATCAAACACTAAACTTATTATATAGAAATGCTAAAAATGTTGACTATTTTGATATGAATCCGTTTACCAAAATGTACTTTGATCTAAAATGTGCTGCTATAAAAATTCTTAGTTTAAATGAGTTTCTTGAATTCTTTTGTTATGATGCATATCCAAGTACTTTTAATAAGAATATAAATGCTTTTAATATAAATATTTATTATAAAATTTCCCCACATTTAGATGATGATACTCGTAAATTTTGGGATAGTTTATATTTAAAACAGAATGGTTTTGATATACGAAAATCTATGCTTTTTTCTAACGATGAAGAACCTTTTAGAGTCTTAACTAAAGTTAATGATTATCTAAATGAAGAAACTTTTAATAAGTTAAAAGTAGAGTTAGATAAAAAATCAAAACCAACATTTATTGAAACAAATATAACTAAATTATCAAGTAAGCTAATTAGAAAATATGACTATATATTGCTTTCTAATATTGCTCAGTACTTAGATTATATTTATGATAAAGATGAGTTAGTTAATTTTAAAAGAATAATAATGAGTTTGAGTAGTGAATTAAATCCTAATGGAAAAATTTTAATATCATATCTTTATGAAACTAAGAAAGAAAGTATTTGGAAAGAAACTTATGCTAATATTTATGATATAAAAAAAGTAATGGAAATATTTGAAGAGGAAAATTTAGAGTTAATAAACTTTCCAGCTATTACTGATTTAAAATGGCAGTATCAAGCAGATATAAAAGATGCAGCATTAGTGTATACAAAAAAGAACTAGTGATAGTTCTTTTTATTTTGTTATTTTTGGTGTGAATTTTTTAGTATAACTATATCCGCCGATTTTTGAATTATAATATCCAAGTTCATCAATATCAATCTCTTTCATTTCTAATAGTTCATTTTTATAGTGACTATAAACATCTGGTAAACATTCAATTATACCTTTTTTATGAAAAATTGATTTGTTTGATACGATAGGTCCAAAATTTAATGAATTAATAAAAGTATCCATCATAAGTAACTTTTCAGAATAAGCATTAGCAATAAAAATATCATCTTGATATGGTTCAGTAAATTTTTTGTTTTCTTTGCTATCTGCAAAAAAAGTGTCAATCATATAAAATAATCTTTCTTTGAAAAATGCTTTTCTCATTTGCTCTAAAACAGTTAATATACTTTTATTTAAACTATTATCATCTCCAAGATAGATTTCTCCGATTAAACTATTAACAAATAATTGCCTTTTATCAGAACATCTTGAGCAATAGCCTCTGTCATCACCCTCATGACTAGTAGTAATAGCAGAGCAGCCACAAACGCATCTATCATTAGTTCTATAAACATCGAAACAGTTATAAGGTTCATGTGGTACAAACATATAAAACCCTCCCTCTAATGATTATAATAACATATTCATTTAAAATCAACAATAATAAAATTAGATAGGCAGATAACTATTTAATTTTTAATCCTATTTCCTTCAGGAATGTAAAAAACAGTTAGGATAAAGATGGTTTATTAATATATACAAAAAAGAACTAATAATAGTTCTTTTTTCTTGTGAATATCTGCGAATATTCTATTATATAATGTATGCTAATAGGAAAAATATACAAAAAATGTTATAATAAAATTAATATTATATATTTTAGGGGGTAAACATGGGAAAAAGAGAAGGCTACATTGAAGTTTTACTTAAAAATGGTTTGAATTTACATAAAAGAGATGCTTTATTTATAAGTATTCAAACTAGTCAAGGTGTTTTAGCAAACGAGATAGAAAAAAAAGCAAGAGATTTTGGTTTAGAAGATATTTTTATATTCTATAATGATTCTGAAGCTAAAAATAATAGGTTATCAGAGTATATTGAAAAGGACGCTAAATTTTTATTTTTTACTAGCGAAGATACTCAAAGTTTAAATATGGCAATGGTAAGAGATCTTATTAATAATGATATTGGTATTCAGTACACTATAGCTGTTCTTCCAAATGAAAATTCTATTTCAGAAGAAGAGTTATACTATTACTCATCTATAAGTGATAAAGATGCAGTTATAAATTGGAATAATAAAATAAGTGATATTAATAAAATAGCTTCGCAAATCAAGAATTTTAATTTAAAAATGCTAAAGATTGAAAGTTTAAACGATACTAACCTTATTATGCATTTTGATGGAAGAATCATAGGTAATAGTGAATTTAATAGAATGAAATTATTTCCAAACTACAAAGTTGAATTAGTACCAAATAAAGATAGTGTTAAGGGATTCGTTAAATCTACTTCATCTATTAAACTTGGTACTGAAATAGTAGAAGAATTATCATTATTTATCGATAATGGTGAAGTGAGAGACTATGATTGCAGTAAGGGTGACAAAGCAGTAAGAGATATACTCAATTCTTCATATTCTCCAGTTGTAGAAGCAATTGGATTAATAGATAGAGAAGAACCAACATATAGAAAATATGATGGATTTAATAATCTTATTCTCGATAGAACAAGTAATCCATATATATTAATAAGTTCTTATGACGAAAAAAATGATGATAAAAAAAGTTTAGTTGTTCCAATAGGAAGTCTATCTTTACATGTTGTTGGTTACAATAAAAAAGGCAAATGTATTACTCTTTATGAAGACGAAGGATTTTCAAAAAAATTAGTTCCAAATAAAAAATAAGTTTGTGCTTATTTTTTTATACTTTTCTTTTCCTTTTCCTTTTAAAATAAAGATAAATAATGTATAATAATTACTGGGAGATGATACTATGAATAGTTTAAAAATAGATAAATTATGCGTGGAAGTAGATAATAAGCTTATCTTAGATAATTTTTGCCTTGAGATTAAATCTGGTGAAATCCATGCTATAATGGGCCCAAATGGTACAGGAAAAAGTACTTTATCAAAGGTAATTATGGGTGATCCTAATTACAAAATAGTAAGTGGTAAAATACTATATAATGGTAAGAGTATAAATCATATGCCTACCGATGAAAGAGCAAGACTTGGTATTTTCCTAGGAATGCAAACACCTCTTGAGGTAGAAGGAGTTACTAATGCCGATTTTTTAAGAACAGCTTGTTCATTAAAAGATGGTGATACCTTTAGTTTAATTCCATTTATTAAAGAAATGGATAATACTATAAAAAAGTTACATATGGATAAAAGTATGATACACAGGGGAGTTAATCAAGGCTTCTCAGGTGGCGAAAGAAAGAAAAATGAAATTCTTCAAATGTATATGCTTAAACCAAATATGGTAATGTTAGACGAAATAGATTCTGGTCTTGATGTGGATAGTCTTAAAGTAGTAGGAGAAAATGTAATGAGTTATTATAGAGATAATAAACCAGGTATGCTTGTTATTACTCATTATCAAAGATTACTTGATTACATTATACCTACACATGTGCATATAATGAAAAATGGTAAAATAGTTAAAAGTGGCTCAGCTTCATTAGTTAAACTTATTGAAGAAGTTGGTTATGAAAAAATAAATGACGAATCTAGTACTTGTATAGTAAATGAAAAATAAAAAATTGAATAAAATAAAAATAGTAGATGACATACTTAGTAATGTTATAATTGATGATAGCATTGAAGTTAATGAAACTACAAAAAATGAATTATTTGACATTACTAGCATTAATTTAATAATAAAGAAAGATACAAGTCTAGAGATAGATTATAGTACAAGGAAAGCCACTAAAATAGATGTGAAAATCAAAGTTCTACCAGGTGTTAGTTTTAACTTAAGAGAATATCGTTTTGGTAAAAATTTTAAAATTAGATATCAATATTCACTTATGGAAAATAGTAATACCGAGATATATAAATTTTATGATGTCGCAGGCATCAAGGAAATGAATATAATATATTTATTAGGCGCAAACGCTAAGATAGACTATAACTTTAAAACAATCGCAACAGGCTGTGAAAAATACAATATGACTATATATCATCAAGCATCTAATACAGATAGCGATATTAAAAATAGTGGAGTTAATATAAATAAAGGTAATCTTCAATTTAATGTATCAAGTTTTGTTTCTTCAGGTAATATTGGATGTAATATAAATCAAGCAAGTAGAATTATTAATCTAACTGATAATAAATGTCAAATAAATCCCAATTTATTTATTGATGAATATGATGTTAGTGCTAATCATTCAGCTTTAATAGGAAAGTTTAGTGATGATGAAATGTTCTATCTTGAAAGTAGAGGAATAGATGAGAAAACTGCATTAAATCTTCTTATTAATGGTTTTCTAACTAGTAATATGCCTAGTGAAATAGGCAAAAAAATTACAAAAAATATAGATAAATACTGGAGGTGATAGTATGAATCGTGAAGATTTCATGATGCTTAATGATAAAAAACTAGTGTATTTAGATAACGGAGCAACAACATTAAAGCCAACTTGTTTAGCTGAAATTACTAGTGATTATTATAATAATTATAGTGCTAATGCTCATCGCGGTGATTATGATATAAGTTTAAAAGTAGACAATATGTATGAAAAAACAAGAAGTTTATTACAAGAATTATTAAACGCTAAAAGTAGTAAAGAAATAATTTTTACTAGTGGAGCAACTGATTCACTAAATAAAATAATATTTGGATATGTAAAAGATATAGTTACGGCGGGCGATGAAATTTTAATTACTAAAGCTGAACATGCTTCAAATGTACTTCCTTGGTTTGAACTTATAGATCAAGTAGGAATAAAAGTAAATTATATTCCATTAGATAATGAATATAAAGTTACTCTTGATAATGTTATTAATTCGATTACACCAAAAACAAAGGTTATTTCCCTAGCTCATATTACTAATGTAGTAGGTGACGCAAGACCAATTAAGGAAATAACTGAGTATGCTCATAAAAATAACATTTTAGTTATTGTTGATGGCGCTCAAGGTGTAGCCCATAAAAAAATAGATGTAACTGATTTAGATATTGATTTTTTAGCATTTTCTGCTCATAAAATGTGTGGTCCTACAGGAGTAGGAGTTATTTATGGTAAAATTGATTTGTTAGAAAAAATGAAACCAATTATAGTTGGTGGTGGAATGAATGCTTCTTTTGAAGAAGATACAGGAAGAGTATATAGTGATATACCACATCGTTTTGAAGCAGGAACACCTAACATAGCTGGTGTTATTGGTTTTGGCGCAACTTTAGAGTATTTAAATAAAATAGGACTAAGTAATATTGAACAATATGAAATGGAACTTAGAAAATATGCCATAGACAAACTTAAACAAAATAAGAATATTATAATTTATAATGAACATAGTGAAAGTGGTATTATAACATTTAATTATAAAGATATTTTCTCACAAGATTTAGCAATATATTTAAATAAATATGATATATGTGTTAGAGCAGGTAATCACTGTGCTAAAATATTAAAAAATGAAATAGGTATAAAAAATACTTGTAGAGCGAGCTTATATTTTTATAACACTAAAGAAGATATAGATAAATTAGTTAATGCTTTAAATAATCCTAACATTAAAGAAGAAATAATATAGACATAACTTTGTGTATGTCTTTTTATTTTGCTATAAATACTGTTTAATTTGACAATATAAGATATTATGATAAAATACCACCAATAGGGGTGTTATATGAGTAGTATAGTAGATTTTAAAACTGAGAAGGATTTAAGAAAATTTTTATTTACCAAAAAATTGTCTTATATTGCAGAAGGATCAGAAGGTAAATGTTTTGCTTCTAGTGTAGATAATGATGCATATAAAGTTCTATTTGAAGAGGACAAGTATTTTGAAGAAGATTATGAGATAGATAAAATTATAACTACAGTAGATATAGATTTAGAATCTTTTGCTTTTCCTAAAGAAATATATACAGTAAATGGTCAAATTAGAGCATATAGAACCAAGAAGATAGATAATGATTTGTTTAACTTTGAAGAAGATTTTGATTTATACTCTATTAATTTTTTAAAACTTGAAAAAGCATATCTGAAATTTAAAAAAGATATTATTAGTTTATCAAAAGAAGGTATTGAAATATATGATTTATGTTTTAATTTAATTTTTGATGGCGATAATTTAATAGCTATTGATACATGTGGATACAAAAAAGTTGATTATGATGTTCTACAAAAGAATATTGTTTCATTAGATTATGCTATTGTAAATGTATTAATCTTATGTCTTTCACAAGAGAATCTTGTTTTTTGCGAAGCATGTAATGAAGTTGATCAATATATAAGAAATGTTGGTAAGTTAGTAAGAAGACAAAGTCAAAAAAGAAAAATAAATAAACATATTTGTTAATTCTTTTATTTTCTATATATATTATATAAAAAAAGAGATTCATTAATTTGAATCTCTTTTAGCTTGCTGATGCCACTTGATATATAATTGTTGATATATAAAGGGCAATAGTAGCAATTAACATAAATATTGTTAATATCTTTGGTAAATTAGTTTTACCTTTTTTGTTAGCTAGACTATTTACTTTCTTAACAGTTTCCTTTGCCATTTTAACACCTCTGTATCCATTATAGTCTATTTTTAATTATTTTGGAATAAAAATGTATCTTTTTTAATAAATTTACTTAGGTGATAAAATGAAGAAAAAAATGGACAAGTTAAAAGAGTATTTAAAAATGAATAAAAAAGTATTTGTTTTTTTATTTATTCTTTTTATTATAGGACTAGCAGCAGGATCAATATTTAGAGTTACTTTAAATGATAACGACACATCACTAGTAAATACTTATTTGGATAATTATATTAATAGTATTAAAGATAATACTATTGTATTTAAGGATACTTTCTTTAATAGTATAAGTAGCAATTTACTTATAACAGTTCTTATATGGTTACTTGGTATATCAGTAATAGGTCTTCCTATTATTATCTTTTTATTCTTTTATAAGAGTTTTGTTATTGGTTTTGCTATAAGTTCTGTTTTAATGAAATATAAAGTTAAAGGTTTATTACTTAGTATTATTTATATCTTTCCACATCATATAATTAATATACTTTTGCTTATGGTATTAATTAGTTATGCTTTCTTAATATCTATTGGAATAATAAACGCAGTTATAAAAAGAAAAGAAATTAGTTTCAAAGATATAACATATAAATATCTAATTATTTTAGGATTAATATCGTCTGTTTTAATCTTTCTATCTTTGTATGAAGCTTTTATAGTACCAAAATTAATTAAGCTAATAATACCACTACTTACTTAAAAAATTAATAGAAATAATATAGTTATATATTATTTTTTTATTATTATGATATAATGTATATAATGCAGGGGGCGTTATATATGAAGAAGTACGTAGTAGAAGTTGAAAAAAAAGAGAGAAATTCCAATTTTGAATTGATGAGAATAATCTCAATGTTTATGATAGTTTTTTGGCATTTTATTATTCATAGTGGAGTGTTGCAAAATAGTAGTGGATTAACTAATATATTAATTAATTTTATTGATGCTTTATTATTTGTACATGTAAATTCATTCGTGTTAGTATGTGGATATTTTAATCATGACAAAGATTTACGTTTAAGTAAAGCAATAAAACTTAATAATTCTGTTTGGTTTTATAGTTCACTAATAGTTATTATTTTTGCCATAACGGGATTGGAACTTTCAAAAGTAACGATTCTTCACAATCTTTCACCTATTAACTATGGTGGATACTGGTTTTTTACATGTTACTTAATGCTATTTTTAATAAGTCCGATTTTAAATATTGTTATTGGCAATAGTGATAAAAAAAGAATGAGTAAAATAATTATAACTTGTTTTATTTTAATATCGATCTTACCATATTTTACAAAAAGTGCATTTTATAATGCTGGCAATGGTTATTCTTTAAGTAATTTCATATTATTATATTTCATTGGAGCATATCTTAAAAAATATCCTATTACAGAAAGCTACTTTATGAAAATCTTTACAAAGAACACCAAAAGACTAATTTTTATTATATTGTTTTTTATAATAGCTTTATTTAATTTTTTACTTAATTATTTTGGTTTGGCAATTCAAAACTTTGGCAAAGAATTAGTTAATGATATAGGAAGCATTTTTTCGTCAGGATTTCTAGCTTACAATAATCCATTATTGATGTTGCAGAGTATTATTTATGTATTATTTTTTAGTACTTTTAATTTTAAAAGCAAATTTATAAATTGGGTTGCAGCTAGCACATTTGGAGTTTATTTAATGTCAGATAACATTTACGTAAGAGGTTGGTTATATAAATTTTTAGGCTTTAATAATGACATATATAGCTACGACATATTATTATATATTTTTATTTGTTCAGTAGCAGTTTTTTCAATTTGTATAATTATTGAGTCAATTAGATTATTAATATTTAAGGTAATATATAATTCTAAAATTGCAAAGAAAAATAGAATTTGGTACCAAAATTTTTTGAAATCTTTGGGACTGAATATAAATTGGTAAGGAAATCTATTATTTAGATTTCTTTTTCATTTTATATGGTATAATGTTTGCAGGTGATTTTTATGAAGACAGTAGTAATTGGTATGTCAGGTGGTGTTGATTCATCTGTAGCAGCCATAATATTGAAAAAACAAGGCTATAATGTAATAGGATTATTTATGCGTAACTGGGATACATCAGTAAATGGAGATTTTTTAGGAAATCCTAATCTAAATGATAATATTTGTCCTCAGGAACAAGATTATAATGATGCAGTAAAAGTTTGCGAAAAAATAGGAATAGAACTTCATAGAGTAGATTTTGTTAAAGAGTACTGGGATTATGTATTTACTTATTTCTTAGATGAACTTAAAAAAGGTAGAACACCTAATCCAGATATAATGTGTAATAAATATATTAAGTTTGATATGTTTGCAAAGGAAGCTAGAAAACTAGGTGCTGATTATATAGCAACAGGTCATTATGCTAGAACGGAAAATGGCAAATTATTAAGAGGCATAGACTCTAATAAAGATCAAACATATTTCTTATCGCAGTTATCAAATAAACAACTAGAAAATGTTTTATTTCCAGTAGGGGATTTAGAAAAACCAGAAGTTAGAAAAATAGCAGAAGAATATGATTTAATTACTGCTGATAAGAAAGACTCAACGGGTATTTGCTTTATTGGTGAAAGAAACTTTAAACAATTTTTAGAAAATTATTTACCAAATACACCAGGTGATATTATTAATATTGAAACAGATGAAAAAGTAGGTAATCATATTGGACTTATGTATTATACAATAGGTCAAAGAAGAGGACTTGATTTAGGTGGTAATAAAGAAAGGCTATTTGTCGTAGGCAAAGATTTAACTAAGAATATACTATATGTAGCCTTAGGTGATGATAATGAATACTTATATAGTGATTCAGCATTAATTGAACAAATGAACTGGATTAGTCATGATAAAATAGAAAAATGTACTGCTAAGTTTAGATATCGTCAAGTTGATAATGATATTTTAGTAGAATATATTGATGATGAACATATTTTAGTTAGATATAACCAAGGTATTAAGGCTGTTACTCCAGGGCAAGCATGCGTTTTATATTCTGGAGATGAATGCCTTGGCGGCGGTATAATAAAAGAAGTTTATAAGAACCAAAAGAAGTTATGGTATATATAATGTAAATATCTTGCTTTTTTTGTCTAAATTTGTTATCATCTAATTAAAGATAGGAGGTATGTTTGTGAAAAGTTTGAAAAAGTTATTCGTTATCGCAGTTGCATGTGTACTTACATTAGGAGTTGCTGGTTGTGAAAAAGTTGAAGAAGGCAATTACAAAGAAGGTACATATTTCGGTTCTGTTGAAGCTGCATCATATGGTAAAACATATGTTACAACTGCAGTAGTATACGTTAACGAAAATGGTGTTATTAAGTCAGTATTTATTGATAATACATATTTTGCAAATGAAAAGTACACTACTAAACAAGTTTTAGGTGATGCTTATGGTATGAAGGAAACTTCTGCTAAAAATGGTGTTATCGAAGGCGGAGCAGAGTGGTATGAGCAGGTTGAAGTTATCGCAGATAAAGTTGTTGAAAAACAAGGACTTGACTGGGTAAAATGGACTGATGACACAAATACGAAATTAGATGGTGTAAGTGGTGTTACAATATCAGCTAATTCATATATTGATGCTGTTAGTAAAGCTCTTGAAAAAGCTGGAAAATAAGAATAGTTTACTATTCTTTTTTATTGCTTATGTAGATATTTCCTTTAAATTCAGTTTATGATATAATTAAATATAATAAAGGAAGTGTCTTATGAGTAAAAAAGGATTCACATTAGTAGAAGTTTTAGCAGTTATTATTCTTTTAGGACTTATAGCAGTTATAATAATACCTAATTATAATAAATCTGTAGAGAAATCAAAAAAGGAATCATTTGAACAATCATTAAATGGTTTAGTTAGATCTATAGAAAACTATGTTGCAAATAATGCAAATGCTTCTAATTATACTGCTGGATATACTAATATTAGTGCGCTTGATATTAGCGCTAATAATTTAAATCAAATTCAGTCTGGACAGTTTGTAATATCAAATGGTGTAGTTATATTAAAAAATGTTTATAATGGAAAGTATTGTGGTAATGGAAGTAAAGGTAGTTTTTACATTATTAAAGGTACCTGTTAAAAGAGCCTGGACGGCTCTTTTTTAGTAAAACTTATTTTGACATTCATTTGTACTATGCTATAATAAATAGCCGAAAGGGGGCTATTTATGGAAAAAATAAGTATACATGATTTGAATTTTAGAGCTGTTAAAGCATTATCAAAAAATAATAGATCTAAAGTATATAAACTTGCTAGTGGCCAAGTTTTAAAAATATTTAATCAAAACATATTAAATTTATATGAATACTTTGGTAATAGTATAGAAAAAAAGATATTAGATTCTAAAATATTTCCTAATATACCAGAAATAGTTATACCCAATAAAGCAGTATATAGTAGAAGCGATAAGTTTATAGGTTATACTTCTGATTATATAAATGGTCTTAACTTAGGAGATTATTATGATAGTTTAGATAATAATGACATAATTTCTTTACAGTTTTATGCTTCTTTCTTAGAAAAATTAGAAGATACTGTTAAAAGGGCTAATGATAAAGGTTTTGTTTTTCCTGATTTAGTAAATCCAGGTAATATTATTTTTGATAAAGATGGAAATTTTAAATTATTAGATTATGATGGAATGCAAATAAATGGTAACAGGGCAATGGCTATTTCAAGAGCACTTTGCCCTGAAGATCAATATCTTAATGTACCTAAGTATAGTAAGGACAGACATCTTTATACAGAGCAATTAGATAAAAAAAGCATTATCTTATTATTTATGATTCTAACTTTTAATATAAATCTTAATATTATAGGTAAGAAGGCGCATCCAAGTGGTGAATTAATAACTCTTGATTATTTATTTAATTATATAGGGCTAAATGATTCTGACTTAATGCATAAAATTTGGAAAATATATTCCAAAGAAGAAGAAAATGAATTTATATCAAAAGATTTATATCGTTTGGCAGAAGATTATGCATTGGATTATAAACCGGCTCTTGAAAGAGGGAAAAAATCTTATAAATACCTAATAAAAAATCGTTAAGAATTAACTTAACGATTTTTATTGATTATTCTACTATCCAAATAGTATATGTTTGACCTTGTGTAAAGTAATTTGGTATTCCACCTTTAGTTGGTGAATCTCTATGAATTATACCAGCTGGAGCACTATTATCAGGTTTTGCAACAAAATTGAAATTTACTCCAGGAGCATTGCTATTTAAGAAATTTCTTAAATTTGCTGATGTCGATGAATAACTAGTTCCAAATAATTCAGAGTTGATTGTAACGTTAAATGTTTGCGCAGGACCACTACTTAATCCTATGCTTACATAAGTTCCACTTACTACTTTAGAACCACTTGCAACATTTTGTGCAACGGCTGTATCTCTAGCGGCATTATTATATCCAGTATAATAGAATGTGCAATTCAAACCTTTACTGTTACATGTAGATTGAATTGATCCTTTAGATGAACCGACAAAATATGGAACAGTTACTGCACCACCATATGAGATAGTAACTGTTATGCTTTGACTTTCAGGATCTATTTTTTCACCACTCTTAATAGATAAACTAATTATTTGACCCTTACCAACCTTATCATTATATTCATATTTTTCACTATAACCAACACCGTTATTACTAGCCCAACTTCTAAAATCAGCTAAACTACTAAATGTGCCGACTGTAAGAGAACCTTTTGATGTAGTAATTGTTACCTTTGTTCCTTCAGTGATAGATTCACCAGTTTTAACGCTAACATTTACTAAACCATCTTTATCTACTGTAGTACTATATTTTTCCGTAAATACTACCTTTAAATTATTTTCTATAATCCATTCAACAACTTCATCAACAGAAGCATTACTAAAGTCAGGAACTATTATTTCTTTACCTTTAGATATCACTAAGTTAACTGTGTCACTATTAGGTTTTATTGTAGTACCTTCTTTAGGATCTTGACTAATAACTTTTCCTGTTTTTATTTTAGAACTGAATTCGTATTTTAAATTGTATTTAATACCATTCCTTTTTAAATAGAATGTTGCATCAAATAATGTTTTATTAGATAAATCATCTAATTTAATATCTTTTAAACTGGCTGCATTTCCTAATGAAATAGCAAATGATATTGCTGTGTTTCTTTTAATTTCTCCCTTAGTACTTTGACTAATTACTAAATCTTTTTCAATTGTGTCACTAATTTGAAAAGTAATATCAACATTATTTAAATGATTAGTTTCAATATAATCTAATAAATCATCTACATTTCTTCCTTCAAAGCCAGACAAGATTAATTCTTTATCATAATTAGGACCATTTGAAACAGTAAAAGTTATTTTATCGATAAGTTTTATTACACTTCCTGATTCAACATCTTGTACAATAACATTACCTTCTTCAACATTATCACTATATTCATATATTGTTTCAATATCAATATTATTAGCAGAAGCCCACTTCATGACATCCGCAATTGAAGTATTTGTAAAATCATCAACTACAGCTAAAGTAGGTAGTGTAACAATATCCTTACTAACTAGTAAGTTTAAAGTAACTAAACCAATAATTATTATAGAACTAAATACACTAAACATATTTCTTATTTTCTTATTACCCAATAAGGCAATTATAAGAAAGAAGAATATCAATAATAAACTTGCGCCATTGATAATATCTTTTATATAGTTAACGTGATTTAATGCACTTTTGAAATATAATAGGAAATATATTGTACTAGCTATAAAAGCAAGGACTAACATAAATACTTTAAATTTAGAATCAAAAGTACTTTTCTTCTTATAATTAAATTTTTCTTCTTGTTCATCAGAAATACTTTCATCACGAACTTCTTTATCAAATATACCTTCATCTTTCTTTGCTTTTATTTTTTCAAAAAAGTTTTCTAAATCAGGATTTATTTCACTTTCTTCTTTCAAACCTTGCAAAGTTCGTTCAAGTAATTCTTTTTCTTTATCTCCAAAGTTTCTCTCCACTTGAGTATCAACTACTTCATCAGCAGAAATAACTTTTTTCTTTTTTTTATTATTCTTTTTTTGATTACTTCCCATATTATCACCTTAATTAATTATATCTTATTTTTTTAAAAAAAGAAACATTCAAGTGGTCAGCTATGTAAAGGAGATGTTTAAATTAACTTGGATATCTTTCTTTTTTTTGTTATAATAATCTTATTAGAAAGTAGATGATTATATGAAAGTGTTAGTTACTGGTGGTACTGGATTTATAGGTAGTCATACAGTAGTTGAATTATTAAACGCTAATTATGAAGTGATTATTGTAGATAACTTCTCCAATTCAAAAAAGGAAGTATTAAGTAAAATAAAAGAATTATCAGATAAAGATTTTAAATTCTATGAAATAGATCTTTGTGACAAAGAAAAACTTAATGATGTATTTAAAGAAAATCAAATAGATGCAGTAATACATTTTGCAGGATATAAAGCAGTAGGGGAATCTGTAAAAAAACCACTTATGTATTATCGAAATAATATTGACTCAACTTTGTCTTTGTGTGAAGTAATGCAAGAGCATAATGTTAAAAAATTAGTTTTTTCTAGTAGTGCTACAGTTTATGGAACACCAAAAACTTTGCCTATTAATGAAACTTTTCCTTTATCTACGACAAACCCTTACGGGACAACTAAATTGTATATAGAGGGTATTTTAAGAGATTTATATAACTCTGACAATGAGTGGAGTATTGCGCTACTTAGATATTTTAATCCTATAGGTGCTCATTATAGTGGACTTCTTGGAGAAAATCCTAACGATATACCAAATAATTTAATGCCTTATGTTGTTAAAGTTGCTAATAAAGAACTTGAATGTTTAAGTATCTTTGGTAATGATTATGATACTAAAGATGGTACAGGAGTAAGAGATTATATTCATGTTATGGATTTGGCTTTAGGGCATATTAAGGCAATTGAAAAAATTTCAAAAGAAACTGGAATCGATGCATATAACTTAGGAACTGGTATTGGATACAGCGTATTAGATATAGTTAATGTATTTTCGAAAATAAACGATGTTGAAGTCCCATATAAGATTGTTGATAGAAGACCGGGTGATATAGCTGCTTGCTATGCAGATCCTTCTTATGCGTTTGATAAATTAGGTTGGAAAGCTACAAAAAGTCTAGAAGAAATGTGTAAAGATGCATGGAACTTTGTGATTAAAAACAAATAAATTATAAAAACATGTACACTAATTATGTATATGTTTTTTAATGATTAAAAATTTATTGAAATTTTTAGTTTGTACTTGTTTTTTAAATGAGATTTATAACTCTATAACTAATTCTTATACTAACAAAAGTTGACAATTTTGTTAAATATAGACTATAATTAAAGAAGGTTGGTATTCTATATAATAACATTAAGAATATAAACCTGATTTAAAAACAGGGAGGAACAATTATGAAAGGAATTATTTTAGCTGGAGGAAGCGGAACAAGATTATACCCGCTAACAAAAGTTACAAGTAAGCAATTAATGCCAATATACGATAAACCGATGATATATTATCCATTATCTGTATTGATGCAAGCTGAAATAAGAGATATTTTAATTATATCTACACCACAAGATACACCAAGATTTGCAGAACTATTAGGTGATGGGTCAAGTTTTGGGATTAACATAACTTACAAAGTACAACCATCTCCAGATGGACTTGCACAAGCATTTACAATAGGTAAAGATTTTATTGGTGATGATACAGCATGTATGATATTAGGAGATAATATATTCTATGGAGCTTCATTAAAAGAAGATTTAATGCAAGCGCGTGCTAATGCTGAAAATGGTAAAGCAACAGTATTTGGATATCATGTTCATGATCCTGAAAGATTCGGTGTTGTTGAGTTTGATGAAACTGGTAAAGCAATCAGTATTGAAGAAAAGCCAAAACAACCAAAATCTAATTATGCGGTAACTGGTTTATATTTTTATGATAACTCAGTAGTACATGAAGCTGCTATTTTGCAACCATCAGCTCGTGGTGAGTTAGAAATTACAGATTTAAATAGGAAATATTTAGATAAAGGAACATTAGAAGTTATTACAATGGGTAACGGATACAGTTGGTTTGATACTGGAACTTTTGAAAGTTTATTAGTAGCATCTCAATTTGTTGGTATTGTTCAAAAACATCAAAATATTACTATTGCATGTCCAGAAGAAATCGGATACCAAAATGGATGGGTTACAAAAGAAGAATTAATTCAAACTGGTGAATCAATGAAGAAGAATACTTATGGACAACATTTACTTAGTGTTGCTGAACAAAAAATATTAATTAAAAAGAAATAGAGGGTTTTGAATGAAAAAAATTGAAACTGAATTATTAGATTGTTATATTCTTGAACCAGATAAATTTGGTGATGACAGGGGATATTTCAGTCCATATTTCATTGATAAAAATTTGGAAGCGTTAGGATTTCAAAAGGTAGTTCAGGCTAATCGTAGCAAAAGTTCAAAAGGTGTAGTTAGAGGCTTACATTTTCAAGAAGATCCGAAGTGCCAAGCTAAAATAGTAGAAGTTATTAGTGGAAGTGCTTATGATGTTGTAGTTGATATGAGAACTGACTCTCCATCATTTGGTAAATCTATTGCTGTAAAATTAACAAGTGAAAATAATAGACAATTATTTGTACCACGTGGATTTGCACACGGATTTGTTAGTTTAGAAGATAATACAGTTTTTCAATATTTAATTGATAATGATTATGCTGTTGATAAAGAAGGTGGTATTCTTTGGAATGATCCTGCTTTAGGAATTAACTGGGACCAAATATTTGAAGAAAATGGAATAGAAGAACCACTTTTATCACCAAAAGATCTAGTACATCCTACATTAGAAAAAAGTAAAGTTTACTTTAAGAGGAATAAATAGAATGAAATATTTGATAACAGGCGCAAATGGGCAATTAGGTTACGAGATAGCTAAAGAATTACAATCTAGAGGCATGACAGATATTTTGGCGACAGATGCTGCAGAAATGGATATAACGAATAAGGCGCAAGTGGATGAAGTTATTAAAGGTTATAAACCTGATGTAATATTTCACTGTGCTGCATGGACAGCAGTAGACAAAGCTGAAGATGAACAAGAAAAATGCTTCGCAGTAAATGTAAGTGGTACTGAAAATATAGCAAATGTAGCTAAAGAAATTGATGCTAAGATGTTTTATATCAGTACTGATTATGTATTTGATGGTACAAAAGATGGACTTTATGGTGTTAATGATGAAGTTAATCCAAAAAGTGTTTATGGTTTAACTAAATATCAGGGTGAAGAAAAAGTTAGAAACAACGAAAAACATTTTATTGTAAGAATATCTTGGGTATTTGGTATTAATGGGAATAACTTCATTAAAACAATGCTAAAACTTAGTGAAACAAAAAATGAACTTAATGTAGTAAGTGATCAATTTGGTTCACCAACATATACTGTAGATTTAGCTAAATTATTAGTAGATATGTCTAACACTGAAAAGTATGGAACTTATCATGCAAACAACGAAGGTTTTTGCAGTTGGGCACAATTTGCTGAATATATATTCAAAGTAAATGGCATTGATATGAAAGTTAATCATGTAACAAGCGAAGAATATCCTCAAAAAGCTTATAGACCTAGAAATTCTAGATTAAGTAAAGAAAGTTTAACAGAAAATGGATTTGACTTACTTCCAACTTGGGAAAGTGCAGTAGAACGTTATTCTGAAGAATTAGCAAAACAAAAAGTTTTGACTAAGTAAAAGGAGAAATAATATGAATATATTAGTAACAGGTGGAGCCGGTTTTATCGGTAGTAATTTTTTACATTACATGGTTAATAAATATAAAGATTATAATTTTGTTTGTTTAGATGCCTTAACATATGCAGGAAATTATAATAATTTAAAACCAATAGAAGATAAAGAAAATTTTAAATTTGTTAAAGGTGATATAACAGATAGAGAATTTGTTGATAAATTATTTTCAGAAGAAAAATTTGACTGGGTTGTAAACTTTGCAGCCGAAAGTCATGTTGATAATTCTATTAAAAATCCAGGAGTATTCTTAACAACTAATATATTAGGTACTCAAGTTTTAATGGATGCTTCAAGAAAATATAATGTTAAGAGATATCATCAAGTTTCTACCGATGAGGTATATGGTGATTTACCTCTTGATAGACCAGATTTATTATTTACAGAAGATACACCAATTCATACATCAAGTCCTTACTCTGCTTCAAAGGCGAGTGCTGACTTATTAGTAGGTGCTTATTATAGAACTTTTGGGTTACCTATAACAATTTCACGTTGTTCAAATAACTATGGACCATATCAATTTCCAGAAAAATTAATTCCAGTAGTTATTTCAAAAGCATTAAAAGATGAACCAATTCCAGTTTATGGAAAAGGTGAAAATGTTCGTGATTGGATTCATGTGATTGATCATAATATCGGAGTAGACATGATTTTACACAAAGGTAAAGTTGGAGAAGTATATAACTTAGGTGGTCATTCAGAAAGAACTAATTTAGAAGTAGTAAAAACTATTTTAAAACAATTAGGTAAGAGTGAAGATTTAATTACATATGTAAATGATAGACCAGGGCATGATTTAAGATATGCGATTGATTCAAGTAAGAGTGAAAAAGTTCTTGATTGGAATCGTACTTATACATTTGAAGATGGTATTAAAGAAACAATTGATTGGTATGTAAACAATCAAGAATGGATTGATAACATTAAAAGTGGAGAATATCAAAAAGTAAAAATTAAACAAAAATAGTATAAAAAGAGCAATAAAATTGCTCCTTTTTTTTGCAAAAATACCGTATTTATTGTCTTATAGTGAAGTATTATGGTATAATTAATGAAGAAATTATTTGAAAATATGGAGGTTTTTAATTTGAAAAATAATAATAGTATTATTGTAAAAAATGTTTCTAAACAATTTAAATTGTATTATGATAAAGCCAATACTTTAAAGGAGAAACTACTTTTTTGGAAAAGGAGCAAAAATGACATTCTTGAAGTGTTAAAAAATATTGATTTAACTATTTCAAAAGGTGAAACGGTCGCTTTAATTGGTACTAATGGTAGTGGCAAGTCTACATTACTTAAATTAATGACAAAAATAATTTATCCAAATAAGGGTAAAATTATTACTAATGGAAAACTAACATCTTTATTAGAATTAGGTGCTGGTTTCCATCCTGATTTTTCTGGCAGGGAAAATATTTATTTTAATGCATCTATTTTCGGACTTACAAGAAAACAAATAGATGATAGATTAGATAAGATTATTGAATTTTCTGAATTAGAGGGTTTTATTGATAATCCAGTTAGAACATATTCTTCTGGTATGTATATGCGTCTTGCTTTTTCTGTAGCCATTAATGTTGATGCAGATATACTTCTTATTGACGAAATTTTAGCAGTAGGAGATCAACATTTTCAAGAAAAATGCATTAATAAACTTAAAGAATTAAAAAATAGTGATAAAACTATAGTTATTGTAACTCATGATTTAAATAGTGTTAAAGAATTATGTACAAGAGCAGTATGGCTATATAAAGGTGAAGTTAAGATGGATGGAGATCCTAAAGATGTCATTACAGAGTATAAGAAGATTTGTGGGTAGGTGAAAAGTATGAAAGTATTTAAAGAATTATTTCAATATAGAGAACTTCTTAAATCAAATATAAAAAAAGAGATAAGAGGTAAATATAAAGGATCGTTTTTAGGAGTTTTGTGGAGTTTTTTGAATCCACTTTTGCAAGTATTAATATATGCAATTATATTTCCATATATTATGCGCATGCAAATGGACAATTATTTAATTTATCTAATAACTGGCATCATTCCATGGACTTTCTTTACTGCTTCAATTAATTCAGGAATGGTCTCAATTTTAACAAATGCTAATTTAATAAAAAAGGTATATTTTCCTAGAATAATACTGCCTATTTCATCTGTTACTAGTGCCCTTGTTAATTTTGCCATTTCTTGTCTTATTGTAATAGGATTTGTTGCGTTTAGCGGTATAGGTTTTAGTTTTAACTTAATATATTTACCAGTCATAATGTTAATTCAATATATTTTACTTTTAGGAATTGTATTTATTTTAAGCGCGATAGATTTATATTTTAGAGATATAGAAAATATTATTCAGTTTTTTGTAAATATGTTATTCTATGCAACACCCATTTTATATTCAACTTCAATTTTTCCAACTAACATAAAATGGGTAATATATTTAAATCCGATGGCGCGCATTATTAATGCATATAGAGATGTATTTTATTTTAAAACTTCTCCAAGCATGCTAAGTTTGGGTGTAGTAGGGGTAATAAGTATAATAGTGTTGATAATTGGTTATGTTATCTTTAATAAATTACAAAAAGGCTTTGCAGAGGAGGTATAATTATGAATATAGATATTGTATTAGTTACTTATAATTCTTCAAAATGGATTGATAATAATATTAAAAGTATTGCATCTAGCAATTATGATTTAAAGAAAATTAATCTGTATTTTTTTGATAATGCTTCAACAGATAATACAATAGAAATTTTAGAGAAAAAGAAAGAAAAATATGATAATGAATTTAATAATTTTCAAATTATTAAAGGAAAAAAAAATTATGGCTTTGGCATTGCAAATAATAAAGCTAGTGAATTTGGTAAATCTAAATATATATTTTTCTTAAATATAGATACTGAAATACACTCTGATACTCTTTCTAAAATTGAGAAAGAAATCACAGAAACAAGTGATGCTAAAATCGGTATTTGGGAGTTAAAACAACAGCCCTATGAGCATCCTAAATATTATGATCCTATGACTGGTGAAGTTTCTTGGAGCTCTGGTGCATGTTTTATTATAAAAAGAGAACTTTTTAAAAAAGTAAAAGGGTTTGATAAACATATTTTTATGTATTGTGAAGATGTGGAATTAAGTTGGCACGTTAGAAAGCTTGGATATAAGATTAAATATTTACCAAATGTTCCTATTAATCATTATTCTTACGAGAATGAAAGCACATTTAAGGTCAATCAATATGTATATGGAATTGTAAATAATTTATATTTAAGAAATAAATATGGAAGTCTTAAACAAATTATTATTGGACATAAAATGTTTTTGAAAAGTTATTTAACTTTACATCGTAATGAAAATGTGAGTAAAATGGGCGTTGATAAAATTAAAAAGAAGTTGAAAAAAGCTAAATTCAAGATAGATATTGTGAGTTTTTTTACTATATTAAGTAGATTTAAATACATCTTTGTTTCTGATAAATTTGAACCAACTTTTTTGATTTATGATTATGAAAAAATAAAAGATGGTGCTTTTTATGTAAAAAAAGGGTGTGTCTCTCATCCTAAAGTAAGTGTTATTGTTAGGACTTGTGGAAGACCAGATACTTTAAGAGAAACTTTGATTAGCATTAGAAGACAAACATATCCTAACATAGAAACTATAGTCGTTGAGGATGGAAAAGAAGTCTCTAAAAATATGATTGAAAAAGAGTTTAGCGACATGGATATCGTATATAAAGCAACTATTGAAAAAGTTGGAAGATGTGTAGTGGGTAATATAGGTTTATCTATGGCAAATGGAAAATACTTTAACTTTTTAGATGATGATGACGTATTTTATAATGATCATGTTGAGGTATTGGTTAGTGAACTTCAACATTGCAAAGAAAAAGTTGTTTATTCTACAGCTCTTGAAACAAGCATTAATGTCAATTCAAAGAAACCATATATTTATGAAGTGAAAGATAAGAAAATCAGATATTCATTTGAATTTAGCTATTTAAGAATATTTACTGGAAACTTTTTACCTATACAGTCTGTTATGTTTGACAGGGAAGTTTATGAAAATGTAGGCAATATTAATGAAAAAATGGATGCTCTTGAAGATTGGGATTTTTGGATTAGATGTGCTCTACAATATCCATTTAAATTTATAAAAAAAACAACCTCTGTTTATAGAGTTCCTTTTGAAAAAAAAGAGCAAAAAGAGCGCAATCAATTTTTACTTGAACCTTTAACTGAAATAAGAAACAAATATTCTAAAACAAAGATAGAGATAACAGCAGCAGATGTTTATAAATATAATGAAATAGTTGATTGGGAAAGAGAACAACAATTACTAGAAATTTTAAATCAGGGTAGAATAAATAATTTTTTAAATAGAGTAAAGAAAGTTATTAAAAGAAAATAGGTGTTGATTATGAATCTAATATATCTTCTGTCAATATTTGCATTATTGACAAATTTATACTTTTTAAATAAAACAGGTAAAAAAATAAACGGTGTTACTTGGTTTATTTATACGATAGATCTTTATTTATGTTTTAATATTTTTCTTGTATTTTTGCTGTCGACTGTTCATATACCTAGCAATTTTTACTCATTGTCAGCAGTTAATTTATTATTAAGTTTTTCTATATATAGGTTAAATTATAAAAAAAGTGAGAAGATAGCAAAAAATATTCAAAAATACTATTATAATAAGCATGAAATTGTTTTTTTTATAGCAATATCAATAGTCTGCCTAGTGATAGGGATTGTTAGATTCAATGGCTTTTCTGACGTTGTTTATGAGACGACTGATCCAAATCTTCATTATAAGATTGCTGAAACATTTTCTAAATCTAACTTTTTACTAAATGATCAAAACTCAGTAACGGAGATGTATAAAACTTTCTCTCATTCTATGAGTGGGACCTATATAAATGAAGGTTTGTTAATGCGAGTCTTTAATTTCATTCCAGCATATAAGATTCACATGATTTTTGATGTATTATGTTTAATTTTATACTCTCTAACATTTTATGTAACTGCTATTCAACTTAAAATTGGTAAAAAAAAGGATACTTTGATATTTTTTATTACAATACTTTATACGGTTGGATATCCTCTTAACAATATGATTTTTGGATTCAGCTATTTAGGTTTTGGTGTTTTTATAATTAATTTGATATTACTATCTTTTGTATTATTAAACGATTATAAGGATAATATGAATCAAAATAAAATAATGATGTTTCTTCTTTTTTTACTTAATTATTCCTTGTTTTTTACTTATTATTTATTCGTGCCAGCTGTTTATCTAAGTATAGGAATATATTTTTTATACTGTTGGATAAATAAGAAAAATAGTTTTTGGAATACAATAATTTATTGTATTGTATCATTAGTTATACCATTTATAATTGGATTTATTTATTTTATATTACCTGGATTTTTTGACAGTAGTAAAGTCAGCAGTAGTTCAGCTTTAGCCATGGAAGGGTATATATATAGGGATTTATTTTCCAATTTTATTCTTTTATTTCCAATATTAATTTATTATTTTATAAATACAATTAAGAATAAAAAAATAAGTATTGATTTTATCATGACGATAGTTTTGGTTCTATTTACAGTATTCATATTTATTTTGGGGATGAAGGGAAAAGCTTCGTCTTACTATTATTATAAATTGTATTATGTATTATGGCTTATGGCATGGTTTTCTATAGCGAAAGTTATAGGATATTCAAAAAAAGAAGAGAGTACTTATATTTGGTCATGGTTCTTATCGTTAGTCTTCGTTATTGGAGTTGCTGGCTTTAAAATTGAAAGTAGAATACAATCAATAAACATAAATTTTTCACCTACTATTGTCAGCAATAGTATTACTAATATATATGTTTGGAACTTTAATAGAGTAATAGAAGAGAAGCCTATTTTAAATAAAGCGCAAATTGAACTGATACAAGAAACCAAAAAAAATAGTGGGGAATGCATCTCAAACTTTGAAATACCAATGACTGGTGATTATATGAAAAAATTATGGTTTTATTCATTGACAGATATTGTTCCTATATATAATCATACTCAGTACGAATTGTCACAATTTTATGAAAATAAATTTGATTATTTAATTTGGGAAAAAGATACAAATAGTTTCTGCCTACTATATTTCAATGGAGATCAATATGACATAGATAAAAATAATTACGATTTACTATTTGAAAATGAGGCGGGATTTTTGATAAAGAAAAAAGGTGAAGCATGAAAAAAGAAAAGGTATTATTTATAATTCCTGCGTACAATGAATCTGAGAATATAAGAAAAGTTTTACAAGAAATAAAAAAGGATGCACCATTCGCAGATATTTTAGTCATTAATGATTGTTCAAAGGATAATACTAAAGAAATTGTAGAATCTGAAGGAGTTAAGTGTATAACAGGAATATTTAATTTGAGGTATGCTTGGGCCGTACAAACAGGTATTAAATATGCATATCAAAACAATTATGACTATGTTATACAATTTGATGCTGATGGTCAGCATATTGCAAAGGAAGCAGAAAAATTGTATAGGGCTATGATAAAAGAAGATGTAGATATTGTTATTGGTTCTCGATATTTGGTTAATACAGGTTATCCTTGCCCTTTTTTTCGAAGATTAGGGACCAAAATATTTGAACATCTAATTAAATTCTTTTGCCATCAAACAATTGCTGATCCACTTTCTGGATTTCAATGCTTAAATAAAAAAGTAATAGAAAGATATGCAAAAATGGGACAATATCCCGAGTTTCCGGATGCAAATCTTGTAATTGAAATGCTGTTATCAAATTATAAAATTAAGGAAATTCCTGTGAAAATGCGCTTAAGAGAAGCAGGAGAAAGTATGCATGGGGGCATTATTAAACCTATAAAGTATATGATAAATATGTTTTACATAATTGCTTTCATTGTTATCCAAAATACTGGTAGTAAGAGAGGGGGACTTAAAAAGTGAACAATATATATTTTGTAATATTGGCTATTTTTTCTTGCTTTTATGTCTTCCATGTCATAAGGAAAAAGAAATTTTCAATTAAAGAAAGTTTTTGGTGGGTAATAGCTTCAATAATAATGATTATATTAGCTATTTGGCCTTATGCAATAGATAATATTGCAGGATTTCTTGGAATAGACTATCCGCCATCATTACTATTTGTATTTTGTATAATTTTTTTATTATTTATTTGTTTTAGAAATAGCAAAATAATTTCTGAGCAACAAGAAAAAATTATAGAGCTTGCTCAAGAACTTGCGATAATTAAAGAAAAAATTAAAGAAAAGCAAGGCAGGAGATGACAGCATGAAAAATATTTTTATAATTGGAAGCCAGGGTTATAATAAAAATTATGGTGGTTGGGAGACTTTTGTTAAAAACTTATGTGACTTTTATGACAAATCAAAAGCAAATATATATGTTAGTGAATTAACTTTTAATAAAGAAGATAAAAACTATAAAAAAAATGAAATTAATTGCTTGCCTATATATACAAAAAAGATAGGCAATGCAACTATGTTTCTTAACGCATTAGCAGCTTTTAGGTATGTAAAAAATTATATAAGAGTTAATAATATAGAAAATCCAATAATTTATATATTAGGTTTGAGATTGGGACCAGTTTTAGGTTTTTCTGAACCATATTTAAAGAAACATAAAATTAAAGTGTATGTTAATCCAGATGGTCTTGAATGGAAAAGATCAAAATGGAATAAATTCATTAAATTTTGCTTTAAATATTCTGAAAGGACAATGACTAAACATTGTGACGGAATAATATGTGATTCTAAAGGAATTAAAACCTATTTAGAAGAACAATATCCTGATAATAAAGTTCCTAAAACTTTTATAGCTTATGGCACTAAGGTAGTTGATTTGAATAATGTAGATGAGAAAATTATTTTAAATGAATATTCATTAAAAAAGAATGATTATTATTTAGTAGTTGGTAGATGTGTCCCAGAAAATAATTTTGAATTAATTATAAAAGAGTTTATGAATTCAAAAACAAATAAAAAACTTATAATTATTTCTAATATTCAAGGTAACAAATACTATGAAGAATTAAAATCTATAACTAATTCGGATTCTGACCCAAGAATATGCATATTACCAGGTATATATGATGAAGTTAAACTTAGCGCAATAAGAAAAAATGCTTTTGCATATATTCATGGACATTCAGTGGGCGGTACAAACCCATCTTTACTTGAAGCACTTAGTTTAACCGAACTTAATATATTATATGATGTTAATTTCAATCACCAAGTAGGATTAAACAGCTGTTTATATTTTTATAATGAAAACTCTTTAACAAAAATAATAAATAAAGAGGAATATTTAAAATCGATAAGAAAAGAAAAAGGTAAATTGGCTAAGAAAAGAATAAAGGATGAATATACTTGGGAGTATATAGTTAATAAATACGAAAAAGTGTTTAAATAATTAGGAGGATTTATGAAGAATAAAATTAAAATAATTATGAGTTTAATTGCTATAATTATCATGTACTTTATTCTTTTTTTAGTTATAAAATACACAAGCTTTGTTAGTTTTTCTTATGATTTACTATTTATTTGTTCTTTTAGTATCATATTTGTAGCATTGCATTTTGTTATTGATATAAGAAAGATTTATGAATTTATATACAAAAATCGTTATCTTATTGGTATTATTCTTTTATCATATATTACTATTCTAGGATATAACGGGTCATCGGTTGCTTTTTGGAACAGAATTGTACAACCAAATACAGATAATTATGATGTAGTATTAGGAATGGCTAGGGGAATTAGAAGCGATGAATGGATCGTAAATACACCAAACGCTTTATCACAAGTCTATAATGGATTTTCTACTACAAATAATACTATAATGGGGATTAGTTCTAATGTTACTTTATACCCGTCTTTACCTGCATTCGATATTTCTATTATTTGTAACATATTTAATCTGCCATTTTTACTATTACCGTTTGAAAATGCATTTGCTCTTATGTGGTTTGGAAAATTATTTGTAATTTTCTTTGCATGGTTTGAACTTTTTATGATTATTACAAAAAATAAAAAAGTTTATTCTCTTCTTGGAACGGTGTTAGTTACTTTTTCAGCTGCAAATATGTGGTGGTATTGCAATAATCTGGCTATATTAGCCTATGGGCCACTTGCTATTTTGATTATACATAAATTTATTAATTGCAATAAAATAGTTTATAAACTAATTTTATCAGTATTGTTAGCAATAGTTGGATTAAACTATGTATTTGTTTTGTATCCAGCTTGGCAAGTAACATATGGATATGTATTTCTTTGTTTTGTTATATGGATATTAATTGAAAATAAGACAAAAATAAAATGGAGCGATTTACTTTATTTAATACTATCTTTTTTAATTATTATTACAATAGCCATGATTGTATTTAGCAATTCATTGGATATATATAATACTGTTACTAGTACTGTATATCCTGGCAAAAGGTTTTCTACTGGTGGATATGGATATAACTTATTGTTTGATTATTTCGCAAGTATATTCTTTCCAATTATTAGTTATCATAATCCATCTGAAATGAGTAATTTTTTATCTTTTTATCCGGTTCCAATAATAATGTCTTTATACTACATAATTGTAAAAAAGAATAAAGATTTATATTTAATAATATTTAGTATTTGTGCCATATTATTATCACTATGGAATTATATAGAATTGCCAGATATAATAGCTAAAATTTCATTAATATCATTCTCTATTCCTGAGAGAGCTAATATAGTTGTTGGTTTTATTTGCGTTCTTTTATTAATAAGAATATTAAGTATGCATGAAGATAAGGAAGCACTAAAACTTAAAAAAATAAATTTTTCTATTATTTTATCAGTATTTATTATGATACTTACTATTTATATTGGTTATCAGATATTAAGTAATTATCTAAATATGTGGATGATTATTACAACACTTATTATATTAATACCATTAATGGTATTAATAATGATTAATAATAAAAAAACTAATAAATGTTTGGCAGTAATTCTTATAATTCTATCATTATATATAGGAGGTACTGTAAATCCAATTAATAAAGGCTTAGATGTATTAACTGAGAAACCTTTTGCCAAAGAAATTCAAAAGATAGTAAAAGAGGATTCTAGCAAAAGTTGGCTAGTTGTTAATTCACATTTTGCTGTACCAAACTACTTAGTAGCTAATGGAGCTAAAACTATTAATTCAGTTAACTATTATCCAAATTTGGAACTATGGCACAAATTAGATCAAAAGGGTAATTACGAGTATATCTATAATAGATATGCTCACATAACTATTACTCTGACAAATAATAATAGTAGTTTTGAGCTAACAGAAAATGATAAATTTAATGTAAATTTAAATATTGATGATATAATGTTATTAGATGCTAATTATATAGTGTCACAAGAAGATATAAGTTCATATCAAAACGATTTAATAAAATTTGAATTATTATATGAAGAAGATGGTATGTATATTTATAAAATTGAAAGTTAGGTGTAATAATGAAAAAAGTTTTTTCAAAATTTGAGAAAGTATTTAGGTTAGTAAAAAAGTCAATTTACTTTGCATGGCATAGACATCATTTTTTAATACCTCCTAGAGCAATGAAGAATTATATAAAATCATTCTTTAGAGTTTTAAAAAGAAATAACGGTAATACAGCCAATTTATTTGTTAATCAAAAAGCTTATTTAAAATGGGTAGAAGAAAATGAGTTTGACTTTGAACACAAGAAGTTCAAGTATAATCCTAAAATATCTGTTATTATACCTGTATATAATGTTAGCAAGAAATTACTAAGTGAATGTTTAGACTCTGTCTTAAATCAAACATATACGAATTTTGAAATATGCATAGCAGATGATAACTCACCTAGTGAAGAGACAAAAGAAACATTAAGGGAATATGAGACAAAAGATTCAAGAATAAAAGTGATTTATCGCAAGAAAAATGGAATGATTTCTAAAGCATCTAATTCTGCTATAGAAATTGCTACAGGTGAATTCATTATGCTTGTTGATAATGATGATACCATATCTAAGGATGCAATGTATTTTGTAGTAGAAGCTTTAAATAAAAATAAAAAATTAGATTTCATTTATTCAGATGAAGATAAATTAGATTATAGTGGTAAAAGATTAGAACCACATTTTAAACCTGATTATTCTCCAGATACTTTTATGGCAGTCAACTATATATGCCATTTAACTACCATAAGAAAATCTTTAGTAGATAAAGTAGGTGGCTTTAGAAGTGAATATGATGGTTCACAAGATTATGACTTATTTTTAAGAGTAACAGAATTAACAAATAATATTTATCATATTGAAAAAATATTATATCACTGGCGTATGTCTGCTACATCTACTGCTGGATATTTAGGTAATAAGGAATATACAAAGGATGCCTCTATAAAAGCACTTGAAGATGCACTTAAGCGTAGAAAAATAGAAGGTAAAGTTTATCATAATCCTAATGTTAGTACTTATTTAATTGATTATAAGCATGACAATCCCCTTGTTTCTATAATTATTCCTACTAGAAATTATGGTAAAGTTTTAAAAGTATGTGTCGATTCTTTATATAACAAATGTACTTATAAAAATTTCGAAATTATTGTTGTTGATAATGGTAGTGACGAACAAAGTACATTAGACTTATTTAAAGAATATAAAAAAGCACATAGTAATTTCAAAGTTGTAAAAGCTCCTGGTGAATTTAATTATTCACATATTAATAATATTGGAGTAAAAGAAAGTAAAGGAGACTATATTTTACTTTTAAATAATGATACTGAAGTTATTGAAGGAGATTTTCTAGATAAAATGGTAGGTTATGCCTCTCAAAAACATGTTGGCGCTGTTGGAATTAAATTATTATATCCAGACAATAAAGTACAACATGCTGGTGTAGTTCTTGGATATGGAGGATTAGCGGGCCATATTTATGTGACTGCTGAAAAAAATGATAATGGTTTGATGGGTAGACTTATCATGCCTTATAATTATACTGCCGTAACTGCTGCTTGTTTACTTGTTTCAAGGAAAAAGTTTAATGAAGTAGGCGGACTTGATGAAAAGCTAAAAGTTGCTTTAAATGATGTTGATCTAAATTTGAAATTGCTAGATAAGGGTTACTATAATGTTCAATTATCTTATGTGACTATGTATCACCATGAATCAAAATCAAGAGGATATGAAGTTACTTCTGAGAAGGTAGAAAGATTTAAAAAGGAACAAGAATATGTTATGAAAAAATGGGAAGACTCTATTAAAAAGGATAAATTCTTTAGTACAAATAATTTTTAAAAAGAGCGTTTTTAATGCTCTTTTTTATTATTATATGGTATAATGAAACTGAATACCTTTATATGATAAAGTTTATTATTGATTTTAAAAGTTGGGAGTTGATTTGATGAACAATAGTAAAAAAAAGTTTATATGGAATGCTATTGGAACAATTATTAATTCCTTTTTATCATTATTTTTATTGATGATAGTTACAAGAAAAAATGGTGTTGACAGCTCGGGTTTATTTTCTCAATTATTTTCATTCAGTCTTATTCTACAGATTGTTTCAAACTATGGAACAAGAATATATCAAGTTACTGATGTGAAAGAACAGTATTCATTTAATCAATATCTTTCATCAAAAATTTTGACTTCAGTAATTTCTTTGATTATAATGTGTATATATATTCTTATTAACAATTATGACAGTGCATTTTTTATAGTTGGGGTCAATTTGATGCTATTACGTATTATTGAAACATTTAGTGATGTATTTTATGCTCAATTTCAAAAAGAAGATAGATTAGATTATGTTGGTTTATCTTTGACAATAAAATCGATATCATACTTAGCTGTTTTTGTAATTGCCGATGTTGTAACTGGAAATTTAATTATCTCAACATGTCTTGCTTTATTTTCAACGTTTATGGTTTTTCTGTTTTTTGATTTAACTATTATTAAAAAATTCAATAAGATTAGATTTGATTTTAATTTTAATATTTATAATACATCAAAGTATATCTTTCTGTATAATTTTGTGACTTTATTTATACTTAATCTTCCAAGATTTCTAACTTCCAATATTTCTTTGACAGAGTTAGGTTATTTGGGAATATTGATGATGATCCCGACAGTAATATCCTTATTGTGTCAATTTATATTACAACCAAAAATAATAACAATTACAAATTTATATCATCAGCAAAATAAAAAGAAATTAAAAAAAGAGATCAGAATAGTTATAATTATTTTATCAATATCATGTATATTTTCTTCATTACTTGCTATTACGATTGGTGACAAGGTCTTAAGTTTACTTTATGCAATTCCTTTCGAAAAGTATAAGATGACTTTTGTTATTTTAATTTTAGCTGGCACATTTAATTCATTTTCGGCAGTATTTTCTAATGTATTAGTTATTGCTAGAAAAATGGCAATTCAATTAGTGTTATATTTATTGGTGTTGTTAGTAGGCACAATTATAATACAATTATTATCAGTTAAATATGGAATGAATGGAATATTTATAGGCTTCTGCTTTTTAATGCTATTTCAATTTATTTTATTCTATTTTATGTATTTATTGACTTTAAGGGAGATGGCAAAAAGTGAAAAGTAAAAAAGTAATAATTTTATTATCAAGTTACAATGGTGAAAAATATATTGAAGAGCAGTTAAACAGTATTTTCGCCCAAGATTATTCAAATTTTGAACTTCTTGTCCGTGATGATGGTTCAACTGATGAGACAATAAAAATACTAAAAAAATTTCAAACTTGTAATGATAATATGCATGTTGAATATGGAAAGAACATAGGTTTTTTTAAAAGTTTTTTGTGGCTTTTAAAAAATGCAAATATAGCAGATTATTATGCTTTTTGTGACCAGGACGATTATTGGGATGTGAATAAAATCAGCTATGCCGTAGAAAAAATGAGCTTGCAAAATAAAAATATTCCAATTCTATACTTTACTAATTATCTTATTTGTGATAAAAATTTGAATTCTTTAGAATTCTCTAAAAATATTAATGATCCATCACATTTAGAAAGAGCACTTATCGCAAATCAATGCCCATTGGGTTTTAACACTGTTATCAACTACAATTTAAAAAAATATATTGATAATCTGGACTTGAGAGATTTGAATATATGGGGACACGATTATTGGTGTTATCTGATTGCTTTATCATTTGGAAAAGTAATTTATGATACGAGAAGTTCTGCAAAATATAGACGACATGAAAAAAATGTTTCAAAATATGAAAAGAGGTTTATAAGTCGACAGATTCTAAGAATCAAGAAATTTATCATTGATGATGATTATAGCCCCATAAAAAAAACAGTAGAGTTATTTTATAAAAAATATAGTAATGATATGGATAGTAAAACAAAAGAAACTTTCCAACTATTTGCAACAAGAAATTTAATTAGCAATTTTAAAAAAGCTTTATATTATAAAAAATATAGTGATTCTAATTTCGATGAAATTGCAATAAGGTTTTTACTTTTGATTGGAAAATTATAGGAGGTATAAAAATGAAAAAAATAAATGTTCTTTATCAAAGTAATGATTCGTATGCGCCAATAACTGGTGTTTCTATATTTTCATTGCTTGAAAATAATAAAGATATAGACATTTTAAATATATTTGTATTAAATGATGGCATAAAAGAAGAAAATATTATGAAAATGAAAAAAATGTGTAAAAGTTATAAACGAGATATATTTTTTCTAGATACAGATGTTATAATTAAAAAAATAAAAGATTTAAAGTTAGTTCCATATAAAGGAACATATACAACATATTTTAAACTTTTTGTTTTTGATGAAATAAAAACAAATAACGACATTATTTTGCAACTTGATGGTGACACCATAATTAATGGTTCTTTAGCAGAACTATGTGATTTTAATTTTAACGGAAACATAATGGCTGCTACATATGATTGTATAGTCAATGATTATAAGAAGATGGTAGATATACCGTTAAATGAACCATATTATAATTGTGGTGTTTTACTTATTGATCAAAAAAAATGGCGTGATTACAAATGCAAAGAAAAAATAGTTGACCATTTGAAGAATAAAAGAAATAGCTATTTTATTGTTGATCAAGATATAATCAATGTACTTTTTAGAAAAAATATTGCATATTTAGACTTGACTTATAATTTTAATAGTGGTTTTTATATATATGGAGCTAAAAATAGCATTAATATGTATAAATTAAATAAAACTTTTTTTCATCCATTAGATTTAATTAAATTGAGAATGAAGCAACCTAAAATTAATCATTGTATGGGAGCAATGACTGGAAGACCATGGGAATTAGAAAATTGTCATCCTCAAAACGATTTGTTTGATAAATATTTGTATAAATCTCCGTGGCATGATTATAAAAAAATAGTACCTAAAAGAAGCACAATTTTTAAAATTCAAAAAAAGTTATATGATGTATTACCAATTAATATATACATATACATTCATAGATATATTCAAATTTTATATTACTATATTAATAATAAGAAAGTAAAACAAAATGAAAGATAAAGTTCAAAAAGATATAATACATACATTTGTGATTCTGGCATACAAGGAATCTGAATATCTAGAAGAATGCATAAAATCAGTTTTAAATCAAAAATACAAGTCGAATGTTATAATGGCAACTTCTACTCCAAATAAATTTATTATGAAGTTAGCAAGCAAGTATTCGTTAGAAATAATGGAAAACAAAGGGCAAAATGGAATAGGTAATGACTTTGATTTTGCAATAAAATGTGGTAAAACACCACTTGTTACTATTGCTCATCAGGATGATATATATGATTACGAATATAGTTATCAAGTCGTAAAGAAATATGAAAAAAATAATGACGCATTAATTTTATTTACTGGCAGTTATGAAATAAAGAATGATTTGAAAGAATATAGTAATCGTAATTTAAATATAAAGAAAACATTGCTAAGTCCTTTAAAATCAAACAAAACTAGTGGCTTAAAATTAAACAAGAGGCTTGTAATATCTCTAGGTAATTCAATTTGCTGCCCAGCTGTCACATTTAATGTTGATAGAATTAAGTTTCCTATTTTTGCGAGTGAATTTAAATGTAATGTTGATTGGTATGCTTGGGAAAGACTATCAAAACTAAATGGAAAGTTTATATATATAAATATACCTTTAATGGGACATAGAATTCATAGTGATTCTACGACAACTGAAATTATTAATAATAACATTAGGACAAAAGAAGACTTGATTATGTTTAAAAAATTTTGGCCGACTTTTATTGCCAAAGCTATTAATAATTTCTATTCAAATTCAGAAAAAAATAATAAAATAGATAAAGTGTAGTAGTTTTTGCTTTATCAATTAATAGCGTATTTTAATACAATAAATCTTTACTAATATATAGGAGGAGATTTAGTTGAATAAGAAAGATAAACTAAAAACTATAAATTATTATATTGAAAGGGAAAAAAGAAGAAAAAAAGCATTAAGACATCTTCTTTTTGTGCTTACTGCAATTATAATATTAGTGTCCATCTATAGTGTTATATATAATATAGATAAAAATAAAAAGCAAAAAGAGAATAATATTAAATTGCAACAAGAGGAAAAAGAAAAACAAACTCAACAAAGAATATTAAAAGATATTAAAAATAGTTACAATTCATTTGTTGTAACTACTAATGATGCAAAGATATATAAGCTTGTTAATGGAGAGTATGTAGAAGCCGGAACTATATCAAATGGTGTAGAACTTAACTTGAAAAGTAAAGATATTAAAGACTATAAAGATGTATATTTTGAACTTCAAAACATTGCTTATTTTATTAAGTATACTGATGTCAAAGTAATTGACTCTTTATCAACAGATCAAAGATATAAAAAGTATATTCCATTTAATGAAAATGTTGTGTCATCAAGTCCGACATTTTTATATGATGATCGTGGAAGAAAATACACAATTAATGAAGGACTATCGTTACCAATATTGATTAAGGATAATAATCGCTATTATGTCGAGTATGATAATAAACTATTATATTTAGAAAAAGGTGATTCTGTTAGTGTCGAAGCTTCTAACAATACAAATGTTAAATCTGCAAGCAAGATAGCTGTTATTGCATATCATTATACTTATGATTCTTCTGCAGGAGAAAAATGTTTAAGCACGATTATTTGCCATGATGTAAGTCAAATTAAGAGTCAATTTAATTATTTAAATGAAAATGAATACTATACAACTACTCTTAAAGAACTTGAATTATTTTTGAATGGTAAAATTAGGCTTCCAGTAAAAAGTGTAACAGTAACGGTTGATGATGGTTGGTGGTTTGATAGAATGTATACACTAGCAAATGAGTATAAAGTTAATGTCACTTTATTCTTTATAGGAAATCTACAAAATAACGCTGACATACTTGCTTATTCAAGATCATCAAACTATGTCCAATTTGCTTCACACACTTATAATTTACATAATACTGGTGTTTGTTCAGGTGGACAGGGAAGTCCACTTAAATGTTCGGATAAAGATAAAGTTCTAGCTGACTTAAAAAAGAGTCGTGAACAATTAAATAATACTACATATTTTGCTTGGCCATTCTATGAATATAATGATTACGCAATTTCTTTAATTAAGCAAGCTGGATTCACTATGGCATTTGCTGGTGGAATGTATAAAGCATATCCAGGAGTAAATATGTATACTGTTCCTAGATATACAGTTCAGTACAATACTACTTTAGATGAGTTTGCTAGTTATATTACTAATTAATGTAGTCATTGCAATTTGACATCATGCATATAATATGATAGAATTAATCTTGTAAATTTTGATTGGCACATTATTCTAGTCAATGAGATTTATTATGAAGATGGGATTAAAAAACCATTAAAGAGCATATCTGTGAAGCCTTTGGTGTTTGCTTCTTACGCCCAGTTTGGGGTGGATGCTGAAGGATAGAATATTGGGCATCCGCAATGGCATGCGCTCATGACCCTGTATTCGTGGAGACCTATACTTGTGGTAAGCATATACATATATTGCATATTGAGCTGACTTACTACGAATTAGGATTAAACCTACTATGTGGCGAAAGTTACGAGTAGTGTAGCTTGTCTTGAGTGAATTACTTGGAATGATTGATCCATTTTGAATTAGTTTTAGCTAGACTAATTTGAAAATCGCAATCTGAAACTGTATTTGCAAAAAAGAATTAATAATGAATCAGTTGGTGGGGAAATCTCCTAGAGTGTCTCATATAACAGGATTGCAGTGCGTACTAAGTGGTAATCAAGTCGTACGGATAGGCGACGCCGTATCGGTTTCTTTAAAGGGGAACCACATACATGGTAACGTGTATGGAGAAACTGGTGAAATACAACTTGACCTAAGACGCAAAGTTTACTGTTTTATGGCCATCGATTTCAACAGAAAAATCAGGACAGTTTTGTCCTTTTTTTGTGCATGATATTCATAAACACAAAAATTACAATTTATTAATTTATTTTGATATAATAAGTGGTATAATATTGCAAGACTTAAAGGAAGTGAAGAGATGAAATTATCAATTATAGTGCCTTGTTATAACGAGGAAAAAAATATAGAGTTAATATATGACTGTATACATACTAATTTTAAAAAAATTAAAGATTACGAAATGATTTTTATTAATGATGGATCTAAGGATAATACTTTTAAAGTATTGAAAGAGCTTAGTGAGAATTCTAAAGAAAATATCAAGGTTATTAATTTTTCACGTAATTTTGGTAAAGAAGCGGCTATGTACGCTGGACTTGAGAAGTCTATAGGCGATTATGTATCAATTATTGATGCCGATATGCAACAAGATCCTAAACTAGTTTTAAGCATGATTGAATTTCTTGATAATAATGAAGATTATGATTCAGTAGCAGCTTATCAAGAAAAAAGAAAAGAAGGTAAAGTATTAACTTTCTTTAAAGATTGTTTTTATAAAATAATGAATAAAATGTCTGATACTAGATTTGTACAAGGTGCTAGTGACTTTAGAACTTTTAGAAGAGGTATGGTTGATTCTATTTTATCAATGAAAGAATATTTTAGATTTTCTAAAGGAATATTTTCATGGGTGGGATATAACACATATTATATGCCTTATACAGTTAGCAAAAGAGCTAATGGAAACAGTACTTGGTCTTTTACAAAATTATTTAAATATGCAATAGAAGGTATTGTATCGTTTAGTACTGCACCTCTTAGAATGGCAACATTTATTGGTATGACTTCTTCAATCTTATCTATTTTATACTTAATTAGTGTAATATTTGAGAAAATTTTCTATGGTATTTCAGTGTCAGGTTATGCTACAATAGTAGTATTAATATTATTTCTTGGCGGGCTTCAGTTATTTTCACTAGGTATATTAGGTGAATATATTGCAAGAACATATGTTGAAACTAAAAAAAGACCAATATACATAGCAAAGAATATTATTGATAATAAAAAAAATAAATAGAGGGTAGTATGAAAAAGAAAAAAGAGAGAAAGAAAAATTCAAATGCAGCTTGGATAATTAAGATTACATTACTTGCTTTTGTTATATCTATTACATTTTCATTTGCTTCAGAGACAATTCTTTCAAATGTAAATATGATAATAGGGATATTAGTACTAATACTTTTTGTATTACTAGGTGTATTATTCGATATGATAGGAGTTTCTGTAACAAGTGCTAGCATCGGGCCTTTTAATTCTATGAGTGCTCAGAAGGTAGCAGGTGCTGATATAGCTGTTAAATTTATTAAAAATGCTGATAAAGTATCTTCTTTTTGTAATGATGTAGTAGGTGATATATGCGGCATTATTTCAGGATCTGCTGGAGTTATAGTCGCAGCATCTGTAGCTGAAAAATTTAATTTTCCAAGTTTACCAACAACTTTAGTTATTACAGGGATTGTAGCATCTTTAACTATTGGTGGTAAAGCATTAGGAAAAGGAATAGCAATCAAAAATAACACTTCTATCTTACATGGTTTTGCAGAAGTAGTATCTATATTTTATAGTGTTAAAAAGTGAAAAAAGAAAACAAAATAATCTTATATTTAGTTATACCTTGTTATAACGAAGAGAAAGTTTTATTAGAAACTACCAAAATCCTAAAAAACAAAATTAGTAAGTTAATTAAAAGTCGTATTATAGACAAAGATAGTCATGTTTTATACGTTGATGATGGTTCGATTGATTCAACATGGAGTATAATAGAAAAAATAAATAAAGAAGATAAATTATTTCAAGGAATTAGTTTATCAAGAAATTCAGGTCATCAAAATGCTTTGGTAGCGGGATTACTGAGCGCCAAGATAAAATCCGATATAGTAATCAGCATGGATGCAGATTTGCAGGATGATATAAACGCTATAGATGCGATGATAGAAAAATACAAGCAAGGTAATGATATTGTATACGGTATTAGAAGTAAAAGAGATAAAGACTCTTGGCTTAAAAAAAGTACAGCGAGGTTATTTTATAAAATAATGAAGTTTATGGGAATAAACATTATTTATGATCATGCTGATTATAGGCTTACAAGTAAAAAAGTTATAAATGAGTTTGAAAACTATAAGGAAGTCAATCTTTTTTTACGAGGGATTTTTCCTCTAATTGGTTTTAAACATGATTTTGTTTATTATGAAAGAAATGAAAGACTTGCTGGAAAGAGTAAATATTCTCTTAGTAAAATGATGAATTTTGCATTAGATGGTATTACTTCGTTCACAGTAAGACCTCTTAGATTTATATGTATTTTAGGAATTATAATTTTATTTACCAGTCTAGTTATTATGATATATTCGCTAATTCAAAAACTAACTGGCAATACTGTTGCTGGATGGACGTTCTTATCTATTTCAATTTGGTTTCTAGGTGGACTTCAAATGATTTCAATTGGAATAATAGGTGAATATGTTGGAAAAACTTATAGCGAAACTAAAGCTAGGCCAAGATTTATAATAAATAAGAAAACAGATTAAAGTAGTAATAATTACTACTTTTTATTGACTTCAATTAAATAAAATGATATACTTGAAATGTAGTAATAATTACTAGATTAGGAGGTATATATTTTGAAGAAATCATATCAAAGAGATATTGTACTTAAAGTAGTTATGGATTCATATGATCATCCTACTGCTGAAACTATTTATAATAGGGTAAGAGATATCATACCTAATATTAGTTTAGGCACAATTTATCGTAATTTAAATGCTTTAGCTGATAATGGTTATATTAAAAGAATAGGAGTATCAAATAATCAAGATAGATTTGATAAAACTATTAAACCACATCATCATATAAGATGCATTACTTGTAACTCAGTTAGTGATATTTTTATAAGTGCTGCAGATGAATTTTATGATAAAATAGAATTAGAAACTAAATATAAGATAATGTCAAAAGATTTGGTTTTTGAAGGAATATGTCCTAATTGTATAGAGAAAGGAATTTAGATAATATGGAATTAAAAGGAAGTAAAACAGAAGCTAATTTATTAGCAGCTTTTGCTGGAGAAAGTCAAGCAAGAAATAAATATACTTATTATGCTTCAAAAGCTAAAAAGGAAGGTTTTGAGCAAATTGCAGCAGTTTTTGAAGAAACAGCACAAAATGAAAAAGAACATGCAAAATTATGGTTTAAGGCACTACATGATGGAGAAGTGCCTGACACAATGACTAATTTAAAGGATGCTGCAGCTGGTGAAAACTATGAGTGGACAGATATGTATGCAGAGTTTGCAGAAGTAGCTGCAGCAGAAGGATTCACTAGAATAGCTAACTTATTTAAAGGTGTTGGAGAAATTGAAAAACGCCATGAAGAAAGATACAGAAAAATGATTGCTAATTTAGATGGTAACACTGTATTTGAAAAAGAAGAAGAAACAATGTGGATCTGTCGTAATTGCGGACATGTTCATTTTGGTAAAAAAGCACCTAATGTTTGTCCAGTATGTGCTCATCCTCAATCATATTTTGAAATATTAAGCGAGAATTATTAATAAATAAGCACATCAGTGCTTTTTATTTTGTAGACCTTATGGTATATTTTAAAGAAAAAACCAAAAAAGTATTGTCAACGATTGCTAGATTTGATATAATTTATTTGTCGTTTGACATGGCGATGTAGCTCAGTTGGCTAGAGCAACCGGTTCATACCCGGTAGGTCGTGAGTTCGAATCTCTCCGTCGCTACCAAATAGATAACTAACCGTTGATTTTCAGCGGTTTTTGTTTGTATAAATTTTTATGTATACTATTGTAAAAATATAAGTAATAATTTAACTTAAATAATAAATTGTGATATTATTAAATTAGGGTGTTATTATGATTGATGATTTAAAAATGATAAAAAAATTTTATGGAGAAAAAATGATGCATTTATGCAAAGAATTATTTCCAACAATACTTGAATATCCAGGAGTGCTATATTCATTTTTGGATTCCTATTTTTATCATTCTAGAAGTTTGTATGATGATATATGTAAATCAGAATTAGTATTAGAATTTAAGGAATATATATATACTCTTGTAGGTGAAGAAGAAGTTGCGAAAAAAATTGAAAATAGAACACCGTTTGAATTGTTAGATGAAGCTGGATATATACTTTACGAATGCCATAACGAGGAAGAAATACAAACTTTTAAAAGTTATTATAAACCAGAGGAGCAATTATGTACATTTAGAGGAGACAGATTAGATCGATGCCATGTTTTTTTGCAGTAAAAAAGAATGCTAGTGAAATAAAAAGAGAAAACTTTACTAGTCCTAAAAGACAAGATGAATATGGCACTTCTGTAATAAGTATACAGTTTACAAGAGGAATGGTTAATACTGTGTCAATCAAAAATAGGTATAACCATACAGTAAGCAATCCTGACAGTACATTTAATAATAATCTAGATAATATAATATTTGGTTTATCAGATAGTTTTGCTCGTTATTATAGATTTAATTTGAAAAATAGTAGGTATAGTTTTGAACTTGACGGCTATGTTCGGGCTAATGATGGCAAGTATTATAAATATAATTATGAAATAAACAATATTTATTATTGCCCTGGCAATATAATTATAGATAACTTTGAAGTTAAAAATGATTATCTTAATGGTGGAGAATATATAGTTATTGACTATTTCATATTAGATATTCCAAATAAAAAAATACTACTTTACGATTCATCCTTACATGATAGCTTTATAGATGCTATTAAAGATATTAGTAAGATAAGTGTTATAAAAAAAGAAGATAATAACAAAGTGATATATATTGAGACAAAAAGTGGTCAAGATAGTAATGTTATAGAAATATGTGTTAATATAGATAATAAAATTATAGGGTATAAAAATGATAAAATAAAACAAACGAATGATTCATTTTTGGCGAATAATAATGCATTAACTGAATTAAGTTTACCAGCCTTGTATAAAGTCGGAGATCGATTTTTGTATGATAATAAATCATTAACAAAGTTAAATTTGCCATCACTAATTCAAGTAGGAGATTGCTTTTTATATAGTAATCAATCATTATCAAAATTAGATCTCCCAATGTTAAGCCAAGTGAGAGACTCCTTCTTGCAAAGTAATATAAAATTAACAAAATTAAGTTTGCCATCACTAATTCAAGTAGGTGATCGCTTCTTATACGATAATGAATCATTAATAGAATTAAATTTACCTATTTTAAATAAAGTAGGAGAACGCTTTTTATATGATAATGAATTATTAATAGAACTAAATTTACCTATGTTAAGTCAAGCAGGAGATCGCTTTCTATCTATGAATAATTCACTAACAAAAGTAAGTTTACCCGTGCTAAAGCAAGTAGAAAGTTATTTCTTATATTATAATAAAACATTAACAGAATTAGATTTGCCATCACTAATTAAAATAGGAAGTTATTTTTTAACTTTGAATAACTCACTAACAAAAGTGAATTTACCATCATTAGTTGAATCAGGTGACCACTTTTTAAATAATACTAATTCAATGAATGAATTTTTAAGGAGAAATTTATGAAAAAAGTGCAAATATTAGAAATTAATAATTATGATTACTTAGTAAGAACAGAAGACAATAAAAAATACAACCTAAATATGGAATTTTATTCTTTAAATATAATACTAAAAGAAAAAGATTATATATATATTTCTCAAAAGATTCTTGATGAAAAGAATTTTTATAGTTTTGGTCCATTAAACCCTAATAATATAAACGTAGATGAAGATGATATTATAAAGATTATTTCGGACGATAAGGAAATATATTTTCAAAGGTACTATGGATAAAATTTCTTTTTATTGGACCATTATTATTGTTTTATAATCTAATTTTTGATTTGTATTCAAGAATATTAACATTTTATAAATGATAGAAAATAGTTTGAGTAATATACATCATATATGTTTTTATGTATACAATTGTAAAAGTAAACATAAATAATTTGTAATATTAATGATGTATGATATTATTTTATTAGAGGTGTAGTTATGTTTGATGACTTAAAGATGATAAAAAAATTTTACGGAGAAAAAATGATGCATTTATGCCAACAATTATTTCCGACATTGCTTGAAGAACCACAGTTATTATACTGGGCTTTGAGTACAAATTTTTATCAATCAAGAGATTTATATTATGATATATGTAAATTTGGATTAATACCTGAGTTTAAGGAATATATTTATACTATTGCAACTGAAGAAGACCCAATAGAAAGTATTGAAGAAAAAACGCCACAGGAATTATTAGAAGAAGCTGGATATATTCTTTATGAGTGTCATAATGAAGAGGAAATACAAACCTTTAAAAAGTACTATAAACCAGAAGAAGAATTATGTACATTTAAAGGAAATAGATTAGATCGATGCCATGTTTTTTTTGCAGTAAAAAAGAATGCTTTTGAATTAAACAGAGAAAGCTTTAGTAAGCCACAAAGACAAGATGAATATGGTACTTCTGTAATAAGTATTCAATTTACGCGTGGCAATGTTAATACGCTGTCAATTAAAAATAGGTATAACCACAGAGTAGATAATTGTGACAGTACTTTTAATAACAATTTAGATAATATAAAGTCAGGTTTATCTAGTAGTTTCAGAAGACACTATAAGTTTAATTTTATTCCTAACCGACATTTCTTTGAAATTAAAGGGTATGTTAGGGCTAATGACGGAAAGTTTCATAAATATAATTATGAAATAAACAATATTTATTATTGCCCTGGTAATATAATTATAGATAACTTTGTAGTTAAGAAAGATTATCTTGATAGTTCAAAATATCTTATTATTGATTATTTTATATTAGATATTACCAATAAAAAAATACTACTTTACGATTCAACTTTAAAAGACTGCTTTATAGATGATTTTAAAAACATTTCTAAAATAAACGTTATAAAAAAAGAGAATAACAATAAAGTAATATATATTGAAACGAAGAAGGGCGAAGAAATTAATGTTATAGAAGTTATCATTGATAAAAATAATAATATTATAGGGTACAAGAATGATAAATTAAATCGAACAGATGATTTTTTCTTATATAATAACGTTTTAATGACAGATTTAAACCTGCCTATGTTAAAGGAAGCAGGAAATTATTTTTTGTTTCAAAACGAATCACTAACATCAGTAAACTTGCCATCACTAGTGGAAGTAGGAGACTATTTCTTTACTCAAAACGAATCATTAATAACATTAGAATTACCATTGTTAAAGCAAGTAGGAAGTGGTTTCTTATCTTCAAATAATCAATTAACAGAAATAAACTTGCCTTCTCTAAAAGAAGCAGGAAACGAATTCTTATCTGGGAATAAATCACTAACATCGTTATACTTACCATCACTAATACAAGTGGGTGATAATTTCTTAAGTTACAACAATTCAATAAGTGTGATATATTTGCCGAACTTAATACAATTTGGCCATCAGTTTTTAAGTTGTAATAATTTAAAAAATGAATTAATAGGGATCAAAAAATGAAAAGTCGCAAAATAGTGAAAACTAGTAATTAAATTTTTTATTAAAATTAAGTTACAAAATAATATAGTCTAAATTTATAATTTTTGATTTGGATATATTACTCAAAGTAACTGTTATTTATATTTGCAAAAGAGATCGTCAATAAAGCTAACTTTTACAGTTTTGGTACTATGAATCGTACATAAAAATAGTATATTGTTTACTTTCTTTTTTTGTTGTATACTAATCATAGTAAGGTAGCGAGGGTGTATATGAAAATTTTTGGTTTGGAATATAAAAAAATTGACTTTAATGAGAGATACATTGAAAGCAATAAAATCGTATATAAAATATTTGTAAAATACAGTTTAATTTTCTTTTCTTTATATTATCTTTTATTATTATTTTATGATGGTAAAGGAGGATATATAGGTTTTACTAAACTAAATTTGGTTTATTATTTTGGTTTTTATGTAATATTAAAATTAGCTGCCACATTATTTCATTTTAGATACTGTGAAGCTAGTAAAAATATAAATAATAATAAAACTATTTCTTTTATTATGGCTATAATAGATATGCTTTTACTAGGTAGTTTAAGTTTTATAAATAATTTGAGTTTAATAGATGTATTTACTAATTTTGGATTATTTGTACTTGCTAATGATTTAGTAATTACTTATATAGCGCCAAAATATAATTTCAAGGCAGTTTTTATCTATATATTTCTATCTGAGATAGTATTTTTTCTATTACCAATTTATCCTAATATTCCTTCTTATACTAATGGAATTTTGTTACTACTACTTCCACTTTGCATAATGATTGGACTTACTAGCGAAAAAGAAATAATAGAGAAATATGGTAGTGCTAAAGATTTTGGACACCTTATATTATATTTATTTATATATGTATGGATTATATTTAGTTTATTAAGTTCTAATATAACTAAATATAAACTTAGTATAATGAATAATGATTCTATGGAAGATGTAATAAGTGAAGGAGATTTACTTATTGTTAGAGATGTTAACAAAATTGATATTCAAAATTTAAAGGTTGATGATATAGTACAGTTTAATTATAAGGGACATATATTAACTCATCGAATTGTTAAAAAAAATAATGCGGAAGTTTTAACTTTTACAACTATGGGTGATAATAACTCTGGATACGATTATCCTGATACAGAAATTAATCAATTAGTAAGTAAGGTTGAGTTTGTTATACCTCATTTAGGAAACTTAGTAGATAAACTATTTGGAATAAACTAAACTAGTAATAGTTTGGTTTTTTTGTTATAATAAATAATAGACAAAAATGGAGGTAATATGAAATTAGAACTAATAAAACCAGATGATAAACGACTTAAGGAAGTATCTAAGGAAATAATTGATTTTACAAAGGATTATAAAAGTATTATAGATAGTATTAAAGAAGTTTGCTTGGAAAAGAATGCCTATGCAGCTGCTGCCCCACAATTTGGTATAAATGAACGATTTATTTTGGTAATGACTGATAGTAAAGTTTATGGGATGGATGAGGGAATAAAGAAGTATGCAATAACGTCTTATTTTAATCCAGTTATTGTTAAAATGGAAGGTACTCAAATATATTATGAAGCCTGCATGAGTGTTAGTAATGCTATTGGAAGAGTGAAGAGGCCTTTTTGTATTAAGTTAAAATATCAAGATATACATGGTAATAAACATGTTAAAACTGTTGAAGGTTTTGAGGCAATTATTATTTGTCATGAGATTGATCATCTAGATGGCATTGAATATACAGATAGGGCAGATATTATGTATTATGATGTAAATGTGGGGCAAAGAAAGAGTATTAGAGATAGACATCCACATGAAATTTTAGCTATATCAGAAGAATTTAAATATCATAGCGTTAAGATGGTAGTAAAATCATATAGTGAGGAGAAATAATATATGAATAAAATTTCTTTAAAAGTACCTAGTTTAAGTGAACTTGATTATCGTAAGCAAATACTAGCTGACTCTAAAACAATGGCTTATAATGCCGGTTATAAGCAAAATCTTGATGGATATAATTATGATACAGGTATTATTAAGTTTACTGATGAAAAATGGCAAGTATGGTTTAACGCTTGGGTTAATAATGAACCTAAAAAATATTATGCATATATTATGTTAGATGAAACTCCAATAGGTGAAGTAGCCTTACATTATGATAATGATTTTGATTGTCACTTAGTCCATATTTTATTAGAAAGTGATTATAGAGGTAAAGGATATAGTGAAGTAGCTTTAAGATTATTAATGGACATTGCTTTTAATAAATTAAAACTTAATAAAGTTGCAGATAAGATTCCTTTAGATAGAAAGGCCGCTATTAAAACATTCATAAAAGTTGGCTTTAAAGAAGATAATTTGCATATAAATGATATAAGATTTGGTAAAAAAGAACAGTCTAATTACTTTGAACTAACTAAAATAAGATATCTTCTTCATAAAAAGTAGTTCAGCAAAATAGTTTAACTAGATTTAATAAATTAATAAAAAATATCTTGCCCAATGAGCCTGTTTTAGTGTATACTATATTATAGTTTATTTGACTCGTTGGTGAAGGGGTTCAACACGCCGCCCTCTCAAGGCGGTATCCATGGGTTCGAAACCCATACGAGTTACCATATAATAATAAAACATCCTATTATTAGGATGTTTTTTTTGTTAAAAATTCACAAAATATGATAAAATGAAAGTGTAGTAATCATAAACATATCAGGGGGAGAATATTTATTATGAATTTAAAAGCTGAACTATTAAAGTTTAAAAAAGGAATGTTACAAAGTACTTCTGTAAAGCAAGCTTCTAATGTTAAAAAGAACTTAGAAGAAAATATTACAATTTCAGAAGATACTGGAAAAAATGAAACCATCGATTTAGAAACTAAGATTGATGAATTTATAAGTTGGTATACCGACAAATATGTTAAAGGACAGTATACAAAAATTGGTGAGTATAACGAACCTAAAAGAATACGAGATTTTATTGAAAAAATGGCCGTGTGGTTTGAACTGAGATATCCAGAGTATGAAGTTAATCGTTTATTTCCTTGCTGCGGTCAAAGCAATCAAGAAATTGATGATATTATGCTAAAACAAAATAATGCTATTAAAGAAATAGCCGAAATATTAGAAATAGATAAAGCTGAAGATCTTATGGAGGTAGTAAGTATATTACAGTGGAATAATTTTTATTCTAAAGAGAGTTTTATAAAATCATTACCTTATGATGAATCATATTACTTAAGTGAACCAAAATATCCAGAGTTAGTTTATGTTAATCCAGATAACCGATATAATTCTATGGCGTCTCATATTCATTTATCTAATGATGGAACAGTAGAAGAATCAGAATATATGCAACCTATTCCTGGCTGGGGAACATATAATGATGATCCGTTTGAAGGAATGCATATTACTGAAGTAGTCAAATTTATGAAAGAGCAAGGAATGGATTTGCCAAATAATAATGAGTTAGAGGAAGCAATAAGAAGATATGATGATAAAAAGGCTTTGAATAATGGTTTATTAGACTGTGTGATGTATCGCATTATTGAAAGAGGCGGTAACAGAATTGGTCCTAGAAGAGCTTTTATGTTTGCTAAGGAATTTGAAAGAAATATTGATATTCCTATGATGTACGGTGTAGATTTATCTGATCCTGGTTTACGAAGTTTTATTTTAGAATATATTAAAGCTGGAGGAAATAGTGATTTATATTGCTTTATTGGATATGGTTCTAGAAGTAGTCAGAAAGAAAAATTAAGTATTAGATCGGTATATAAATTGTTGAAAACTGTTCATTATAATTGCGCTGAAGTATATTCACCAGAAGAAAGAGAGTTATTTCAAAAATTAACTAATTCGATTTTTAGCTATGAAAAAAAAGTATTGTTAGCTTCTACAGAAAAAGAAAAGAAGAAAATTAAAAAATTGGAAAATAGATAGGGGTAAACTTAATATGAAAGTATTTAGAAATAATAAAATTTATGTCCAAAAGAATGATATAATGTTCGCATTTAACCATAGTAATTCTATTCCTTCAGTTATAATTAATCAATTTTTTAAAGGTATAGTTATTGTCGATGATAGTAATAGAATGGATTTTGTTTCCTTTGAAGATAAAGCTGCAATAGATTATTTTAGTAAACTTGATTATATTATTAATTATGATGATTATAAAAATTTAACAGTCGAAGAACTTGATGAAAAACTTAAAGTTCTTATTGAAACTATTGATACTATCTCAACAAAACATAATAATCTTAGTAGAGAAAAAAGAGCAAAGAACTATTCTTTAGTTAAGGATGAGTGTGAAAAACTAGAATATGTAATTAATTATTTAGATGAAATTATAAAAATTAAATTAGGGACTAATCATATGGATATTCCAGGTGAAATAGTAGATGCAGATTTTTCTGAAATTGAGCCAGTAAGAGAAATAGAAGACTCTAACAACAAAGGAATTAAGAGATTTATAAGAGAAAAGATATTTAAAAAGTAATGAATCAGGGGGAGAAGTTATATGGCTAACTATATTTTATCTTTAAACAAAGGAAAGAAAAAGTTTGAAGAGATATTATGGAATAAAATTCCGATTTTTTCTAATTTAGATAATCATTTACTTAAAGATATTGACTTATTTACTACCTCTTTTAAAAATGAGGATGATTTAAAAGAAGAATTAGTTAAAAATGGTCTAATGAGTGTTGATGATTATAATCAAAAACTATCTATAAGATATAAGAGTCGTGGAGTAGAAAAAAATTTAGGATATGGTCTTGCGTATTGTGATGATAAAATGTTTCTTGATGAGATATATCTTGCTTATTATTTAGAATCATGTTTATCTAATATTCAAATTTTGGAAAAACTATGTAATCACTATCGTAATAGTTATATTCAAGGAACTAATATAAACGCTATTAGAAATTACATTAATTGTGTAGCAAAAGGATCAGAAATGGAACAGGAAGATATAAATCATCTTCATTCATGTCTAAAAAACTTTGTAATAAGAGAAACATATTATTATGATGCATCTACTTCTACTTATAAAAGTAATAAAGATGGTTCTGCTATGATAAAGTATAAGGGAGTTCATGACTTAGGGATGTTCTTTGCCCATGATAAACGTAAAAGAAAAAGAATTGAAATTCCTGTACCTACACAAGAAAAAGTTGTGCAAAAAGTTGAATCTGTAAGAACAAAACCAAAAGAAAAATCAAAAACAAAAGTTAAGAAAAAAAATATTTCTATAGAGGGACAAATTAGTTTATTTGATTAAAAAAACCAGATATTATCTGGTTTTTTCTTTTTCAAAATCATTAATTTTTGATTCATATCTAGCTACTCTTGAATATTCTTTAGTTAAGAATTCATCATTTTTTAAAAATGTAGTAGGCTTAAATATTTTTCTTCTATTATTTTCTAATTTTTTTATTATATCATTTTTTTCTTGGATAATTACTTCTTTAAGTTCATCTATGTAATTTTGTTCTATTTTATAAAGTAATTTATTAAAATCTGGAATACTTAGTATTCTTAAAGATTTATAAATCATATTATTATGACATCTAATAACACCAGGTAATCCTTTTTCTATTTCATTTAATTTTATAGTAATATTATCCTTTATAATATCATTATCAGTTTCTAATAAGATTTCTTTAAAATTACTTATTTGAATATTAAAGAATTCCATTTGGCTTATTTTAATATCGATTAATTCTTTAATACTTTTTCTTCTTCCAACTTCACTATATTCCATTTGAAGCAGGGGATAATCATTTAAGATTCTAGGTTTATTAACTAAAATATTATCAATATGATTATCTACTTCGAAATAATCTTCAGTGTTTTTATAGGAAGAATAGTTTTCTTCTTCATCAAATTCCTTTAAAAAATCAAATTTACTAAATAAAGGGTTATCCATTAAAGCTTTAGTCATATTATCAGTTTCTTCGTTTAAATTAATCTCACTACTAAAATATAGTTTGTTTTGGTTATAGAAGTTATTATCTTCTTTGAATATAATTCCTTCTTTAATAAAGCGATACATTTCATCATCATATGTAATAGAATGTTCATTACTTTTCCTAATGTGTCTTTGTAAGGCTTTAAAACATGTATTTAGTAAGTATATTAAGGCAGTTTTATTACCTTTTTCCTTCTTAATAATATTAAATAACCCAAGGTTAATATATATGAAATTAGAATAATTATCAATTATTTCTAGATCTAAGTATTTTTTATATGGAGAATTTTTATATAATTTTGTTTTATTTCTATTTATAATTGTAACACCTTTGATATTAGGCTTTAAACCATGATTTGTTGCTTCTTTCCTAATTATGTAGGTGATAAACCATCTTTGTATATCAAGTGTTTTTAAATAGTCTTTAAGTATCAAATTAGCATATATAGAGGATATTTCTAATTCAATAGGGTTCTTGTAATCTAAAATATCAATATTACTTGTAGCGTAACTTTTAATAATAGCTAGATTTTTTTTATTTCCTATTATTTTTTTTACTGTGTTTATATATTCTTTATATGATAAGCCTGTTAAAGCAAATGCATATTTATCATATAAGTCACTCTTTTTAGATAATTTTACTATCATTGGATGAAAAAGAATTATTTCATCGGGTTTATCTTTTAATTCTTTTTTTAATATATTATCTATATAAGTTTCAAGTAATTCAGCATTTAACTTATTATTTATTTCTTTTATATCACTATTAAGTGCTTTATAAAGGCTTTCTTGAAATTCTTTGCCACTTTCTTCTGTAAATAAAATGTCATCCATATATATGCCACCTCTATTATTCATTATAACAAATGTGTACATATAAATGCAAAACTACTTTACACATATATACAAAAAAGGAATACTAAAATATTCCTTTTATCTCGGTTTCATCAATATACATATTAATAGCAGCTGGCTGTTTAGACAAACCAGGCATTGTCATAATATTTCCCAAATATACAACTATAAAACCAGCTCCTGACTGACATTTTAGTTTATCTACTGTTACTGTATATGGGGTAGGGAATCCTAACATACTCGCATCATTACTAAGTGAGTACTGCGTTTTAGCAATACATATTGGATAATTACCGTAACCAAGATTATTTATATCTTTAATTATTTGTTTAGCATTATCAGTAAAAATCACATTATTTGCTCTATATATTTCAGTACAAATCTTAGTTATTTTATCTTCTATTCTTTCATTTAGATCATATAAGAAATTAAAATCTTCATTTTTATTACAAACATCAACTATTTTTTTAGCAAGATTGCAAGAACCTTCACCACCATGAGCGAATGAATCACATATATCAAAAGCCATATTCATACTTTCAACATACTCTTTAACGTATGCAATTTCTTCCTCAGTATCTGTATTAAATTTATTTAAGCATACAACTATGTTACTAGTATATTTCTTAACATTTTCTACATGAGTTTTTAAATTAATAATACCTTTCTTGATGTAATCTAAATTAGGATTAGTTATTTCTTCCTTAGGACAGTATCCGTTATATTTAATGGCTTTAATTGTAAAATTAATGACTACACAGTTTGGTACAAAACCATTTCTACATTTTATGTCAAAAAACTTTTCGGCACCTAAGTCAGCTCCAAAACCTGCCTCAGTAACAACATAATCTGCTAGAGACAAACCTAATTTAGTTGCGATAACACTATTGCAACCATGTGCTATATTAGCGAAAGGTCCACCATGAATAATAACTGGATTGTTTTCAAGTGTTTGAACTAAATTAGGCTTTAAAGCATCTTTAAGCAGTATTGCCATGGCATCCACACAACCTAATTCTTTAGCAAATACAGGCTTTTTATCATATGTGTAACCAATTAAAATATTACCAAGTCTTGATTTTAAATCTGCTAGAGAAGTTGCTAAACAAAAGATAGCCATTATTTCACTAGCTGCTGTTATATTAAAACTTTCACTTCTATTATCTAATTTAACATTTCTTAAAGCTCTATCGTTCATATCAATACATCTATTAAATAAAATACTATCTGGGTCAATATTTAAATCATTACCTTGAAAAATATGATTGTCAATCATGGCACATAGTAAATTATTACTACTAGTTATCGCATGAAAGTCACCTGTAAAATGTAAATTGATATCTTCAGAAGGAACTGCTTGAGCATAACCACCACCAGTTGCGCCTCCTTTAATACCAAAAACAGGTCCTAAAGACGGTTCACGTAGGACAGCTAAACTATTAAAACCTAATTTACATAAAGCATCATGAATCCCAATACTAATTGTTGTTTTTCCTTCACCATATGGAGTAGGGTTAATACTAGTAACTAGAATAAGTTTTCCCTTTTTTTCACTGGCTTTTTTACTTATCTTGGCTTTATATTTTCCGTAGTATTCTAAATCTTCATCATTTAGGTTTAGTTTTAAAGCTACATCCTTTATATTTTGTAATTTTGTAATATGTGTGATTTCTAAATCTGTCATATTATCACCTCAAAATAATTATATACAAAAACTATATTAAAAACAACAAGAAGGTACGTTTTTAATAATTATAGAGTTAATAAACATTAATTTTAATTAAAAATTGATAAGAAGATTAGTATAATAAAAAAATAGTTCTCTTTATTTGATAATCTATTATATATTATATAGAAGGGCGTGATAAGATGCACAGTGAATATATTACATTAAAATGTATTAAAGACCATAAAAACAAATTACTTCTATTAAAATATGCTGATGTTGATATAACAAAAGTTAGTAAGTTAATGCATAAAATAACTCTTAGTTTAATGGATCAATGTTATGAACATGTAAAGATGTTTGATAATACAAATAGTCATGCAATTAAGAAATATGCCAAAATTCATGAGTTAGTTCTAGAAGAATTAAAAGATATGGAATATGTTAATAAAAAATTTATTGAATATTTCTCGCAACCAGGTCCAAAAACAAAGGAAGACCTTTTTACATATATCTTTGGTTTCCAAATATCTGCTAACTATTATAATGAGTATTTGTATGCAGTATTAGTTAACTCACTTAAAAAAGAATTTTCAATTAGTTTTTGGAATAAGTACGATTTATCAAGATTTGAGATAGAAACAGATTTTGCCCAAGATATTTATGTTCTTAGAGATACAAAAAATGAGTGTAATACTGGTGGTTTAAAAATAGATATAAGTAATGGTACAAGTATCTTAGATGAATATGCTAATGACATAACGACATCTAAGAGTATAAAAAAATTAGAAATAATTAAACAAGTGGCACTTACCTTAGATAATTATTATAATAAAGACTTCCCTTTTTTAAATAACCCGTATAAAGATTCTAGTTTAGAATTAGTTGATCATATAAAGGTTTATCAAGATTATGAAAAACCTACACAATTTATAAAAAGGATATAAATATGATATTCCTCCCGTTCTATTTATTATAGGGGCTATAAGTAATAAATATAAGGTAATATAGTATAAATCCCTATATGAACTTGCAAAATTACTAAGTTATGCTATAATAATGTAATCTAAATTTGTAGGGAGGTTTTGAAAATGATAGTTAATAAGTTATTAAGTATTAAAAAAGATAATAATATCGTATTATATAATATTTCTTTTGATGACCAAAAACTATGTAAATTTTTAGACCAATTAAATGAAAGATATACAAAAACAGAAAATGATATTATAGAAACAACTTTTTTAGGATTAAGACCTCTTAGTTATGGCAAGTATGATTCTATGAGTGATATATGTACTGTAATAGAAAATGGCCTACATGAAACTAAAAAAGAAAAAGAAAGTGAAGAATACTTTAAATCATTAGGTGGAACTGCAAAAGAATGGGAGTTCTTATCAGATGAAGAGAAAATGATGTTTATGCCTATTGATGGAATAAAAAAAGGCAAATTAAAATTAGAAGTTGTTTATCCATCAGTATTATATAGAATTTTGAAAGAAACATTTTTACCTGAAGATAGTAATAAATGTATTATAGATGGTACTATGTTAACTAAACTATCTAACCATATTTTTAAAATACCAAATAGTTTTATTTATGATAAAACTATTGATTTAAAAGAGAAAAAGAAAAATTGGAATGACCCAGGAATAGCTTTCTTCTCTGAAGATGATTATAATAATTATTTAAATCGTTGTGCTAGAAATATTAATAAAGATAATATTAAGATTAGTCATAGAGAAAGTAAAAATGTACTTTCTGATATTGGTGAAATTGTATACAGACTTCAAGAAATATTATATTGTGAGCAAATTGGTATGTTTCCAATGGATTTAAAGTTATCTGAAGAATATGAAATTTTAAAAAGATTTGGTATAAGAAACGAAACTTTTGAATGGCTTGATAGAAAACTTGATTTAGCTGGAATTGACTATGATGGTGGCGCAATTGTTAATAAAAAAAGTAAATCAATATGTGAAAATTATGATTTAAATGGTATTAGAACAGAACAAAAGATTATTGATTGCATTAATAAAAAGAAACTAGAAATTGAAAGATTAATTGGTATTCAAAACAAGGTTGTTAGTGAAAATACAGATTTTATTCAAGAAAATAATCATGAACTTACAAAAGTTATAAAAGCAGCTTAGTCTGCTTTTTTTCATGACAAAATCACCACTTTTTTTCAAATATATGATATAATACTTTTAGAAATTAAAGAGGGTGGAATCTTGAAAAAGTGTGTATTAATTATTAATCCTAATAGTGGTAAGGATTTATCCGAAGATTATATATTAGATTATCAAGAATTATTAAAAAAACATGATTATGAAACGGTTATATATTTTACAGCGCGTTCTAAGCACGCTACTGAAATAATAAGATACCTTGATAGTAATGTAGATTTAGTTGTTTCTGTTGGTGGAGATGGTACATTTAATGAAGTAGTTACTGGTAATTTAAAAAGAAAAGAACCATTACTTCTTGCCCATATCCCACTTGGTACTACTAATGATATTGGAGCTATGTTTGGGTATGGTAGTGACGTTTTAGAAAACTTTAAGTTAGTTTTAGAAGGAACTGTAAAAAAAATTGATATTTGTACTATCAACAAGAGACCATTTGTTTATGTAGCCGGTTTTGGTAAGTTTATGAATGTTCCTTATGAAACTCCACGTAATTTAAAAAGTAGGTATGGTCATTTTGCGTATATTATAGAGGGTTTAAAAAGTTTTGTTAACCCAACCGAATTATATGACTTAACTTATAAAATAGGTGATAAGGTTTATAGTGGGCAATATTCTTTTATGCTTATTTCTAATGCTAATAGAATAGCGGGTATAAATAACTTTTATAAAGATGTTAAACTTGATGATGATCAGTTTGAAGTAATTCTTTGCAACTTGACAAAGAAAGCTGATATAGTTAAATCTTTATACATGATAGCTACATCTAATATAACTGAAGCCAAAGGTTTTGAATTTTACAGACTTAATGAACTTGAAATTAAATTTAATGAGGTGCCTGAAAATGCTTGGTGCATTGATGGAGAAAGATTAGATGATGAAACTACTACTTATAAAATAGAGATAGTTAAAGATTTTAGTATTCTTATGCCTAGAAAGAATATAAAAAAATTATTTATAAACAAGTAATTTTTTCTTTTTTGAAAGGGGATTAACATGAATTATCAAAAAAGACTAGATGAAATGCTAGAAAAAGTATCTGAGAAAGAAGATACTCCTAAGTTACTACTACATGCTTGCTGCGCACCATGTTCTAGTTACTGTATAGAATACCTAGCTAATTACTTTGAAATTACAATATATTACTACAATCCTAACATAGAACCATATGAAGAATTTGATAGAAGAGCTAATGAAATGAAAAAGTTTCTTAGCACTTTTAAAACAAAAAATCCAGTTAATTGTGTTATAGAACATTATGATAATACAGAATTTGAAAGTATAATAAAAGGACACGAAAATGATGCTGAAGGAAGTAATAGATGTTTTATTTGTTATAGACTTCGTATGGAAGCTGCTGCTAAATATGCAAAAGAACACGATTTTGATTATTTTACAACTACTTTATCGGTTAGCCCTTATAAAAATAGTAATAAATTAAATGAAATTGGTGAAGAATTAGAAAAAGAATTTGGCACTAAATATCTATATGCTGATTTCAAGAAGAAAAATGGTTATAAAAGAAGTGTTGAACTTGCAAAGGAATATGACTTATATCGTCAAGATTACTGTGGTTGTAAATATTCGAAATTTGCAAAAGAAAAAAGAGAATTGTTAAAACTTGAAAAGGATTTATCTTCTAAAATAGAAGAACCTAAAAAAGAAGAAATAAGAAATGATATTGCTAATCTATATAATAATTCTTATAACAAAACAATAATTAAAGAAAAGAAAAAAGATAAAGACCCAGACATGTTTAAATTTCATGATATAAAAAAAAGAGATACTAAAAAATTTGCTTTTTTCAAAGCACTACTAAGTATTATTAAAATTGTCTTACTAATAGCAATACTTGCATTAGGAGGATATCTGTTATTAAGGGTTTTTCCTAAACATAATGAAGTGTTAATTCCAACAGAAGATAACAAAGCAACAATTAATGAATTATATATTTATGGAAACCATATGAATTTAAAAGGCAATTTAGATGTAGATGCTGATAACGTTAGTGATGTTAATCTTGTTATGATAGGTAGAGACAATAATGTAGAATATGATTTGAAATACACTGTTGATAACAACAAGGTAAATTTTTATATAACTGACTCTTTAAATACAGGCTTTTTATTAGACAATATGATAATAGATAATTATATTTTACTTATTAAGGTTGTTGCTGATAAAGAAAGTTTATATTATGCTTTAGATAACACTACCGATTATGATGATACAACATATTATGGTATATCTGATGATAATGTAAGTAAAAAGTTTATTATTAAAGATGAATCAAAATATCATAGTATGGCCGTTAATATTAGTAAATCGACTGATGAAGTTTATGATGTTATTATCGACCCAGGTCATGGTGGTTCAGATGCAGGCGCTTGTTATAATAAAAAGTGTGAAACTGATTATACATTAGCACTATCTAATTTATTAAAAGAAGATTTAGAAGATGCTGGTTTTAAAGTAGCCTTAACAAGGGCAAAAGATGAGTGGATAGATAAATATGGTAAAGACGGACGAGTAACAAAAGCTTATGAAAGTAATGCTAAAATGTTAATCTCTATTCATTTAAACGCTAGTGATGTAGTTCAAAATGGTTTTGAATTATATACTTCTAATAATATAGATTATGAATTTGCAAGAAGTTTAGTTTCAGGACTTGATAAAGTAAGTGAGTTTACTTATTCATATAATCCATTTAAGAAAGTTGAATCAGGTATTTATACTAGAACATTTAATGGAACAGATTTAAACAATCTTGCTAAAGAAGCTGATGAGAAAGACTTTGAACCATTTGATGTAAGTTTAAGTACAAATTATTATTTTATTATAAGAGAAACTGGTGGATATATGGCAGGAGCATATGTTGATGGTAGAGATGATGAAGATGCTAATCCATATGTAAATTCTAATCGAGGTCTAGAAAGTTATATTTTAGAATTAGGATATATAACTAGTCAAACTGATTTAGATTTTATTGATAAATATAAAGAAGATTTTATGAAAAGTGTTAGTGAAACGATTACTTCATATTATAATAAATAATTCACAGCAAAGACACAAATATATGTAATAATATACCGGAAAAAGGAATTAGTAGGTGATATAGATGAACATATTAATAGTTGATGATGAAACATTAATAAGAAATGTTATAAAAGAATATTCAGCAAGCGAAGGATATCATATTTTTGAGGCTAGTGATGGCTTAGAAGCTATAGAAATGGTTAGAAATAATAATATAGATTTAGTGGTATTAGATGTTATGATGCCTAATTTAGATGGATTTTCAGCTTGTAAAGAAATTAAAAAGATTAAAAGTATTCCAGTAATCATTTTATCAGCTAGAAAAGAAGAATATGATAAGTTAGTTGGATTTGAACTTGGAATAGATGATTATATGACTAAACCATTTAGTCCAAAAGAATTAATGGCTAGAATAAAAGCGGTAAGTAAAAGAAATGCCGTATCAGATGAGTTTAAATTTGAAACACTTGTTATTAATTATGCTGGACATACTGTTAGTGTTGATGATGAAGAATTAAAATTAACACCGAAAGAATACGAAATATTATGCTATTTAGTTCAAAATAAAAATATTGCGGTATCGCGTGAAACCATTTTAAGTAAATTATGGGGGTATAGTTTCTTTGGTGATGATCGTACTGTTGACACACATATTAAAAAATTAAGAAATAATTTAGGAAAATATAGAGACTTAATAACTACTGTTCGTGGTATGGGATACAAATTTGAAGTTAAAAATAAATAATATTAAAGATAGTATTATAGATATCTTTAATAGAATAAAAAAAGTAAAAACAAATAGTTTAAAATTTAAAATATGGTCATATTTAATAATCTTTTCTATTTTGATTTTACTTTTTCTTTGGATATTCCAAATATTATTCCTAAATAGTTTTTATGAAAGAGCTAAAGTAAAAGAGATAGGAAGTACAATTACTACAATAAAATCAACCTATGAAAATAACACTTTGTATAATACTATTGATGCAGTAGCGAGAGATAATGGTATATGCATCCAAATAATTACTAATAATGCGATTGTATATGATTCAACTTCTTTTAATAGAGGTTGTCTTCCTGATCAAACTGTAAAAGATTATAAGCAAGCATTTATAAATAGTTTACTTGATGAAGAAACATATAAACTTATTAATCCAAGGTATGATAATGAAGTATTAATAAGAGCAATTAAACTAAATACTAATACATATGCCTTTGTGAGTACTTCTTTAGAACCACTTGATTCAGCAATAGGGATACTTCAGCATCAACTTGTTATAGTTACTTTTGTAGTTTTACTTCTTTCATTTATAGTAGCTTTCTTTATTTCTAAAAGAATAAGTAAACCTATAGAAAAAATTAATAGAAGTGCGACTAAAATGAGTAAAGGCGATTATGACACAAGATTTTATATAGATGAAGATATAGATGAATTAAATAACTTAGTTAATACTTTAAACATAACGACAAAAGAACTTAGTAAAACAGAAGAACTTAGAAGAGAACTTATGGCTAATGTTAGTCATGATTTAAAAACACCTCTTACAATGATAAAAGCTTATGCGGAAATGGTTCGTGATTTAACATATAAGGACAAAAAAAAGCGAGAAGAAAACTTAAACGTAATTATTGAAGAAACTGATCGTTTAAATGTTCTTGTTAATGATATTTTAGATTTGTCTGTACTTCAGTCTAAAACAAAGAGTTTAAATATTACTACTTTCGATATCACAGATTTAATCAAGAATGTTCTTAGAAGATATCGCATTCTTGAACAAAATAGTCAGTATACTTTTATATTTAATTATAATAAAGAATTATTAATAAGTGCTGATCAACTTCGTATTGAGCAAGTTGTATATAATTTACTTAATAATGCGGTAAATTATACTGGTAGTGATAAAAAAGTTACTATAAACATTATTGATGATGATAATAGTAGTGCTAGAATTGAAATAATAGATACTGGTAAAGGAATTAAAAAAGAAGAAATTAAACTTATTTGGAAGAAGTATTACAAGGTTGATAAAACTCATAAGCGAGATAAAATTGGTACTGGTATAGGTCTATCTATAGTAGAAAATATACTAATTAACCATAAATTAAAATATGGTGTAGATTCTATAATTAATAAAGGTACTACTTTCTGGTTTGAAGTTAATAAAAGTAACAAATGATATATTATATAATAACTATTAATTTTATAGCTTTTATTATATGTGGTTATGATAAACTTATGGCTATTAAACACAAATATAGAGTACCAGAGAATATCCTGCTATTTTTATCATTTATAGGTGGTTGTTTAGGTTTTATTATAGGGATGTATATATTTAGACATAAGACAAAAAAACTTAAATTTGCACTATTAGAGCCTATATTTTTATGTATATGGATATACTTATTAAAAAGGATGATTTAGTCATCCTTTTTTTCTTCACTAAAATAACATTTATCCTCCATTTTATTTTCACACAATATTTATATTATTAATATGAAAGGAGATACAATATGTATATATTTAAAAATTCTTATTTAAATATTACTAGAGCAAAAGGAAGAAATGTATTAATAGGATTAATTATTATGGCTATTACTCTTGGTGCATGTATAACTATTACTATTAATAAGTCTGGTAATGCTTTAGTAGACACTTACAGAGAAACTAATCCACTAGAAGCATCCCTAAATCTAGATACTATGTCATATAGAAATGCAACAGATGAAGAAAAAGAAACTTTTGAGTTACTTACTGTTGATACTATTAATGAAATAGGAAATCTAGATATGGTAACTGGTTATTATTACACAGTTCAAAGTAGTCTAAACAGTGATGATATTGAGCCTATTAGTTATGATGATTTATTTACTAAACCAAGTGAGAGTGAGGATTCAAGTACAAATAGTACTAATTCTACTAATAGACAAGTACCTAATGACGGTGGAGGAAGAATGTCTTTTTCATCAGGAGACTATACTATAATTGCTTATTCTGATATATCTTATGACGAAGATTTTGTTGATGGAAATAAGAAAATTATTGATGGTTCAATGATAGACAAAAGTAATACTGAAAATGTAATCGTTATTAGCGAAGAACTTGCTGAAGAAAATGATTTAAAAGTTGGAGATACAGTAAATTTTATAAATACTAATGATGAAGCAATTACTTATAACTATGAAATAGTAGGAATATATGAAATAGTTAATGATACTACTAGTTCTATGCCAGGCAGAATGCAAGGAAGTAGTAGTAATCAAATTTATACTAATATATCTGTATTAAATCAAATAGTAAAAGATGATGGTACTGAAACAACTTCATATTCAATGTCTAATAGTATTACATCTAATTTTTATATAGCTTATGAAGATTTAGATAAATTTACTGATGCTGTTAGAGATTTAGGTGTTAGTGATTACTATAATATTAGAACTAATGAAGATGAAATAACTGCCACTTTAGAACCAATTAAAAGCATTGCTAGTTTTTCATTTACATTCTTAATTGTTATATTAGTAGTAGGAGGTATTGTTCTTACAATCATTAACCTATTTAATATTAGAGAAAGAAAGTATGAGATTGGTGTTTTAAGAGCAATTGGTATGACTAAAAGCAAAGTAACTTTGCAGCTTGTTTCTGAAATATTTATGGTGGCTTTAATTGCTCTAGTAGTTGGTACAACAGCAGGAACTGTTTTATCACAACCAGTAAGTAATTATATGCTTTCAAGTGAAATAGAAAGTTATACTACAAGTCAAAGTAATATAAATGAAAACTTTGGGGGAGAAGGATTCTCAAGACCTGGATTTAATGGTGGACCTAATTCTTCAAATTCAAGCGAAAATTCTTCAAGACCAGAGGCTAGCGCTCCTACAACTATAAGCGCTGATGATTATGTATCATCACTTGAAGTTCACACAGATTTAATCACAATAGCACAGTTATTTGGAGTAAGTTTACTTCTTACAATAATAAGTGGTATAACAGCTGTTATGTTTGTAAATAAATATGAACCAAATAAGATACTGCAAAATAGGGGGTAGAAGAAATGGCAATACTAGAAATAAAAGATTTGAATTTTACATATGATGGAGAAAGATTCGTTTTAAAAGATATAAACATGAACTTTGAAAACGGTATTATGTATGGTATATATGGAAAAAGTGGGGCAGGAAAATCAACTCTTCTTTCCTTACTTGCTGGTTTAGAAAAAACAAAGAATGGTACTATATTATATGAAGGACAAGATGTTGATTTTATTAGCCGTGAAAGATATCGCTCTAGTGCAGTTGGAATTATATTTCAAAGTTATAACTTATTACCACAATATACAGCCTTAGAAAATGTAATTCTATCAATGAATATAAGTGGTATTAAAGAAGATAACAAAGAAGATAAAGCCCTTAGACTACTTGAAAAAGTTGGTATAGATACAGATAAAGCAAAACGAAGAGTATTACAATTATCTGGTGGTGAACAACAAAGAGTTTCTATTGCTAGAGCACTTTCATATGATTCGAAAATTATTCTTGCCGATGAGCCAACAGGTAATCTAGATAAAGATAATGAAGATGAGATAATAAATATCTTAAAAGATCTTGCTCATAATGAAAAGAAATGCGTTATTGTCGTATCACATTCACCTAATGTAAAAAAACATGTCGACCAGCTATTCTTACTTGAAAAAGGCAAATTAAAAGATACTAACTAGTATCTTTTTTTGTTATAATATATGTAGGAGATGATAAAATGAAAGTTCTATTATTCACTCACAAAATAGATATTGATGGTATGGGTAGTGCTATTCTAAGTAAATTAGCATTTCAAAATGTCAATTATGTACTATGTGAAACTTTTGAAATTAATAAAGAAGTTAGTAAATACTATGATAATGGTGAAATATATTCTTATGATTATATTTTTGTAACTGATATATGTATTAAAGAACCATTACTCTCTATTATTAATAATGATACAAAACTGAAGAATAAAGTTTATATATTTGATCACCATATTACTGAAATTAAAGAGAATAACAATAAATATGATTGGGTTAATATTACTGTCGATAATGAAATAGGAAAATGTTGTGGAACAAGTCTATTTTATAAATATCTACTTGATAATAACTATTTAAATTCATCGCAAGCTATTAATGAATTTGTCGAACTTACAAGAAGATATGATACTTGGGAATGGAAAGAAATTTATAGTGATGAAAAATCAAATGAACTTAACACATTATTTAATGTTTTAGGAAACCACTCTTATATAAACTATCTTGTTAGAAAACTAGAGAAACAAGATAAGTTTTCTTTTTCAGATGTTGAGTTAGATTTGATAAATAATTTTAAAATGAAAACACTTGATAAAGTTAATACTTTTATAAGTAATATGGTTATAAAAGATATTGATGGATATAAAGTTGGGATAACATTTGTTGAAGATGAGTATCGTAATGATGTAGCTTTAAAATTGCAGGATAGTAAAACTGATATTGATTTAGTTATGATGATTTTACTAACCAGAGGAACAATATCGTATAGATGTATAAAAAAGGAAGTGGATGTTGGTGCTTTTGCTATGACTTTTGGTGGTAAAGGTCATAAAGCCGCTTCTAGTAGTCCAATATTAACAGAAACTAAAGAAGCCGTTATAAATATAATTTTAGATGGGAAAAAGTAATATGGAAAAGAAAGATTATAAAAAAGAATATAAGGATTTATATATGCCTAAAAACACCCCTAGTATAATAAATGTTCCTAAAATGATATTTATTATGGTAGATGGTAAAGGGGATCCAAATACTTCAAAAGAGTATGAGAATGCTATGAACGTTCTCTACGGTCTATCTTATACAATTAAAATGAGTAAGATGGGTAATAATAATATTGAAGGCTATTTCGATTATGTCGTACCTCCTTTAGAAGGCTTTTGGGATGGTGAAGAAGGTTATTTTGATGGACTAAATATAATGGATAAAAGTAAATTTATTTGGACTTCCATGATAAGACAATCAGAATTTGTTACTAAGGAAGTCTATAACTGGGCATTAGAACAATTAAAAAAGAAAAAACCTGAATTAGATTATAGTAATGTTAAATATGAAGTATTAGAAGAAGGGATTTGCGTTCAAATAATGCATATAGGTTCATATGATGCAGAAAGAGAAAGCATCGCTAAAATGAATGAATATATTGAAAAAAATGGTTACGCTAATGACTTTGAAAATGGTAGAAGACATCATGAAATATATTTAGGTGATCCTCGTAAAACAAAACCTGAAAATTTAAAAACAGTTATTAGACATCCTGTTAAGAAGATTAAGATATAATGATAAAGAAAAATATAAATATTTATTTTACATATGTAAAGATAACTTGAAAGATACTAGGAAGTATCTTTTTTTCATACAGTAAAGATATAATATATTCAATTTGACATTAATTTTTATGTAGTTATAATATACCTACATGGAGGAACTATTATGGAAACTATATCACCACTTTATTTAGCACCACTTATGTTAGCAAATGGCGCTACAAACTATATTTTAAGTAAATGCCAAGAAAAGAAAATTATAGCAAACTTTAATAATATAAAAACTGGATATGTTACAAGTGTTAATAAAGATATTGTTATTCCTAAAGAGATCAAAGATATGGTCCAACTACTAGAAAAAAGTATATCTAAAGAAAATTTATATAATTTATATAATAATTTAAAGACAGTTGAAATAGAAAAGCAGTTGTCTTTACTGTTATTAGGTATCAAGGGAAAATATGATAGTAAAAATAATATTTTATCTTACTCTTTAATTTCTTCATTAGAACATGAACTAATTCATTTAGCTAGTTCTTATTACGATAAGGATAAACAGTTTTAGCAAAGTGGATTTTTAAACTATTCTAACAATTTAGTTTTTGCGAAGGCTTTTAATGAAGGCTATACAGATTTAACTGCTAGAAGAATATTTAACAAAAAAACCAAATTTTATGATGAAGAAGTGAAATTAGTAGAGAAATTTGAGAAACTTTTTGATAAAGAAAAATTACAAAAATACTATTTTAATAATGATATTGTTGCACTTATTAATACTCTTTGCAAATATATGAAGAGGGAAGATGTAATAAAATTATTAATTACTTTTGACTTAGGTTTTGATCTAAAAAAACAAGGGAATCTTATTTATAAAGTTGTATATGCTTCTTTAGAATCAAAACTATCTTATATATATAATCAGTACTGTGAAAAACCAAAACAAATAATAAAACAAAATGTTAATAGATAATTATTTATAGATAATTTAAACTAGCAAAAATATAAGCACCTCATATATTAAGATATGGGGTGCTTTTTATGAATAATTTATTAAATACTACATTAGGTATTTTAATTCCTTTTGCAGGAACTACGTTAGGTGCTGGGTTAGTATTTTTACTTAAAAATGATATTAAAGCCAATATAAATAAACTATTACTGGGTTTAGCAAGCGGTTTAATGGTCGCTGCTTCTATATGGTCACTAATTATTCCTTCAATTGACTCTGGTGGAATAGTAAGTGCATCTCTTGGGTTTATATCAGGAATTCTACTAATGATGCTTATTGATTATATAATAGGTTATTATAAGTTAGAAGAGGGAAAACAAAATTCTATGTTAATGCTTGCAGTAACTATTCATAATATACCTGAAGGAATGGCTGTAGGAGTTGCTTTTGCAGGTCTTTTTACAGGAAACGATATGATTACACTAGCTTCAGCTTTTTCACTCGCTATTGGTATTGGTATACAAAATATACCTGAAGGGACAATTATTTCTATGCCTTTAAAAGGACTTGGATTTACAAAAAGAAAAGCCTTTTCGTATGGTTTTTTATCAGGAGTAGTTGAACCTATCGCTGGAATTGTTACTATTGTACTTATAAATTTATTAGGTCCAATATTACCATTTTTACTTGCTTTAGCGGCAGGATGTATGATCTATGTCGTAATAAATGAGCTTATTCCAACCTCACAAACAGGTAAGGACAAAAATTATGGAACTCTTGGCGTTATGATTGGTTTTACTATTATGATGGTACTTGATGTTGTGTTAGGATAAAAAATTATTTAATAATTTTTTTTATTTTATCTTGACAAACATCTTTATAGTGTATATATTGTATATATACAGTTAAGAGGTGGAGTAAATGCAAATTATTATAAGTAATAGTAGTAATAAACCGATTTATGAGCAAATTAAAGAGCGTATAAAAGAGCTTATAATAAATGGAGATTTACAAGGTGGTGAGATGTTACCATCAATAAGAAGTCTTGCGAGAGATTTAAGAATAAGCGTTATAACTACTAAAAAAGCATATGAAGAACTTGAAAAAGAAGATTATATTGAAGCCTTATCTAGTAAAGGGTTTTTTGTTAAAGGAAAAAGTAGTAGTTTATTAAAGGAAGAAATTCTTAAAAAAATAGAAATGAATATTAGTAGTGCTATATCTATTGCAAATATCTATAAAATTTCTAAAGAGGAAATACTTGAAATAATTAATTATCTGTATGAGGAGGAAAATGATGAAGAATAATATAGAAATTAAAAAATTATGCAAAAATTATGATAGTTTTTCACTAAAAAATATTAACTTAAATATTCCTAGTGGATCTATAGTTGGCTTGATTGGTGAAAACGGTGCCGGTAAAACAACTCTAATAAAGAGTTTACTTGGTATTATTAAAATTGATGGCGGTGATATTAAACTGTTTGATAAAGACTTTAAGGATAGTACAGTAAAAGAAGATATCGGTGTTGTACTTGATAATTCTTTCTTTCCTGAACTACTTAACGCTAATGATATAAAAAGTGTTATGAATAGTATTTATGCCAACTGGGATAATAATCTATACGATAAATATTTAAAGGAATTTAATATTCCATTTAATCAAGCTATAAAGACTTTTTCTAAAGGTATGCGTAAAAAACTAGAAATAGCAGCAGCTCTTGCTCATAAACCAAAACTTCTCATTTTAGATGAACCTACTAGTGGTCTTGACCCTGTTGTAAGAACAGAAATACTAGATATATTTTTAAACTTTATTCAAGATGAGAAAAATTCAATTTTACTTTCTACTCATATAACAAGCGATTTAGAACATATAGCTGATTACATTGTTTTTATTGATGAAGGTAAAATCATTTTAAACGATTCTAGAGATTCCATTCTTGATAATTATGGAGTTTTAAAAATAGAAGAAAAAGATTTTGATAAAATAGACAAAGAAGATATTGTTAGATTTAAAAAGAACCGATATAATTATGAAATTTTAGTAAATGATAGAAGAAAAATTACTAAAAAATATAAAAATATGATAGTAGATAAGGCTACTCTTGAAGATATTATGGTTCTTAACATAAAAGGGGTGAAATAATGAAGGGATTAGTATTAAAAGACTTATATCTAATTAAAGGAAATATTAGGACTTTAGCTATTGCATTAGTTGGATTTACAGTAATGGCTTTTAATGATATGGCGACTATTTCTTTCATAATTCCGTTTTTTGCAGTAATGATGTGTATATCAACTTTTAGTTATGATGAATTTAACAAATGGAATGCTTATGCTATAACACTTCCAGGTGGTAAAAAGACAATTGTAAGAAGTAAGTATATTTCTACAATATTACTTATTATAATAAGTTCGGTAATTTCCGTATTAGCTTCAATAATCATAGGAAATATAAAAGGGGATACTAATTACGAAGAAATAATGAGTACACTAATTGGCGGTTTATTTGGAATAACTTTAGTTGTTTCACTAATGTATCCATTTATATATAAATTTGGTAATGAAAAAGGTAGACTATTTCTTTTTATTATTGTATTTCTTATTACTGCATTAGGTGGTGCATTATTATCGGTAATTAATATTAATGAAATTAATCCACCTGCTATAATTTCTTTTATTGATAAATATGGTTTTTATATAATGCCAGCATTAACTTTAATTATATTATATATATCTTATATTGTATCTCTAAAGATATTTCAAAATAAAGATTTTTAATAAGTATCAAATAGATACTTATTTTTTTTTGTAAATATTTTATTTTGACTTTATCATAATTTGTATACATGATATAATATAAAAGTAATTAAAATAGATATGGAAAGAAGGATTTAAATGGTTTATTTACTTTACAGCTTAGAAAAATTTCTTCTTAATCGAGAGATAGATAAGATTAAAAATGAAAATAATATGGAAGAAATTAATATAAGTCATTTCGATTTAAACAGCGATTTAATTGAAGATGTTTTAGAAGATGCTGAAACTTTTTCTATGTTTGCTGATAAAAAAATGATTATTGTTAATAATGCAGTTATATTTACGGCAAAAAAACTTACATTAGATCAAAATATAGAAAAACTAGAAAAATATTTAAGTAATATTAACCCAAGTACTATTATTATCTTTACTGTTTTTGATAATAAACTAGATGAGAGAAAAAAAATAGTTAAGCTAGTTAAAAAAATAGGAACTGTTAAAGAGTTAAATAGTAGTGAAAATATAGATGAAGTGATAATGTCATTGTTTGGAAAGTTTAAAATAAATAGTAAACAAATTAAATTGCTTGTAGATAGAGTAGGGAATAATTTAGATTTACTTAATCAAGAAATAATAAAGATTAAAATATATAAAGATGATGATTTAGTTATTACTGATGAAGATATTATCAATCTAACTTATGAAAATGTTGAAGCTAATTTGTTTTTACTTATTGATAATATTGTAAGTAAAAATAAAGAAAAAGCTGTTAATATTTATCATGAAATGCTTAAAATGAATGAAGAACCTATTTCAATAGTAATATCTCTTGCGAATAAAATTAGAAGTTTATATCAAACTAAAGAACTATTTAATAAAGGATATAAGGATGTAGAGATTGCTACTATTTTAGGTGTTAAGCCAGGTTACTTATATTACATGAGAGATTCTTTAAAGAAGTATGATAGTGAAACTTTACTTAGTTTAATAAAAAAACTTGCTGATTTGGATTATGATATAAAAAGAGGATCTATTAATAAAGATTTAGGTTTAGAGTTATTCATATTAGAAAATTAAACACCTTATGGTGTTTTTTTAAGACTACACAGCAAGCTAATAATATAATAAAAAATATAAAATAAATTAAGTGTATACCCAATCTATTTCATATTTTATAGTGTCATTTTATATACTTACATATTTACAAAACTAGTTTTAGTAAATAAATCTACTACTTCTTCAGTTTTAACTTCACCTTGTAATTTTAATTTATTTTTAATATTATTATCAATATAATTTTTGTGATACTCACTAATTAACTTAGATCGATTTTTTGTTATAGCTTCCATATTAGCAGCAGAACTTGATATATATATATATTTAATTCATCAGGAATATCAATTCCAAAAGCATTAGTAATTTCTATAAAGGCGCTTTCATTATTATTTGATAGTATTAAAGATAATATATCGCTTGACTTGTACATATAATTATAAGTTATTTCTTTTCCATCAGAAATTGCACCAAGTAATAACTGATAAAAACAGAAGTCTTTCATTTCATGAATTTTATCGTTAAAATCCTCTATGGATAATGCTCTATTATCACACTCTCTTTGAATATCATCAGCTTCAAGCATAGATAAATCATTTAGTGCTTCATAATATACCTGACTAGAATTTTGCATTATTTTAAGTAGTTTAATAACAATATTTTTCATATCTTTACTAATTGAATCATCATTTAAACCAGTTTGGTTTTGCTTTTTAGTGTAGTAAGATAATTTAATAAGCGCAGGTAAATTGATAATAATAAATCATCAACTAAATCCATAACATCTATTATTTCTTCAGCATCAGTTGTTTCCATATGCTCACCTCAATTTTAATATACCTCAAATTTATATCCATTTCAAGAAATAAAATACTATGTTTACATTATTAAATAAAGAAGATTATAAAATAAGTATCTCATTAAAGAATTAAATGCTATAATTTATATGGTGATAATATGAAAGAAACAGGTTTACTTATGCCTATATTCGCATTACCTTCTAAGTATGGTGTAGGAGATTTTGGAAAAGAAGCTTTTGAATTTATTGACATATTAAACGAAAACAAGATGACATTATGGAACATCCTTCCTCTTAACCCTATAGATAAATTTCACTGCCCATATAGTTCTTACGCCTCTAACTCTATTGAACCACTATTTATATCTTTAGATTTCCTTGTTAAAGATGGCTTATTAGATGAAGATGATTTAGTAGCGTATATTACTGATGGTATGGTTGATTATGATTATGCTCATGATTATAAGTATAAAATGTATAAAAAAGCATTTAATAAATTTCAGTTAAATATACCAAATGATTATAGTGTGTTTAAAAATGAAAACAAATGGGCTTATTTATATGCCGTTTACAGTAAATTTTATAATCTATATAAACTAAATTGGAACTACTGGGATAAAATTTGTTTAGATTATTTTAATAATATGAGAACTGATCAAGAAACAGAATTTTATGTTTTTCTACAATACATATGCATGAAACAATGGCTTAATATTAAGAATTATGCTAACAGTAAAAACATTAAAATAATAGGGGATATGCCTATGTATTCAGCTTATAATTCAGCTGAAGTTTGGGCATATAGAGATAATTTTTTACTTAATAAGGATAAAATGGAATATTGTTCTGGTGCTAGTCCAGATTACTTTAGAAAAGATGGTCAAAAATGGTGGCATCCTTTATATAATTATAAGTATATGTCTTATAACAATTATGAATACTGGATGGATAGATTTGAATTTGCTTATAAGATATATGATATTATAAGAATAGATCATTTTAGGGCACTTGATACATATTATAAAATACCAGTTGATAAAGATGCTATATATGGTACCTTTGAACTTGGACCCGGTAGTAATCTATTAAATAAAGTATTTACTAAATATGATAGTAATAGATTTTTAGTTGAAGATTTGGGAAATCTTAGAAAAGAAGTTTATGATCTTCGTGATAAATATAATTTAACTGGTATGAAAATATTACAGTATACTCTTCATGACCAAAAAGATGAATTTTTAGATAATTATAATTTAATTGTTTATCCAGGTAATCATGATAATAAAACTATAATAGGTTGGTATAATAACTTAGATGAAAATAATAAAAGAAATATTAATTATTATTTAAGAGAAATAAAGGGTAACTCTATTAATGAGAAAGTTATTAATTACACATTAGGTCTTAATCATAAATATACAATTTTTTTAATTCAAGATATACTTGGTTTAGATGATTCTACTATTTGGAATACACCGGGTGAGGTAAATATAAATAATTTTAGATGGAAGATTGAAGAGTTTAGTGATTTAAAAGAAAGACTTCATATTATAAAAAACACATAGATTGATCTATGTGTTTTTATTTATTTCTTTTATCTTGTCATATACTTCTTTAAGACCACGCTCATATTTACTAGTAGTTTTAGGATTATAATATTCTTTATTTTTTAATTCATCAGGTAAATATTGTTGTTTAACATATCCATTTGGATAACTATGAGGATATAAGTATGTAGTACTACTAGTTTTTATATGATTAGGTATATGTCCTGATTTACCACTTCTAATATCATTTAAAGCTATGTCTATAGCTGTTTCAGCACTATTTGATTTAGGAGATAAAGCAAGTTCAATAATAGTTGCAGATAATACTATTCTTGCTTCAGGTAAACCAACTCTTTCACAGGCATTAATACATGCATTTACTTTAGGACCCATAGTTGGATTAGCAAGGCCTATATCTTCATAAGCAATAACAGTCATTCTTCTATATATACTATCCAAATCTTCAGCTTCAATAAGTCTTGCTAAATAATGTAAAGAAGCATTAACATCAGATCCTCTAATCGATTTTTGAAAAGCAGATAATACATCGTAGTGTCCATCATCATTTTTATCATGAAAGAATACAGGTTTACTATTAGTAGCTTTAATAACATCCATATTAACTTTACCATCACTAGTACTATAATAACAAACCTCAAGTAAATTGTAAGCGCTTCTAAGATCACCACAAGCGATAGTAGCTATGGCCTCAATACTTTTTTTATCAATCTTTAAATTTGGAAGTGTTTTAGATTTAACAGCCTTTTTTAAACCAATAACTATGTCATCAAATTCAAGTTGTTTTAACTCATATATTTGACATCTACTTCTAATTGCTGGATTAATAGAGTGATAAGGGTTAGATGAAGTAATTCCTATTAAAGTAATTAAACCAGACTCCAAGTAGGGTAGAAGTAAGTCTTGTTTATCTTTATTTAGACGATGTATTTCGTCCATTATAACAACCATACCTTTATACATTTTTGCTTCTTCTACAACGATATCAAAATCTTTTTTATTATTAATAACGGCATTAAGCATACGATATCTTAGTGCAAGTTCATTTACAATAGCAAGGGCGATAGTAGTTTTGCCTATACCTGGCTTACCATACAAAATCATTGAAAAAAGTTTTCCGTTTTTAACCATATTACTAATTATTTTATTTTCTCCAACTAAATGAGATTGTCCAATTATTTCACTAGTTTTAGTTGGTCTTAGTTTTACAGCAAGCGGTTCATTCATACTATCACCTCCATAGTTCTATTTTATCATAAAAAAATCCTTTTTTTATAAGGATTTTTTATTTATTAAATATTAAGAATATTATCAGCTGCATATAATCCCATAGCTGAAGCAAGTGATAACCCTCTAGTCCAAGATGATGAATCACCAACACTATATAAACCTTTTATATTAGTTTGGCAATCTTTGCCAATTATAACTTTATTAGAGTAAAATTTAACCTCAACTCCATATAAAAGTGTTTCGTTATTTGCTATACCTGGAACTATTTTATCCATAGCTTCAAGCATTTCAATTATATCTTCAAAAATACGATATGGGATAACAGCTGATAAATCACCTGGAACAGCATCTTTCAAAGTTGGAACAACATTACCTGATCTAATACGTTCTGGAGTACTTCTGCGGTGTTTTTTAAAATCACCATAACTTTGCACTAATACACCACCACCAGCAAGCATATTGGCAAGTGAAGCGATAGCAACACCATATTCTAAAGGTTCTTTAAATGGCTCAGTAAAGTTTTTAGATACTAAGATAGCAAAGTTAGTATTTTCTGTTTTTAGACTGTCTCCTTTGTAGGCATGGCCATTAACCGTAGTTAAGTGTTTACCACTTGAAAGAGTATAGTTTTCGAGTGCTACTTCACCAGAAGGATTTTGACAAAAAGTACGAACTTTATCACTGAATGTTTTAGTATAGTAAACTAGTTTTGATTCATACATTGCATCATTTAATTCTTTCATTATTTCATCGCGGCATTCAACTCTAACGCCAATATCTACAGTTCCCGGTACTGACTCAATATGGTGCTTCTTACATATTTCTTGAAACCAAGCAGATCCTTCTCTTCCAGAACCAACTACTACTACATCAGAGTAAAATTCATCCTTTTTTGTAGCTATACCTTTTATAGTGCCACTGTCTTCAATAATATCTACTACCATTGTATCAAACATAATAGTTACACCATGCTTAATTAAGAACTTCTCTAATTTACCATATATTTCATAACTTGCCTCAGTGCCTAAATGTCTAATAGGGCTTTCAATAAGTTTTAAATCAGCTTGTATAGCTTTTTTTCTGATAGTCGCAATAGCTTCTTTATTATCTACACCATGTAGTTTAGTATCAGCTCCAAAACTTAAATAAATATCGTCTATTTTCTTTATTAATTCTTCCGTTTTATCAGGTCCAATAAGTTCAGATAAATTACCACCAGTTTCTTGTTTAGCTAGTGTAAGTTTGCCGTCACTAAAAGCTCCAGCTCCTGAAAAACCACATGTTATATTACAAGGATTACAGTTGACACACTTACCTGTTTTTCTTTTGGGGCAGATCCTTTTAGATACTTCATGTCCTTTTTCTAATATTAAAATATTCATTTTAGGATTCTTATTAATTAGTTCATAGGCACAAAATATCCCTGAAGGACCAGCACCAACAATTATAGCATCATATTTATTCATTCTTATCATCCTCTCATATAACAATTACATTTTAAAAATATCACAAATAGAAGGTATAGTCAATTAATTTGTCGATATATGTGATATTGACAATAGATGTTTGAAAAGATATAATTAATTTAGAATAGGAGTGATTGTATGGCAAACAAGTCAGCTAAAAAAGTTACTGCAAAGAATGCAACACCTAAGAAGAAAAAAACAACACAAAAAGAAAATACAGTAAGTAAAACTATGAGTCGAAAAGATCAATTAGACTCTTCAAAATTAATTATGATCGGAACAGCAATTGTAATATTATTAGTACTTGGGTATATTTTAACAGAATATTTTATGGTATAAAGTGCATTTGCGCTTTTTTTGTTGCTTATAAAAGTTAATACAACAAAAAATAAATACATTTTTATTTGACAAAATTAGTTCAAAAGATAAAAAATTTGTTATAATTAGTATGGTGATGATATGCAAGTGGTTGAAAAAGAATTTTATAAAGAAATAAAACCTATTCTTGATGATTTTTCTATTTATTTATTAATTGATAGAAAATATAGTGATAACACTAAATTATCTTATATTGAAGATATTAAAAAGTTTCTATTATATTTAAAAATAAAACCAGAAAAAATAACTGATGACAATGTTTTCGATTACTTAAAATATTTAGATATTAAAAAAATAAACAATAAAACTATTGCTAGAAATATATCATCCTTAAAAACTTTTTATAAATACATGAATATAACTGGTAGAATGAATTACAATCCAATGGATAAAATAGAACTGCCTAAGATAACTAAATCTTTACCTAATGTTCTATCCTTAGATGAAATAGACAGCCTATTAGATATTAAAATAGTTGATAGTTTTTCAGCCAGAAATAAGGCAATGCTTGAACTTATGTATGGATCAGGTCTTAGAGTTAGTGAATTAATAAACTTAAATATAAATGATATTAATCTAGATAGTGATATAGTAAGAACTATAGGTAAAGGAAATAAAGAGAGAATTATACCTATTGGAGATTATGCTCGTGATTCGGTTAAAACATATATAGAAGAATACAGAATCAGTATGCTAAAAAACAGAGTGTGCGATAAATTGTTTTTAAATAATCATGGGTTAGGGATGACGAGGCAAGGCTTTTTTAAAATATTAAAAGCTTTAGTAAAAGAAAAGGATATTAATAAAGAATTATCACCTCATACATTAAGACATTCTTTTGCTTCACATTTACTTGATAATGGAGCTGATTTAAGAAGTATTCAAGAAATGCTTGGACACTCTAATTTATCAACGACAGGTATATATACACACGTTGCGACAGAAAAGTTAAGAAAAAACTATGATGAATCACATCCGCATAGTAGGGAGGAATAAGATGGGAATTTTTAATTTTGGAAAAAGAAAAGAAACATATAGGTTTAAAAGAATATTTCTAGTTGTACTTGATTCAGTAGGGGCAGGGGAGGCTAGAGATGCAGCTGATTTTGGTGATAAAGGGGCCCATACATTAAAACATGTTATTGATAACACTACACATCAGTATAAAAATTTTGCTAAATTTGGGTTATTTAATATTGTAAATAATACTAATTTTCCAACAATGAGTTATTATACTAAAGCTAGGGAAGTAAGTAATGGTAAAGATACTTTAACAGGTCATTTAGAAATGATGGGTATTATTACTAAAATTCCTTTTAAAACCTATACTAACACTGGTTTTCCTAAAGAGTTAATAACTGCATTAGAAGAAGCGAGTGGTAGAAAAGTTATAGGTAATTGCAATGCTTCAGGGACCGAAATAATTGAAAGATTAGGTAGAGAACAAATTGCAACTGGTGCTCTTATCGTGTATACTTCTGCCGATTCAGTATTACAAATCGCAGCACATGAAAGCATTATTCCATTAGAAGAATTATATAAGGTATGTGAAATGGCAAGACAGCTTACATTAAATGAAGAATGGAAAGTTGGAAGAATCATAGCTAGACCATTTACAGGTAATCCTGGTAGTTTTGTAAGAACTGGAAACAGAAAAGATTATGCCTTAGATCCAGTTAATAATACTGTATTAGATAATTTAAAAAGTAATAATTTAGATGTAATATCAATAGGTAAAATTGCAGATATTTTTAATGACTGTGGAATTACTGAAAGTACTCATACTGGTGATAATACTGAAGGCATTAGAAGCTTCATGAAAAAACTACATGAAGATTTCACAGGATTATGTTTTGCTAATTTAAATGATTTTGATAGCAAATATGGACATAGAAGAGATGTCAAAGGATATGGTGATGCTCTTAGAGAAGTTGATGAAGCACTACCACATATTCTAGCGCATTTAAATGACGATGATTTACTTATTATAACTGCAGATCATGGCAATGACCCCACATTTAAAGGAACTGATCATACTAGAGAAGATGTACCAGTTTTTGTATATTCATCTAGTTTAAAACAACCTAAGAAATTAGATGAACTTGCTACATTTGCAGATCTAGGAGCAACTATAGCAGATAATTTTAAAGTTAATGCTCCAGTAGGAACTAGTTTTCTAAGTAAATTAAAGTAGCATTTCATCTTTATTATTAGTTTAGATTATGTTAAACAGGTATAACAATACGTTATAATTCGATAATTGGAAGGTTTGACTTACATTTAACTATAAAAAATGGTATAATATAAATACAACGAGTAGCTTTGCAGGCGTAAGTCCAGTTGCAAACTACTCTTTTTCTATTAGAGGAGGTGTATTTTATGTTTAAACAAGGGGAATATGTGGTCTTCAAAAAAAACATTTGTAAAGTTAAAGAAATTAAAGAAAAGTACTATGGGGATATGGATTATTATATATTGAGTCCAATTGAAGACGAATCTCTTACTATTTCACTACCTGTCGAAGATAAAAATGGTATTATTAGATCTATTATGACAAAGCAGGAAGTAGAAAGTTTAATTAATAACATACCTAATATTGAAGAAGTAAATAGTATTGGTAACAAACCTATTATTTATATTTATAAAGATTTAATTATGACTGGTAAACATGAAGACTTAATTAGAATAATTAAGACAGCTTATTTACGAAATGAAACGAAAATAATTGATGGAAAAAAGGCTGGAGCAACAGATACTAATTATCTTAAATTAGCAGAGCAATCTCTATATAATGAGTTTTCTATTGTACTAGGCTTATCTTACGAACAAACAAAGAAATATGTTCATAATAAAGTTGAAGAATTAAAAAAATAGGTATAGATAATAACAGGAGTAAAATTATGGATACGTTGTACAACACTGACGATATTAAAATATTAAATATTTCTAACGAAATTGAGATGTTACTTAAATCTAACAAATTAAGCAAGATAAAAGACATATGCATGTTAAAAAGAAAAGATTTCAAAAATCTAGGTTTAAAAGATACTGACATCAATCATATTATTATAAAAATGCAATTAAACGGTTTTGATTTAGGAAAAAATGGTTTTGAAAAAAAGAAATTAAAATAGGCTAGGGGAGAGATACTACAATTTCAACCTTACAATATTTTATATCTATCATAAACATATATTTGATTATAAAAGTAATTATGAAATGATATATGTTTTTTTTTATAATTATTAGAATAACTAAATCAGTAAAAAAATAATTTTTTATGAAAAATATAATAAATTAAAATAAAAAGGGGAAGTCCCCTTTTTTCTTTTTATATATTTAAAATGATAATACATCATGAAGTCGTTAGTTTTTCTAAATATAAGCTTATTAACTAAAATAATATAATTACTGTTATATACTACATATATAGACGATATATATATAATAAAAAGAAGGCGCATCCTGGTGCACCGACATATATAAAGTTGCATAGTTCTCAATCTCGTTTTGTCATTAAAAATGAAAAAAAGAAAAGAGGGGCTAATAGCCGTCTCTTTCTGGGTTATCTACAATCAGTTACGTCGAAGGAATGTTCTTCTTCAGGATCATACCTGAAAGAATTAGCATTGTCAGTAACGAATCCAACATCGCTTTTTTTATTTGTAACATTATTTGAATTTTTATTTGTAACGTTGTTAGATTTCTTATTAGTTACTTGACTATTATTGCTAGACTTACTTGTTGTTGTAGACTGTTTTGAATTATTATTCTTTCTCATTTTAATCACCCAATAATAGTATTGGCAATAATTAATTAAATATACAAAATGTTTTTATTTCAAGAAGTTAACATAATATATATTATATTCAGTAATTAAATACTGTTTTTTTGAACATATATAGAACTTTTATAACGCATCTGAAAGTTTTTTTCTGTTTTAGTATCAATATCATTAGATAATTTTTTTATATTTCTAGCAAATAATATTGATCTTAGCTCATGTAATATAAATTCTTCTAATATAGATCTATCATTGCAATTTTTTTTACTTAAATCGTTTACTATAACATTTAACTCTTCAGTTGGAAAAATACAATATTTTTTTATATTGTTAATACAAAGATTATATTCCTCATCCGTTAATTTTAGTTTAGCTAAATCTTCTATTGAATTTTTATCAAAATATTTTTTAAATATTCTAAAAACACTTCACTATTATTATTATCAATTTTTATTTGTTTTAAAATATCTATTTCTTGTACCGATAAATCTACTGAACTTTTTTGAAGTATCTTAGATATATTCCATTTTTCAGGAATATAAGAAATAAACTTATAATAAATTTCTACTATCTCATTATCAATAATAAATAATGCATCTTCTTGCATTTTTGATATTTCTTCAGCTATTTCTGTGTTAAAACTCATTATATTTTTCCCCCATTAATAATATTAATTATATATTTATAAATTTTTTTTGTAAATACTTTTTGTATCATGATAACAAAAAAGACTTATAAAGTCTTAAAATATCTACTTAAATCAAAAATAACAATATGTTTTAATTTAAGTAAAGTCCCCTAACCTACTACCGTTCATATTATGTATTTTAATAATAATGCTTATCTATTTCTTTTGTAAAGAGTTCTGTTAGGAATTTTATCAGATTTGATAAATAATAATATAAATGAAATTAGCATACCAATCATAATTATATATAAAACTATATCTATATTAAAATTACTTACGATTTCTGTACTTCCACCTACTTTACTAGATGGATAATATTCTAGAGTAGTATATGATTCACTTATTAATGGACTTACCTTTGTTTTTGCATCAAATAACCTATATAAGACGGTTCCTAAGCTTAATAAGAACACAGAAGTTAATCCACTAAGAACAAGTCTAAGTTTCCTTATTGATGTATTATAACTCCACATTACTGTACCTAGAGGAATATCTAACATTTCTGATATTTCTTTATGAGTTAAACCACTGACAATTTTTAAAGTTACTATTTTTCTTTGCCGATCATTTAGTTGCATAACTAACTGTTCATAAGAATCCATATCTACAACTAAATTAATATCGTTGTTAAGATCAGGTAATTCCGCAATATCATCAATAGATATTTTTGCCTTTTCTTTTCTAAGAAGCTGTAATGTTTCATTTTTTACTACTTTGTAAAGCCAGCTTAATTCATTATTGGTAGGAAACTTATTACAGTCAAGTTTGTATAAATTAAACATGGTATTTTGAATTGCGTCTTTACTCGTTTCATCGTTCTTACTAATAGAAAAAGCAACACCATACATTAATCTAAAATAATTTTCGTAAAGTAGTTCAAAACCATAAGTATCATAGTTTCTAAGCAACTCAAAAATTGTATTTAGTTTTATTCTCATTATTAATCACCTACTACTCCGTTACTAACTTTAATTATAATGTTTTCGCTTGTTGTAACAAATTCATTTGATTTAGAAGTTTCAATTATACTTCCTTTTTCTTTATCACTGTTAACATAAAGTATTTCATAAGTAAAGTTAACTCCTTTTTGATTATAATCATAAAATATTTTTGCTACTTCACTAACGCTTGTTCCTACTAGATTGCTAAAATATGGTCTTCCTAGTGAATAAACTAGTTCTATTTTATTATCTGTTTCTAATCTTTTACTACCTGCTTTAACACTTTGCGATATCAGTTTTCCATAACTAGTAACCATATTATATACATATTTTAATTTAATATCAAACTTTGTATTTATACTGCTTGCGTTTTCACTAGTGACATTTGAATAATTAGGTACTATTATCCCTTTTCCTACAGATACTTCAAAATTAAGTATTTGATCTTTTGAAATAGTTTCCATGGCTTTTACTGACTGAGACACAATTTTACCACTTTCATAAGTTTCCGAAAGCACTTCTGCATAATTACATATTAAATTATTATCTGTACACCACTTAGAAACTTCTTCTTTTGTTTTAGATACTAAATTTATTACTTCTATATCTTTTTCATATGTGGTGTTACCTTTAGAAATGATGATATTTAAAACATCGCTTCTTCTAAAATTTTCTTTGTCTACAATAACACTTTCAAATGTATAACTAATTAATTTGCCGGCTTCTATTAGAGTAGAGTTTTTTTCTGTAATAGTAGTATTACTTAATTTATTTTCATTAACCCAATTTTTAATTTCAGCTCCTGTCATAGTACTGAAGTCAGGTACTTTAATTACTTCCTCAGGATCTGGTCCTTTACTAACAACAAGTTTTAAATTATTTTTTTTAGATATTCTGGTACCATTTTCTACACTTTGACTTATAATATATCCTTCTAAAAATTCATCACTATATTCTTCGCTTTTTACTATATCTATATCGTTGTTAGAACCCCATTTATCTGCAATGGATACTAACTGATTATTAAAGTTTGGTACCTCTACTTTAGACATATAAATTATAGTAAATATTATACAAATACTAATAAATACTATAACTAGTACTTCAATGACTAATCTTTTAGTCTTTTTACTTTTATACTTTTTATCTATATCTACTTCATATTCAGTTGTTTTTATCCCATTACTATCTTGTTTTTCTTCTTCTGTGAAGTTGTCTAAAAAACTACTCATTTTCTTTTAATACACCTTTATATAGTCTTAAAACCATATCAGACTTTTCTGCTATTTCTTTAGAATGGGTAACCATAATAATACATTTATTATGATCATGAGCTAACGAAGAAAATAATTTAACTATTTCATCTGACATTTGTTCATCTAAGTTACCTGTTGGTTCATCCGCTAGAATGATATCTACATCTGTAGAAAGTGATCTTGCTATTGCAACTCTTTGTTGTTCACCACCAGAAAGTTTATTAACAACTCTTGTGGCTTTATCATTATCTATTCCAACGTATTTTAATAGGTTTAGAGCTACTGTTTTGTAATTACCTGGTATTTTATTGTCTGTTATATACATCGCTGTTAAAACGTTCTCTAAAGCAGTCATATAAGGAATTAAATTATAACTTTGAAATATAATACCAATCTTATTTCTTCTAAAGTTATCTAAACCAATTTGTCTAATATCAGTTCCATCATATTTAATTTTACCTTGTTTTTGCTCTTCTAAAGCAGATATTAGAGAAAGAAATGTAGTTTTACCACTGCCACTTTCACCTAATATGGTATAAAATTTACCTTTATCAAAATTTAAATTTATATCTTTCAAAATATGTCTTATAGTATCACCATCTTGATAATAGTAACTTAAATTACTAACGCTTAATATATTTTCCATACTAATTCTCCTTACATAAGTATTTTCTTAGGATTAATCTTTAAAGTATAGTAAATAGGTATTAAAGTTGAAACAGTAATACTTCCTATACTAATTAGAAAAATTAAAATAATAGTAGTAACATCTAATTTGACATTATATTTATCTAATAGCTCATCTTTACTATAATTTAATTGATATCCAAACTCATCATAATAATAGTCATCATTACTTGCTTTATTTTCTATTTGGTCTTCTAACATATTATTAGAAATATTTTTAGCAACCATATTACCAGTAAATATCGAAATAAATACTGCAAGTAAAGATATAATTAAAGTTTCAATTAGTATTTGCATAGCAATATTAATCTTATGCTCACCAAGAGCTAAGTAAATACCCATCTCATGTCTTCTTTCTCTAAAAAATAATAAAGAGATTAGACCTATTATTATAATTGACGCTATTAAAGCAGCATACATAATAAAATTTGATATACCTCCCATACTAGAAATAGGTGCTAAAGTACTACTATAAAGATTACTATTATCAGTAAATTTATATCCAGTAGGTAATAACTTTAAATTATCATTATTAAAATTTTCTATATCACCAATACTATTTAAATAAAATGAGGCACTTATATTGAAATCATCATATTCATTAGCATTGTACTTCTTAAGCAAACCAACAACTTCATCATGTACTATTTTAACTGTATTATTAGGCATATAGATACTGTTAGCAAGTGGATTAGACTCATCTATTACTTTTCCATCATTATCAGTAATTTTATTTAATTTAGCCTCAAAAATACCAACAATCTTATATTCCTTTGTAACTGTACCTAAAGATTTTGTTTCTGTTTCAGTATATGTTTCAACCTTTCGGCGTAAATTAATACTATCTCCAACTTTTAATCCATTTTCCTGAGCAAGTTCTTTAGAAATTAAAATAACATTGTTACCATTATCAATATCTTTATCCGTATATAAATCACCATCTATAATACTAAAAGTCCCGTTATTTACTTCCTTTATATCGCTTGTATTAGTACCTATTATCGAAAAATAACTTTCATTATTATCACCAGCTAGCTTAGAGTCACTAGATACACTAGCTTCTAATGTTCGATATATAACCATTCCACTTTCAACAGATTTCAAACTATCACTAGTTAAACTATATTTAAATGAGTAATAAAATTCCTTTAAATAACTAGATTTACCTATTTTAATAATAGTGTCTTCACTAATACTATCTGGTGCATTAACACCAATATTTTCATAATCAATTTCTGGTTTTAATTCAATTGGAATACTCCTTTTGATATTATCCTCAGTCTTAATAAGAGCCTTTTTAACTGAAATAGCTCCCGCTATTACATTACATACCATTAATATAGCTACAAATAATATAATAGACTTACTTTTTCTTCTTGTAATACTAACTAAACTTCTTTTGAAAAAATTCATATTTTCATTCCTCCTACATTCTAATAGTTACCTACATAATTTGGATGCATTTAACAGTACATTTTATTGGTAAAAGTTATAAATATTTTAATTATTTTTTAAAAAAAAGAACCTTTTTGGTTCTTAATAAGATTTATTCATAAAAAAAGAGATAGAATCTCTTTTTTTGTTAATTTATATTTGTTATTTTTCTTGACTGAATTTCAGCTATTTTTTCAAATATTTCAGCTGCATTAGCCTCAGTAACAGCAGTATAACCAAGTTCTCTTAAAGCCTGAATCTTAACAGTATTAAGTTCTAATGTTCTACTCATTTTGTCTTCAATTTTATGTTCTATTTGATTTACAAATCTTTTATGTGATTCAGCTATTTTAGCTTTTGAAGCTCCACCATTATTGTACAGTACCATTGCAGAATACATTATACTTTCAAAGATGAATTGTTCTTCTTCGTTAAATACAAATTCTAACGGTTTAACAAAACCAGTAGCTTTAGCAACATAACCTAAAATATATTTTAATTCCTTTGAAGAATCAATTGACTGCATAAAATTATACATATATTTGAATGTATAGAAAGCTTCCATATCATTAGGATCTTCAAGCCTTTCCTTCATTAAATCAATAATATTAATAATTAATTCTTTTTGTTTTTTACCTAAATCATTGAAGATTTGCTTTTCACCATTAACAGTAACCTTCCTATCAGAAGTATTATCTATTAAACTATTTAATCTTGTTTCAACATCAAGAATATAGTCTGTATTAATCTTGATAGTTTCTATTTCTTCAGGTGATTTTATTCCTAATAAATTAAGAAGTAAAACTTTTTTATCTTTAGGCCATTTATTTAAATCATCTAATTCTAAATAATTATATATCATTTGTCTAGATACACCCAAAAACTTCGCTAATTTAACTTTGGAAATTCCTAATTCATGTAATATGTCATTTAACTTGTTCATCTCTTACACCACCTATAATAATTATACTATTTATGTGTCAATTGTCAAGTGTAAAGTATACATATTATATAGGCAGTATCTCCCCTCACCCTTTATTTTAAAAGGATAAGTACCCTACTTAATAATATATAATTTTTTTTCATTAGTTCTCTTTTTTGTGTTATAATAGCATTAATACAAAATTGCAAAGGAGATATTTGAATGAAAAACAAACCAAAATATAATCGAATTCTACTTAAATTAAGTGGTGAAACCCTATCAGGAGCAGATAATAAAGGCATTGATTTTAGTTCTGTTTTAGGTATATGTGAAGAAATTAAAGAATGTCATGAACTTGGTTGTGAAATAAGTATTGTTGTTGGTGGAGGTAATTTCTGGCGAGGAAGAAGTAACACTAATATGGATAGATGCACAGCTGATCATATCGGCATGCTTGCTACTACTATGAATGCTTTAGCCTTACAAGATGCTTTTAAACAATTGGGTGCTGAATCTAGAGTTCAAACTGGTATTGAAATGCGTCAGATAGCTGAATTCTATATTAAAAATAGAGCTACACGTCATATGGAAAAAGGAAGAATTGTTATATTTGGTTGTGGTACTGGGAACCCTTTCTTTTCAACTGATACAGCTGCTGCATTACGTGCTGCTGAAATAAATGCTGATATTATATTTAAAGCTACTAATGTTGATGGAGTATATTCCAGTGATCCTAAGAAAGATAAAGAAGCAATTAAATTTGATGAAATAACTTATATAGATGTTTTAAATAAAAAATTAAATGTCATGGATTCGACTGCTACATCTTTATGTATGGATAATAATATTCCTATTTTGGTATTTGATATAAATAAAAAAGGAAACCTACTTAAAGCAATAACTGGTGAAACAATAGGAACAATAGTGAAATAGTAAACAAAAAAAGAACCTAAATGGTTCTTTTTTAGATACATTGTTACCAATATACCTGCTTTTATCGCCTAATATAGCTTTAGAGTTATAGTTCAATACTGCTCGTCTATATTAGGACACTTCTACTACTCTTATTACGGAGTAAAATCCAAATAAAAGAACCTAGGTTAAGTTCCGGACAGCTATACTATAAATAACCGCCACCCAAGTTCATATACATAATAACACATTTTTAAAATAAATGCAAATATTAATGATAACTTTCGACATTTTTTTCCATTCCTTTGAAATTACTTATTAATTCTTTAGTAATTATACCAGTTACAATACCTGTTGGAATAGAAAATAATAGAAGTAATGGTAGATAATATATCATACTTGTCATTTCTACCATAAAGCATGCGACTAATATTTGACCTAGACTATGAAAGAAAGATCCTACTATACTAATACCAATTATTGATAACTTTGTAAACCTCTTTATTAAATACATAGCTATTATGCTTAAAACAGCTCCTCCTAAAGAGAAAAAGAACGATACACTAAATAATCCGGTTCTAAGAATTCCTACTAGAAATACCCTTAAAATAGATAAATAAAGTGCATCCTTAAAAGAGTAATTATAAAGAACAAATAATATTATTATATTAGCAAGACCAAGTTTTAATCCAGGTATAACACCACTAAAAATCGGTAACATTGACTCAATTAAATTAAGCACTACTGAAAGCGCTAATAAAAGTGATAATCTTGTAAATTCTTTTGTTTCCATATACTGCCTACTTTACTATTGCATCTAATGAAGAAGCATTCTCTAATTTAATTACTATTTTATTAGGAAGACAAACAATACTTTCATATGATTTACTTATGTATCCTTGTTTTGAACATAAGTGTAATGGACTATCTTCATCTTCAACTTTTACTTTGCCATTACCTGCTGTTATTATAACAGGGCCATTATATCCTTCTACAGTGTACTCTTGTTCATCTAAAGTTATATCAATAGTAAGAACAAGTTTATCTTCATAATAAACTAAAGCATTATTCATATTATCTTTTTCTGTTAATTTAAAAACTAAAGCGATAGATCCTACTATTGTAAGTATAATAGCTATAAGAATTATATCTTGCTTATTCATACTTACTAAAACCATCACTTTTTAAAATAGTATTAGAGTCTATATAAATAACCGCTTCAACATCATCTAAATCATTAACTAAAGCAATTGCTTCCTCTGGTTTCATTAAAAATAAAGTTGTAGATAGAATATCTGCTAAAGCAGAATCTTTTGCTACTATTGTAACACTAAGCATATTATCAGCTGGAAATAAAGTATCAGGATCAATTATATGATGATACCTTACACCATTATATTCATAAAATCTTTCATACCCACCACTTGTAACAACAGCTATATCATTTCCTTTTATAACCTGGTATATATCACTTGTATGTTCTGGATTTTCTATACCGATACTATAACTATCTTTTATTTCATTTTTACCTACAACTACATTACCACCAGCATTAATTATAAAACTATCTATACCATTTTCTTTTAAGTACTGGCCAGCTTTTTCAGTAGCATATCCTTTAGCTACCGCTCCTAAATCAATATTTGGCCTAGTATTCTTAATCTTATTATCACCTAGTAAAACAACATTATTAATATCGATAGACCCACTTTTAACTAACTCATCCATAGTAGGTAAACCTGTACCTGCATCACGATACTTCTTCCAAACGGCAATAATATTACCCATATTAATATTAAACTTACCATTACTTTTATCATACCAAGATAATCCTAATTCTATAATCTTATATAATTCACTATCGATAGATATCTCTTCATCTTCACTATTGTTATTATTTATATAATATATATCACTATCTGGATTATAAGTATCAGTAAGCATTTGATATTTATTATATAAGGAATCTATGTCATCTAAAATCTTATTAACTTTAGTTTCACCTAAAGAACTATTTACTTTAACATTTATGTAAGTATCCATATAAAATAAGTTCTTACTATATTCTTTACTTTTCTTACCAAAAGATAGATATATACATACAACAAAAATCATTATAAGAATTAAGGCACATATATATTTTAAATACTTTTTCATATAACTCACCACGCTACAATTATATCATAGATACTTTATTTATAATTACAATTATTATTGAATGTATTAATAATATACAAAGTATCTTTATACAACTCATTTATACGTCTTTTCCATTTTTTTTTACTTAAAAACCATTTAGGTTCCTTATTTTTTATATTCGTTACTTCAATAATTAGATTAACTAGATTCTTGAAACTATTCTTTTCACCAGTAATATTATCAAACCAGTAATCTATATCTTCAATAAATCCTTTTACTCTTAATTTTGATAAAGTTGCCATAAAAGTTCTATTAGTAGTTAATTCTTTTGTAAAGAAAGTTTCAAGTTTATATGACTCAGAAGAGTATTTATCTATTATATGATTATCTATGAAATATAAAGCTGTAGTAATTTTCTTATTATTAAACTTATAGTTTTTAAAACTATGTATTAAATTAATTATTTCTTCAGTTTCTTTAGTATTTAATATTTCTTCTAATATATAATTATTATCTTTTGATGTAAAATCTAAAGTATTTTTATCATATCTAATATGACTTAAACCAGTTCGTATAAGAACTTCGTTCTCTTCAAAAGTTATACTATTATTTTCTGAATTTAATGCATGATTATATTCATGAACTAAATTATCTAATAGTTCTACCAGACTGTTACTATGATAATTTTGAAGAACAATATATTTATGTAGTATTATATTATTTTCCTCTTTAACAGGAATACTTTTATAAAAAGCTTGTACTTTTTTATTAGTCCCCTCTTTAATAACTATTCTTACATTTTTAAATGTATTTAGTATGGTTTTTTCATTTTCAAGACCATATTTTAGTATAAAAGCAGGAACAATAATATATAAAAGATTTGTTATATTATCTATGTATTTATATGGAAGTTCATCTACAAAATTTATATATTTTTCAAATATAATATTCATTTGGGCATCACTATATTTCATATAATCACCATAATTTATATTATAGCATAATAAAAACTAGTTTTCACTAGTTAGATTAAGATTAACTAAAATAACATCTTCACCAATTTTTTCTATTTGACCCCATTTTATTTCTATCTCATTAGAAGTAGAAAACCTTGATATGAAAAACTTGCTTTTTTCTACTATAAGACTTTCTAGTTTACCACTATCATTAATATTTATATCAATAATACTACCTATTTTCTTACCATCATTAACGCATATAATATCTTTATTTTGTAAATCAGATAATCTCATATTATCACCTATATAATAATATGAGATTAATCTATATTAAATGTAATATATTTTATAATATTTGCTTCTTTATGCCATCTATACCACTTTTTTCAAGTCTAGATATTTGAGCTTGTGATATACCTAGTTCTTCAGCAAGTTCTACTTGAGTTTTACCATAAATAAATCTTTCTAAAAGAATGTACTTTTCTTTTTCTCTAATATTATTTAAAGCATCTTTTAATGATATTTTTGTTTCTAAATCATATAGTTTATTTTTTTTATCTTCTAACTGATCTGATAAATATATGGTATCTGATCCATCATTATAGATAGGTTCAAACATACTAATTGTATCTTTCATAGAATCAAGGGCATTAGCTAGCTCAAATTCTGATATCTCTAAACCTGTCGCTAATTCTTTTATAGTTGGCTCTCTTCCTTTTATAGTAAGTAATTCTTCTTTCATACGAAGAATCCTAAAGGCTAAATCTTTTACTGATCTAGAGACTCTAATACTATTATTATCTCTTAAATATCTTTTTATTTCACCTATTATCATTGGTACAGCATATGTACTAAATTTTACTTCATGTGATAAATCAAAGTTATCAATAGCCTTAATTAGACCAATACAACCAACTTGGAATAAATCATCCATATTATCACATCTATTTTGATACTTTCTAAGTATAGAAAGAACTAACTTTAAATTACCATTTATTAAATCATCTTTGGCAAATACATCACCATTATGCATAGCTTTAAAAAGTTCAGTCATCTCATCACTCGTAAGTACTTTAATATTCGCAGTATTCACGCCTATAATCTCTACTTTGTGGCGTGCCATATAAAAATCTCCTTTCATAGTATATTGCTATAAAAAGAGATTATTTATACATTTCATCACTAAATATTTTTCTTAGTTACTTTGTTAGATACAATTAAAGCTGTAATTGGTATAACTAGAACGCACCCCATACCACTAAATAATATTTTTATAAATTCAGCGCAGAAAGTCTTATTATTAAGAATATCTAGTAAAGAATAGCTAACATCTTTAAACCAAATTAATAGAGTTAAAAATTCCCCTAAAAAAGCAAACAGAAGGGTGTTTGTAGTTGTACCTAGTATATCTTTTCCAATAGTAATGCCAGATAAAAATAGTTCCTTTTTAGATAGTTCTTTATTATTTTCATGAACTTCATATAAAGCAGACGAAATAGCTACTGAAGTATCTACCGTAGCGCCAATAAGGCCAATTAGTATTAAAGCTATAGAAACATCTGTAAAATCTAAAGCAACATCATAAGAAAACATATTTATCTCTTCATAAGATTCATAACCAAAACCACTAATTCTAGTTACCTTTGTAACTAAAAATATTGATACCACTAAAATAACTAAAACTATAATTACAGATTGTAATGACGCTTTAGTTTTAATATTTTCGCCATTTACAAAATACAAAATAATATATGTAATAATTAAACATCCTATTAACGATATAACAATTGGATTAAAACCTAATGCAATGAAATAAAAAACAAGCATTAAAATAATAAAATTAATAATAAGAGATATAAATAGTTTTATTCCTCTATTACCACCTATCCATATTAAAAGAATAAACAGTAGTAATGCAAGAATTTTATTCATGTACATCACCTCTTCTTAAATACTTAATAGTAATAAACTGTGATATAGGAATTGTAAGAAGTATGCCTATACTTCCTACTAAAAATCTAGCTAGTTCTAATGAAAAATTAGTAGTTATGTAGTTATAAAAAGAAAAACCATTTCTAAAAGCTAAGACAAATACTGGAAGACCACTACATAAATAAGTAAAGAATAGCACATTAATCATAGTGCTCATAATGTCTTTACCAATATCTTTACCAGATTTTTTCAAAGAACTGTTAGATATCTTATCATCCTTTTCAATTAATTCAGAAATTGATGAAGACATTGTTATAGAAACATCCATTATTGCACCTAAGCCACCAATCATTAGTTCTGCTATAATTACATCTTTAAATGGTACAGTTAAAAAACCTATCTCATTAAAATTTATTCCTTTATAATCAGTAAATTTAATTACTAAAATAGATATAATAAATAAAGTAGTTATCGATACTAAAGTAGATATAATAGCAGTATATGTTTTCCTGTTTTTACCACCAGCTAAAAGTAGTGATAGTACTGTAAATATAATTATTTCAATAATACATAAAAATAATAAATTTACACCTTTAAAATATAAATTTAAACTAAGACAAAAAATAGTAGTATTTAATATAACACTAACTATAGCCAGTAATCCTCTAAAATTACCAACTATAAAAATAGATATAACAAAAATGGAGATCATTATTGCAATATAAGAGTCCCTTTTTAAGCCTTCAATACTATTATTGCTTATAAAAACTTTATCACCAACGCTATACTTTTCAGTAACTATCGAAGAGTAAGTTTCTTCATATTCTAATACTTTTATGTCCCCTTTATCATTACCATTCGAAATTATACCAGTTATTTCCTTTTGATAATAATGTTCTTCTAATTCTAATGAATTGGTACTATCCGATTCATTGATAGTCTCTATTTTAGTTATTTTTAATATAGTATCTTTATATATAAAATCATTATTATATGAAAAAACGATTAGTCCTAAAAAGGCAAATACAATAAGTAATAATGATTTTATTGCTTTTTTATTCATCATAGTCTCACTTCCCTATACAATTATACATCAAAAAAAGAACATTAAGGTTCTTTTTTTATACTAATATTTAATTGATTTATATTTTAAAAGACAACTGTTTATATAAATTCCTTGATTTTAATGTTTTTTCAAATCTATCTACCATATCAAAAATATAGTTTAAATTAATTAGTTTATTTACCCAAACATCAGGAATATTTTTATAACCATACATAATACCCGATAAAGCACCTGTTAGAGCACCAATAGTATCTGTATCATCACCTAAGTTTATTGCGGCAATAACTGCCTGCGCATAGCTATCCGACTTCATAAAACACCATAGTGATGCCTCTAGAGAATCTACTATATAACATGAGGATTTAATTTCACTTAATTTAAGTTTTAATATATCATCATTTAATACTCTTTTATATGTTTTTAAAGTATTTTCTTTAAAATTAGAATAATCCAACTTCTTAATAATTGAATAACTCTTTTCTTTAGTTTTTCCGCCCAATAAACACATAATATACTTAACATATATATAACATCCTAAAATACTAATTTCGTGTCTATTTGTAATAGAAGATATATCTTTAACTAGTTTTAATATCTCATCATCCGTTAGCTGCTTATAATAGGCATAATAAGCGATTGGAAGCATCCTCATAAGAGAACTATTATCATTATCTTCTAACTTACCTAAGCCGCACTTAATAGGATTCATGTTATTATCCTTATAATTAGTTATAGCCTTTAAGCAAGTACTACTTATATTAAAAACATAATTAAATGGTGTGTATTTGGTGTCCTTGGCCCATAAAACAAAGTTATCAGTTATATCATAATAATTAATTTCATCTTCTTTAATTATTGAATCAATTGTAGCAAGAGTCATAGAGCTAGCATCACTCCATGAACCAGCAGGTACCGGATGTGAACCAAAACCAACCATTTCCATTAATATATTAGTTTTAATACACTCTCTAGTTTTAAACTCATTAGGAACACCCATTGCGTCTCCAATAATAAACCCAATGATTCCATCTCTTACTTTGCTTGTTGCCATACTATCACCTAAATAACATTATATCACAATAAAAAAGAATAATGATAAATCATTATTCTATATAGTCATTTTTTCGTTTTACTTGCTTTAATAGAAGAGTCTATTAATAATCCTATAGTTAAACCAATACTAGCTCCTAAGCACATTCCAAGGCCGATATTGCTAAATATTAATCCAAAAACCATACCTACACCAGAACCTATACATAAAAAAGCAGGCATAAATATCATCTCTGGTAATTTATTAGTATTGTTATTCTTTTTCATTATTAAAAATCTCCTTTCTTTCTTGTTTTTTTATATTAAATATTAAACCACCTAGTACAACAGGGAAAAGATATGTTACAAATCTCCATAATAGCAATGATGATTTTAATGGAGCTCCAGCTAAGAAACTCTCAAAAAAATTAAAGAAAGTATATTCCATGCCGCCCGTTCCACCAGGTATTGGAACAAATGCACCTGCTATAAAAACAAAAACAGATGTTACTATACATTCTAACATATTCATATCAATATGTAAATTTAATGCTTTAAACACAAAATATGTTGTAGTAAATGTTATAGCAGTACCTATTAGCTGAAGAAAAAAACCTTTAATAACTATTTCTTTGTTTTTTTTCATATCTTTAAAACCATTATAAAATTCATCACATGTATTTTCGAGTTTACTTATAATTTTAGTTTTATCTCGAACTATTTTAAACTTTACAAGAACTTTTACTATTGTTAAAACTATTTTTTTACTAATAGTCTTACTAGAACCAACCACATAAGCAAATATTAATACTACCAAATTTAAAATAAATCCTATAAAAAATAGTACACTTAAAGTAAAATTGAAAGCAACTATATTAAAGATAGCATTTATTATGTAGCATAATATTGATAAAGTAATTAAAGAAGTTTGATATATTAAAAAGTTTTCAACTATTATATTTGTACCATCAGATACTTTAATTTTATCTTTATGTAATTCATAAACTTGTAGTGGCTGTCCCCCACTTGCAAGTGGAGTTATACCATTAAAAAAGTTAGTTACAACATTTAATCTAAATGCTTTAAATAATGAATAATCCTTCTTATACTGACCTATAATTAATTTTAATGATATAGTTTGAATTAAAGAACCAAAATAGTAAACTAGAATAGCTACTATAAGCCATGTTATATTTGTATACTTAAATATTTCTGCTACATTAGTAAAATCATCCTTTAATATAAAATAAAGCATAATACTAGTAAGTAGCAAAACTAATAAACTTTTACCTCTAATATTTTTCATACTACCACCTCAAACATTACAATTATAGCACTTTTTTTCTACTATATAATGACCAAAAAGTAATATTTAATAACTAGAATTTATAGTTTAATATCTTCTTGTTTATTTAATTCT